>NZ_BCQB01000006.1 GCF_001544215.1 Enterococcus durans NBRC 100479 = LMG 10746
TTTTTTAACTCAATCGTTCGTTCCATTAACCAAACATTCAAAAGTATCTTCTTATAGCATTGGCATAATCAGGTTTGTCCAGAGCCAACTCAACGGCATGATCACGATCATCGCCGGTATCATATCTGCAACTGGGAACATCTTGACATTGATCATTCGGAAACCTGTCGCTACCATCAAGAATCCTCCACATGCTTTAAAATCTAAAATCATATCAGGTGTTGTCAACGGATAAATGAATTTAGCCAATAAGAATAAAATATAGAAAATAATAAATTGCGGAATCGCCACTACCGAAACAACATAACCGAGATTACATGCAAAAATAGCTGCTGTAAAAAAATCCAACACAGATTTTGAGATCAAAATCGTGCTATCCCCAGTCATCCCAGAATCTAAACTACCGTAAATACCTGTTCCACTAGCACAGAACAAAACAATAACTGTTACTAATGTAGTGATAAATTCTTCGTGGGACATCCCTAATCTTTCGCTAGGGAAAATCTTAGAAATTGGTTTTTGCATTAGGGCTGCCCCTTTATTGATTCCGTGTCCTAAATGGATGATCAGTCCAATCGCTGTACCGATAACCAAGGCGAAAATAACTGCGGGCATATTTTTCATCGGTGCAATCGAATAGATTCCCATTCCCATTGAACAGACACCGAAAACCATTGTCAACTGTGCTTTGAAATTTTCACTTAACTTATTACCCGCCAGACCTCCGATCAATCCGCCAAATAATACAGAACCTGCATTAATCAACACTCCTGTTGGCATGCTAAAAAACTCCTCTCATCTTCTTGTATGAAATATTTTTTGAAAATTTTTAGTAAAATATATTTCCCTTTGCAAAAAAGATTTTAACAGAGAGTCGTACTTACACCAATTCAAATTTCATGTTAAAGTATTCTCAATTGGAATAGATAGGGGACATAGTTATGGATATCCGCAAATTTGAAATTTTTCTCGATTTAGTAGAAACAATGAATTTCACTAAAACCGCTGAACGACAATTTACCACTCAAGGAAACATCTCAAAACAAATCCTTTCACTTGAAAAAGAATTAAACGTCAAATTATTTGAGCGTGTCCACCGAAAAATCGAATTAACAGAAGTAGGAAACTTACTGATTCCTTATGTAAAAAATGTAGTTGAACAATACCACGCAATGCAAGAAGTATTGGCAACGTATACGCAAGAAAAAAATCTCGCCCTCCATATCCTGACGATCCCTACAATGATCAACTATGAAGGTTTCACTGAAATCACTGAATTTCTGAAGCAGTATCCAGAATTTACGATCCAGTTGAAAGAAGTAGAAAGTATTGAAATGACCGATGAAGAGTTGAACGAACATAGTGATACCATCCATTTTGTGCGGATTTTTGATGAACCCTCAAAAAATATTGAATGGCTCCCTACTGAAAAAGATTCCTTTGTTGCTGTGTTACCAAAAAGTCATCCATTCGCCAATAGAGAAAAACTTGATTTAAAAGAATTGAAAGATGAAGATTTTCTCGTTCTTGGCCCAAGCACAAATCTTTATCACCCCGTTTTAGACCTTTGCGAAGAAGCAGGATTTGAACCTAAGATTTCCTACAAAGGTTCCCGAATCGATTTGATCATCAATATGGTTGCCAACGATATGGGTATCTCAATCGTCATGGGAAAAACCGTTCAAAACCTCCTGAAAGAAAATACAGTGATCGTCCCCATCACGCCAACTAAAGAAAGTCATCTAGCCTTCACCCGTAAAACCGGCGAGCACACATTAGCTTCAGATAAATTCTGGGAATATGTAAAAAAAGGTTGTGAAAGAAGCGTCTAGCTCCGAGCAAATAAGAACTAGATTTCTAAAATAGCTTCTTATATTTTGGAAATCTAGAACTTATTGCTGAGGAGTTGCTTCTTGAACACCGTGAATAAGGTTGTGAAAAGGCTGGTCTGCATCAAGCAATAAGAATGAACAGAGAAAAACAGCTTCTCATGTTTTTCATCTGATTGAACTTATTGCTGAGGAGTTGCTTCTTGAACACCGTGAATAAGGTTGTGAAAAGAGCGCTTTGACCTGAGCAATAAGGAGAAAAAAAGCGCTACTCCAAACAAAAAAAACAGCCTCAAACAAAAAACACCACCTTGTGTTCCTTGTTTGAAGGCTTATTCTGTTAGACCGATAAATAGCCCTATTCTTTTTTCAACTGGATCACTACCGTCGTGCCCACTTCTGGAATACTACTGTAGCGAATCGTTCCATGATGCAATTCCAAGATTTTCTTTACTAGAGATAATCCTAATCCATTACCAGCCATTTGCCGACTGGTATCTCCTTGATAAAATTTTTCAAACATCCGCTTTTGTGTTTCTTCGGTCATTCCAATTCCAGAGTCCGTCACTTCAAAATACACATCTGTCGCATTTTGAATCAGTTTGATATCAATTTGACCATTGGTTTGATTATATATGATTGCGTTGTCCATAATATTCAACCAAACTTGATATAAAAACTCTTCATTTCCAAAATAGTGAATGGAATCAAGTTCGATATTCAATCTTAAGTTTTCCCATTTTGGCTGTAAGAATACAATGACTTCTCGTATTTGTTCATCTAGTCGAAATGTTTTTTTCTCTAATTGTATCCGCTGATTTTCTAATTTATTCAACTTCAACACATTTTCAGTAAGCTGCGAGAGCTGATTGATGCTTTCGATGATCCGCTGTAAAAAAACTTGTTTATCTTCTTCTGAAATATTCGTTGCCTGTAACAATTGGACATAGCCTTGGATCGTTGCCAGTGGTGTCTTGAACTCATGGGAAACACTAGAAACAAAATCATTTCTCAAAGTCTCGATACTACTTAATTCTTGAACCATCACATTAAAATCTTTATACAGTTGTTGCACTTCTTCCACTTTCGGCTGTTCGTTCATCTGGATCGAAAAATCGCCAGTAGCGACTTTGCTCATGTTTGTTCGCAGTTCACTGATTGGCATCAAGATCCTTCGTCCAACAAAAATCGAGATCCCTGTACCCACGATCATACTGAATCCAGCAAAGACAACTAACGGATATAACGTCGGGCGTTCAGATGGAGAAATCGATTGATGGGATAACAGAAAAATAAAGCCGAGGAAACAGAGCAAGGTCACCAATATCGATACAAAGACGATGCTAGCAAAATAGATCCATAACTGCGAATAAAGTTTCTTTTTCACCTTCCGATCACCGCCTTATATCCTAGACCACGAACAGTTAGGATCCGAAAATCGTCTACATGATCAAATCGCGATCGTAGACGCTTGATATGTACATCGATCGTCCGTTCTTCTGTTTTTGTATCTAGCCCCCAAATATCATCCATCAATTGTTGGCGGGTAAAAATTTTATTAGGATAAGCCAATAACTTATAAAGAAGCAGAAATTCTTTTTGCGGTAATACTGTTGCTTGTTCTGCTATCCTCACTTCATAGGTCTCTTGATCTAGTGTTGTTTTTCCAATAACGAGTTGACTACTGTGATTGATTTTTGCTCTTCTCAACAGTGCTTCTACGCGTGGGACCATCTCATTGACATCTACAGGTTTCGTCATATAATCATCAGTGCCTAAATGAAAGCCGCGTTTTTTATCTTCAAAGTCAGCTTTCGCAGTAATCATCAAGACTGGCACTTCGATCCTGCTTTCTCTTAGATGTTCTAGTAATTCATACCCATCCATTCCAGGCATCATGATGTCGGTGATGATCAACTCGATCTGGTAATTTTCCAATCGTTGAAGCGCTTCTTCTCCATTTGCTGCCGTAATCACTGAAAACCCAGCTCGTTCTAACACTGAGCGATAAAGCAATTGCAAATTTCCATCATCTTCTACTACTAGTATTCGGTTCATATTTTTCCCTCTATTTTGAAAAATTTCTTGTTTTTTTCTGATTGTTCACATTCAGTTAATATTCATTGAGTATACTACGTTCGTTATTCTGATATACTTGTTAGTATACCGAATATTTCAAAAGGAAAGAAGGGCGAATATGCTACAACTAAAAGATATAAAAAAATATTATAAAGTCGGCGAAACAACTACTAAAGCATTAGATGGCGTATCTGTTGCCTTTAGAAAAAAAGAATTCGTTGCTATCTTGGGACCAAGTGGCTCAGGTAAAACGACGATGCTGAATGTCATTGGTGGACTAGATAATTACGATTCAGGTGATATGGTCATCAATGGGAAATCAACAAAAGACTTCAAAGATAGTGACTGGGATGCTTACCGCAATAATTCGATTGGTTTCGTGTTCCAAAGCTATAATTTGATCGGTCACTTAGGGATCATCGAAAATGTCGAACTTGGTATGACTCTTAGTGGTGTATCAAAAGAAGAAAAACGAAAGAAAGCAGAAAATGCATTGCAACGGGTTGGTTTGAGTGCCCACATGCATAAAAAACCAAACCAACTATCTGGTGGTCAAATGCAACGGGTCGCTATCGCACGCGCACTTGCCAATGATCCAGATATCTTGCTTTGTGATGAACCAACTGGAGCTTTAGATACTGAAACAAGTATCCAGATCATGGAATTGATCGAAGAACTATCGAATGAAAAATTAGTTGTCATGGTTACCCATAACCCTGAATTAGCCCATCAATATGCTGACCGTATCATTGAATTTTCTGATGGGAAGATCTTATCCGATTCAAATCCACATATTGAACGACCAAAAGATGATCAATTCAATCTACGTCGCACAAAAATGAGCTTTTGGACAGCGTTGAAACTTTCTTTCAACAATATTCGTACCAAAAAAGGACGGACATTTTTAACTTCATTCGCATCAAGTATCGGGATCATCGGAATTGCTATCGTTCTTGCTTTATCCTCAGGTTTCCAAAAACAAATCGATAAAACACAATCTGAGACAATGGCTAAATTCCCGATCACGATCTCTAAAGTGACAACTAGCCAGACAAATGATTCCACTGGTTTAGGCGCAAGCAAAGCAAGTTATCCAAAAACAGACACGATCACTGCCAAAATCAGTGATGAAGACAAAGCACAACATACGAATAAAATCGATCAAACTTACGTGGACTATGTAACAAATATCGATTCTGATCTAAGTAACAATATTGGTTTCACACGAGCAACTGGCATCAACATGCTTCGCCAAGTGGATGGTAAAGTCCAACCAGTCAGCTTCTCAAACCAAAACCCTGATTCTGAATCATTATCACTGACAAGCACGATGTCTGCAATGACAGGTGTCGGTGTATCGACCTTCCCTACACAACTGGATAATCAAAAAGAAAACTTTTTACAAGCAAACTATTCTCTACTGGATGGAAACTATCCTTCTTCTGCCACAGATGTTGTTTTGATCGTCGATGGGAACAACAATACGAATATCAATGCCTTGAAAAATCTTGGGTTTGATGTCAAGGATGGTCAAAAATTAGATTTTGATAAAATCGTTGGTACGACATTTAAAATTGTAAATAACAACAATTACTATACAAAACTACCAACTGGTAATTTCATTCCAAATACTGACTATGATGCGATGTATGCTAATTCAACCGATGAAGTAAAAATTTCTGGTATTTTACGTGTCAAATCTTCTTCTACAATGAATTTGCTTTCTCCAGGGATTGCTTATAGTGATCAATTAACGACACAAATCGTAAATGAAAACAAAGATTCTGATATCGTCAAAGCGCAAAAAGAAAGTGACACCAATGTATTGACTACTGAAAAAGTAGACGAAACAACGAAACAATCATTGATTAGCTATTTAGGTGGCGACAGTATTCCATCAAGTATCATGATCTATCCAAATAATTTTGGTGACAAAGAACAGATCCTTGATTATTTAGATGATTACAACAAAGGAAAATCAGAAGAAGATAAAATCATTTATTCTGATCTAGCTGGCACAATGACTGAATTGACTGGTGGCTTAATGGATGCGATCACCTATGTATTAGTTGCCTTTGCTGGTATTTCCTTAGTCACAAGTATGATCATGATCAGTATCATTACTTACACTTCTGTTATTGAACGTACAAAAGAAATCGGTGTGCTAAAAGCATTAGGTGCCCGCAAAAAAGATATCACACGTGTCTTCGATGCCGAAACATGTATCTTGGGTATCTCATCAGGAATATTAGGTGTTTTGATTGCTTGGTTGGCTACATTCCCAATCAACAGCATCCTATACAACATGACTGACTTAAAAAATGTTGCACAACTTAACCCAGTTCATGCAATCATCTTAATCGTAGTTTCGACTATCTTGACGATGTTAGGTGGACATGTTCCAGCACGAATGGCTGCTAAGAAAGATGCTGCAATTGCTTTACGAGCAGAATAAGAAGCTAGCTTATCAAGAATAATTTTAAAAAAACAAATGAAATAAAGCGAGTGTATGGCAAAATTTTTGCCATACACTCGCTTTAATTTCGTTTGTTTTTATTGGTGGATATTTTACTGCTTGTTTGGATCGATTTGATGCAGATTTTCAACTAATTCACGATGTTCACGTGGTCCAGTTGACTGTGGCGCCTTATCTAGCCGAGTAATCGCTGCGATTTCTTCTTCCGTCAATCGAAAATCAAAAATCGTAAAATTCTCTTCCATCCGTTCTGGATGAACTGATTTTGGAATCGTGATCACACCAATTTGTGTTTGCCATCTCAAAATGATTTGAGGCACACTTTTTTGATATTTATGTGCGAATTGCAACAACAATTCGTCTTCAAAGATTCCTTCTTTTCCTTGATTGAACGGATTCCAGGCTTCCACTGCAACATCAAAATATTCCGCTGTTTCTCTTTGCAACTGTCTTTGTTTATACGGATGCTGTTCGATTTGATCGATTACGGGTTTCACCTGATTGTTTAAAATCAAGTCAGTCAATCGTCCTGTAGAAAAATTGGAGACTCCGATTGCTTTGACTTTCTTCGCTTCATACAGTTCTTCCATCGCACGCCAAGCACTATAATAATCGTTATATGGTTGATGGATCAAAAAAATGTCTAGATAGTCGACATCTAATTTTTCTAAGGAACGCTCATATGCTTTGTATGCTCCCTCATAAGTTGCATCCGTCACCCACAACTTAGAAGTCAAGATGATTTCTTCTCGAGGAATCCCACTTTTCTTGATTGCACGACCGACTGCTTCTTCATTATAGTAAACAGCAGCTGTATCAATTAACCGATAGCCTATTTTCAGTGCTTCAAGGACTGCTTTTTCACATTCCTCTTGGTCCCAGATTTGATAGACGCCAAATCCTAAGACTGGAACGGTCAATCCATTATTTAATGTTTTATATTCCATCAATAAACCTCTCTATCTACTTGTCAGTACTTCAACGACTTTAATCCCTAAACTATGGGCAGATTGCGGATTTTGCCCTGTCAATAAGCGACCATCCACATGCACAACATCTGTAAAAGCTGCTCCAGCTTGGTAGTTTGCACCTTTTTCTTTTAAGGCATCTTCAGTTAAAAATGGAACTTCCGTTGTTGTACCATTTGCCGCTTCTTCTTCATTACTAAACCCTGTCACAGTCCGTCCTGCTAAGATAGTTTGACCTTCAGCATCTGTGATCGGTAATAAGCCAACTACACCATGGCAAACTGCAGAAACGATCCCGTTATTTTGATAAATAGCCGAACCAATCTTCCCTAAATCAACTGAACCTGGGAAATCCCACATTGTACCGTGTCCACCTGCATAATAAATTGCAGAATAGTCATCCACATTTATTTCAGTTGGACGAAGTGTTTTTCCCAAAGCACGATTACGAAAATCTTCATCTTGATAATAAGTCCAATCGATTGCATCCATATTTGAGATACTTTGTGGTTCAACGGGGACATAACCACCATTAGGACTAACAAAATCAGCTGAGATATTATTTTTGACTAACACATCATAGAAATGAGTCAATTCGCTTAACCACAAACCAGTTGGGCGATCGATACCTGAATATTTTTCAATATTCGTTAAAACAATCAGTACTTTCATTGTTATTCCTTCTTCCTATCTATTTAGATGGTTGATAACGCATGTTCAAGAAATTATACAATGGACTGGGTAGATAAAGCTCTTGATATGCTTCTTCAAACGGCTTCGTCACAAACTCAGCATCCCGATCTTCCACCATTTTTACAGCCCAATCTGGATCAACGATCATCTGTTGGCCAATTGCGACTAATTCAGCATTTGCTAGAACCGTTTCCACATCTTGACGATTACGGACATTACCCACCCCAACTAAAGGAATTTTTCCTTGTAATGTTTCATGGACGTATTCAAGAATCGTTTTATCTGCATATTTTTCAGAATGGGCGACTCGATCATAGGTATTTAATGAAACATGGAGATAATCTAGTTTTGTTTCACGTAAACGTTCCAACAACCAGATCGTATCTTCCAAACGGATACCAGGTGTTTCAAATTCTTCTGGTGAAAAACGGTAACCCACGATAAATGGTTTCTTCGCATATTTTTCGACTGCTTGGAATACACTTTTAAGTAATTCATCAATAAAACGATAGCGATTCTCTATACTTCCGCCCCATTGATCTTCACGACGGTTAGAATGTGGAGAAAAAAATTGTTGGATCAAATAAGTATTCGCTCCGTGCAATTCAACTCCATCAAAACCTGCTTCAATCGCTCTTCTAGTTGCTTCACCGAAAGCAATGATGGTTTCCTTGATTTCATCTTCACTCAAGGCACGTGGGGTTTCCGCATCAGGTCGTTCTGCAGGAATCGCACTTGCTGAAACGATTTGTTCACCAGATAAAGTTGCACGCTTCGTCATCCGACCGCCATGGAAAATTTGGATGATTGCTTTAGCACCCTTCGCTTGGATTGCTTGCGCTAACTCACTCAAACGAGGAATCATTTCATCATGGGCAATACTTAATTCTCCAGGCCAGCCTTTCCCTAGATCTTGGACATTCGCTGCACCAGTGATCACTGCTCCTAATCCATTTGAACGTTCCGCATAATACTTGATTTCATCTTCTGTGATCACACCATTGTAAAAGCTTAGTTGTGTAGTCATTGGTGCCATCATCAAACGATTTTTAAGTGTCGCACCAGAAGGGAATGTCATTGTTTCATTAAAATTTGTCATATTGATTCCTCCATTATAATGTCTCTATTTATTAAAGCACATAATTAGTTGTGCATACAATTATTATGCGTAAAAAATTTTTTATTTTTTTTGTAGTTTATCTGTAGCAGCATTTAAATCTTGTGATAACTGACCACTTACTTCTGTACCTAACACAGCATTGTATGCCTGATGAAGTTCTTCCCAGCTACTGTCGATTTCTTTGATGAATTCCCGACCTTCATCCGTCAAATAAACAAGAGACAAGCGTCCGTCGCTCACTGTTTTGATATACCCTTTATATTCTAATTTTTCAACAAAGCGAGCAATCGTAGACGGCGCAGAATAGAGCATTTGTGCAATATCCTTTTGCGGCAGTCCATCTTTTTCTTTCAAAATCAACAAGATGAATCCATATGTCGGTGCTAGACCAGTCTTTTTGAACGCCTCATCCGCCATTTTGTTCAACATGCGATCTAGTTTTTTCACACTAAAAAACAGACATTCATTTAATGCTTGTTCAATTGGTTTTCCCATTCTTTCTCCCCCTAATATCAGCGTACATATCATAGTATGATTTAAGTTATTTGTCAAAAGGTTGTGAAAAGAGGTTGTGAAAAGACCGTTCAGCTCCGCTGACAATAAGAATGGATTTTTCGAAACAGCTCTCCATATTTTGAAAAATTCAGACTTATTTCAAGGAGTTGGTCTTTGAACACCGTAGATAAGGTTGTGAAAAGAGCGCTTTGACCTGAGCAAATAAGGAGGAAACTCTCGAAACAGCTCTCCCTGTTTTGAGAGTTTTTGATTTATTGTTGAAGGTCAGCTCTTTGAACACCGTGGATAAGGTTGTGAAAGCTTCATTTTGCTCTAAGCATTAGACCAAAAAAACTGGAACACACCTAATACATAGGTAAATCCCAGCTTTTTATTGATTTTCAGTTCGCTAGTTATCATTAGAAATACCAGTAAACAGATGCAAAATACCCAGCTACTACTTGTTCTCTCCAAAAATTGAACAATCAAGCTTATTTATTATCCGCATGTAAGACAAAAGCTTCATAAGGACGTAATACTATTTCGCCTTTAGGAACAGTTTCTTGCGGGTAATTTGTGACTACTAACGAGAAATCACCGTTCGGCACTGTAAATTTTTGTGTTTTGTCTGATATATTGCCTACGACTAGCCACTTCTCGTTAGCAGCCAAACGAAGATAGGCAAATACTTCTTCTGGCGTATCGTGTACTAATTGGTACTCACCCCAGACGATACTGTCATTCTTCTTGCGTAGATCAATCAATTTTTTATACGTATAGAAAATAGACTCTTTATTTTTCAACGCATTTTCTACATTGATTTCTTGATGATTCGGGTTGACGTGCAGCCAAGGTGTCCCTGTTGTAAAACCAGCATTTTCGCTATTGTCCCACTGCATCGGTGTACGCGCATTATCGCGTCCTTTCGCATTGATAGAACGTAGGATCTCTTCTTTTGAATAACCTGCTGCTAGGCGTTCATGATACATATTGATACTTTCGATATCTTCTACTTCACTGAGGTCACTGATGGGATAATTCGTCATCCCAATTTCTTCCCCCTGATAAATATACGGGGTCCCCTTCATCATATGCAGTAGAATGGCAAACATTTTTCCGCTTTCTTCACGGTATTTTTGATCATTCCCCCACCGAGAAATGATTCGTGGCAGATCGTGGTTGTTCCAAAACAGACTATTCCAACCTTCTTCTCCTAAAGAGGTTTGCCATTTAGAGAGTACTTTTTTTAATTCAGAGATACTTAACGGTTGAAGATCCCATTTATCTTTTCCTTTTTGTTGGTCCAACCCGACATGTTCAAATTGGAAGATCATCGACAGTTCATTGCGCTTAGGGTCAGAGTATAACTTGGCAATCTCCGTTGTTGCTCCCCACGTTTCGCCTACTGTCATCAAATCTTTATCGCCAAACGTTGCCTGATTCATTTCTTGCAGATACTCATGTAGCTTAGGCCCATTATTGGTTATTCCCTGATCAGGTAGTTTACCGATCGTATCGATTACGTCCATGCGAAAACCACCAATGCCTTTGTCGATCCAAAAATTCATCATTTGATGGATCTCTTGCCGTACTTTTTCATTCTCCCAATTTAGATCAGGTTGTTTTTTACTATAAAGGTGTAAATAATACTGACCAGTTGCTTCATCTAACTGCCAAGCAGACCCACTGAATATCGAACGCAATTGGTTAGGAACATCATCGTTTAATGGATCTCTCCAAATGTAATAGTCTCTATAAGGATTGTCTTTGTTTTTCCGTGCTTCGACAAACCAGATATGCTCATCTGAAGTATGGTTAACAACTAGATCCATAATGATCTTGATTCCCCGTTTTTTTGCCTCACTGATTAATTGTTCCATATCAGCCATTGTTCCGAACTCTGCCATGATTGCTTGGTAATCACTAATATCATATCCGTTATCATCATTAGGTGATTCGTAAACCGGGGAGAGCCAGATTGTATCGATGCCCAAATAACTCAAATAATCTAATCTTGAAATCACGCCTTGTAAATCACCGATCCCATCACCATTCGTATCCTGGAAACTACGCGGATAGACCTGATAAACAACTGATTGATGCCACCATTTTTTCTCCATATTTTCCTCCACTATCAAAAAAATGTCCTTCTCTCAAGAATTGTAACGCTTTCATAAAAGGGAGTAAATACCGATTTTCTTCGCTTTTTTTGCTAAACTCAATTAAATGTTGCTGGTACGCGATTTCTTTTTGAATGGACATTGCTTGTTACCGATAACAAGTTTTTTCGATCAACCTCTCTTATAGAAAAAGACAAGAAGTTTTTTACTGATCCATAGTTACCACGAAAGAATAGCTATTGATTAGTTGACGAACTGTAAAAAAAGCGTGGGACAAATCTAAAAATCAGGCTTGCTACAGACTCGCGAATAAACGGCGTCCAAAAGTCAGTTTTTTCGGAAATTTAAAAAAAAAAGCGTGAGACAAAAGTAAGAAACACTTTTGTCTCAGCCTTTTCAAACATGAATGGTTCAGAAAGCAACGTCTTCGTAATACCTCTGTCCCAATTTTTTTCTATACTCTTTATTATATATTACACGTTCAATATCCACATAAAACCGATGAAGACGAAGAATAATAGGTACATGATTGGTGAAACTTCTTTTCCGCGTTTTGCAGCAAGCATTGTGATTGGATAGAAAATGAATCCTAATGCAATCCCATCTGAGATACTATAAGTCAATGGCATACCAATCAAAATCAAGAATGAAGGAATAGCGATCTCTAATTTGCCCCATTCGATTTGTCGTAATGATTGTGCCATCAAGACACCAACCATGATCAACGCTGGTGCTGTCACTTGAGAAGTAACGACAGATAATAGTGGTGAGAAGAACAATCCTAACAAGAAGAATATCCCTGTTGTCACAGCTGTGATCCCTGAGCGACCACCGACTGCGATTCCTGCTGATGATTCAACAAATGCCCCAACTGGTGATGTTCCTAATAAAGAACCAGCAAGCATTGCTGTTGAGTCAGAAGCTAATGCTTTTCCAACACGTGGCATTTTGTTGTCTTTCATGAAACCAGCTTGATTGGCAAGGCCAACTAATGTACCTGCCGTATCAAAGAAAGTGACCAATAAGAAAGTTAACACAACCACCCACATTTGTAGAGAATTGATATCCCCTACATGTTTTAGGGCAACCAAGAATGTCGGTTTCAAACTTGGTGCAGCTGAAACGATTTGAGACGGCATTGGAATCAATCCAGTAATCAAGCCTAAAATTGTCGTTGCTGCCATCCCGATAAAAATACCTCCAGGAACACGACGAACAAGTAAAATCGCTGTGATCGCTAGTCCAAAGATAGTAAGCCATGTCGTTCCTACACTTAAGGAACCTAATCCAACTAAAGTTGATTTATTCGAAACGATGATGCCACCTTCACTTAAACCAAGAAAAGCAATAAACAAACCAATTCCACCTGAAATAGCATATTTCAAGTCTGCAGGTATTGCATCGATGATCATTTCACGCAATTTAAAGATCGTGATCAAAATAAAGATCAATGAAGCAACGAAAACTCCTGCTAACGCTGTTTCCCAAGGAATACCCATTCCTAAACAAACAGAATAAGCAAAAAAGGCATTGATCCCTAAAGCTGGCGCCGTTCCAATTGGGTAACGTGCTAAAACACCCATCAAGATACAGCCGATTGCACTTGCCAAAGCAGTAGCAGTAAATACTGCTCCCTCATCCATACCAGAGGCACCTAAAACAGTTGGATTCACAAACAAAATATACGCCATTGAAATAAACGTCGTGAAACCAGCAAGTACCTCTCTTTTAACTGTTGTACCTAGTTTTTCAATCTCGAAGTAGGAAAGTATTTTTTCCTTAATCTTCCATCCCCCTAAAAGCCGAACATTTATAAAAAAGTCCTTTAAAAATTAGTTTTATTAATAAAACAACGAGGTTAATCATATACTAAATAATAACATAAGTAAATAAAAAATTCGGATTTTAAGCAAAATCCGAACATTAATTCTTTATTTTTTCCATTAAGACTTTTAGCGTGAACATTAGCTTTTTATTCAAAACTTAAATTCTTATCGTATGCTCTTATTTTTTCGTGTTTTCGCGAGCAATTCGTCGCTGTTCTTCTGCAATAAACGCCTTATTGTCAATTTCATGTTGCCAACTTGTTACCGTATCATGTGCATGATTCATTGAATTCAATCCACCAAAGCCAGTATCGACCATCTTGCCCCAGCCTTTTGTATGATCTTTGCCAGATTCACTATTTTTCTTTCTTAACTTTTCACTTTTTTCTCCCCGTCGCTCTTTTAAGTACACTTCCATTTTTTCAGTTAGACTCATTTTCTTCTTCCTTTCTTTCCATCTGGCCAATCACAAAATAGTTTCCTTCCGGATCAGAAAAATTAAATGTCAAAACGCCATTGTTATCCATGATTTCACCAGGATTTTCCATTTGTTCATAGATTTCCTCAAATCGATCGGTAAAAAATAGTATTGATGGAGACGTACCTAATACTTCTGGTGAAAAGCGTTGCACAAAAACTTTAGGGAAAATACCTAATTCAAATTCAGAAGAGATTGCTACTATCACACTGTGGAACTCTTCTGGTAATTCAACTGTTTCGCTGACTGTCGCTCCTAGTTTTTCGACAAAAAACTGACTGATTTTTTCAACATCTTCTGCATAGAGCATCACACGAGTTTTACCGATCATTTTATGTCCTCCTTTTATTTCCATTTGTATAGGGAAACTAATTACTTCTATTATATCACGAAAGCGGATTCTACCAAAAAAACCTCTACCAATGCGAGAACACTTTCAAGCATATGGTAGAGAGTTCTTATTGGTGAGGCTTATTTTTTTAATTCATTGTTACTTCTGTTTGATTTTTTGTTAAAGTGTAATGATTGCTTGTCACATGGAATGTTTGATCGATCATTTTCTTTAATTCAAGAATTACTTCGTTCCCACGTTTTGCTTGTTCTGGATTGATTGATTCGATGACCAAAACAGCATGCGCAGTTTCTTCGGTAAGCATTGTCCGCTGTGCTTCTCGCCAATTTAAACAACGGCAAATAGCACCTTCTTCATCATAGTAGATGATTTCTTCTGGCAACGCTGGCGCATCTTTGTCTGCTCCTAGAGGTAAGAATTTTTCTCCACCTTTTGCCTTTCCTAAATGCAGATCTCCTTGGATTTTCGCAATATCTTCCCCACCACATGGCACACCATATTTTAGTGAGATACTATTGTAAATATCTACCAAAGGATTGATTGGGTAAAATTCACGTTCTTGATTGGCCCTTTTCAATAATGCTTCAATAGAAGAGCGTGCCCCTTTTTTTGTTTTGAATTGCGTAAAAGCTTGGCGCCATTGTGCAATCACTTCATTTTGACTAAAGGGTTCTTCTGTTAGATACGTTCTTGCTTCTTTTGCTGCCTGATTCAATAAATGATGATAGGTTTCTTCTTGGTCTTCTTGGACATGATTATCGATACCTTCAACAGTTAAGACCTCGATCGTTGCTTCAGGAAAAACTTCCCAAAAAGTTGAGTCTACAATTACTTTATTCATTCATTTCTCCTCCATTGATTTCTTTGACAAAAATATAATCTGTTTGAGCGTCATCACCCATATAAAAAATATGTTCGCTATGATGCGAAAAACCATGTTTCTTATAAAAGCGCAGGGCTGGGTGATTGTGTTCCCATACGCCTAACCAAATTGCTTCTTTTTGTTGTTCTTGCGCTCGTTGGATAGCAAGCGCCATGAGCGTTGAGCCGATTCCATTAGCTTTAAATGCACTGCGTACATAGATCCGCTCAATTTCTAAAAAATGATCCCCCATTTTTTCTGATTGTGCTTGGTCAACATTCAGTTTCAAATAACCTGCGATCTCGCCATCTACCATTGCCCAGTAAAATTCTGATTGTTCATTTTGCAGTTCTTTCATCAATTTATTGATCTCATATGCTTCATCTAAATAAATCCGCATCAGTTCCTCACTGTTATATTCGCCAAACGTATCTCGATAGGTTTCAATACTGATTATTTGAAGAAGTTCCGCATCTGAAACGGTCATTTTCTTGATTTCGATTTTTTCCACTTGCCTGTTCCTTTCAATAAATTCTTTTGTTGCCCTTTTTTACAAAATTCCAATCCTCACTCACATTTTGTCGAACTTTTTTTAATATCCTTTGCAATTGTTCAACTTCTGCTGATGTCAATCCTTTGAGTGCTACCTGATTGGAATAATGGTGTTCCCGGATGATAAATGGATAGATTTTTTTCCCTTTGTCTGTCGGATAGAGTTTCTTGATTTTTTTATTTGTCTGATCCGCCGCACTTTGGACCATCCCTTTTTCTTCCAACCGTTTGATTGCTCGTGCCGTCGTCGTGCGATCGACTTTGATCATTTCTGCTAGTTTTTCTTGGATGATTCCAGGATGTTCGCAAATACGTACCAAATAAAGGTATTGACCTCTTGTTAATTCGATTTCTTTAAATTCAATATTGCTGATCGAATCTAAGGCTCGAGAAATCATCCCGATTTCTCTAATGATGTCGTCCATCTTGTCCTCCTTTGGTTAAATGTTAGTCTTATTTTACACCATTTAGTTGCAAATGCAACAATTTTTAACCAAAAAAGAAAGTTCAGTCCTGATTATGTGGAAAGAGCATGTGGGGCAAATCTAGAAATCAGGTTTGCTACAGACTCTCGAGTAAACGGCGGGAGCAGAAGCAAGAAACACTTTTGTCTCGACCTCTTTCCTTCACTTTCATTATGCCTGAACGTCTTTTTGATTATTTACCGAGTTGCTTCCTCAATAGCCCCAACTATTGTGAATATTACTTTTTTAACGCAAGAGTTCCCCAATCAATTCTTGTGTTTTGGTCAATCCGTCTACTTGCAAGGAATGAACAATCTTAGATCCTACTACTACTCCATCGCAACACTGCGCAAATCGCCGGACATGTTCTGCTTTTGAAATGCCAAAACCTGCTAAAACAGGAATCGCACTTTTTTCTTTGATTTCTTTTAGATGCTCTGTCAGATTTTGCTGATAGGTTTTATTGACTCCAGTTGTTCCGTTGATCGTTACCGCATAGATAAAGCCTTCTGCTTCTTTTACTAAGGTGTCGATTCGTTCACTCGGACTAGTCAAAGAAACCAATTGGATCAGTGCAATGTCGCCTAGCTCAGGCAAGACCAAGTCACGGTGCTCATAAGGGAGATCCGGGATAATGACCCCTTGGACATGACAATCTTTTAAATCATCTACAAGTTTCTTCACACCGTAATGAAAGAATGAATTACTATATCCCATTAAAATCAATGGGACTGGTGAGCGATAATCTTGTAATACTGCAATGATTTTCTTTAGAGTTACCTGATGTTTGAAAGCATTCAAACCAGCTTCTTGAATAATGGGACCATCTGCTACTGGATCGGAAAAAGGAATCCCTAACTCAATTGCAGTTGCTCCGCTTTTTGCTAACATCTCGATTTCTTCTGATAGATGTTCTAGGCCCTGAGCACCAGCCATGATATAAGGAATGAATAAAGGTTTTGTTGTTTGATTTTCCAAATAAAGGGTTAAAGGTTTCATGCTTGTTCCTCCATTTCTTTGATTTGTTGCACATCTTTGTCCCCACGACCCGATAAGCAAACGACGATCAATTCATCTTTAGCCATAGTTGGTGCTAATTTCATGACATGAGCTAACGCATGGGAACTTTCCAATGCTGGAATGATCCCCTCTTTTTCAGACAAAAGATGGAATGCTTCGACAGCTTCACGATCGGTGATTGCTGCATATTCTGCACGGCCACTAGTATATAAATAAGAATGTTCTGGCCCGATCCCTGGGTAATCCAGGCCTGCCGAAATAGAAAATGCTTCAATGACTTGTCCATCATCATCTTGAAGCAAGTGCATCTTCGCTCCATGCAGCACGCCAACACTTCCTTTATTGATCGACGCAGCATGTTCATTGGTATCCAAGCCATGCCCTGAAGCTTCAACACCAATCAATCGCACTGGATCATTGAGGAAAGGATAAAACAATCCCATTGAATTGCTTCCCCCACCAACACATGCGATCGCCACATCTGGTAACCGGCCTTCTGCTTCTAAAATCTGGCGGCGTGCTTCAGTTCCAATCACGCTTTGGTAATCCCGCACAATTTCAGGGAACGGATGCGGGCCTAAGACTGATCCCATGACGTAATGTGTATCTTCTACATGTTCGACCCAATAGCGTAATGCCTCGTTGACTGCATCTTTGAGTGTCTTGCTGCCAGAAGTCACACTAACTACCTTTGCACCTAATAACTCCATCCGAAAGACATTCAGCTCTTGGCGTTTGACATCTATTTCTCCCATAAAGATCGTACATTCCATCCCGAACAAAGCAGCCGCAGTAGCCGTAGCGACTCCATGTTGCCCTGCTCCTGTTTCTGCTACAACTTTCTTTTTACCCATTCGTTTGGCTAACAGTACTTGTCCTAATGCATTGTTGATTTTATGGGCTCCTGTATGATTCAAGTCTTCCCGTTTCAAATAGATCTTCGCACCACCAAGATGTTCTGTTAATCGTTGTGCAAAATAAAGTGGATTCTCACGTCCTACATATTGCTTTAAATAGTAGGAAAATTCTTTCTGGAATTCCACATCTTTTTTTGTTTCTTCATAAGTTTCTGTCAATTCTTTGACTGCGTACATCAAGGTTTCTGGGACGAACTGTCCACCAAATTCCCCATAAAATCCTTATTCATTCGGTTGTTGGTACATGTTGTTTCCTCCTTTTTTACTGATAGACTGTGTCATGCCTCTTTATCGCGTTGCTTTCAACGGATCCTTTACGTTTCAGCTGTTATCAGCAATTCTCACCGCTTCACAAAATGCGCTGATTTTTGCTAGATCCTTTTTCCCATCTGTCTCGACACCACTTGATACATCCACTACTTTCGGATGGAAATAAGCAATGGCTTCTCCCACATTTTCAGCTGTCAAACCGCCAGCTAACCACAACTTTTCTTTTTCTAACTGCTGTACTGCGACAACTGACCAATCAAAACGCTGACCATTCCCGCCCATATATTAGTAGGTGGGGCATCCAATAAAAGAAAATCTTCACCAGTCGCTACTGTCAATGACACATTTTTAGTCACACTTTTTGCTCGAATAATCGGAACATCCAACTGCTGAAATTTTTTTCTCCATGGATCTGGACGAAATCAAGTTGAGCGATCTTAACAATCTCTTCGACGAATTCTTTTGTAGGTGAAACAAACACCCCGACTTTTTTTACTTTTTCAGGAAGATCTTGCGTAAGTGCACGAACGTTTTCGGGAGTGATTTTTCTTGGACTCTCTGCGAAAACAAATCCGAGATAAGAAGCCCCGGATTGAATTGCTGTATCGATCGCCGTTTTTGTCGTCAATCCACAAATCTTAATCTCAGTCATCTTCTCGACACCTGCAATTCCTTTACTTTTTCTTCCACGTTTCCTGCTCTCATCAGCGTTTCACCTACCAAGATTCCTTGATAATTTTGACTGATTTTCTCAACATCCTGTGCTGTTTTAAAGCCAGACTCACTGATATAAATACATCGACCTTCTGGCTGACTCAAATCAATACTGGTCTGTATGCTGACTTGGAAGGTCTTTAAGTTGCGATTATTGACTCCAATAATCGTAGCGCCGATTTCTTTCGCAGTTGCTAATTCCTGGGCGTCGTGGGTTTCCACTAAGACTTCTAAGCCTAACTCAGTCGCATACTCATGCAATTCCTTCAATCTTACCTTTGGCAAAGTTGCAACAATCAGTAAAATCAGACTTGCACCTGCTTGTTTTGCTCGTACGATCTGCTGTTCATCAATAATGAAATCCTTACATAACACCGGTACATCGACTACTTGAGCAACTGCTGTCAAATCATGGATCGTTCCATTGAAAAAGACAGGATCGGTCAATACAGAGATGGCACTGACACCAGCTGTTTCATATGTTTTCGCCTGTTGCAAAATATCAACCGTTCCATTGATCAGGCCTTTAGAAGGAGAAGCTCGTTTGATTTCTCCAATGATATGGACTTTTTTAGGGTTTCCTTTTACCGCTTGATAAAAGGAAGGCCGCTGCTTCTCTACTCGTTTTTCGACCGGCGTTAAGTTGTTCACTTCATTTGCTTTTTCTTTTAAGATTTTCTCTAAAAAATCCATCCGCTCACCTACTGTTCTTTTAATAAATTTTGTAATGTATCAAATGCTGCACCTGATTGAATCACTTGTTCTGCTTCCTTGATGCCTTCTCTAATTGACTGAACTTTAGCACCTGCTAGAAAACCTAATCCCGCATTTAGGAGAACCGTTTCGTAATACGGTGTTTTCTCACCTTTTAATACCGATAATAGAATCTCTTTATTTTTTTGAACATCGCCTCCGGTAATGGCAGTCAATGGCAGTGACTCCAAGCCCACTTCTTCTGGTGAAAATGAAAACTCACTGACTTTTCCTGACTGATAAAAAGCACAATGGGTCTTGCCGCCCAAATTGGCTTCGTCCATTCCCTGATAGCCATGAAGAACTAGTGCTTGTTTTCTCCCTAACTTTCCTAATGTTTCAGCAGTTGATGCTAGTGAATCTCCTGCATAGGTCCCCATCAGCTGATACTCTAATGGATACGGATTGATCAATGGACCAATCAAGTTAAAGATCGTGGGTGTAGCTAATTCTTTACGCACACTCATGACTGCTCTCATTGCAGGATGCATTGCAGGGGCAAAGAGAAAAGCAATCCCAACGTTTTTTAAAAGATGATCGATTTGTTCTTTGCTGTTAGTGATGGTAACGCCTAATGCTTCCAACACATCTGCACTTCCAGAGCGACTTGAGATACTGCGATTGCCATGTTTTGCCATAGGGATTCCCCCACCTGCAAGAACAAATGCCGCTGTCGTACTGATATTGAAACTTTGTGAATGATCGCCACCAGTACCACAATTATCCATTACCCCAGTTGGTGCTTTTTCCATTGGAATCGCCCGCTTTTGCATCACATGAGCCAAGCCTGTCAATTCTTCTGTACTTGCCCCTTTTACCTTCAATCCGATCAACACACCGCTGATCTGGTTTGCGGTCACTTCTTGATCAAACATTGCAGTCGCTAATTGTTCCATTTCTGCTTGTGATAAATCTTTTTGCTGATAGATACGTTCAAATAGTTGTTGCATCAGTAATCCCTGCTTTCTGTAAAAATTCCGTTAAATAGTCTTCCCCATTTTCAGTACCGATAGATTCTGGATGGAATTGCAGTCCATATATCGGGTATTCCCGATGTTTCATTGCCATGATGTAGCCATCCACTTCTGCGGTGATACAAAGTTCTTCCGGAAAATGTTCTTTTGACACAATCAATGAATGATAACGCATGATTTTCTTGTTGTTGATCACCGATTGCTTTCCATGCATGATTGTGGGTGCAGATACGATCTTTGCACCAAATACTTCACCAATGGCTTGATGCCCCAGACATATTCCTAAAATTGGTTTCGTTTGATAGAACAATTGGATCAATTTTTCTAGATCACCTGCTTCTGCTGGTTTTCCAGGTCCCGGTGAAAGAATGATGCCATCTGCTTTGCGAGCGACTTCCAACAGTCGTTGGTCGTCATTTCGTAAGACGATGATCTCCGTATCTGGAAGTAAATGAACCAAGTTATACGTAAAAGAATCATAATTATCGACTAATAAAATCATTTTCTTACCTCCAATAGCCCTTTCGCTTTTTGTAATGTTTCAAAATACTCGCTTGTCGGATCAGAATCATAAACAATCCCCGCACCTGCTTGCACGTACGCTTTTTTGCCTTTCACTACCATCGTGCGAATAGCAATGGCAAAATCTGCTTGGTTGTCTTGCGAAAAGTAGCCAACTGCGCCTGCATAAATCGAGCGTTTCACTGGCTCCCACTCGTAAATGCGTGTCATTGCGCGAATCTTAGGTGCCCCACTGACCGTTCCTGCCGGCAAAGTTGCTTTCAGCGCATCCATCGCAGAAAAGCCAGTTTTCAATCGGGCTTGCACAAGTGAAACGATATGCATGACAAAGCGGTAACGTTCAACTGTCATGAAAAGAGGAACAGTTACAGAACCATGTTGTGCGACTTTCCCCAGATCATTGCGCCCTAGATCGACTAACATCTGGTGTTCTGCGATTTCTTTCGGATCGCTTATCAATTCTTTTGCTAACTGATCATCCAGCTCTTTACTTGCTCCACGTTTTCGAGTGCCGGCAATCGGGTTCGTTGTCACGATCTCCCCTTTGACTCGAACTAAACTTTCAGGGGAACTCCCGATAATCGTTGCTTGAGGGAATGGTAAAAAATAAAGATAAGAAGAAGGGCTGGTCACTCGTAATTGACGATAGTAATCGAAAGGATCAATCGTAAAATCTACGCTTAATCGTTGCGAAGGAACCACTTGGAATAAATCACCCTCTCTGATTTTTTGTTTTGCTTCTGTAACGATCTGTTCAAATTTTTCTTGTGAAAAATTACTCTTGAATTGTAAGGACAACGAAGGTAGCTCACTTCCTTCTCCTTCATTCATTGTTCTGATTTTTTGCTCGATAGTTTCTAATCGTTGTGCTAACACTTCTTCCGTTTCATGGCTGTAGCTATTGCTCGCAACGATAGTTATTTCTTGCTGTTGATGATCATAGATCACGAATGATTCGTAGAGATAAAATTGCATGTCTGGTAAGCCCAATTCATCTTCTGGAATCGTTCCTATCTCCTCGTAACACGCCGCAATGTCATAGCCTACATAGCCAATAGCCCCACCTTGAAATGGGAGCTCTTCATGTAGTTCTTCTTCAACCAACACGTATTTTTCAAGTTCTTTCAGCGGGTCCTTACAGCGGTACGTCGTTTCATCAAACGAAAACTCTCCTTCTGCATATTTGACGTGATGCGCTGGATCAAATGCAATGACTGAATATCTGCCATTTTCTTTTTCTCTGGGGATGCTTTCCAATAAACAGCTTTTTTCATCTCGCAGGCGATAATACAAATTGATTGGCGTTAAACAATCGCCATTGACTTTCTTCGTTTTTCTCATTTTTTTCTCTTCCTTCCTTTTATGTAAACAAAAAAAGCCCCCAAGTCAGACGAAGTCCAACTTGAGGGCGGATGTACCACGGTGCCACCTCAATCATATGCTAAAAAAGCATATCTCTATCGACCATCTAACAATGGTCTTTCTCTGTAACGGGAGTTCCCGTCATCCCCTACTTTGGTTCAAGGATGCTCGGACAAGTCCATTCACTAAGCAAAAAATACTTCCTTCTCATCATCGGAAATTTTCTGTGATTTTTCTTTTCTTAGCTACTTCTCTTGTCATTGATTTTTTTATCTAAAATACAAAAAAGCCCCCAAGCCAGACAAAGTCCAACTTGAGGGCGGATAATCCACGGTGCCACCTCAATCATATGCTAAAAAAACATATCTCTATCGACCGTCTAACAACGGTCTTTCTCTATAACGGGAGTACCCGGAAGTCCCTACTTGATTCAACACTTCAGTCCAAAAGTCCATTTCACATCATCCACTTACTGATCCGCAGCCCCATCAGCTCTCTGAAAAGATCGATCATGTTACTTCTCTTTTGTAAGACACTTATTTTTGATAATAATACGCTCTCTTATTTTACTTGTCAATACTTTTTTTAGTCAAAATAAGGTAACGGTCCGTTGGCTAAAATTGCCAATTGTTCCTTCGTCGTTCGCTTGATCGATAATGGTGGCAACTCATCTAAAGCAAAAAAAGCACTGTTTGATGTTTCACTATTTTCCACAAATGAGCCGGCTAGGATAGTACAAGAAAAAACGAGCTTATAATATTGAAAAAGTTGCGGAACATCTTTTCTTACATTTGTATCGAACACTGCAAGTAGTTTATCTGCTGTCACGATGAGCCCCGTTTCTTCTTCAACTTCTTTTTCGATATTTTCTTTAGGCGAGAGCCCAACTTCTGCAAATCCCCCCGGCAGTGCCCATTCCTTCGTTTTCTTATCTTCAATCAAGAGAACTTTATCCTCCTGCTTGATGTAGGCTCGAACGTCGATTTTTGGTGTGGGGTATCCTTCGTTTTGCTCTGTTAAACGAAATAGTTCAGCTGAAGTTTCTGTCCCGATCCCACTCAATAATTCAAGTGCTATCGTCCGCAGCTCTTCATATCTTTCTTTATCAAATACGTCTTTTCCATAAAGTAAGCCTGCTTCTGCAATCGTCAATAGTCTTCTGTACTGATCAAATCTGGTCTGCATCTCGTTTCTCCTTTATCAGCATCCTTTTCTCAAGTATAAGGATGTTTGAACCAACTGACAAATCCGTCCACTTGAACGTAGCATAATTTTAACTTTTCCATTACTTCACTTATCCACATGATTTATAAGCTATTGTCTATGGATCGTTTAATCTGTGTAAATTGGTTGAATAAAATCTGCTCTCCAGTGTTTGCCTTCCTGATCATAGTCAAAGTACCATATTTGAGAAAATTGCTGTTGTCTCCTACGGCTACCTGAAATAACCCGTCTATCTCGCCGATCGATCGTGTAATCTAAACAACTGAAATCGATTCGGATCGAGAAGCTTTCTTCATGGATTTTCCGATAATTTTCTAAGCCTTGGATACTTACCTTTTTAGTATGATTCTTGACCCCATCCGCTTCATTTTCCTGCAGTACCCGTTGATGTTCCTCAAATAGCCGTTGTGTATAGCAGTTTCTCACTTTCTCGAGAGTTTCATGATCCCAAGCATTTTGAATGGTCAGAAAGATATTTTCTACTGTTGCACATAATTCTTTTTTTTGTTGTTTCGTTCCTGGCATAGCAGCAAATAGAACATCTTTACGCTTGCGTTCGACTTTATTCCGTTTATAGCGCCTGAAACCATAAGAACCGATGATCGCAAGCGGTGCGATCCACATTCCACGACCCACAGGATAGTTACTTGTTTCATAATCGCTGTAATACCTACCTCCTGTGTTCATATAGCCACGAGAACTCGATCTGTTACCAGTCGAAACTCCTCCAGAACTAAACCCGCCACCGCTACTACCAAAACTACCACCGCCATGTCCACCAGCAACTGCAAAGCAAGCAGTTGGCATAGCAAATAAAGCGAAGAAACATCCTAAACTCACAACTAGACCGATTATCTTTTTCATCATTATCCTCTTTTAACTAAAATAATATAAAAATCATATCCTTTGTTTCTTTGCACGTCAATATGTATTACAATGTATCTAATTTATTGTTCTGGGAACCATTCTCTTCACAGAACAACAGTGTTCAACAATTTAGGGGGAAGTACACATGCTTGCTGATGCATTACTGATCATCGATCTTCAAAATGGCGTCTGTCACCAAGAAGACCACTCAATCGATCATCTCGAACAATTAGTTCTAACTGTTAATTCTTTGATACACAACTATTCCGGGCGACCAATCATCTTTGTTCAACATTGCGATGAAGAATTGGTGGAAGGAACCTTTGCTTGGGAGATCATTCCTGAGATCCACACTGAAAAAGGAACTCATTTTGTCAATAAGATCCATGCCAACTCTTTCTATCAAACAAATCTTCAGGAACTGCTCACGCAATTAACTATCACTTCTTTAGAAGTCTGTGGTGCTCAAACACAATATTGTGTAGATACCACCGTTAAATTTGCTCATGGATTAGGGTATCAGCTACAAATGCGTAAATCTGCTTCTACTACGTATGATACTCCTGTCATGTCTGCAGAAACGCTGATTCGTTTTTATGAAGATATCTGGGATGGCCGTTTTTTGACACTCTACGAAGAGTAGTTCTAGGACTTTCTTATCTCTGACAATGCGTATTGAACAAAAAAAGAATTAAGTTGTATTTACGTAGAAATAACCTCAAAAGTTAGTTGATGTTGCACCCCATGACTCGGATATTAGGCCAGGTTATGGCGCTCTTCAATGAAAGTCTAACTTTTTTGGGTCACTACATTTTTTCCGATCACCTACCATGTATTTAGTTCAACAATCTAAACTTCCAAAACAATTTGAATCCTATGTGTACATTGTACTTGTACGAATCAACAATCTAAGCTAGTATAAAGAAAAGGAGCTATGCGCGAACATAGCCCCCATGTAGAACTGTTAAAAAGACAGTGACTTTGAATTAATAGTTTTTTGAAACCATCTATCTCTCGTCAAAGTGTTAGATGGTTATTTTTTTTGGTCATTACGGTCAATGATCAGCAAAACCAATGTCGCAAAAGCGATCATCAGTTGAATTGCTTCAAAAGTTGACACTTGCTTACTCCCTTCTAGGGATAAAGCGATGAACCATAGGCATCACCCCTTTTTCAAGAGATTAGCCACCATCTTTTCACTTTTCTACTTTAACTTCAGAAGTGATAGCCAAGTTCTCTGTTGCTAGAACAGTAGTCCAAAAAAAGAAGAAAAAAGAAATTAAATTTTCTCCAGAAGAATATCGTTTAAAGATGATGCAATAACAAAAAAAGAATGGGATAAAAGTAAGAAATACTTTTGTCTCATTCTTTAAAAACGAAGAAACGGTGGGAGCAGAAGCAACTCCTTCGGAAATAAACACTTCTGTCCCAGCCTCTCCCAATGATCCAGTTTTATGAGTGCGCTACATTGTTGGTCTAACTTTTGGGGCGCACTTCATTCCCCTAACTTTTTGGGGTTATTTTTATAACAAACTGGATGCTTATATGTTTTACTAATGTTGAACGAGAACACGATCGTTTCCTTGGCTTTTTTTTCCCAACTTTTCACTTCTACCAAAAATATACCAGCTGCCAGCAGATCTGCACTGCCCCCAGGTGAAATTTGTTTCTTTTGGCAAAAACGAAGAAGTTCAGAAAAACTAGGATTCGGTAGCAGACATTTACTAGCATCATAAGCCAGTTTTTGCATCTTGAACAATGTCGTTTCATCGTTACGATGCAACACACAGGTATCTTCAATCGTACTCATCAAGACTAATAACATATGCAACTGCTTTTGCTCTTTTGAATCTGTCGAAAAAGACTCATATGAGGTCAATGCATGTGCCAAATTAGGATAGCCTAAGACAGCTTCTTCGTATGCACCATTGACACTATATTTTTTCTTAACGACAAGTCCATGACTTTTTTGTTTCGTTTGAAATTTAGAGTCTGGAAAAGCAGCTAATTTTCCCACAGTTTCAAATAATTGGGGATAGTCTAAAGATTCATTACCACTGATTTTCTGAGAAATGACACTGCTTAAGAGCCCCATGACCCAAATAGCCCCTTTATGTGTATTCACACCATTGGTTGCTTTAAGCATCGCTTTTTCCGCCTGTCGACCGATTTCTGCAATTTTTTCACGTAATTCTTGGTCGATTGGATGGTTCCACGATACAATAGCCATTTGTTTAAAAAAAGGAGTCAATGACTTAGCTGAGCGAAGAAACAAAGACAGATCCATATCATGATGGGCACCTGTACTGTGGGCATCCACTAAACCAGGCTTGGGGCTCAATTCCACTTCTGCTATCAATGCTTTCTCCACAGAATAAGCAATCTGCGCTGCCACCATTTCCCTTTGTTTTTCTCTCATGACAAAAACTCCTTTCATTTTTTACTTACTAAATACTTTCTTCACGTTAGACCAGATAAGGTGTAAGATCCAGCTTAAAGCAAATGCACAGCTAGCTGTAGCTAAATATGCCACAAGGATCATTATTCCAGAAGGTAATCGCAAGAAACTATCTTTAAAGAATAGTAACAATACTTGGAATACAAAGACATTCGCTAAATACGTACGATATGCGTACACAGATAACCATTTGAAAAGTGGTAATTTAGGTGAATCATTGATGATCATTTTTGAAGCGCCCATGAAGACGGCAAAAATAATAACTAAGCTATACAAACTTTGAATCGTATTCAAGTAAGGAGCGTTAGCAAAACTCAAATCTCCTGGATGTTCTAATAATGAACGAACAGAAAATAGCGCAACGACTAAGCCTACAGGCAAGAACAAGTAACGAACTCGATTCAATACATTGAATACTTCCTTGTGATACATGAAAGCAGCTACGCCATAGATACCATAGATAATAAAACTTAGTACAAATCGATCAAGTAGGTATAAACTTTGATGGTATGGTCCATTCAATACTTGTGATTGATAGAATAAATACCAAACAACGTAGATGGCTGTTGAAACGATCATTGTTGGCCAAACATGCTTTTTATTCGCAAAGAATTTATAGCCTAACCAAACAAAAAACGGCATAAACAATTGGATCTGTAACATCATCACGGTATACCATAAATGTGGCGCTCCGTCACCAGTCACATATTTCAATAAGAAGCTACCTACATTTGTATACGGTGTTTGTTGTTGTACAGCTGGGAATAATCATAGATACGCAGTTGCCCATAATACGTACGGAACAAATAATTCAAAGAATTTTTCTTTTAAAAATCCCCCGTAAGATATATGTTGACTAGTTTTTACCATATTATAAACAATTGCAAAAATAAACATCGGAGCAGTATATTTAACCATCACGTAAAATGTTCCAATAAAAGCAGCTGTCGTTTCATTGTGTGCATTCGCTAATGCAAATGATAAAATAGTTTGCATCATTACGGCAGTTACAGCAGACACTTTTCGGAAATCGCTTACATTGATTTTGATTTTCTTATTTTCAAACATCTCTTTCTCTCACTTCAAATTTATTACCAAATTTCTTTGGTTAATTTTGGACCTTCTGTTGTTTTCAAAAGAATTTTTTTCTCTGGATTTCTCAAATATTCTTTTAAGGAAAAACCACCTTGAGTTGTGATCACTTGGGTATCGAATTGCTCAAAAAAATCAGGGTGTGACTGGATCGCCTTCAATGGCAATCCAGCTGGAGTATCCACATAAAGTAAAAGATCAAAGTCACTTGTTTCTTTTACTGCCGGTATATCCGTTGTCAGTTCAAAACCTAAACTTCCTCCGACTCCCCACTTTGTTCCTGATAAAATTTCTCTTGCAGCATGAAATTGCTGATAAACAGGGAATTGGGCAATGTCTGTTTGACGAAATGATTCACGGTCTGTGATTTCCCACGGATGTATTACTTTTTGAACCATTCGAGTAGGTATTTCTAGTGCAAACCGCTGATTTCTGGCAGTTCCACGCAAGCCGATCGGTAAGGTTTCAGAATAGTCGGTCATTGCTCGGCGGACTGTCGCAAAAACATGATCTGAAAGAGTTACCCAGTCAGGCAAATCATTATTTTCAATTACTTGTTTATCAAAACAAACAATATCATGTGCGTTGATCATTTTTTAAGCATCCCATTCTTCAGCCATTTTGGCACGTACTTTGTTTGTTTCAACACGTCCCATTTTTTTAGCTGTTTCATTTGTATAACGAGCTGTTAGCATCGTATCATTTTTTTCACGTACGTCACTGATAGCAGCATTGATTGCTTTGATGACTTCATTGACATTTTTTTCTGAAGCTTTTTGATCAGTGATATCTTCTAGGAAGCAATGGATCGCTCCTAATTTTGTATAATTGTTGATATCGTAAGCAATAGCAGGAACTTTATCTGCTGCAGCTTCGATTTCTGCAATCGTCCGTTTTGTTACACGAGCAGCACTTGCTTTAGACATTGCTTGAACAGTGATTTCTTTACTGTTTAAAGCAATCAAGCGACTTGATTGTAATCCGTGTGCTAAGAATGCACCAGAAATTGCGTTACCAGCAATCAAACCGATAACTGGATGACCAGCTTGACGTAATTTTGCATATGCAGCAGCGCTGTTTGCAAGAGCGACATGGATCCCGATCAATTCTTCATTATAACCATATGCTTGACTAGGAACATCAATAACGATGACGATTGGACGTTTGATGACTTTATCTTTATCTTCTTCATAAACATGGTTCAAGATTTGTCCCATGCGGAAGCCTTCAACCAATCCAACTTCACCATTGCGGACACGGTACATTGGATTTTTTGGATCAGGAACGATTGATGTAACAATTGCATCTTCTGCAAATTTATCTGATTCACCATAGTAAACTGTACCAACAAATGAAGTAGGATTTTTCATATCAGTCAATGCTTCAAACCATTCGTAACCAACACTTGTAGCTGCTGGTTTGTCGCCTTCTGAAACAGTTGGTAATTCAACTGGTGTTGCTTGATGTTTCGCAATTGCTTCGTTGTATTCAGCGATAGTCATTGGTTTTGAAAGATCAAGTGAATCCAATAAAGAAAGATAGAATTCTGAGCTTTCACTGCGATGTGTATCTTTACGTTCATTGATTGCAGCTACTACTGCTTCTTTGATCGATTCAACACTATCTGTAACCAATTCATCGATGATTTTTGATTCAACACGTTGGCGTGAACCTAAAGTGTTCCAGATCAAATCTTTATCACTTGAATCGAATTCACGTACGCCAGCTTCTTGTTCAATAACTTCTGGTCCATTCAAACCAACTCTTGCTTTTTTCGTTGCAATCAAGTAGCTCATTAGTGCAGAAGTGATTGACATCCCACCAAATGAACCAACGCGGCCAGGAACAAGTCCAATAACTGGAACATATTCTTTTAATGCAATAATCATATTTCCGATTTCAGAAATAGATAATAAACCGTAGTTTGCTTCTTGTAAACGAACACCACCGGTATCTAAAACGATGATTGGAAAGATTTCATTTCCTTTTTTGTTTTCTTCTAAAGCATGTTCCAATGCAGAAACGATTTTCGCACCAGAAACTTCACCGATACCACCACCTTGGAATTTACCTTCCATTGCAATGACTAATGCTTGTTTTCCAGCAATCGTTCCTCGGCTTACGACGATTCCGTCATCACTTTCAGGGACGATACCTTGTGCTAATAAACTTGGTGCGATCAATTGATCAAAAGGATCGATCAATTCATGACCATTGTCTAACAATGCGTTGACACGGTCTCTAGCATTTAATTCTACAAAACTATTTTTCATCAGACAGTTCCTCCATTGCTTGCGTCAATCGTAAATAGACAACACCTGGCGTTGCGCCAAAGTCATTGATGACGATATCTGCTGAAATTGGATAACGATCAAAAAATCGAGTTAGGACATTTGCCCAAACTTCACCAAAACCGTCACTACCTGTACAGATTTTGATTGTTGATTCTTGTTTTGTTGTTGGGAACATCAAGATTTCTAAGTCTCCTGATCCAACTACACCTACATGGATTTTTTTATTAATTGGTTGATTCGTTGGGTACGTATAGGATAATTGTTCCATGAATCTCTCCCCTTTTCATCCGTATTTTATTTGATTCTTTCTATTGCTTCTGTAGAAGAAAGTACAAAAATCAAACATTTCTTTTTGTACTTTCTTTCGGAAGCGGAATGCGTAGCAATGCTCTTTTATGCATGTACTAGCATATTTTTTTCAACTATAAGACAAGTCAAAAAGTTGTTGAAACACTGTCATCAAAATAGTACGACTCGTACTTTCTATGACCAAGTTCTGAATTTCACTGGAGGTTCATACAATCCATCTGACCATTCGATCAAATCATCGACTGTTTGAGCAGCTAACAATGAACGTTTTGCATCACTACGTTTGATTCCTAGATCTTCTGGTAATTTAACGATTCCAGCTGCACGTAATTGATCCAATGATTCTTTTGTGCTTGTCATACCTAATGGAGTAACGCCGCCGACAGCTGCAATGGCTGCTTGACGTTCTTCTTTTGTTTTTGCTTTATAAAGGTAAGCAATACCTTCTTCAGTAACGATATGTGTTGTATCTTCGCTATAGATCATGACTGGTGCATTTGCTAATCCTGCTTGTTTTTGAACAGCTAAAGCATCTAATTCTTCTACAAAGACAGGTTTTTTATTTGAGCCAAATGTTTCAACCATTTGAACAACCAATTTTTGACCTTTTCCTAGTGGATCGCTGTTGTCGCGTAATGATTGCCATGCTGGTGTAGAGTGACGACGTCCGCCAGGGTTATGTCCCATGTTTGGCGCACCACCGAAACCAGATAAACGACCTTTCGTAACAGTAGATGAATTTCCATCATAGTCTAATTGAAGAGTTGATCCAATGAACATATCGATCGCGTATTGACCAGCTGCTTGAGACAACGTACGGTTACTACGCATTGAGCCATCTTTACCAACGAAGAACACATCAGGACGAGCAGCGATATATTTTTCCATCCCTACTTCGCCACCGAAACTGTGGATACTTTCGACCCAACCAGATTCGATTGCCGGAATAATTGTTGGATGTGGATTCAATACCCAGTTTTTAGCAATTTTTCCTTTTAATCCAAGAGATTCGCCGTAAGTTGGCAACAATAGTTCAATTGCTGCTGTATTGAAACCAATCCCATGGTTCAATGATTGTACGCCATGTTCAGCATAGATACCTTTGATTGCCATCATTGCCATCAAGATTTGTAATTCAGTGATGTTTTGAGGATCACGAGTGAATAATGCTTCTAATTGATAAGGTTGATCTGCTTTAACAACAACATCGATCCAATCACCAGGAATATCAACGCGTGGTAATTCGTCAACGACTTCATTTACTTGAACGATAACGATTCCGTCTTTAAAAGCCGCAGCTTCAACGATTGTTGGTGTTTCTTCTGTATTGAAACCTGTATATAGATTACCGTCTTTATCTGCTTTGTCGGCAGCAACTAATACGACATTTGGAATCAAATCAATAAACAAACGTCCATAAAGTTCCAAGTACGTATGGATATCTCCTAATTTCATCGTGCCGTCTTCGATCATTTGTGCAACGCGTAGACTTTGTGCGCCTGCATAAGAAAAATCAATTTTACTTGCGATTCCTTTTTCAAAAACATTCAAATGTTCCGGTCTTGAAATACTAGACATGATCAAGTGAAGGTCATTCACTTTTTCTGCATCTACTTTTTCTAAACTTTCTGATAGGAAACTTGCTTGTTTTTGGTTGTCTCCTTCTAAGACAACTTTATCACCAGGTGTGATCAATGATTCTAGTACTTCAACGATCTTATCAGTTTCAACATATTTACCTTTTAGTAAATGACTGATGCTAGCTAATCGTTGCGCTTTTTTTTCACGCTTTGAAGCCCAATTACGTGTTGGTTTTTCCATAATATTCATCTCCATTTTTGATATAGAAACGTGGTGTCATCAACGCCATGTTGATCTAAATTAAGAGTTCGTATCCCTTGATCTACACCAAATCTTGCGTGAATCAACTTTGTTAAAGTATTGCCGGGTGGAAATTCAATCGTCAAATCCATTCCTAGCTCATGTGCAATCCCCATCATTTGGTTCCATTGAACAGGAAAAGCCAGGTTTTCAAGTAAATCTTTCCGGATCTCTTCTGCATCTTTCGTTGCTCGGCCATCGATATTTTTCAAATACAAACAGTCGGCATCTTTAACAGAAACGGTATCCATGTAAGGCTTGAATTTTTCAACGGTATCATTCATCAATACACAATGGGAAGGAACTGGGACCTTCAATAACTTCGCTGTTCGCGCTTGCTGTGTTTTCGCTGCGGCCAATGTTTTTTCTAAGCCAGTGATACTGCCAGAAATCGTATGTTGCAATGGGCAATTCTCATTTGAAAGATAAACTGGTTCATTGGGATCAAATGTTTCTGCAACGACTTTTTCCGCTTCACTTCTTGTTAGACCGACGATAACGCCCATCGCATAACCGCTTGGGTATGAAGTTTTCATCAAATTTGCTCGGTGATAAACAAGTTCGGCAGCATTTTCAAAGCTTAATGCTCCGCAAGCTACTGCGGCACTGAATGCTCCAATTGAATGTCCTGCTACAAGATCTGGCTTGATTCCTCGTTCTTTCATTTCATCAAGGTAATAAGCCGCTTTTGTTAGCAAAGCTAACTGGATAAAAACCGTATCCTGATAAGATGCTTCTTCATCTACCAGTCGAAATCCAGTCACATTTTCAATACTGTCAATGTATTCAGTTGGCACATCTTTTAACATCCCAAGTGTTTGACTTCCCTGTCCCGGAAATAAAAATCCTGTACTCATGAATGTTCCTCCTTTGGCACTTACTTTTTCCTCTGTTATCATAGTAAAATTCTGCTATAATGAAAAATACCAAAAAAAGAAAAATCCATAACAAAAAGGTATGAATCGGGTGTAGGACATGAAATTACTTCATTTACAGTATTTTAAAAAGGTTTTTGAAACACAGAATGTCACACAAGCAGCAAAAGATTTATTTATTTCCCAACCAGCTTTAAGTAGGGCAATCAAACACCTTGAAAGTGAGTTAGGCGTTCCTTTGTTTTATCACAGCGGGCGTAATATCGAACCAACGATTTACGCAGAAGAGTTTTACCCTTACGCTGTCAAGACATTAGCCACTTTAGACGAAGGGATCAAATTGATTTCTTCTGTGAATGAAAAGATCATCACCTCTGTTATTCTCTACTTAGAAGTCGCTTCGGTCTCGATTCCGAATCTAGTAAAAATTTTTCAAGAAAAACATCCTACGATCCAATTAACGATCATGCAGCATCAGTTACCAGAAGATATCACTGATCCAGTTTTGTATATCACTTCGGAAATAAAACCAGGTATGACAAACGTGCCGATCATGGAAGAGCCTGTTTATGTAGCGATCCCTAAAACACATCCATTAGCTAAAAAAGAAACTTTGCAGTTAGATGATATCCGCCGCACACCGATGCTGATGCTGTCTAAAAATAATGCCTTTCGCCATACATTAGACGTCGCTCTCGAAGCAAAAAATATTGAATTAACGATCAGTTCATCGACTGATGATCCCGCTACCCTTCGCTCCATTCTTAGACAAGGATTAGCGATTAGTTTCTTTCCCAAAATTTCTTGGTCTTATGATGAGAACGATCCATTTGTTTTGAGAGAGATCGAAGACTTACCACTCAGTAGAACGATTTACCTTTCCACGACATTCACAAAAGATCATCCTTTGACTAAAATGATTTCGAAAATATTGAAGGAATTCTATTTAAATTAATTAAAAAAACGAAGCAGCAAGAAAAAATTCTTTGCTACTTCGCTTTTATGGTTTATTTTGTCAATCGTACTCGTAGATTTCCGACTATCGCTCATTGATGAAAAAACAGACACCTTTTCTCTGAGTAATCATCTTTCTAGCATGTCTCGCTTTTCTTTTATTTTCTATTTCTTCTAATTCTTGGGACTTGGTTGACCACTCCAACTGATAGCAACGAGAAAAATAAAGAGCATTCCACATCCTTGTTATCTCTATAGTAGCTTGAGCTGACAGTAATTCGCGTTCCTGCGCCTGATCCACTGCTACTGCCAAACTAGCTACCGCATCAGAAGTACATTCACTTAAACTAGACATCTGATTCCACACGTCATTCTCTTTTTCATCAGCCACTTTGCCTTTTTTTCGATCATACATGACCCCTCCGATATGGCTGGAACTCTTTTGTCTTTCTTTTATTAGACTGTTTGCTTTTATGTAGTTGAAGGATTGTTGCAAATCTGGCGTAATAGGTATATTTTTCATTTTCTCCCCCCTGAACCTAGAATAAATCATTTACCAGAATCCGTGAAAACTATTTTTCCCAAATAATAAAAACTTTATTTTTATTAAAATAACAAAAATACTAATCAAAAAAGTAAGCGATGAGATTTTCTTTTTTCTTTATTGTTAAAGGATATCACTAGTTTTTTACTTTCCTTTCTTTTTTCCTTATACTTAAGAAAAGCTATTTTTTTATAGAGCAAAGAAACAAAACAATAATTAATCCATGTCTTGTTTATAGGCAAAAAGGAGAGCCTTATGTATTCTTTAATGAAAAAAATTATTACTGAAAAAGACATCCAGCGTCAGGTCACCCTACTCGAACTGCTGTTGAACCACCCAAAAATCACAGTCAATGAACTAGCCAATGAAGCAGGCACCACAGAAAGAACTGTATTTTCCGATCTGCAAATGATCCGAACTCAACTTCCAGACGGTTGGGTGATCGATAGTGATCAAGCTGGTATCCACTTAAACCATCAACCAAATTTATTGGCCAACGATCTATGGGAAATCTTTTTGCGGCAATCCATCAGTGTCCAACTTTTAAAAGAACTATTAGTGAATAAACAAGTAAGAATCCCTTCTTTTTTAAATAACAACGGTCTGTCCTATGAAACACTAAAAAGGCATGTGAAAAAATTGAACCTCTCGTTAAGCCCTTACCATTTGCAGATCAAGTTGACACGTCACACGGCGGAAATCACCGGCAAGGAACAAACCATTCGCCTTTTTTATCATCGATTACTTTTGCCATTCACCCATAATGGTTATTTTTTCGAAGATTTCTCTGTACATGAATCACATTATTTCCGTTTTTTAAAGCAGATCGATCAGACTGATTTAGCAGTAGAAACAGAAGAGATTTTTGGTGTCTGTTGGTTTTTCATTAATACGATTCGTATAAAAGCAAATAGTCGAATGGCAACATATAGCCTCTCACCGACTGATCCGTTGTTTCTCCTTTATCTCTCTGATCTACAGACATTATACGAAAACGAAGGGGTTTATTTAAAAAATGAAGAAGCCGTTTTTGCCTTTTCTTGTTTTTTAGATAGTTGGAATTACAATAACAACTATACAACTAAAATTACTGACACTTTATCAAGTTATCCTTTTTCAACAAGTATCCAAGCGTTTGTTCAGGAACTTTCAGATCATTTATCTCTGTCTTCTTTACGGGATACAAAATTAAGTCATAATTTGATTTTGATGTTATTGAAATATCATGAATCACCGTTGCTTATGGAACAACTCCAGTCACAATATCATTATTTCGTGGAAGAATATGAAACTAACTATACCGACTTGTATCCTTACAAAGTACGTTTGCTTGAAAAAATAAAAACACCCGCTCTTCCAATCAATGATGAAACCTATTTTTTCTATCTATTATCCTTACTAACACAGCAAGCACTCTTAACCGTCAAACCGAATCAGGTAATCATCTATTTTCTCTTTCAAGGAGAACCCTCATGGAAAGCATTCTTGCAACAGGAACTAAATGCCTCCTTTGGAAAAAGAGTACAAGTAAAACTAATAGAATACAGTCAACTCGCAGAAATAAAATTCAATAAAAATGATTTATTCGTCTCAAATATCCCAATAGAAGCACCACCAATAGAAGTAATCTACCTCTCAACCATCCCAACAAAAAACGAACTAGACCGCCTCTACAAGAAGACAAAAAGAAGTTATGTATAAAGGTTGTGAAAAGACTGTTCAGCTCCGCTGACAATAAGAATGGTTTTTTTGAAACAGCTCTCCATGTTTTGAAAAATCCAGACTTATTTCAAGGAGTTGGTCTTTGAACACCGTGTATAAAGGTTGTGAAAAGGCTGGTCTGCATCAAGCAATAAGAATGAACAGAGAAAAACAGCTTCTCATGTTTTTCATCTGTTTAGGCTTATTGTTGAAGATGCAAGCCTTTGAACACCGTGAATAAGGTTGTGAAAGAAGCGCCCAGCTCCGAGCAAATAAGAACTAGATTTTTAAAATAGCTTCCCATATTTTGAAAATCTAGGCCTTATTGCTGAGGAGTTGCTTCTTGAACACCGTAAATAAGGTTGTGAAAAGAGCGTTTTGTCCTGAGCAATAAGGAGGAAAAGACCGTTCAGCTCCGCTGACAATAAGAATGGATTTTTCGAAACAGCTCTCCATGTTTTGAAAAATCCATTCTTATTTCAAGGAGTTGGTCTTTGATAAGTTAGACGTTCCACAAAATCTTTTCCATGGATAATTTATTCTCTCATTTTGATCATTTTCTTACTAACTACCTTCTCTACCTCAACGATTATAAATAACATGATGATATTTAATAAGATTGGTAATTGCTGTTGTAGTGAAAGACTGGTTGTCCCAATCAAGTGTTGCATGAAGGGAAGATAAACGACCGCTGCCTGTAGGATGAAAAGGATTCCTAAAGAAATGAACAATGCTTTGTTTTTCAGCATTCTTTTATTCAAGGAAGCATCTACTAATTCTCGGCAATTGATCATGTATAATGCTTGCGCGCCGACGATATTTTGTAAAAGCATGGTTTGCTGTAACGCTTGTCCCTCAAAGCGCATTGCCAGAAAGTAAGCTGGGATCATGATCAGCAAGGAGACATAAAAGATTCGAAAAACATTGTACCTCGTGAGAATTCCTTGCTTTGGATCTCTAGGTGGTCTTGTCATCGTATCTTTCCCTGCCTGTTCGAATCCTAATGCGTAGGATAACGTGATCGTCGTGACCATATTTACCCAGAGAATTTGTACAGGCGTCAACGGTAGTGGTTGGTTAGCCAACAACGCCCAGATAATGATCAATCCTTGTGCTAAAGCTGTTGGTAAGAAGAAGTTGATCGTCTTTTGCAGATTGTCTAAAATTCTCCGTCCTTCTTTGACTGCTTTGGCAATCGTATGGAAATTATCATCTCCCAAAACCATATCTGCTGCTTGTTTACTGACTTCACTACCCTTGATTCCCATAGCGATCCCGACATCTGCCCGCTTCAAAGCTGGAGCGTCATTGACTCCATCACCTGTCATCCCAACGATTTCCTCATTCTTTTGTAGCGCCTCAACGATTCGGAGTTTATGCTCTGGTGTCGTTCTGGCAAAAACATCCACTGTTTGGACCTTCACTGCTAATTCTTCCGCCGAGAGCTGATCCAAGTCGATTCCTTCTAATACAGTAGTGGTATGTTTCAACCCAATCTGCTCTGCAATAGCTTTTGCCGTGTCTTTGTGATCACCTGTGATCATTTTGACCGAAATCCCTGCAGTTTGACATTCCTTGACAGCCTTGATTGCACTTTCTTTAGGCGGATCAATGATGCCAGCAATCCCGACAAACGTTAATTGCTCTAACGCTTCATGTGTTAATGGTTGCTCATTCGGGACCACTTTATAAGCAAACCCGAGTACACGTTGCCCTTTCTGTGCTAAAGCTTTTGCTTTTTCTTGCCATTCTTTTAACTTTTCAGCCGTTAAGTCTGCTTTAGCCAGTAATACTTCCGGTGCTCCTTTGACATAAATGACTTTCCCATCTTGGTGTTCGTGCATCGTAGCCATGTACTTGTAACTGGAGCTAAAAGGCAATTTTCCGTGTAACTTTTCCAAAGAAACTTCTGCATTTTCAGCATAGCGCAACAGCGCTAACTCTGTCGGATTCCCGTTTAACGCTGCTACACGTTGATCTGCTTTTGTTTGTGCTTCCTGACAATTTTTCATGATCGCAATCATTTTTTCTTTCTCATCTGTCAGAGTCTCTACAACACTCATCTCGTTCTTTGTTAAGGTTCCTGTTTTATCCGAACAAATCACGGTCATTGAGCCGAGAGTTTCAACTGATGGTAACCCTTTGATGATTGCTTGCTCTTTCGCCATTTCATTCACACCCAATGAAAGGATCATCGTCAACACAGCTGGCAAACCTTCTGGGATCATTGACACGATCAAAGCAATGATCGTAGAAAAGAGAAAGTTCAATTCCAATCCGTAGCGGAATGTTGTGAAGAAAATCAGGAATAGGCTCAAGAAAATGATTCCGCGAAAAATCTGCTTATTCAACTGATGGATTTTCCTGACAAGCGGCGTAGTCTGTTGTTCTACCGTTTGTAATGCTTGGTTGATCTTGCCGATTTCTGTTGAGTTGGCTGTTTCAACCACTACGCCAATTGCTGACCCCGTTTGTACTAACGTTCCTGAAAATGCCATGTTCACTTGGTCACCAGTAGCAACCGTCTTTTTGATCGTTGCGCTCGTTTTTTCAATAGCTTCCGATTCCCCTGTCAAAGCAGCTTCTTCTACCATGAAGTCATGGACCTCAATCAGTCGAATATCTGCAGGAACGACATCGCCAGCTTTTAAAGCGATAATGTCTCCGATGATCAGCTCTTTGGCCTCAACCAGTTCTTTGATCCCTTCCGTAAAGATCACAGCTTCTTGCCCCATCATCTCTTTTAATCCATTTAGTGATTCTTCTGCTTTACGCTCCTGCCAGTAGCCCACAAAACTATTCACGACGACCACAGCTAAAATGATGCTTCCTTCGATCACATCACCTGTGAAAAATTTCAAAAGAGCCGCAATCAATAGTATGATCATCAGCAAATCGGTAAAGTGCTTGAAAAATTTCCTTAAAGGATGAACTTTCTTTTTGACTTCGATTTGATTGTACCCATGTTTCGCTAAGCGTTTCGTCCGTTCTTCTTGTCCTAATCCATCTTGGGTTGTCTGAAGTGTCTGCATCGCCTGGTCAACTGTTTCTTTATACCACATCATGGCAATCCCTCCTGTTTCGATTTGATACTTTTATTATACGTAGGAGAGCCATGGATGAACGGCGATTATTTCAGAGAACCCTGAAATAAATAATTTTAGAGGAGTTGCTTCTGCTCCCACCGTTTATTCGTTTTTAAAGAATGAGATAAAAGTATTTCTTACTTTTGTTCCACGCTCATTTCTTTTTTATGGCTGACGTGGATTTTTCTATACATCAGATTCAAGCCAATAAACCAACCAAGAGAAATCAATGGAATCATTCGGGTAGCTGATTCAAAAAACAGACTCAATCCCACCATAAGGAAGAAAAGAAACGTTACTTTATCTCGATTTTTTTGTAGCAGATTGATTGGCAATTTAAGATGGGCACAAAGAATCGAAGACCAAACAAATAAAAAGCAAACTGTAGTCATTCCAGCTAATAATTGAAATAACATGCGACTATCTGCAACAAAAAAGTGTAGACACAACCCTAGCAAGAACATACCACCTGTAAATAAAATGCCATGTAGCGGTACACTACGGGAAGAAATAAATAAAAACCATTTGGATAGATTTTTTTCTTTTGCCGTATTATATAAGATACGACTTGTACTGTAGATTGCACTATTCGTGGAGGATAAGGAAGCCACCAAGATGATAAAATTGATCATTCCCGCACCTTTCCTCCAATGGACCATTTGAAGCATCGTGACCAATGGACTTTCTTTTAAATCAAGATTTTGCCAGGGCACAACCAATAAAATCGCTACGATCGTTCCAATATAGAAAAAGAGAATGCGTGCAGGTAAACATTTGATTGCTTTTTTCAAATTTTCTTGTGGGTCGCTTGTTTCCCCTACTGTCAATCCAATCATCTCCACACCGTCAAAGCTAAATAATACCATTGGAAAAGAAGTAGCGATTCCTGTCAGCCCAAATGGGAAAAAGGAATGAATCGTTCCGAAATTCTCTTTGACTCCAATATGAGGTGTCTGAAAATGCCAGATGCTGATGCCGATACCCAACAAAATAAATAGGAAGATCCCAAAAATCTTGATCGTAGAAAAAAATGATTCTAATTCGCCAAACCAGCGTACAGCAACAATATTGACGACGACCAACACACTAAGAACAAGGATTCCGCTAAGTAATGGCGAACTGTCAGGAAACCAAAAGCGAATATACAATCCTATCGCCGTTAATTCCGTCAACCCTGCTGCCATCCAACATAACCAATACGTCCAATTGACAAAAAAAGCCCAACGGTCACCCAGATAGTAATGAATGAAATTACCGATTGATTGAAAGTCGCTATTTGTTAAAAATAGATCACCCATTGCGTGCATCAAACTATAAATAGCAATTCTACAAATAAAATAAGTGAGTAAGACAGCCGGTCCAGCCAATCGGATTGCTTTAGCAGAACCTAAAAATAATCCTGTACCGATCGCACCTCCTAGCGCAATCATTTGGATATTTCGATTCGTTAAAGCTTTCTTCATTGTTGTTCGTTCCATCTTACTCACCTTTTCTTTATTCTTTGTTCAATTTGTCAGTTACTTCTTGCTCCCATGATGGTTTTCTGATTTTTTCGATACCCAAAGGTGCAAAAAATAAGACAAGGCTGATCGCAGTCACTGCAATCAAGTTGATCAATGTGCCTGCTTTCATCGTCAATCCCACAGAAAATACAATCGCTGCAAACAAGATAAGGACAACGATCCAAGCACCTAGATTGCTATTGCTTCCTTTCTTGCCGATTCTAAATGGTCGTTTGTATTCAGGATGAGCCTGTCTTAATTTCAAGATAGCGATCCCCATGATCACATAGACGATACAATAGATAACTGTGGTTGAATTGACTAACATCAAGAAAGCTTGATTGACTCCAGGAATCAATAGATAAAACAATGCAAAAATCGAAATAATTGTTGACTGAGTTAAAATCACTGATTTTGAAACATCAAATTGATTCGTTTTCCAAAAGTTGAATTTTGGTGGGTAAGCTCCTTTTCTGGCACTTGCGGTAACTGTTTTCGCAGGTCCCGAAGCCCAAGCAGACAACTGTACAGCAACTCCGACAAAAACAAGCAGACTGAAAATATTCACGATGATATGTGGTAACCCCAAGATTTGACAATAGATGGAGATAGATTGAGCAATATTGTTTAATTCCATTTGTCCTTTTGGTACCACATTCGCTACAACTAGCGCATTTAGCGTATTCACCAAAAACAAGAAAATCAAAGCAGCAAAAATCCCGTGAATATAAGTTTTCACTGGATTTTTAAGACGAGTAATATAAACAGAAGACATTTCGATCCCAGTAAAAATAAACATGATTGGTGCAAAATAAACAAATGAGCTAGCTGTTTTCGCATCAGGAATCAATTTTTCCCATGAGAAACTTCCTAATGTGCCATGTGGTAAAATACCCACCTTGATCCAAGTAATGATGCCTAATAGAAGCATCATCGCTAAAGGAATATATAGTCCTAGCCAGACACCAATCTTTCCGCCGATCTTTGCCATATCGAATTTCAAATTCAATAAGGTAACGATCCAATAAACAACTAAGATCACAACTAACGTAAACTTGCTATTCAACCCAAGTGGCACGTTGTCGATGATATTTCCAAATAATGGCGCAAGAGCAGAAGCAACCATCACCATTCCAGGAAACATTTGGACCCATAGAAGCCAAGAAACAACAAAGCCCCATTTTCTTCCTAAAGAATTAGATACCCACAACTCTGGCCCGCCATTTTGTGGAAACATCCCGGCAAACTCTCCAGAGATCAATGAAATCGGAAACGCATAGAATAATACCGCCACAAGCATGTAAAACAACATCGTCCAGCCAGTCGCAGCCACATCTGGGATATTTCGGACACTAGCAACAAGCGCACAAGTCATCCCAATAAAGGTCAGCGTGGTAATTTGTTTGGATTTTGAATCCGCCATTTTATTTTTCCTTCTTTCTATCACAGACAAATAAACCGTCTAGCTTTCTGAATGCCACAGGGGGAATGAGATCATAGCAGCAAGAACGCTTTTTATATCAGTCAAAATACACGTGCAATTTTGAAAAATAAATATTGACGTTTTTCTTATAGATACTTACTTTTATGATCTCCTGTGGACAAGCTGGGGAAGTGTCTTTCATTCATTGCTAGACGGTTCACGATTCGTTTTTTTATAGTAATTCGTTCAATTTCTTTTCAATGGCTTTTGTGATCGCATCTGTATAAAATTTAAAAATCTTATCATCATTCAAATAAGGCGTCATGATTGCGGCTCTCAACAAAGTCACTTGTTGTTCTTTTTGCCATTCCTCTTTTGAGAGTCCTAGGCTTTCAATAAATTTCACTGGCGAATCACCATAATCCGCTTTTGTAAAGGTCGTATGTGAAGTAATAAAGCGTTCATCATACACATCTCCATCCATATAAGAAGAGACATCAAACATTTTTTCATTTAAGTCGTTGATCTTCTTCAAATCTGTGCAATCTTGGACTTTGAATACCCAGTCGACCATGTTGAAATCAGGATGATTCAATGGATGAACTTCGATTGTTTTTCCTTTGACTGTAAAGCTTAATTGACCTAAGAATTCTCTGAAACGTTGCGCAGCTTCGATCGATGCACCAATCAATTGCCCATATCCAGTCACATTCAACGGTAAGACCCGATGAGCTGTCCAAACTGCGGCGGCTGTTGCTCCAGCTTTTGATCCTTCTAGAATATATGCACCTAACATATCGGGCGCTTTGACTGATTTTTCAAAAACATAAGGAGCAAAATAAGAAATGATGTTCCGCATGTTTTTATGTTTGATGACGATACCGCCAGCTGCATAAGGAACATACCCCATCTTATGAGGATCGATCGTCACAGAGTCCGCTTCAGTGATTGCCTTAAAGCCATCATAAACACTTTTATCGATTTTCACTTGATGATGAAATACTTGATGTTCCTCGAAGAACTCAGTCAATGATTCATAAGGAACAAATTCACCTGCTTCATTCAAGAATAAGGAACGAGCATAACCACCATATGCTGCATCGACATGGAGATAGAAATAGATTCCTTCTCCTCGTAATTTTTCACGTAATTCTACGATTTTATCAACGCTGTCAACTTGTCCTTCTTCTGTCGTTCCAACAACAGCTACAACACCAAGAATAGGGATTTTTTGTTCTGCTAACTCGCGGATCGTTTTTTCTAATTCCGCCACATCCATGCGATAATCTTCTTGTACTGGGATAGCGATCATTTGATCTAGTCCTACTCCACAAATGTCTAGAGCCTTCATCCATGAATAATGTTTGGTTTGTGGCACTAGCCATTTACCTAATTCTTGGATATGTTTTCCGCTACGAGAAGACGCAGCTTTCACTGCATCCAACTCTTCATCTGTAAATTTTTCGATCATTTCGAGTATTTCTTCAACAGAAAGGTTCAATAATTCCCATTCTGTCTTATTCTCAACTTTTTCTGGGAAGACTTCTTTCACCGCTAATGGAATTGATTTGATGCAACGTGCGTACCACAGACCTTCTAAATTGGCAATCGATCCATCCGCTGTAATATGGCCCCAACCATCTGTCATATTGAATAAATCGGCAAAGTCTTGACCAACCTCTGCTTCCATTTGTGAGGTAGCCATTGAGGATTCTAAGGCAACGTTATTAGGATTCCAAAGCATGGCATAATTATAAGCTAGTAAGGAAGGCATCAACGTTTCTGCATTCATTTGCCCCCAATAACGACCGGCAGAATGCCAAGGAATCGAACCAGCACGCATCCGTTCACTGACTTCATCCAATACTGTCATCATTCGTTCTCGGGTGGCGATGTATCGTGGAGCCAATTTATCTTCCTCGCTGATTGCAGGAAGATCACCAGGAAGGTAGTTTTCTCTCCATCCAAGATGTTCATCGACCATCTTGTTCAATAACATTTTGTAAACTGCACCATTTTCTGCTTTGTCGCCAATAAAGACGGCTTTGATATCCATATCTTTCATGTTTCATTACCTCCATTTTTTTCGTTGGCCAACGTGTTGCAACTGCAGATGTTTCGTGCATCTGTATCACACAGCTGACTATAGACCCAAAAAATGAGATAATTTTTTTTATAACAAGTAAAAAAACAGGCTGATTTCTAAAAAAAAGAAATAAAGTTAGATTTTTCTGAATTTTCTTTGCGCAAAACCGAATATTTCAATCCTATAAATGTCACCAATTACTTCTACAATAAAATCAAATCATTTTAAAAATGAACAATAAAAACCATTCTTATTATTTCATTCGCATCTCCATCTATTCTATTATGCATTTGTTTAATTTTCACATTCATTTTTTCTCTATATTTTTTTATTATTTCATTTTTTATAACAAAAAAAGCCTTAAAAAAGCAAATAAAAAGACATTTCAGAAAAATATTCATGTTTTCACTTTCGAAACATGGCATAATTAATATGCATTTGCTCAATTATTTACAATGTGGAGGAGTCTTAATGATTGAAGCCTATTTAGAAAAAAACATTTTACGTCAATTGTTTCTTTGCGGCCAATTCTACACAACGAAAGAAATCGACTTGGATACGACCTCAAAATTATTACGAGTCTGCAAAACAACTTTATTGAACGATATCAAAGCATTGAAAAAAGAATTAGCACCAGATGTGATCTATGCAACAAGAGATAAAGATCATTATTCTTTATATTTCACGCCAGATGTTCCACGATTCCATTTGATGCAGCAACTAGCTCGCCCTTCTTTATTTCTAAAAACAGTCCAGTTGTATTTAGAAGAAGAGCCAGACTATATCCAATTAACAGAAGTAGAATTTGTTTCTGTCAGCAAAGCCTATTCATTAAAAAAGCAAGTTCTTGACTATTTTTCCGATTGCGGAATCAAGATCGATCATTGTTCCCCAAAATTTACAGAAATCGAACGCAGATTGTTGCTCCTGAATGTCGCTTATCGAACAGGCATCCTAAAAGTACCTACTTTACCGCCAGATTATTGGGACGAAGTCGAAACTTTTATTAACTCTTTAACAGCGAAATGTGGTCGGATCTATGATAAAGAAAATCGGGAAATTCTACGTATGGGGCTATTAGTTAGTTATATCAGTCAGCGTACTTGGCCTCTATCGACGAATGCTCATTTCATCGAAGAAATCCAAAAGCGCCCGATCTATGCTTATGTAAAAGAGATATGGGAAAAAACGAATCTCAAAAATCATTATGTACCCGATGAATTCTATTTTGTCTTAGTGCTATTCAACTTATGTGATTACGGTTTTGATTCTTATGAAGCAATCGAAGAAGATTTCCGCCAATTACATCAAGTCTTTATTGAAGATAGTCAGGAAATCAAAGAGTTGATCCACCGATTTGAAACTCATTTCGATTACCCCTTTCTTGGAAATAAAGCATTCGAGCGTGCATTGATCCGCTTGATGCGCTCTACTTGGGACAACTACCAATTATTTATGCCAGAAAAGTTTTATCTATTATCAGAGGAACAACAACGATTATTGGCAGAGGTACTTCCTTTATTTCAACAATGGCAAGCACAGTTACCTTATGATCTAAGAATCAATAATAATAGTTTAGATGCATTTATTATTGAACTAAGTGGCATTTTACGTCTCGACAAATCTCGCTTTCATATCTATATCGTCACTAACTCAGATGTTCGCTATTTGATTTATCGCGAGGCTTTGGAAAAAGTAACTACCTGTATCCTTCATGTAGAACCCACTATCTATAATCAACTTACCGAAGAGTTGAAAACACTCGCAACAAAAGAAAATACCAAGATTTTGTGTGAACGTACACTTTATACACCAGATGCTATCCCTTTTTCCGGTATCATTCCTGTTTCTGTCGATACCATTGAAAAAGCGATCTTCTTAGCTGTAAAGTGATATTTCAAGCCTTGGTTTAAGATGTCCACTATTGCCTATTTATTTCAGTAACAATCCTTAACAACATCTCAAGGCATAAAAAGAGAGGTTGGGACAGAAGTGTTTAACTCCGAGAAATAAGAAGAAATGAACGAAAATTGCTTTTCAAATTTTTGTGAATTTCGGCTTATTTAAGAAGGAGTTGCTTCTGCTCCCACCGTTTATTCGTTTTTAAAGAGTGGGACAAAAGTGTTTCTTACTTTTGTTCCACTCTCTTTGGTCTATTTTTCGAAACATCTACTTCAACTGCTCCATTGGATTTATAGGAAATGAGAACAATTTTTCCCTTACTTATTGTGTTTCTACTGAACCAATTTCTTTATTCAAAAAATACGAAATGACTGTTCGGATAACCACCAATGCCGCCAATTGAAAGATATCCTGCAATGTCGGTTTGATGATTGACTCAATGATCCCAGCTGAAATCAGGATTTCCAGGCTTAAGAGAATGTAGCCACCCAACATCTTCTTGATCGCATTATTTTGAAAGATTCGTTCTTCTTTCGCCATTTTTTTATCCAATGAGAAAAAGATAAAATCTTTCAATGCTAACCACGCCCCCCATAAAAGAAGCCCAATCGCAAATAGATCGATCAGTAGTACTAACCACTCCAAATAAAGAGCCAATCCATCGATCATCTCAGCTTTCATCTGTCATCCCCTCCTTCGCTCGTTGTTGTTCTTCAATCTCTAAATTCAAGAAATACGAAATGATCGTACGGATCAAAATAATCAAAGCAAGTTTCAAAATATCTGTCCAAGTTGGTTTGATGACAGATTCAATGATATCTGCCACCACTAAAACTTCTAAACTTAATAAAATATAACTAGCCAACAATTTGCGAATCTCTGCATTGCGACTATTTCGCTGTCCATAATCTTTCTTCAAAGTCCGCCAATCAAACAACGTTTTTAATACTAAAAAAACACCGACCACTAAAATAATGATCGAAGCAAGATTTAAAATCGTCATCAGCCAATCCAAGCAAACCATCAACGTTGAATCAAACATATCCCCAACCACCCTTCTCCTTTATGTTACTAACAGAAAGCATCGCCGTCCAATTATATGAAAAAAAGAATAAACAACCCCTCGGTCATCTATTCTTCATCCTCTAGACATTCAAATAACATAGCTCTAAAACTGAATATAGTCTTGTTTCAATTGCCATTTTGTTTTGGAAGCATTCAAAACAACATAGCTCTAAAACCTCGCAGAAAATTTTTTCTGCGTGATTTATCACCGAACTACTCGTCCATAGCAAAACTTTCGTCTTGAATGCTGAATGACTGCTTCAAGTCATTCGTTCTTAAGTTCATTTTAGCATAGTTTTTATGTCAAAAAATAGTCTTTATCTAAAACTCTTTGAGGGACTCCCTCAATTTTACGTGGTTCAAGAAATAAAACATCCATGTTGTACAAAGAGATGTAATTTTGTATCTCCAATAGCTCCTTTAACGTAAAATAAGCGCATGTATTGATGAAAACTAGTAATTTCTTTTTAGAGAGATATTTGTATACTTGCAATATCTCCAACATTTTCTCAAAGATGGTATCACTGTGCGTTTCAATTTTTACACCAAGTGCTTTAAACAGCTCTAATACCGTGATTTCATCACTTTCCAAATCCAATTCATGATCCAATAGCTCGTAGTCGATCAATTCGCTGATCGTAGTGGTCAATTTGTCGATCATTGATTTTACTTCAACTTTTTCATTCAACTGTTGCTCCAGATCTGCATAGATCAATTTTAAAACTGGTGCTGAATTTACATCGAATCCTAAAATATCCGTCACGACCATTATTTCTGTTGCTTTCAATTTTTGATACTGGTCGTTGAATAATTTCAACTCTCCTTCTTCATATCTATAAAGACATTTAGTGAGATTGGCAAATACTGCTACATCTTCAATAACGAAGAATGTACCTTTTTCAATTTTTACTGGTTGATCCAGTATTGGAAAATTAAGATTCATCATCTGCATCCTCCCCAAGAAACACCACACGCTGATCAGAATTAGCTGTACTAACATCCCTCACGCCATTCAAATAAACCATTCGTGCAAATTGTTTTTCCGTAACCGTCAATAACGTGATCAATCCCTTTTTAGGATTATTGGTTCTTAATCGTCCCAACATTGCTTTGTTCGCAGTATCATTCAGCAACAACTTACTGTATACAGAGAACTGGTGCATAATAAACCCTTCACTTAACAAAAATTTTCTAAATCTTCGATAAGCTTTACGGTCGTCACTGGTATCAGTGGGCATGTCAAACATCAATATCATTCTCATATAGCGATAGCTCATATCCTAAATTGAGGAACTCCTTTCAGATCATTGTTTAACACCTTGACTACCTTGTTAGTATAATCAGCCACGATGTTGGTCAAAAACATTTCTTTCTTACCATACAGATACTTTTCCGAGAACAAATCAAACAATCTTCTTTTGATAATCGGAAATTCTTTTTCTCGATACGCAAATACGATTTGATCCACTAAAGGGCGAAACGGTTCCATCAAATCACTTGCGAGATTAAAATCATTGAACTGATTGGCATGCTTCAAGCCAAATTGTGTCATACATCCATTCTTAACGATTTCCCTTGCAAATAGGCTCATTAGTAGAGTATAGCCGTAGTTTAAGCTAGCATTTAATTCTGTAGCGGACTCCCGCGAAAACTTAGCACCAAACAATGTTTGAAAATAGATTCTCGCTGAATGTCCTTCCCGATTTGTGGGATCAAATATTTCTAACCCATTTTTTAAAGTTGATAAAGCTTCCGCTTTTTCATGAAAGCCATTTGCTTGCAAAAGGTTATACTGGTTTTGGATCTTTTGCGCAATAATGTCTGTCCAAACAGTTCCTTTTAACTCCGGCGTCCATTGAATTTGCTTTGGCAGTTGCAAACTGCTGTCATGTCTTCCATAAAATGGCAGCAGTTTCGCCGTTGGTAGTCGTTTATCATCACAGAAGATCACTAAGATTTTTTCATCCATCAGGCGTTTCACCAACATCGTCGTCAATGTGATATCGGTTGTTTCTAACACTAAAATGTCGATTTCCGAAAGATGGATCTTCTCGATTTTTTGTGCATTTTTAAAAATCAAATGATTGTTCGTATAGGTCAACTTCGAATGCGTATTGATGATTACTGTTCGCCATCCCATAGAGTCGCCATCCTTGTCCTAGTTTCTCGTAGTCCAGTAATTGATTGATAGATAATCGTTGATTCCCATATTTCTGTTAAACTTGGATATCGTTTTCTCGGAATGATCACATCAAAAAACTTGAAATCTGCAGGAGCCCCCATCGCATTTAACTGCATGAGATTGATAAAGGATTGCGATAGACTTTGAACAGTTGATTCTTGGTTTTGCTCAAATAATTCAGCGATTTTTTCTGTATTTTTAGCAGCTATCGTATATCTGTTCGAAAAATCGATTACCTGATCTAGGATCTCACGAAATTCAGAGAGATGATCGTTTACATAGTCAAAACTTTCTTTATGGGCAATTTCATCATAGTGTTGGGCATAGAAAAGCAATGTCACCAATTTTTCCGGTAAAATAAATGAATTGGCTTTTTGTGCTTCCTTGTGGCTAGCAACCATTCTTCGCCGTCCATTTTCTAATTCATATAATGTATACTTGGACAATTTGATAAATTTGGTAACATTTGAGTATCCTTTGTTACTTAAAAAGCCAATTGGGTCTTGTTCAAATAAGGACTGCTTCATGATAGTGATTCCTTCGATTGCTTTTGCTTTTTTGCGTGCCTTTCCTTTTTCGTAAATAAACGCAACTGCATAAGCCACCACTGGACTGCCAAATCCACCATATTTCGAAACATCCCAGCCAGCTTTTCTTTGGATCAGTTTATCTGGTTTTCCTTTCGGATTTACCGTTTCTTTGTAAAAACCACCTGTTTGTACTTCGACTTTTTTGACGATATTGACTTGATGTGAGCTGATGACCTTTTTGATCTGCGGAATATGTCTTGCTTTATCCCAGAAAATCTCGCCATTTTCATCATAAGAGTATTCTTCTTTTTCAAAAAATCTTAGAATATTCGAGTAAAATTCTTTTTTCGCCGTTGCTTTATTTTCTGTTGCCAAATTGAATTTAGTATAATTTCCATACACAAATTCAGGTTCAAGTTTTGGATATTTTTTGAGTAACGCAATTGCTACTACCCCGTTCAAATATGCATCGTGTGCATGGTGATGGTTGTTGATTTCTCGCACTTTATGGATGCCAAAAGTTTTTCGAAACTGACTGACTAAGGATGATTTCAAGGTGATGATCCGAATACCTTTATTCTTGCTTTCTTCTGGTTGATTGAAGTATTGATCCAAAATAGCAGCAACATGCTTAGTGATCTGTCTCGTTTCCACTAATTGCCGTTGAATAAATCGCGCCTTGTCTTCAGGTGTCAACTCCAGTTTAGTCAAATAAGCGAATTTTCTTTCACTGATCAAATTGGCTCTCAATAATTTTTCCCAGTACCTTCTCATGCGAATAACGACCTTTTGATCTGGAACATCATCCATTTTCAGGCGATTTTCTTTAGAGGATACCAATACTTTATTATCGATCGAGTTATCCACGATAAAACTTCTCGGAATGATGTGGTCGATATCGTATTCCGAAAGTCGATCAATATCTAAGGCTTCTCCTGTATACATATCTTTACCGTTTTGCAAATAGTAAAGATATAAACGGTCTTTTTGAAGTGCCTGATTGTCTACGGGTTGCTCTTTTAATAGAGGGCTATCAAAGCTTTTTAATGCTTCTTCCAATGCTTTCAAGCGTGGTTTTGAACGATTCGTTCGTTGGTTCTCCCGAGCCATCTCAACTACGATATTTTTGGGGTTGTAGCCAATGATTTCAATCAATTCTTCAACGATCTTAAGTGTTTGCCAGATACCTTTTTTGATTGCTGGGCTGCCTGGGAGCGCCTCGACCACTTCTAGTAATGACTGATTACCTGCCAAAGCCAGTTCGTTTGCTAATTCTTCTTTGAACGATAGACTGTCATCATTGATCAATTGCATAAAGTTGCGATTACGATTGTAAGGAAAATCATCATCATCGATCAGATAATCAAGGATCGTTTTATTCGTTTTTTTGTCTCTGATCCCATTGATCAATCGTTCAGACAAACGTCCCCAACCAGTGTAATGTTTCTTTACTAATTTTTTAAAGAATCCATCCCCCAAGACACTCTGATATTTTTTCAGTTGTGTTCGGATCATTTCACGATCTTCAAAAATAGTGAGTATCTTCACGATATCTTCGAACATTGCGTTCATTTCAGGCTGTTCTAGCAACTCTGCTACCCTTTCTGTATTGGGTTTTGCTAGATCCAAAAAATCATGGTATGTCGCATAGGAGGAATTGAATGCTTTATCAACCCCTAAAATTTCTGCATCTTCAATATTGTAGTTAGCAGAAAGAAACTGTTGTAGTTTCTTCACCGTTACTTTTCGTTGTTTTTGAAAAAGTTCTTTGAAGATTTCACGTTTTTCTTTACTTGAAAATTGGTGTTTTATCCCTCGTTCATCCTTATAGGCTACCTTGGTTAGCTCATTGAATATAGTGTATTTTTGGTAAAGTATACTATGTTTAGGCAACACTTTTTCTGTTGGAAGGTACGTATCATAATTAATCATTCGTTGGATGAATTTCATTGCTGAAGCACTGTAATCAATCACTTCTGTTGCGTTCCATGGCGTTACTTTCTCAGGTGTTTTTCTTTCCAACCACGCAAATGAACTGGTTTCTTCACCTTGTGCCAAAGGACCTACATAGTAAGGAATGCGGAAAGTCAGCAAACGGATCATTTTATCACGTGCTTCTTCTAAAAACGGGTAGTATGGCTTTTGGCGTTCAATGATTGCCTTGAGTTCGGTTAAGTGTACTTGATGAGGAATAACACCATTCGCAGTCGTTCGTTGTTTCAATAAAAAATTTTCCTGATCGACTTTTTCCATGAAACGCTCGCTACCTGCGATACCATTCAATTCTTTTTTGAGAAATTTATAAAAGTCCTCTTGCGTTGTTTTTCCATCAATATAGCCAGCATAGCCGTTTTTTGAACTGTCTTTGAAAAAAATTGCTGTTTTTTCAGGAAGGTTGGCCTTCACGAACTGTTTTAGTTCTTCTAAGTCTTTTTTATGGCTGTCATACCGCTCGATCATTCCCAATGATAATTTTGCTTTTGAATTCTGTTTTTTCGTTGAGAGGATGTCTGAAAGTAAAATAGCGTCATATACCTTTTTTGCCTGAAGAAATACATCACGAAATTCTTCGCCACTTTTTTCTAAGAGACTTTCAAGCTCTTCTTCATAACTTTCTTTCGATAGTTGGATTTTAGCCTCTTCATCCAAGTCAAAAACTTATTTGAAACTTCCTTGATTCCCCACGATCAATTTTAAGAATTGAGCAAGGCATCCATTCGTCTTTTCCGTAGGATAGTACTGAAGTATTTTCTCTACTTTTTTAGTTTTAGAAAGTTTTTCCGTCAGAATCACAGCAATACCTTCGTAGAAAGCACTGGCTTGTTCAAATTGTTCATTATAGATCTCAAGAAAGTCTTTAAATGTTTCTTCCACAGAAGTATTTTCTGTATCCAATTCTCCTTCAAATAAAAAATGTCCACGGTATTTGATGATATGTGCTAAAGCAAGATACACCAATCGGATGTCTGCTTTTTCCGTTGAATCAGCTAATTTCTGACGCAAGTGATAAATTGTTGGGTATGTTTGATAATACGATTTTTCTTCTGCCATTGTGGGGAAGATTGGAAAGCGAGTATACTGTTTGTCCTCTGGATTCAAAAAGCTTTCGTCCAATCGTACAAAAAAATTGGTATCTATTTTCAAGATTTCTTCTGCAAAGATTTTTTGCAATTCCAATATACGGTATCTTCTGCGCATCAATCTTCGGCGTGTTGTCCGTTTACTTCTTCTAGCCTCAGCTGTTTGTCCTTCGTCAAACAAACGTGCACCCCAAAAATTCTTTTTCACCTTTTTCTTCTCGGTATTTCCATGGATAGACATTTTCTTTGCCATCAAGCGATACTCATCTGTGATGACCGCCCAACCTACTGAATTCGTTCTAATGTCTAATCCTATCGTATAATCCTTTGCCATTCACTCTTCACCCTCTCATTTCTGATCAAAACTGCAAAAATTCTGATTACCCACTCTTGGAAGAATCCGCTCCTATATTTTTATTTCTATGTAAACTTTTGTGTTCTACCACTTGTAACCGCTCTAAATTTTGGTATAATGAAATTGTTGGTAGCATTCAAATCAACATAGCAAGTTAAAATAAGGCATTGTCCGTATCCAGCTTTGAAAGCAAGCACTGTTCTCGGTGCTTTTTTATTTTGTTCACCAATCATGACTTTTCAGATAATTTTATATTTATACTATAACACAAACAAATTTTATAATATTTGTTTTTTTTGCATTCAATAGATGAAATATCAAAGACCACGTACCTTTACTGGAATTAAACAACTTATGTTTTTTAACCTCTTTTCCCTCCTTCTTTTTATTTTAAAAAACACCTGAGATAAATAACGAATTGATACTTTCGATGTACCTTTTCTTTTTTACTGATCCTATCTCCTATCCTGCTAGATTTTCTTCCCATTAAAAATGATTTTCCTTCCACACACTTTTTTTATTAAATTCAGACACAATGAACAATCTGTCAAAATCACCTAATTTCTCTTACCCTATCATTTGGCAATTTCTCCAAAAGAAACTATCCTTTTAGTTAGATAGACGTGACAAAAATTCAAAGGAGGATTTTCTTATGAGCAAAAAATTGATCAAAATCGGTGTTGGATTAGGTTTATTGGCATTAGGTGCTGTATATCTAGGAAAGAAAACTGGATTGCTCGAAGACGACAGCCATCTATACGATGAATACGAATCAATCTAACAAATCGAAGAAAGTCGTTAGTCCGTTCACTTGTAAAATACTGGAGGAATCACAATGAGAAAAAGTAAAGCAATTATGATTGGCGCAGGCATCGCCAATATGGCAGCTGCGGTTTATTTGATTCAAGAAGGAAAATGGAATGGTGATCAGATTACGTTTTATTCTTTAGATGATCATGGTTCAAATGATGGCGCTCCAACCGACACTGTCACAGATGAATACTGGAATAAAAATCATCCCTTAGAAAATCAAAAAGGTTATGTCGCTCGTGGTGGACGAATGTTGAACTATCGAACTTATGTGGATCTGATGGATCTATTAAGTCGCATTCCTTCTGCAACGGAACCAGGCATGACTGCGGCAGAAGATACTAGAGATTTTGATGCAAAACATCGGACATTTGACAAAGCACGTTTGATGGAAGGTGGAAAAGGAATCATTGATGGCGGAAAACTTGGTTTCAATAACAAAGACCGTTTGTTATTAACAAAATTGATCGCTATGCCTGATTCAGAAGAAGAAAAATTGGACAATGTGACAATCGAAGAATATTTCAAAGATGACCCCCATTTCTTTGAAACTAACTTCTGGTTCATGTGGGAAACAACATTTGCTTTCCGTACTCGTAGCTCTGCTCAAGAACTCCGTCGCTACATGCACCAAATGATCTATGAATTTACTCAAATCGAGCATCTGGTCGGCGTAAACCGGACTCGCTATAACCAATATGAAAGCATCATGTTACCACTCATCAATTATTTAAAAGCTCAAGGATGTCAAATCATTTTAAATCGTCGTGTGACGGATTGGGAGTTCAAAGAAACACCTATGCAAGATGAAATTACCGTTACAGGATTGAAAATGATCAATACCCTTACCGATGAAGAAGAATATGTAGCAGTCGATAGCGATACAGCTGTTCTTTTCACAAACGGTTCAATCACTGACTCCGCAACACTGGGTGACTATGAAACCCCCGCTGTTGAAAATATGGATTACGGTGCAGCTTCTAGCTTATGGAAAAAAGCAAGCGAACGTTTCTATAATGTAGGAAACCCCGATAAATTTTTCGCAGATCGTGATGCAAGTGAATGGGTCAGCTTCACTTTGACAACAAAGGATCATTTATTATTGAATGAAATCACTCGAATCACTACGCAAGTTCCAGGTAATGCCTTGAATTCCTTTATCTCTACCACACCGATCACACCATTAGGTCAAAAAGACGTCAATATGTCGATCGTTGTGCATCATCAACCACACTTCACTTCACAAAAACCAAATGAAACTGTCATTTGGGGATACTTCTTATACCCAAGACGCCGTGGAGAATTTGTGGATAAACAATATATCAAGATGAATGGGAAAGAAATGTTGGAAGAATTGATCGGCCAACTATCCAAAGTCGATCCTGGTCCAGAAAATATTCGCACAAAAGAAAAAGAAATCTTTGCTAGTGTCGTCAACAATATCCCAGTATATATGCCATACGCGTCTGCTTTATTCAACAATCGGGCAAAAAGCGACCGTCCAAAAGTCATTCCACAACATTCAACAAACTTAGCATTCACTGGTGAATTCGTTGAACAACCTTATCAAATGATCTTTACGGAACAAAGCGCTGTCCGTTCCGGAGAAATAGCAGCCTTCCACTTTGCCGGAATCCCAATGTCCCGTTTAGTCAAAACCCCACGTTACGACAAAGACATTCCAACGCTTATGCGTGCGGCAAAGAAAATGTTTGACTAAAGGTTGTGAAAAGAGCGTTTTGCCCCGAGCACTAGTAAGAAAAAATGAAAAATTGCTCCTCATATTTTGCATTTTTTTGAACTAGGGCCGAGGGGGTGCTCTTTGAACACCGTCTATTCGGGTTATGAAAACATGTTTCACTAAATCGTGAAAAGAGCGTTTTGCCCCGAGCACTAGTAAGAAAAAATGAAAAATTACTCCTCATATTTTGCATTTTTTTGAACTAGGGCCGAGGGGGTGCTCTTTGAACACCGTCTATTTGGGTCAAGGAAAAGATGTTTCCTAAATCGTGAAAAACTAGTGATTCAACTCCCCCATTTTTGAATCTTTTAACTAGTAACGTACTTCTATCCTCTGATTTCTATGGACTGTTATGCAAAGAAGCGAACCTATTCTCTCCAGAATATGCTCGCTTCTTTCATTTTGTTGATTTGTTCTACTATATAATTGCTATATTATTGGAACAAAATACATTTATTCTCTCAGTTACTTTGGAACCGCTCTTTTTTCTTATATCGCGCAAAACTGTATAGCCCAAGGATCACACCAAGGCTAGCAACGATTCCTCCTGAAATGACAAAATAGGAAAGAACGGTTTGAATATAGCTAGCCATCAATACCTGAACAGCTGGGGATCTAAATTCCAGATTTTGCGACAAACGACTCAAGTAAAGAGCACCAGCAACTATGATTAGCACACCGCCTACCACTCCCAGTTGCAAAGAAGTATACCGTATGAAACGACCAATATTTTTTCTTGATAAAAGAATGATAATGAGTTGGCAGACAAGAAAGATACTGAGCATGATCAGAAAAAGAAAATCGCCTTTCTCCATCGTCTCGATCATATTATGAATAAAGTAAAAGAGATAGTAGCTTCCTGCTGTTCGCTGAAATTGATTCACCAAGGTCACTTTCATTGTTTCGATCTTATTTTTTTCTGTCTCATCCAACGTCAATTGATGCTCTTGTATGTATGATTGAAGCACACTGTCTATTTTTTCTGTTACCTCCGTTGTTTCACTTATCTTACGTTTGCTCCCTGTATATGTATCATGGATGAATACTTTGATCGACTGTTCGATAAACGCTTGTGGGATCGAAGTAGCGATGACTTCTACATATTCACTTTCTTCCAAATTATCTTCTCGAAAATTTTGACTGATTTCATTTGCAACGAGTTGACTGTACTCTGTTTTTTTCGTTTGTTCGAGCAAAAAAGACTGATTAAAAAAAGTTCCTTTGACAATTCCTAAAGAAATCGTTCCTAATAACGAAACCGTACAAATCAGTAATAAAACACCTAACCTGATACGGGATGTTTTCTCTTCTTCCATCGATTCCCTCCTTTTATGGATATATATTTGATCATAAACGTTATTTTAATAAAACAAATACATCTATCGTACTATTATACTAGCATTAATTTGTTATCTCAATCATAACAAAGTTATTTTAATTATCACTTTCTATTTTGAACAAGCATTTTATTATCAATATGGTCAAGCCTCCTTTAGAATGAAAGTAGATTACACCTAGAAATAATGATTGGTTGCTACCTGTTCTTGATGAGAGGAGATTTTTTTATGAAAGCTGTTACTTGGCAAGGCAAACAAAAAATGGAGATTCGAAATGTTGAGGATCCCAAAATTTTAGAACCCACCGATGCGATTATCCGTATCACCGCTACAGCAATTTGCGGCTCCGATCTGCATCTTTATCATCATGGTGAAGCTGTTTTGGAAAAAGGATATGTCGTAGGTCATGAACCGATGGGCATCGTCGAAGAAGTTGGTTCTGCTGTTACCAAGTTAAAAAAGGGCCAACGTGTGGTCATCCCCTTCAACATCAGTTGTGGCCATTGCCACTTTTGTCTGAACGAGATGGAAAGTCAGTGCGACCGCTCGAACTCTGATCAACTGTATGGTGGATTATTTGGTTTTGGTAGTCTGAATGGCAACCATTGGGGTGGACAAGCAGAATATCTTAGAGTACCTTTTGCAGATACCACTTCTTTTATCGTACCAGACAACGACCTAGCAGATGAAAAAGTTCTTTTCTTATCTGATATTCTTCCTACCGCTTATTGGAGTGTCCAAAATGCGGGTGTGAAACAAGGCGATACAGTGATCGTCTTAGGGTCAGGCCCTGTCGGATTATTTGCACAAAAATTCGCAACGATGGCAGGCGCTTCTCGCGTGATCGCAGTTGACCCTGTACAACATCGAATCGATAAAGCAGGAAGATACAACAATGTAGAAACATTTCTCTTAGAGGATGTTCAAAATGCAGGTACTGACCTCTATGAATTAACAAAAGGCGGTGCGGATGTCATTATAGACTGTGTGGGAATGGATGGATTAGAACCGGTCAAAGAAAAGGCGAAAAATCTAGTTAGCTTACAAAGCGGAACGATTTCACCGATTCAGATTGCTGCAAAAGCAGCGAAAAAATTTGGAACTGTCCAAATCACAGGCGTTTACATGACTCCTGCTTCATCGTATCCTTTACAAGAATTTTTTATGCGAGATATTACTGTGAAACATGGTCAAGCGCCAGTCGTTCACTTGATGCCAAAAATCTACGAGATGATTGCTGATAACCAGTTTGACCCAGCACAAATCATCACACATGCAATGCCATTAGCAGATGCCGCACGCGCATATGAAATCTTTGACAAAAAAGAAGATAAAAATATCAAAGTTGTTTTGAAACCTTAGTTTTAATCAATAGTTAGGTGAGTTAAATGCCAGAAATCAAGCGAAATACGCACGAAATAGATATTGGAAAAGAAGAAGATATCGAGATACGCGGTCAACGATTCCGTCTTTATTTTCAAAATCGTTATACTTTGCTTTCACTCGCAGTCGTTTTTTGACAGGAATCTTCTATATTTTTGGAAGTGTTGCTCTTCTGACAAAGATACCCGATCGTTACAGTACCTACTGCTATCTTGCAGGAGCGGTCTTTTTGACAGCACGCCCTATCTTAAAAATCATCCGTAATGTCTTTATCTACGATGAAAAAAAGAAAGAAAAACTTCAGCAAAATAAAACCTAAGTTTTTATTAGAGGGAAAAGCTGCGTGTCACACTTATCCAGAATGGATAGCTATCGTTCTCTTGTTTAAAAAAAGCACTTCTTTCCTTTATAAACAAGTAGCCGTCTAATCTCGAAAGAGGCTAGGACAGAAGTGTTTAACTCCGAGAAATAAGCCGAAATCCACGAAAATTGCTTTTCAAATTTTTGTGGATTTCGGCTTATTTAAGAAGGAGTTGCTTCTGCTCCCACCGTTTATTTGTTTTTAAAGAATGAGATAAAAGTGTTTCTTACTTTTGTCCCACACCCTACGCGTTTTTTTTAGGCTAAGCTTTGCTATACTTCTTTAGTCTTCGGCAGTATCGATTTGATACATACGCACTGGTATTCCTTCGTTATCTTGAACCATCGCTAAAAAATCCCAATCATATCTTTCATAAAAATCAGTGTGATCCGTCACGAGATACAACCGTTCGATCCCCATATTTTTCATGTCTTTTCTAGCTAACATTAAAATTTCTTGTGCAATCCCCTGATTCCGATACTCTTTTTCTACAAATAAAGCACACAGATTAGGCGTTAAATCCGGACGATCATGAAAATCATTGTCGATGATCCCCGCACCAGCGATGATTTCTTCGTCTTCATTTAATACGATATACCACTGAGGAACTGGTTGTACTTTTGAGATGGCTTCATCAATACTTTCTTCATATACTGAATAGGGCAGATGCCATTTAGAAGCAAACCATTCCGCTGCCTGCTTTTTCCATTCGGGTCGTTCCCTTAACTTTATTAGTTGGTATCCTTTCATATTTCTCCCACTCCCATTCACATTTGCCCTATTATAGCATGCTTATTCGTGAACAACTCCCCTGTTGCTTTTTCCTACTAAAAAGCAAAGAAGATGAGATAAAAGTAAAGATCACTTTTATCTCATCTTCATATAAACTAAGCTATCGTAATGCTCGATAACCAACTATTTAAGCGCTTAATTCTTCTTTTCGTCTTTCTTGGATCGTCGCTACTTTAACGAACGGTAGGTAGATCAAGACCGACAATAGCAAGTTGACTGCGGCTAAGATACCGCCAGAAATACTTTTCGTTGCTAAGACCCCGCCAATGATTGGTGGTGTTACCCATGGTGGCATAACTGTAGCTGCTGGAACTAGACCAGTAGAAGTTGCAAAGTAAGCTACAGATACTAAAACCATTGGTGTCAAGATGAACGGAATGAACATGATCGGGTTCAATACGATCGGCAAACCAAACATTGTTGGTTCATTGATGTTGAAGATACCTGGTGCGATCGACAAGTTCGTCACGACCATGTATGGTTTGTTTCTGCGGCCAACTAAGTAAATCGCTAATAGAAGACCTAAAGTAGCTCCTGTACCACCTAAGTTAACAAAGCTGTCAAAGAAAGGTTTGTTAACGATGAATGGTGCGCTGTGTCCTGCGGCAATTGCATTCACATTTGCTTCAATTGCTGGTGCGTTGATTGTTTGCATCAATGGATCGACCATATTTGCACCATGTAAACCAAAGAACCATAAGAATGGTGTGATGAAAGCTAAAAGTAGTGCTGATGGGTAAGAGTTTGCTAATCCCATGAATGGTTCTTGAACAAGTGTATAGAATGCACCAACGATATCAGCCACGCCGAATGCAGCAAAGATTGCAGCAACCAATGCAAAGAATGAGATCGTGATCATTGCTGGTAATAGTGAAGCAAAAGCTTTCGCAACTGCTGGTGGTACACCATCAGGCATTTTGATGATCAATTTTTCATTTCCACTTAAACGAACAAAGATTTCTGTTGAAATAATCCCAACAATAATAGCAATAAATAAACCATTTGAGCTCATGCCCAAAGCTCCGCCTAGAGCGAAGAATGATCCTAAAGAAATAACACCGGCAGATACGCCGTCTTTACGATAACCGTTTGCTAAATGATAAGCGAGTAAGAAAGCAATCAAAACAGAAAGGATCGCAAAAGTTCCGTTCCAAGCTGATGTTCCGAATCCTTTCCAAGCTTCTCCACCAAAGATGGAATTCATCAATTCTTGGAATCCTGGAATCGGTAAGTTATTGATCATTACCGCCAAAGCACCCAAGATCATTAATGGCATACTAACCATAAATGAGTCACGGATCGCAACTAAATGTCGCTGTGCCCCAATTTTAGATGCGACAGGTATAAAATGTTTCTCCATAAATGCAACAAATTTATCCATGTTTCTTTCCTCTTTTCTATTTTACCATTTCGATTTATGCGTCTAAGCGACGGTATAGATCGATAATTTCTTTTGCTAAATCAGTAAAAGCAATCGAAGTCATCAGGTGATCTTGACTATGAACAGTCAATAATGTTACTTCCACATGATTCCCTTGAGCTTCTTGTGTCAGCATTTCTGTTTGAGAATGATGCGCTTGTACTAATGATTCTTCTGCATCTTTGATTTTTGCATCGGCTAATTCAAAATCGCCTTTTTTCGCAGCGGCAATCGCTTCCATCGCATCGCTTTTTGCATTCCCACCAAACATGATCAAACCCATGATGGCTTCAAGATTTTTTTGATCTTCCATTGTGATTCCTCCCACTCTTCTTATTTATTGATTAATGATTCTGCTTGTTCCAGTACTTTTGCACCATTCATCATTCCGTAATCTTGCATGTTGATAACATCCAAAGGAATACCTTTAGGGGCAAGTTTTTCAGCAAATTGATTTTGCATGAATCGTACTTGTGGGCCTAATAATAAAACGTCTACATTTTTTGATTCTAATTGATTATCTGCATCGGATGCTGATACAGCAAAGATATCCGCTTCGACTCCTTTTTCTTCGGCTGCTTTTTGCATTTTTGTTACGAGTAGACTAGTACTCATTCCTGCTGAACATACTAACATAATTGTTTTCTTTTCCATGTGGAACACTTCCCTTTCTTGTTTCTTACACTTTTATATAAAGCAAGTATCGTGCCAACTTTTAAAGCGCTTCACCATTGATATAATAGCGTTTTCAACATTTTAGAGTGTACGTCCACATCTGTTCTTCCTTTACACACTAAAAATAGTGTGCAAAAAAAGAGATTTAGCCTCTTTTTGCGCCAATCTCCTCACACTATCTATCAATACTTTTCAGCTACATGTGTGTTCTAGTGATGTTTTTCTTTCTATACTCACAAAATCAGTACTCTATGATAGTACTCCGGCAAAAAAATATCGCTAATTCATATAGCACGTTAAATGAAATAAACTACGCCTCGTCAATTTTTTTAAAATTCCACTTCATAACCACGACAAAAAGAGGTTGGGACAGAAGTGTTCAACTCCGAGAAATAAGAAGAAATTCACGAAAATTGCTTTTCAAATTTTTGTGAATTTCGGATTATTTAAGAAGGATTTACTTCTGCTCCCACCGTTTATTCGATTTTAAAGCATGAGACAAATGTATTTCTTACTTTTGTCCCACGCTCAAACTGATTACTTTAGTCCTGTTGTAAAATCGTTTCGATTTTATCCTCTTCTTCTGGTGAAAAATGGAGATTGTCCATCATTCGAACACTTTCTTGTAATTGACTTAGACGACTTGCTCCCACAAGCACGCTCGTCACTGACTCTTGCCTTAAATTCCAAGCTAATGCCATCTGCGCAAGAGACTGATTTCTTGTCTCAGCTAATTCTTGCAACAAAGTGATTTTATGCAAAGTAGGCGTTACTTGATCTTCTGAAAGAAATGGGATCTCTTTACGATGCGCACGAGAATCTTCAGGAATCCCATTCAAGTAACGTTTTGTCAGCAGACCTTGAGCTAATGGGCTAAAAGTGATTGCTCCAAGGCCATTTTCTTCAAGGACAGGGGCTAGATCATCCTCTAGCAATTCTCTTGAAAACATGTTGTAACGCATTTGGTGGATGATAAAAGGCGCCTCTTTTTTTCGAAGAATCTCTGTCATTTTCTGCGTATCTTCTCCATTATAGTTAGAGATCCCAACATACAGCGCTTTTCCTTGGCGAACCAGTTGTATCAATGCTTCTGCAGTCTCTTCCAAAGGTGTTTCAGGATCTGGACGATGGTGGTAAAAGATGTCCACGTAATCAATCCCCATTCGTTGCAAGCTTTGGTCACAACTTGCAATGATGGATTTACGTGAGCCCCACTCACCGTAAGGACCTTCCCACATATGGTACCCTGCTTTATTTGAGATGATCATTTCATCACGGTAAGCAGTAAAGTCTTCTTTGAAGATCCGACCAAAGTTCTTTTCTGCAGCTCCAGCCGGTCCACCATAATTATTTGCTAAATCAAAATGAGTGATCCCCATATCGAACGCGCCTCTTAAAATCTCGCGTTGATTACTGATTGGATCATGATCTCCAAAATTTTGCCATAGCCCTAAGGACAATAGTGGCAGCTTCAATCCAGATTTTCCCGTTCTTCGATACGTCATTTTTTCGTAACGATCCTGTTTTGCTACATACATTGCTATCTCTCCTTTATCTTTTTTAGCATAGCCACTTTAAAAAAGCGCTATCATTTTATTTATTCATCGGTTTTTGATTTACCAATGGCACCTCTGTCAAACAGCGTTCATCACCCTCCTATATAGACTGAGTGATTCTAGTTCAACTGTTACAGTTAATTATACCCTTTGGAACCAAGCATTACTAATTTTTACAGCAACTATCATCTTGTATGCTTGCTATCTGCTGAAAAACTTTTTCCAACAGCATGAATTTCTAGCAACACTCCATTAGTCACTATATATAGTAGGATTCTTTAAAAAAATTCCAGAATTTAAGTAGGTAGGTAAAACTTGATCGGTGCTTTTCAAATGAAGAAGCAGATTTATAATAGAAATTAGTGACTTTGATTCCTTCTCCTTCTGTATCTCATTTTTTCCGTTTAAAGAAAAGATAGAGTTCATGAGAATGCTTCATCTTTTTGTAGCGTTTAGGCTGTTTAAGATAGAAACGTTGATGGTAGTTTTCAGCAGGCCAAAAAGTTGTCGCATCGCGAATCTCAGTGATGATTGGCTGATTGAATCGTCCTGATTGGCTTAATCGTCTTTTTGATTCTTCTGCTTCGGCCCGTTGTTTTTCATTTTCAACAAAAATAATCGAACGATATTGTTTGCCACGATCCTGAAATTGTCCAAACGCATCTGTTGGGTCTGAAATTTGCCAGTAGATGTCCAGTAATTCAGTATAGCTGATCTTTCGTGTATCAAACAGGATTTCCACCGCTTCAACATGTCCTGTGTAGCCTCCGCTGACCTGATCATAACTAGGATGTTCAACCTCTCCACCTGTATAGCCCGATAAAAAAGGAAATGATTCCTTCTCTCGTTTCAAAAGGTTCGACCATACACCAAAAACAACCTCCAGCAAAGATGGCTCTTTCTTGATACGTTGGATCGGTGAGCTGGTGTTTAGAAAAATCATAGATCGTTTCTTCGTCTTGTTCTCCCGTAATTTCCGCATAAAAATCCATGACATCAGGGGTTAAGTTTCTACGAATGGCTAAAGGACGCAAATCAGCCTCTAGTTTTTCTACTTCTTGTTTGACAGAAGCCTTCTCCCCCAGCCGTTCTTTTGTCTGTCGAAGTAGCGTCCTTTCCCATTCCCGCGTGCTAGGGTTCAAGATCAAATTATAAATAGTTGCAATTACTTCTTCTTCATCCAACATCATTCACTCCCCATTTCTGTTATATGCTTTATCACTTTTTTGAAATGATTTTATTGAAATTTAGCATAAAGAACAAGTTTACGCGAATAGTTGGTTTCTATTGGGATTATTGAAAAAGACTTTGGCGATATCCACTCAGGAAATAGCATCAAAGTCTTTTTTATAATAGAATGAATGTCTTATCTAGATAAACGTGCGCCATTCCCATTTTGGGCAACTTGATTGATTTCTGCTTCTGAAACTAAATTCAAATCTCCAGTGATCGTCAACTTCAAGACACTGGCAGCTAAAGCAAATTGGATCATTTTTGCTTCATCAAATCCGCTAACAAGTCCATGGATCAAGCCAGCACCAAATGCATCGCCGGCTGCTACACCTTCCATGACATGCATATTATAAGTCGTAGTTTCGTAAAATTTGCCTTCTGACAACATTAGTGCCGTCCATTGGCTATCTTCTACTGAATAGATATTTCTCAAAATACTTGCAACTTTCTTACAGTTCGGGAATTTTTTTGTCACTTGCACCATTGCTTTTTTAAAGTTTTCTTTTTGATCGATGCCTCGGGAATCATCACCATCGAACGCTTTGATACCTAAAGTTGCTTCAAAATCTTCATCATGTGCAATACAAACAGTGACAAATTCCATGATTTTAGAAATCGTTGCTTGCGCTTGTTCTGGCTCCCACATCTTACGGCGATAGTTCAAATCAGAAATAATCTCAATCCCATGTTCTTTACAATATTGACAAGCTTCTAAGACGATTTGTTCCAACTCTTTAGAAATTGCCGGAGTAATCCCTGAGAAGTAAAAGTAATCGACATCTTTAAAAATTGCTGACCAGTCAAATTCCGTTGCTTTGACCTGCGCAAATGAACTATAAGCCCGATCATAGACAACATTCGTTGAACGGATACTTGCACCTTTTTCAAAGAAATAGATCCCTAAGCGGTCACCGCCTCGCAAACATTTTGCTGTATCTACTCCATATTTTCTCAACGTATTTATAGCGCTCTCCCCTAAAAGATTTTCAGGAAATTTAGATAAGTATTCTACTTTATTGCCTAACAACGCTAAGGAAACGGCTACATTTGCTTCCGCTCCACCGTATGTGGCTTCAAAATTTTGTGTTTGCAGAATTCGTTCATTGGTTGGCGGTTTCAGCCGTAACATCATTTCCCCAAAAGTTAATATTTTCATCTTTCATCCACCTTTTCGCTTTTATAAGTTATACCTTACGAATGCTCTTCAATTTGTCGGCATATTGTGTGGCTACTTCAGTCACTTTTTCGAAATCGCCTGTAGCAGCTGGTGCTAGTAGGTTGCCGCCAACGCCTACAGCAACGACACCTGCAGCAAACCAATCCTGCATATTTGCCAGACTGACGCCACCAGTTGGCATGATATTCAAGTGAGGGAGTGGCGCTTTGAATGCTTTGACAATGCTAGGACCAAAAGCACTGCCTGGAAATAATTTGACGATATCTGCACCATAAGTGAGTGCTGTTTTCATCTCTGTAATGGTCATACACCCTGGTAAGTATGGGATTTGATATAAGTTACAAATTTTAGCTGTTTCTTTGTCAAAACAAGGGCTGACAATGAATTCCGCTCCAGCCATGATAGCTAATCGTGCGGTTACTGCATCAAGTACAGTACCTGCACCAATAACGATCGTGGGATCTTTTTTATAATTTGCAGCTAATTCTGCAATCGCATGATCAGCATTCGGAACTGTAAACGTCAATTCGATCCCAGTGATTCCACCTTTAACAATCGTATTGCTTGCTTTGATTGCTTCTTCCACAGTTTCCCCACGGACAACTGCGATCACTCCGGCATTTTCTAATTTATTTAAAATAGCTGTTTTTTTCATAATTTTCTCTTCTTTCTATTTATCTGTTTGCCACACCAAAACCAATCACTTATTTGCATAAAAAATTCGCCAATACCCACGATCGCGCCTTTAGAAAATACTCTTATTCACTTATTCACAAATCATTTTTAGTACTAAGCCTTAAACTCCCAAAAAGAATACGTTTTTTGAAAGATCAAGGCTCACTATTTTTACTATTTGATATTTATGGTTGTTTACCGATGTATGCCAAAATACCACCGTCTACATATAAAATATGCCCGTTAATAAAATTGGAAGCATCTGAAGCAAGGAAGACTGCAGGACCTTGTAAGTCATCTGTGTTTCCCCAACGTGCAGCTGGTGTTTTAGAGATAATAAATTGATCGAATGGATGACGAGAGCCATCAGCTTGGAGTTCTCTTAATGGTGCAGTTTGCGGTGTAGCAATATAACCAGGACCAATTCCGTTACATTGGATATTCGCATCCCCATATTCAGAACAGATGTTACGAGTCAGCATCTTCAATCCACCTTTTGCAGCAGCATATGCACTTACTGTTTCACGTCCTAACTCACTCATCATCGAACAAATATTGATGATTTTTCCGTGCCCATTTTTGATCATTCCTGGGATGACCGCTTTAGAGACAATAAAAGGCGCATTTAAATCTACATCGATCACTTGTCGGAAATCTTTAGCACTCATTTCTAACATTGGAATTCGTTTGATGATGCCAGCATTATTCACTAAAATATCAATCAAAACAACCTCATCTTCTACTTTCTTGATGAAATCAGTAACTGATTCTTCATCCGTCACATCACAAACATATCCATTTGCAATGATCCCATTTTCCTTATAAGCGGCAATTCCCTTATCAACTAATTCTTGTTTGATATCATTGAATACAATCGTTGCACCTGCTTTTGCAAAAGCTGAAGCAATCGCGAAACCGATTCCATAGGAGGCTCCAGTGACTAATGCTACCTTTCCTTTTAAGCTAAATGAATCTAACGAAAAACTTGACATAAAAATTCCTCCTCTTTTTAAATTTCTTATACAGAAATTATAATTACCTATTAGGAAATCAAATGTTTATTATAGGACTAGGTTTTCCCTTTTGCAATCGCTTTTCAATTAAATAATCGAGGTTACGCTTTTTTTGATTATCCCTCTCCATGAAACCGTTATTCCATTTAAGTTCTTCCTATTCAAAAAAAATATAAAATAACCAAAATCCTTAAACGCTCTTGTTTTTTACCTATCAGAATAAAAAATACACAAAAAAAAGGTTGGGACAGAAGTATTTAACTCCGAAAAATAAGAAGAAATTCACGAAAATTGCTTTTCGAATTTTTGTAAATTTCGGCTTATTTAAGAAGGAGTTGCTTCTGCTCCCACCATTTATTCGTTTTTAAAGAATAAGACAAAAGTGTTTCTTACTTTTATCCCACGCTCTTGGAACAATTCTAAAAATCAGTTCTGCTACAGAGTCTCGAATAAACGGCGTCCAAAAGTCAGGTTTTTCGGAAATTTCAAAAAAAAACGAGCAATACAAAAAGCGTATTGCTCGTTTTTTTCTCCAATTCCTCAAATCGAAATAACTTTTGTCTCGACCTCATTACAAATTTATTTAGTTTGATTCGTTCACTCTTTTTAGCGATTAGATGGTTTCATAAAATGACTTCTCCAAAGTTTTTTCACATCGCTACTTTTACCTCAGAAAAGGCTGCACTGATGATTTCAACAATCCGTTCACTGGCATGACCATCACCGTAAAGATTTTCTTTTTGAGACATTTCTTCCTGGATTTCTGGGTGCAGCAAAATATTTTTTGTTTCTTCATAAACAGATGTTTCATTGGTTCCAATCAGCTTGAGTACACCAGCTGCGACACCTTCTGGTCTTTCCGTAGTATCTCGCAACGCGAATACAGGCACGCCTAATGATGGAGCTTCTTCTTGGACACCGCCAGAATCAGTCAAAACTAAGTAACTATGGGCAGCGAAATTATGAAAATCAAGTACATCCAGAGGTTCGATCAACTCGACATTTTCTAAAGAACCTAAGATTTCTTCAGCTGGTAGGCGTACTTGAGGATTCTTATGCATAGGGAAAATGATCGACACATCAGGAAATTCTCTCACGATCTTAGCCAATCCCCTGAAAACATTGCGCATCGGTTCTCCGATATTTTCGCGGCGATGCATCGTCACTAAAATAATTTTTTCATAATCTTTAGGCAAACGCGCATGCTGATAATCCCCTGTAATCGTATAATTCATTGCGTCAATTGCCGTATTTCCAGTAACAAAAATCTGACTTTCTGGATGATTTTATTTTAGTAAGTTATCCCGACTCAAATTAGTTGGTGTAAAGTAAAAATCGGCTAATACATCTGTCAATTGCCGGTTCATTTCTTCGGGAAAAGGCGCGTATTTCTGCCAAGTACGCAACCCAGCTTCCACAAGACCGATTTTTATTTTTTGATAAAAGGCTGCTGTTGCTGCGGCAAAAGTAGTAGTAGTATCGCCGTGGACTAAAACCAAATCTGGCTTTTTTTTTTAAAAATCGGGAAAAGTTGTCGTAATATTTTAGTAGTGATATTAGTTAATGTCTGGGTGGTACTCATAATATCCAGATCATAATCAGGGGTTATATCAAAAATTTCTAAGACTTGATCCAGCATTTCGCGATGTTGAGCAGTAACTGTGATGAGTGAGTCAAAACGCGGATCATTTTCGAGAGCTTTTACTAATGGGGCCATTTTGATTGCTTCTGGTCGAGTACCAAAAACAGACATTACTTTTATTTTCATAAAATCACTTACTTTCCTACTTGAATAATTTCAAAAATAAACGCTACTGATTATTTTCTAAAAACTTGTACAGTTAAAACTACTAGATCATTACACGATGATAGCAATCGGTCTGATATCAAAGTAAAAACATGGCGTGTAACTCTTATCCTAAACTCACCCTGTTATTCTTCTTTTATTTTTCTCAGGCTGCTGTTTTTTGAATAAAAACCAAGAGCTACAAATGAGGCCAAAGACAAATATAGCGGTACTTGATAACGTGATTGGATTTCCACGATCAGGTAAAAAACGATGATTGCTACATAAAGCATTTCAAAATAAAACAATCCATTGTCATTGTGGGAAGAAAGTCGTGGATGTCTATTCCAAAACAGTCTTTTTAGTAAAGCTAGTAAACTTGCGGCAATGAATAGCAATTGATTGCTAGTGATGATAGCATCCCAGATCTTGACACTCTTTTTTTGAATAAATACTTCATCTGAAGGATATAATTTGATATTTTGATAAATCAAACGTACCCAAGTTTCATCAGTCGCAAAATTTTTCATTTTTGCTTCTAAAAAACCTGTCCATTGTCCGAATGTTTTCCTTTGCGCAAATTGATTGTCACGATACTGGATCAAGTACGTTTGCATCTCATTAAATCGTTTGGCTTGGCTGATTGTTGTATCTTGTTTTATTTTTTCTAGTTGCTCGATGATTTTTTCATTGTACATACCATTTTTGTCACTATTTTGACCTGTAGCGATCGTGTAATCGATCCCTACATTGGCATTAGCCACCGGTAACTGATACCACAAACGATCTAGCTGAGTTTGAAATCCGCTAACCACCAGAAAGGCTCCTAAAATAATCGCGGAGGTAGCGATCCGCTTTTTAGCCGAGTAACGCTGCGATGCTCGATCATTTCCATAACTAAAAATAGCGTATAAAAAGTTCGCAGCAGCAATGATCAACATCATCGGGCGAAATAGATTTCCCACGAGCAGACTAGCAATCACTGCCGCAGTAAACGCCCAATATTGGCGCGTAGTCCGCTCATATTCAGGCCTAAATAGCTTATTGAAGAAGAAGACACTCAATAAAACAAAGGTTAACCAAAGAGGTTCAGCACCGATCAATCCACTGTAGATATAATAATTCGGGATCAAGTAAAAAAGTAGGGCAGCGATGATGCCTGCACGTTTTCCACCCCAAAATTCAATGATGTAGTAAAGTAAGATTGCATCAAGAAATGTCAACGTGATATTTAAGAATTGTAAAACCAAAACATTTTTCATTACTACCCAATAAAAAGCCCCAAACAGCGAACCAATATGCAAAACATGCGGATAAATCAAATCTAGATCCAACATTCCTCGTTTAAGCAATATAGGCCAGCTAAAGCCCGAAGCTCTGAGATCGGCTAACACATTGTAAGACCACATATCTGATACCGGTTCAAGTGGATAGATAAATATCATGATGATTTTAGGTATAGTCAGAAGAAACAATACCAGCAATAGCCAGCCTAAATAGTTTTTCTCTAACACTTTACTGATTTGTATGATCGCGATGAAAACACCAATACTAATTACACCGCCTATCACCAGCCATAGCCAATCAGCACGTGCATTTTCAAAATAAGCTTGCCACACGATCCAAAGAGAATTTCCTAAGACTACAAATGTCAAACACAGACCAAAATAGTGAACGATTTTTTTTAACCCTAATTCTTTTTTCACTTTACTTCCCCCAGTTCTTTGGAAGATTGACTGCCATCGTGACTGGTTTTTTCCCAATTGTTTTTACCTATCACTAAACGGAAAAAAGCGATGTAAGCTACTGGTGACAACAGCCATGTATACAAAAGATTGCCATAAGCAAACTTTAGAATCGATAGTTTATTGTCCAGTGTTTTATCCACTTTTAACACATAGGCAGTCGAATAATACACTGTAAACGCAATGAGTCCGTTGATCAGAAGGATGCCACAAAAAATGAAAAAAGTAGATAACGGATAATGGAAGAATAGAATGATCATTACAATGATCGATACCAATGATGATGGAAAAATCAGCATCGAAAAAAAGGCAGAAATCATAAAAGCCACAATATCCGATTTTAATTGCGGACTGATCATTTTACTTTTGAAAACAGATTTTGTGTACCGAAAAAAGCATTGCATGCCGCCTTGACACCAACGAACGCGTTGCCTGATCAACTTGTGATAACTCAAAACTCCTTCTTGTGGAACCAGTGTTTGGGGTAAGAAACCACCATAATACCCTTTCAATAAACCATTGATAGAAAAATCCAAATCATCTAGCAATGTTCCTCGCCAACGAATTTCACTAGTCATTTTCAATGTCATGAATTGCCCATTTCCACTTGCCAAAGCTGAACCCCAATCGTTACGAATAATCTGTGACAACAAATTGATAATCTCAAATTCAAACTTTTGCATCAATGTTAAAAAGCTGTTGGCATTGACGATTTGAACGCCAGTTTGGATCAAATCATAGTTGGAATGAATAAATGCTTGGTAAACATTTGAAAAGAGTAAAATATCCGGGGTACTGTCACTGTCGATGACCCCAACGATTATTTTATTTTCATCTAGACCTAGCGTTTCGATCCAGTCTAATCCTACATTTAATGCTGCTCCCTTCCCTTCTTGTGCATCAGGTAGTTCTCGTGTAATCACTTTTAAATTGGGATATCCCTGATAATTAGCAAGTACTTCGGCGGTTCCATCTGTTGAGGCGTCATTGATTACCACTAAGGTAATGGGAATCTCATTTTTTAGCTTGTTACTGATTTCCACTAAATTCTCAATCATCGCCCCGATTGTTTCCTTTTCATTTAGCGTAGGTACGAGGACAAACATTTTATCAAACGAACGTAAAACTTCTTTGACATAATGTTCTTTTGAACGTTTGTGGCGCAGGGCTAAAAAAAGCTCCCATATCCCATAACCACTAACGGCAAACAATGAAATAAGCAATGGAATAAACAGATAGTTGACATGTAACTGTGACATAGGTTATTTCCTCCATAATTGAGACATACCATTTTTAACTTTGTGATTATTTCATGGTGCGTTGTGAAAAAATTTATGAAATAAGTTGTCCAGTTAATTCCTCATAAAATCGCCTTCTTATTATGTATATACAATATACTTACTTTGTGTAAGCCATTATAATCCTAGTCACTTTTTTCCGCTAGTAAAAATACTTTTTTCACAAAATCCGGAATATCGGTAGCGTTTCAATAAAATCGATTAGGAAAAATCACCCAAATAAGTGAACTCAAAAGGAAAAAAAGTGAAAGAAAAAAATAGGCAATTTTAATGGACAAACAGTGACAAAAAGCTAATCTTATGTTAAATTTTATGCCGTTTATTTTCCTTGATCTATGACACGTTTTATTACAAGGAGAACAAAATCATTCTTCTCTATATACATGTACAATTTTTCACGATTCGATGCAAAATAGAACCTCCCAAAAATAGTGATCACTACTTTCGGGAGGTCCCATTGACTTTTCGACTTATATTTTTTACAAGCGCACTTGTATATTTATTCTATTTATTGATAATACACTTCATCTAGAAATAGTCCTTGCGCAGGCACTGTTTCACCCGCTTGCTTTCGTATTTTGTTTTCAAAAATCTCATCGATTTCTGTGACTTGCATTTTGCCTGTTCCGATATCCAGCAAAGTTCCCATGATGATCCGCACCATCTTGTACAAGAAACCATCACCTACAAATGTAAAGTGCAACATTTGTCCTTCTTGTTCGATCGATAGTTCTTGAATCGTCCGAACCGTTGATTTTTTCGTCTTTTTCAATGCCGAAAAACCAATAAAATCATGTGTGCCTTCCAATTTTTGGCAAGCTGCCTTCATTTTAGCAAGATCTAACGTTTGGGGAAAATAAAAACTATGATTGCGTTCGAAAACTGTTGGAATTGTTTCATTCCAGACATAATAGCTATATTTCTTACCTTTTGCGTTGTAGCGTGCATGGAAACGTTCAGGCATTTCTTCGATTTGTTTCACCACGATATCTCTTGGCAGATAGCGATTCAAAAAAGCAAGCATTTCCTGTAATGCCATCTCCGAGGAAGTTTTAAAGTTTGCTACTTGTCCCCTCGCATGTGTTCCAGCATCTGTTCTGCCAGAACCAATGATTTCGATTGTTTCACCAGTCATCTTTGCTAACGTTGCTTCGATTTTTCCTTGGATCGTTTTATCGTCATCACCTAGCCGTTGCCAACCAGAGTATCGTTTACCATCATATTCGATCGTTAATTTTATGTTTCTCATCTAAATTTATAAGCTCCCTCATGGAATTTTTTATGCCTTAGTCGATTCATCTTATCATTTTGAAACTCAAAATCAAGGTTTTATTTGCAAGATACTTAATATTCCAATCGGCAAATAATTGAAGAAGAAACTAAGTCGTTGCCAGAAACCTAATTGATTCAACAGTGGCAACCGATTCACCCCAGGTATCCTAGCTAAACCGTACCCACTAGCAACTAAAAAGCTAATGATCGTCAACCCCAAAAAAAGCTGACTGAATTGCGTATTTCCCATTGTACGATAAATGAGAAAAACAATTAAGGGAAAGAGTAGGAAACCAGCATAACCGATCCCTGAACCTATATTGTGGACCCAAGTTGACAGATTCCATGAGGATTCGTTCGTATCCACACTGAATAGTCCAGTAAAAATACAGTCACATACCCCATAAAAACCAATAGCTGCAGCTAGTATCAAAGCCAATGGCCTTGATGCCGCTACAAAAGTCTGATACATGGCAGGGAGTGCTAGAACAAAGAAACAGCCTGAAACAACTGACCAAATCAAAAAAGCTTTTCTAACAGGACTGCCCACATCGCCAAAAACACTGATCACTGTGGTCATTTGATTTAATTGAGGATAGAAAAACCCTAAAATATAGGGTGTCAAAAAATCACTCACGACACCCGCTAACAAAAAATAAAAACCATATCTACGTAAAAACTCCATATTCTCCCTCTTCTCGTATCTAAGAAAAACAATCTCAACCAGTTCATTTAAAGATTGCCTTACCTTACTCTATGGAAATTGTATCTAACTATGGAAAATTAGACAAGTTTCACTATACTCGCTTTTGGTTGCATTTTTTCTTGCACTTATTTCGAAAGAAAGAATATGGAACAAATCTAAAAATCAGTTTTGCTACAGACTCTCGAATAAACGGCGGGAGCAGAAGCAACTCCTTCTTAAATAAGCCGAAACTCACAAAAATTTGAAAAGCAATTTTCATTCATTTCTTCTTATTTCTCGGAGTTAAACACTTCTGTCCCAACCTCTTTTTTTCCAATTTCTCAAACCTAAACGATTTTTGTCTCGATCTCAATCTATGGAGTTGTTCAACCTCGTTCTTCTCGGTAATCTTTTGGAGATTTGCCTACGATCTTTTTGAATAGTTTAGAGAAATAAGTCGTGTTATTATAACCTATCTCAGCAGATATCTCATTGATATTCTGATTGCTGTGGAGGAGCAGCCACTTTGCCTGTTCGATACGCAAATGATTGAGGTAGGCAGAAAAACTTTTTTTCGTTTCTTTCTTGAATAATTGTCCAAGATACATGACATTCAAATGCAAGTTCTCGGAGACATCTTTCAAGGTCAATGGTTCTTTGAACTGTTCATGTAAAATCGAGATCACTCGCTCAACATTCTCACTATATTTTTTTTGTTTTTGTTGGGCTTTGATCAGAGACAGCAATAATTCATGGAGTTCTTGCACTGTTTTAGCCTGATTGATGTACTGTATCCCTTTGAAGTATTCCTCATCTTCTAAACTGATCAATTCTCTTTGGATATCCATGAACAGTAAGAAGCTAAAATGCCGGATATCTTCTGGCGTCATGACGGCTGTCTGAAACTGCTCAAAAAAATCGGTCACCATCTGTTGTGCTACGTCCAGTTGACCACTTTGAAGTGAGCGGCTAAACGAAGAAAAGTCAATGGCCTGTTCTTCCGCTGCGGCTTGCTCTGCAAAAAAGATTTGTTGGTCTTTCTCCCCATAAAACTGGTGCAACTGTAGATTATCCTTTGCATGTTGGTAACTTTCAGGTATCTTATCTGGATCTGCTGTTTCATCCCCTATACTGATGAACCACTCTTGATCGGTACACTGGTTTTGGATAAAACGACAAAATCTTGAAATAGCTGTTTCATTCAGCAACAGTGTAAACAGAAGCATCTCACCGAAATTTCGTTGTGAATAAAAGGATTCTTGCTGATTTCTCAGCCACTCATAGACTGGTTTTTCCATCGTCCGTGGGAGCTGGGCCAATAAAATACGTCTTTGCTCTCCCCCTATTTTTGCTAACAGCTCTTCTTCGCTTGATTCATCAAGTTCCTCATTGAGCCATTGACTAAAAAGGACTTCTTGATAAATCTCTTGCTGGTTTTTTTGCTCATTTTGTTGATCTAACCGTTGCTTCACTTTTCTCAGGCTGTCACTTAGTTCTGCTTTATTGACTGGCTTCATCAGGTAATTGACCGCACCTAGTTGCATCCCGCTCTTTAGATAATCAAATTCCTGATAACCAGAAAGTATCATAAATTCAAATGTATGGTGTTCTTTTTGTGCCGCTTCGATAAATTCAAGACCATTCATCTCAGGCATCGTCACATCTGTTATGACTAAATCGATTTTCTGGTTTTCTAGTATTGATAGTCCTTGCATAGCATTTTCGGCAGTTGCTACCACTTGAAATCCTAGACTTGGCCAGTCAATGATCTTTTTTAGTCCAGTCAAAATCATATATTCATCATCTACTAATAACACTCGATACATCTTTCTTCCCCTTTTCCTTGAATGTGATAGTAACCGTTAGACCTCCTTCTTTATTTTTTGTCAATCTCATTTGATAACTACTGCCAAAGCTAGCACGTAACCGTTCATTGACATTTTGCAAACCAATCGATTGGTAAAGTTCGACTTTGGGTTGTGCCAGTCTAGCTTCGATCTCTTCAATGCGTTCTGGTGTGATCCCTTTACCGTTATCTTTGACGACGATCATTACTCGCTGCCCTTCATGAAAGACTTTGACACTCAATGCATTATCAAAACGAGTAAAGTCGATCCCGTGTTTGAAATAATTTTCGATCAAAGGTTGGATCACAAACTTGGGCACTTCGATTTTTTCTAGCTCGGGAGCAAGAGAAAAATGATAGGCAATGCGGTTCGGATAACGCATTTGATATAAATAGACATACTTTTCACAAAAATCCAGCTCTTCTTTTAAACTGATCGTTTTTTCCTGGTTTGTATTGTTCCGTAACAACGCCGAAAATGCGTAAACTACATCAGCTAGTTCTTCGCTTCCTTCACTTAGGGCATACATTCGGATATATTCCAGTGTATTATATAAAAAATGTGGGTTGATCTGCGCTTGCAGTGCACGCATATGCGCATCTTGTTGTTTGATTTCCAATTTATAGATGTCTTCCACAAACTGATTGATACTATCTAGCATTTCATTGATACCGACCGACAGATCCTTCAATTCATATTCTGTCAAAGTAGTATCGATGCGTGTATCCAGATTTCCTTTCGCAGTTTCATCCATTGCGGACATCACGATATCCACTTGTTGCGAATAACGTTTGAACGTGCGGTACAAAAAGTAAAGGAGGACGCCATCTAAAATGATCACTCCAACCACTAAAGGTGCAAGATTTCTGGCAATTGCCTGCCAAACGGACTGGCGATCCAAAGTAGCTAATACTCGATAATCATCTGGCAATCGCTGATAGCGGACAAAGTTGCGCTGATTCAACTCTTCGATCGGCAATGTAGAATTTTTTTGGAGGCTCTTTAGGATCGTCTGCTCTTGCATCGTCAATACTGTTTTAGGCATACCCTTGTCATGGAAAGTATAGAGCCGATTCGTCGTTCCTGAAATCATATACAACGACAACCCGTTGAAAGAATTCAGGCTTTCCAAGGTAGCGTCCAGTTCTTGTTTATCAAAGCCAACAAAGATACTCCCTACTTCACTCCCACCTTGTGTGATGGACAGTTTAATATAAAATGCATCTGAAAGCTTTGGCGTACCACTGTGAATAGTACCTCCTTTGTTCTCCCTTGATGATTCAAAGTATTCAGGCAGTTGGCTAAAAACGACATACAAAGTACTGACTTCTTCATAATTCACATAGATATCCCGCATTTGATTGGGAAAGGATTGAAAATCTGCTATGTTTTGCTGTTGGTCATAGGCATACATCAAATACTGATCGATGGGTTTGGTCAAGTAAGTGGTCGCATTCTCGATTTTTTCTGAATTTCCGAATAACTGATCTTTGATGATTTTACTTAGGGTAGTTTTGTCGTTCAGTGTCCGACTTGTGCTTTGCAGTGCTTCATTCGTCATTTGTTCTGCTTGTGCTTGTGTTTGCATCCAAGTATGGACACTAATGATCCCTGTCGCTAACATCGTCAATAAGATCATGACCAGCGCATACTTTCTCAGCAACCGATTCAACAATGTCCCCTTCGCAAATAAGATACTTAGCTTACTCATAACTTTCCAATTGCGTGTCTAACTTTTCCCGCCACTGTTTGGTCACCAAGCCGTTCCAAACGGTGAGCAGTCCGATCAAACCGAAAAGAATCAATCCCTTGTAATTCCAAGTGATCCAGAAAATGATGCCCCCGCCGATCAGTAATTTTAAAAATGCGGGAAAACTAGAGAAACTAGAGACAAAACTTAATTTTAGTAAATTAGGTAGCGAGATTTCATATTCACTATCTAAGATCAAACTATATTGATACGTTGCATAAGCATAAAGCAAGGCAAAAATAAGTACAAAATCGATCACTAAAAACAAGATTCCCTTGATTTGAACGGATAGATACAAATTATAACCAAGCAAAAGTGCAACGACTAAAAATAAACCAAACAACAGATTTCCTCGCTTAAACGATTGCTTGAAAATTTGCCATCCTCGTTTAAACGTAATTTCTTTATACTCAAACTCGTACGTATAAAATAGTTCATTCACAGCCTTGCATGCTGGACCAATCCCTAGAACGATCCCTCCAAGTACTGTGTATGCCCAAAAATATAACGTCAGTTTCATAACGACCCAGACTCTGATAAATAATGTTTCCAATGCTTTCCCTAACATAACTATCCCCTCCAAGAACGACTTGTATTCCTTTTCATTATACAAGAGCAACGTATAAGTAAACCACACTTTTTCTACGATACCCTAATTTATTTTTCTTTTTATAAACGTTTACTTTACTAAAAAATAAGCAGAATCAACCAAAAATCTGAAGTGCAATTTTCGGAAAAATTCTGCTTATCTTTAGGAGCTTAGCACTTTGACTTAGCTTCTTATTTATTTACTTTCTTTTTGAAATGCATCGTATTGTTTTTGCATTTCCGTCAACACTTTGTCATAACCTGCTTTATCTAAAGCATCCATCAATTTAGGTAATGTTTCATCTGGATCAACTGTTCCTGTATTCAAGCCATCCAAATATTGGTTCATGACATTTGAAATGTTACTCATTTCTGTTTTCACGTTATCTGTATTGAAGCTGAATCCTAAGATTGGTGATACTTCTGCATCCGCAATCGATTGATCTCTTTTAGCGATCATTTCATCTGTGATCGTGTCTTGTGTGTAAAGGATCTTGTTGTTTCCTGTATTCCAAGCAGACATATGCATATTTGGTTGGTAGCCATCTAGCAATTTGATCTTGTCATTGCCATCTTTCTCCCATGCATCGCCTTCGATTCCCCATACTAAGCCATTCAACAGTTCTGGATCACTGTTTAGTAATCCCAAGAATTCAACTGCTTTTTCTTTGTTCTTAGAGGTATTAGAAACAACGAAGTTTGCCATTTGTGCTTGTGCTGTTGATTTCAATGGTACAGTGATTGCTTTTGAAACCAATTCTTGTTTTGCTGCATTCGTTAAGATCGTATCGCCATAATCGTAAGGTCCTTGTGTTTCTCCACGCATCAACCAAGTGTTTCCTTCTAAAGGATAATCTTTGTTGCTTGTTGCAGCATCACTTGGGATCAATCCTTGTTTGTACCAGCTGTGCATCGTACGTAACATTTCGACAAATGATTCATTTTCATATTGATTGATGATTTTTGTTTTATCTCCGTTCAAGTCAACAGCAAACGGTGATACATTTCCTAATGGATAATCGAAATCTCCTTGGACTCTGAACCCTTGTCCAATCGCAAACGCTGCTGTGTTTGGTTCTTTTTCGTGGAATTCTTTCAAGACTTTTTCTGCATCTGCATATGTTTCAATTCCATCAATAGATAAATTGTATTTATCAAGCAACGGTTTATTGAATGTCAATACTTGTTGGGCAAAGACATTCCCGTTAACTGGCATGGCATACAATTTCCCATTGACTAAGTTTCCTTTTATATATGCCTCATCTAAAGAGTCATACGCTTCTTTTGCATATTTTGGTGCTAGATCTGTTAAATCGGTGAATGCGCCTTTTTGAGCGTTCGATACATAGTTATTGGCATAAGCAATATCATAATTTTCACCTGACGAGATGATGACGTTCATTTTTTTCTCGTAATCGCCCCAACCAATGTAGTTGATATTCACTTTCACACCGATTTTATCTTCAATTCTCTTATTTGCGACATCCATCAATTGATCAAAATTATCTGGTTTGTCCCCAATTTGATACATTTGTAGCGTGGTTGAGTCACTTGCATCGGCCTTATCTTTTGAACCTGATCCGCAAGCTACCAACGTTCCTACCATCAGTGCGGAAACCCCTGTAAAGGCTAGTTTCTTCCATAACTTCATTTTTCTTCCTCCTAAATAAGTTTTTATTTTTTGTTGCATTATTCTTTTACTCCACCAATCGTTAAACCCTTAACAAAATGTTTCTGGAAGAATGGATAGCTGATTGCGATCGGCAATGTTGAGATAACGACGATAGCCATTCGAGCTGATTCTCCCGGAACAGAAGCAAGTCCGCCTGATAATTGACTCCCCGCTCCTGAATTTTGTGTCAAATATTGAATGTTGCTTTGGATCTTCATCAATAAATACTGTAAAGGAACTAATTTATCATCTTGGATGTAAAGCAAGGCATTAAACCAGTCGTTCCAATACCCTAGGGCTGCGAATAAACTAATGGTCGCAATCCCTGGAATCGCTAAAGGTAAAACAATCTGAACGAAAATCCTTAATTCAGTCGCCCCATCGATCCTAGCTGATTCAATGATCGAATCAGAGACTGAACGCTTGAAGAAGGTACGCATCACAATAATATTGAATGGGCTGACCGCCATCGGTAAAATCAATGCCCAGATGGTATCTTTTAATTGTAAAAGGTTCGTCATGACCAAGTAGTTCGCTACCATCCCTGGTGAAAACAGCATGGTGATCAAACAAAAAACGGTAAAGAAGCGACGGAATGGAAAGTTCGATCGTGAAATCGCATATGCGTATAACGAAGTTGCGGTACTGTTGATCAACGTTCCTAGTACCGTTACGAGAATCGTCACGAACAAGGCTTGGAAAATCTTATCTTGCATTTGCCCGAAAAGATAGGTATAGCCAAATGTACTGAATTTTTCTGGCCAAAAACTATATCCATTTGTGGATAGTGCTGATTCGTCGGTAAAAGAAATAGCAACAACAAACAGAAATGGCAAGATACAAGAAAGAGCAAAAATTGCAATCAATATATTGGAGAAGAAATTCGCTGTTTTATTAAATGAGCGAATTTGGACTCGTTCAACTTTCTTTTTTTTCATTTTTTCTCCCCCTTAGAACAATGCAGATTCGCTATCGAAGCGACGTGCAATCGTATTTGTGATCATCAATAAGACAAACCCTACAACCGATTGATACAGGCCAGCTGCGGCAGTCATCCCAAAGTCACCTGTAGAGGTCAAGCCATTATAAATATAAGTATCCAACACTTGTGTTACATCATAAAGTGCCCCCGAATTTCTCGGAATATTGTAGAACAAACCAAAGTCTGCACGGAAAATGTTTCCGACAGCTAAGATCGTCAGGATCGTCATTAATGGTACTAATTGAGGCAGTGTCACATGCTTGATCTGCTGCCATTTGCTTGCGCCATCGACCATCGCTGCTTCATAGTAAGTTGGATCGATCCCCATTACTGAAGCAAAGTAAATGATACTGTTATATCCGATACCTTTCCATGTTCCAATAAAGACTAAGATGAATGGCCAATACTTCGGTTCGTTATACCAATTGATTGCTTCGCCACCATGTCCCGTGATCCATTGGTTGAAGATCCCTTTATCCGGACTCAAGAAAGCGTAAACAAAATAGCTGATAATGACCCACGATAAGAAATATGGAAGTAACGACATCGTTTGATAGACTTTTACTAAACGTTTATTTCTCAACTCACTCATGATGATAGCAAATACAACGGAAATCAATAAGTTTAATAGAATAAATGTCACATTATATAGAACGGTGTTTTTAGTAATCAAGAAAGCTTGATCCGAAGAGAATAAAAATTTGAAATTGTCCCAACCGACCCACGGACTCTCTCGCAAACTAGCTAAAAATCCGTCAGCTGAAATATGGAAGTTCTTGAAAGCTACAACATTGGCTAATACGGGGATATAAAAGAAAAAAATCATCCAGAGCATACCCGGGATCGCCATAAAAACTAATGCTTTATATCTCCATAAATTAGCAAAAAAATGATTTAACCCCTTTCTCTTTTTCATCTTAAAACTCCTTTCATGTCATTCACAACGCAATTATAGCGCTTACAAAAGCAAGAATAAATAAACAAACTATAGATAAAATGAAACAAATTATAGAGAAGCTGTCGGATAGACGTGTTTCACTCTGAGAAATAAGAAGGGATTTATGGGAATTGTTGCTGAACGAATACTTGCTAAAACCGATGGATGTGACAACATAGCTAAGTTGATGGTAAAAAAGCAGAACACCAACGATAGCGCTGACATCCTGCTTTTCTCACTTTATTTATTCTGTTCTTGCAACTGGAGCAATTCAGTTTCTGTCAGTTCCCGATATTCGCCGTTGTCTAATGACTCTGGCAATAGGAAACCACCCATGCGAAGCCGTTTTAAGTAGGTCACTTCTTTGCCGACTGCCTGTACCATTCTTTTTACCTGATGGAATTTTCCTTCATGGAGGATCAAGCGGATCGCTGATGTTTCTTCTTCATGATCGATGGAATCAATGAATAGTTGTGCAGGTAATGTTTGCTCCCCTTTGTCAATGACTAGTCCACGTGCGAAACTGTCAATATCTTCTTCTGTCATCACACCTTTGACCTTCGCAAAGTATTCTTTTTCTACATGTTTTTTAGGCGAGAGCAACCGATGGGCCAATTTTCCATCATTGGTGAGGATCAATAATCCTTCGGTATCTTTATCCAAACGCCCTACAGGAAAAAGATCTTCTCGATAATCCTCATCGCTTAACAGATCCATAACTGTTTGTTCATAGTTGTCTTGTGTCGCTGAAATGACACCTGCTGGCTTGTTTAAAACATAATAAAAATCTTTTTGATAGACTAACGGTTCATCCAGATAAGTGATTTGATCGTCAAATTCCTTCACTTGGAATTTATCACTTTTGATGACTTCTTCATTGACTTTTATTTGTCCTTTTTTGATAAGCACTTTTACTTCTTTGCGACTGCCGATGCCGACTTCTGCTAAAAATTTATCTAAACGCATAGACTCACTTCCATTCTTTCATTGAAAAAGGAGTTAACGATAATGACACGCATGATCTTTAACTCCTTTGATTGTTTATTTGATTCTTAAACGATGACGTAACCGGATCATGCTTGGTCCTAATAAGCGTTCTGCTAATCGAAGTTTAAGGGCAAGGTAGGCATAGACAAAACCACCTACTCCTGCAACCAGTAAGATCAACAACAGGGATTGGAACTTGCTTTCTTGGCTCAAGAAGAGGCCGAAAAACAATTTTGTGATCCAGGCTACAAGTAACATCATCATTGTCAGGATAAAGATCAGTAAGGTTCTTCGCCAAACGAAACTTGGTTTAAAATGAGCGACTTGGTGGATTTTTTTCAAAATCAACGTACATGATACGGCAAAGCCGATCATCGTTGCAAATAAAGGACCGTAGACTTCGAATAGACGAATCATTGGGTACTGCAAGACCAGTTTTACGACAAAGCCGATCGCTAAGTAACGGATAGCAGCCGCATTTTCAAACATTCCTTGTAGCATATTGGAAACAAGCATATAAAGCCCTAAGAACAGACCGGCAAAACTTGCTTGGATCAATACATGACTTCCTAATCGATCTGGGGTATAAAACAAAGTATTCAGCGGGTAAGATAAAAGCATTACCCCAAACGTCGCGGGAAACATAAAGAAAGAGAAGAGTTGGAGGTTCCCACTCGTTAGTTTGGCTAGTCCTCGGTGGTCTTTCAATGTCACCGCTTCTGTGATCAATGGTAATCCAGTAGCTGCAATCGATGTCGCTAATGCGATCACGACCATTGTCAGCTTATCGGGGTTTGCACTAAAGATCGAAAAAAGATCCAACAACTGTTCTTTAGAGTACTCGGTAGTGGCAGACATGATTTTGATAAACGTAAACTGATCCACTAATTTAAAAATCGTCACACCAGAACCAACGATGATAAATGGGATCGCTTCTTTGATCGTATCTACCAGTAATTCTTTCGTTGCGATATTTACTTGATTATTGCTGTACTGCACACGGGCAGAGGAATAGCGTTGGTGTTTTTTCAAAAAATAAAGCAGGACGAGGATACTTGCCACCATTCCGATAAATGCGGCAAATGTCGATTGCGTAACTGCAGTGACATAATCCCCCTTCATGACCTTCATGATGATAAACGTCGTGAGTAACAAATAAAAGATCCGCGCCACTTGTTCAACGATTTGTGAGAGCGCATACGGCATCATTTCCTGATTGCCTTGGAAATATCCACGGATCACACTCATACAAGGAAAGACGAGGATAGCTATACTGAGCGAACGCATCGTCGGAATCAGGTCTTCCCCACCGCCAGAAGCATGTGCCAACCAAGGAGAAGCCACATACATAAATACGGAAAATATGATACCTAAGACACCCATCATCTGTAACGCTCGAATAAACAACTTCCGAGAAGTACCATATTCATTCAATGAGTTGTAGCGAGCCGTTTGTTTGGCGATTGCGGCCGGTATCCCAGCCGTAGAAATCAGTAAGAACAATGCATAGATATTGTAGCCCATATTGAATAATCCATTGGCAGCTTTCGCATTTTCGCCCATCCAGGCATACCATGGAATAATATACACAGCCCCAAGTAAGCGAGAAATGATATTGCTAGCAGTCATCCAAGCAGAACCTCTTGCCATCTTCTCTTGTGGGGACAAATCTTCAGTTGCTGATTTTCGTTGAGTATTCATCGATTCGATTCCAACTTTCTACAAAGCATTACCACTATTTTAATTGCAAAAAGCAAAACTAGCAATCTTTTTTGTATGGATTTCCTGACAGCACCTTCAAAATAGATAGCGTTTTCTTATGTCTCTGCTTTTTTATTTTTATATGAAGGGGCTAAAATGGAACGTCCGAAAAATCATCTTGCAAAATTTTGAGAACTCCTCGCTGCTTTCCTGAAAATACTTCGACCCTCTCGCTTGATTTAGCAGGAGATACAAGTGACTAGTATGCCTCCCTCTCCTACTGTTTCTCATCTATCTAGAGAAACTCACTTATTTTTTCTTGCGGCTACCGTTCGCTATTCGCTACATCCAGTGAATTTTCCTACCTGACTTTCGTCATTCTAGCAAGTTGCCTTGAATGTGCTATAATGAATCAAGAAATCCAACGAAAATGAAGTGAGGGATGATCCAGTGAACTTCTCTTTAGAAGATGTCCGCAACTTATTATTGAAAGAAAACCTATTAAAAGAATTTGTTTCTGAAAAAGGGTGGCATTTAGACGCCCCTGATCAGTTTACCTTTAGAAAATTAAGCTATGATTCCCGGCAAGTCGATGCCGAGACTTTATTTTTCTGTAAAGGATTAAACTTTAAAGAAGACTATCTAACAAGTGCCGTCTCACAAGGATTGCTGTATTATGTAGCAGAACAACCTTACGAACAGTCGGCAGTCGGCATCATCGTGACCGATATCCGGAAAGCAATGGCGATCCTTTCTATGGCGTTCTACGGCTATCCACAAAATGATCTGCAAGTGATCGGCTATACTGGGACAAAAGGCAAAACCACTGCTGCCTACTTTACTAAAGCGATCCTAGACTATACAACAGCAAACAAAACAGCGCTGCTTTCCACGATGAATACAACACTGGATGGAAAAACGTATTTCAAATCTCATTTAACAACGCCGGAATCCTTAGATCTATATCGTATGATGGCCGAAGCTGTAAATAATGGGATGACCCATTTGGTGATGGAGGTTTCTTCTCAAGCTTACAAGACACAACGTGTTTATGGACTGACTTTAGATGTTGGGATCTTTTTGAATATTTCACCTGACCATATCAGCCCAATCGAACACCCGACATTCGATGATTATTTTTATTGCAAACGTCAGTTGATCTTAAATTCAAAGCAAGTGATCTTGAACCATGAAAGTGATCATTTTGATTTGCTGAAAGAAACAGCTAATGTCTATGGTATTCCTGCCATTGTTTATGGTCGTTCCACACAAGCAGATTACGAAGTCAAAAGTTTAAATAACGGGACCCATGCCTTCCAAGTAATCAATCATCATGGTAACTTAGCGATCGATACGACTTACACGATCAAATTAGCTGGTGATTTCAATCAAGAGAATGCGACTAGCGCGATCATTGCGGCAGCATTGACTGGTGCCTCTGCCACAGATGCGCAACAAGGTCTAAAAGAAGCCCGTGTTCCTGGACGAATGGATCAACTTGTACAAAAAAACGGCGCCCACGTTTATGTAGACTACGCCCATAACTATCTAAGTTTGAAAACCTTGCTCGAATTTGCTAAAAAGGAACATCCTAAAGGGAAAGTCATTGTCGTACTGGGAAGTCCAGGCAATAAAGCCATTTCTCGCCGGCATGATTTTGGAAAAGTTCTATCTGAAACAGCAGATATCGTCTTCTTGACCGCAGATGATCCTGCATTTGAAGATCCACAAAAGATCGCAGAAGAAATCAATGAGGCAATCACTAATCCTGATTTGGATGTCCATTATGAAATGGACCGCCCAACAGCAATCAAAAAAGCCCTAGCGAAAAGTACCTCCGCAGATTCAGTTGTCATTGCTGGGAAAGGTGTTGATCCCTATCAAAAAATCAATGGGGTCGATGTTCCGTATGAAGGAGATTACGAGGTCGTCAAACGATTGCTTGAAGAGTAAAAAAAGAGAATGGCAACCCTAAAAATCAGGTTTGCTACAAACTCTCGAATAAACGAAAGTCCAAAAGTCAGGTTTTTCGGAAATTTCAAAAAAAAAACGAGCGTGGGACAAAACTAAAAATCAGTTTTGCCACAGACTCTAACTCCGAATAAACGGTGGGAGCAGAAGCAACTCCTTCGGAAATAAGCCGAAATTAACAAAAATTTGAAAAGCAATTTTCGTTAATTTCTTCTTATTTATCGGAGTTAAACACTTCTGTCCCAACCTCTTTTTACAAAATTTGTTATTCAGCTGCTGCTAATTCAGCAGCTTTTTCTCTTTCTTCTGTCAACAATTTGTTGTCGTAGAATTTGATGAATGGCAACCAGATAAAGAAAGCAAGGATTGCACATAGTACAGCTAACACAGCCGCTTTCCAGTCACCACCACTACCAACGAAGGCTCCGATACCAACTGGTGAAGGCCAAGGCATTTGTGCTAACATTGGTTTTACGATCTCAAATTTGATTGCGAAATAAGCAAGTGAAGCAGATGCCATCGGTGCTAAGAAAAATGGCACAGCTAAATATGGGTTATACACGATTGGCATCCCGAAAATAATCGGTTCGTTGATATTAAAGATTCCTGGCACCAGTGAAGCTTTCCCTAACACTTTTAATTGATCGGATTTTGCTAAGAAAGCAATGAAAATGATCAATCCTAATGTCGCTCCTGAACCGCCGACTGTTACATAAGAGTTGTTGAACTCTCCAGCTAGTGGGAAGTTAGCACCTTGTGCATTCGCTGCCATATTCGCTAACACGATTGGGGTCAAGAAGGAAGTGATGATATTTGCCCCATGGATCCCCACGATCCATAACGCATGGATCAAGAAATAGATGACCATGATCCCTAGCCAAGTATTTGTCAACTGCGTAACGAAACCAAATGGGATCGAGATCATTTTAAAGATATCTGTGCCTAATACAATCAAAAGTCCGTTAACGATCATTACAGCAAATGCAATGACAAAAGTAGGAATCAATGCAGTAAATGAACGAGATACACCTGGCGGAACAACATCGGGCATCTTGATGACCCAATTACGTTTGACACACATACAATAAAGTTCAACAGCAATGATCGACATGATGATCGCTGTAAAGATACCTGAAGTGCCTAAACGTTCAACAAATGCGCCCATCCGTATACCACTGACTACAGTTTCAGTATCTGTCACACTTGCAAGCAAGCGAACTTTTCCATCGCTCAAGCCCATTTCAGGAATACACATGAAGAAGGCGAAGACGGATAATAATGCACCTGTCAGCGGATTGACATTCAATCCTTGTTCTTCTTTTTCAATCGAAGTCAGTTCATAAGCAAAAACAATAGCAAAATAAATGGATAAGATCCCCATCGTCATTGTATTAACGATCATATATAAATCACTGACTTTGAAAAAGGTACTATTGAAAAAACCTTCAAGAAACGGAAATGGCAACGGTAAAATATTCAAAACCAAAAACATGGAACCTACGATCGTGAATGGGATAGACGCCATCCCAGCCGCCATGACAGCACGAACGATTTTAAACTGAGCGATTTTCCCCATTGGACCCATTAAGTACTTCTGCAAAAAATTAAACATTAGTTACTCTCCTTTCCTAAATACGCTGCTTGTTCAAATGTTTTGATCCTTTGATACTGACGATCTTTGTTTACTTGGATGCTTTCCAAACGTTTATGACATAGAGCACAAATCAGGCACCCACTCCCTAAAAATACGATCATCCCTAATTTCCCATATAGATTATCGACCATAAACGGAAACATTGAAGTATAAAACGGCGTAAATAATAGACCGCAGAGTAGCCCGTTCATGATCCCTTGCCACTTAAAGTACCGTTTTGTTCGTGGCACAGTGTTTTGATGTTGTCGATAGAGCCGGATTTGTTCACCCACAGCAGGCAAGATCAAACCGATTAGTCCAATCGGAACAATCAGAAAAATACTTTTGCTGACTAATAGAATAATCAACCAGTAAAGATTCATAAAAAAGAAGCCCGCTGTTAGATAACGAATGATCAGATAACGATTGAAATACATGATTTTCAAACTAAACTGTTTTTTCTCTATTTCCAATTGTTTTTTTTCTGCATCTCCCATCTTACTTACCCCTTTATGAATGTTTTTGATACAGATACGCCATCTCAGTTGCCACTTCCAGTAAGGTCATCGTTGTCATCAAGTGGTCTTGTGCATGAACCATGATGATCTCCATTTCGATTTTTTGTCCACTGGCGTATTCCTTCAATAAGTTCGTTTGTGCTTTGTGCGCCTGTAAAATCTCCTCATTGGCTTTAGTCAGCTGTTCATCTGCCTCTTCAAATTTTTCCTGACGCATGTCTTTGAACCCTTCATGAATCAGCGTTCTTGCATTTCCGCTATGAAGAATGATATCGAAAGCGGTTACTTGCAACTCTTCACTACTGATAGTTTCAGACATTTTTTCTCCCCCTTACTCGACCATTTGGCTAAATTGATCATTAAAATTGTGAAATGTAGGTGTTGCTAAAATATGGTGCTGTAAATCAGTCCGATCGATAAAACGGACGATTGCTTTGGTCACTACAGTAATCCCTTCGTTTTCAATAAAAGAAGGTGAGACTAAAAATACAAACTGGATACCTTCATGTTCATCCCAAGTCATGCCTCCTGGAATAAGGGCAACCGCGATTTTAGTAGTTGCTCCGATAGGAATCGCAGGATGAGGAACGACGATATTCTCACTAAAGATGATCTGCCCCATCTTCTCCCGTCTCTTTATTTGTTCCGTCATTTCAAAAAGATATTCATTTGCTTCTTCTTGTCCTAAAAGTTGGAGCAATTCTTGGATCACTTCTTCTTTTGTTGGTTGTTGTGCATAGACAGTGAACCATTTTTCCGAAAGCAACTGTTGGTAGTAGTGTTGCTTTTTCTCAGCTGGTAAACTGATGCTTTCCTTCTTTATACTCTGACAAGGCAGACATTCAGCAATCGTTTCACGAATTTTCTGAATATCTTGGCTATTCAAAAAGACACTGACATGCAAAACTGGTATTTTGAAAAACATGGTAGATAAATCAATCGAAGAGATGATCATATCGGCTTCTTTCAATACAGCTTCATTGATTTCGTAATATCCTTTTACATTCGTTACGACAATCGTTTCACCAAATTCGGACAACACTCGATTTTTGAGTAATTGGGCACTGCCGTAGCCAGTTGCACAAATGATCAATGCATGGATTTTATGCGTGGACTTGATTTTTTCCAATGCTGCCATGATATGCAGCGTTAGATATGCCCACTCATCGTCATTGATTTCATAATTACTTAGTAACGGCATTTGGCTAAAAAGCTGTTTTGTTTGTTCAAACGCTTGCCGATCTTCTTTCATTATTTCTTCTTTCAACGGATTTTCTAGCGTGATTCCTCGTTCTAGTCGGACGAGCATGGGTGCCAAGTGATTCAGCAAGCCGTTTTTCAGTTGATGGTCTTCATTCAACGGACGATGAAAAAATTGAGCGAATTGATTCAATGTAACGGTTAACTCCGCTAGAAGTTCTTGATCGGTCACCTTTTCCTCTCGATTCGATTTTGCCATCAAATGTAGCGCTAGATAAAACACCTCTTCTTCTGGAAATACTACTTGCATTACTCGTTCGATTCGCTCCATTATATTTTTCGATACCTGAAATTCTAAGCGACTCGCAATATCTTCGGTCAATGGGATTCCTTCGATATGAAACCCTTCTCTGACACGCTTGATCGCTAATGCTAAATGCAGTGTTAAATTTTGGATGATAAAATCCGATACTTTTAGATTCACTTCTCTTATCTCATCCAAAATGATGATCACTAACTCTTCAATATTGATTTCTTTAAAAAAGTGACTCGTTCCCAAATATTCTTTGAGTGAATTGGTATAATGGTTCCCAAAAAATATATCCATGATAAAATGACGTTTGTCTTGCTCATGCCCCTCGATCCACATTCCCTGATGCGGTTTCGAATTGATTCTCAATGCATAGGGCAGTAATTTTTTCTTGATTTCATGAATATCATTGACTAGACTTGAACGACTGATGAATAATTCATCTTCTAAGTCTTCAATGAAGATGGCTTCATCTTCCAGCAATAACTTATTCAAAAGATACTTTTGTCGATCTTCTGATTCAAAAAATTCTGTGACTTGCAAATCACTACGAAAAGCAACTTCCCTTTGCTTCAAAAAACGAGAAAATTCCAAGTGATCAAAGATTTCTAGTTGGTAGCCCTGTCCCTGTTTTGCAGATAGTTTTCCGCCATGCTCTTCCACTTCATCTTTGATCACTTTCATGTAATTACGGATCGTTCGATCAGATAAAGACAATTCAGATGCGAGACTCCGACTGGTGACATATTCTCCTTGGTGGTCGATCAACTGTCTCAATAATAATTTTTCTATCTGTTTCATCTTTACCCACTCCTAATTAAATATTCTCCTCAATTAGCCCTGCCAAATTTTGGATGCCAGATGGAATAGGTACATAAGCTTGAAATGGGATGCTTACTACTGGTTTATCCACCGTTTTACCTAGTTTAACAAATTTATCCAGAAACATTGTGGTTTGAGGGCTAATCAAGAATAAATCAAAGTCACTGTTCTTGATCATTTTATCACCTTCGGTAGCAGAAACAGCATCCACCATAATGTCTTCGCCTTTGTCTTTAAATAGTTCTGTTGCCTTTGACGCCATCATAGAAGATGACATCCCTGCTGCGCAAATAATCAATGCTTTTTTCATTGTTCTCCACTCCTTATGTTTTATTCTTTCTATCTAAGAGTTTACAGAGTAAGCGTTTGCTTTTCAAAATAAAAACTTCCGTATCATTAAGGAAAGGAAATACATTTTCTTGAACGTACAAATGAACGTACAAAAAAAGCGTGTGACCACAAGTGATCACACACCTTTTAACAATGTTAGTTTATCGCAAAATTGAATTGTAAAGCATACTGCGGCTTCAACGGATCAGTCAAACTATCAAAATCAAAGTTTTGTCCTACTGTACCGTAAAGTGAAAAGGCAAAGGAACTTGTCTTTTTCGGTAAAGTCACTAACTCTGTTTTCTGTGATAGATTTTGACCGTTCTCAATCAAAGGAATCGTAGCATCGCTGTAGTTATTCGACATTAAAAGATCGATGTCTGTTAGCTTCTCTGTTTGAGACTGACTTGTCATAGACGCCACTGACACAGTCAGTTCTTCATTAGAGTTGTTTTGGATTTGATATTTTGGTGATACGATTCCACCACTTTCTTTACTTTCAGCAAAAGAAATACGTGCTGGGATCGTCACATCGATATATCCTTTCAAATTCATTTGGATCTCTAACTCACCTGAAAGATCTGTTGTATTCCCATATTCATCCGCTAAAGTAAGGACAAATTTATGCGTTCCTACTGTTAAATCAGTGAAATCCGCATTATTTTCATAGGCTACCGTTACTTTGATTGCTTCAGGTGCCGTCCAGTTATCGGAAGGTTCCCCATCTAAATAATCTCTTGCATTTGGTTCTGCACTCCCTTTTTGGAAGGCTAAATTTTCTTTCAGTTTTCCTTGTGGCCCTGTTGTGTCCACAATGTTTGCTGATATCTTCATTGGTGAAGACTTGTTGCCTGCTTCGTCCTCCAGTTGGATATACGCATCAAGCGAAGTTCCTGGATTCATCCCTGCAATAGATGTTGCTGATCCGTCTGCATTGACTAAATGGAATCTTATATCCTTAGATAATGTCCAGTTGTCATTTACGGACGCAAAAAATTGGCGAAGTTCATCTTGGCTTAAATCGCCAGTTCTACGAGCTTCGATATCCATATGCTCATTTTTTACAGTTCCCGTTGGCGCTTTTGTGTCGTTGATCCGAACCAATGCTCTTTCAAAACGTTTGCTATTTTTTTCTTCATCCGTTGCTGTGATTGCTAATATATAATGGTTATTTGCAGTATTTGGACCTAGTGAAGATAAACTACCTGAGCTCTTCAAAGTGATGTCTTCGAGATAGCTCCAGTTATCTGATAACTCTTCAAAAAATTGACGCAATTCTTCTTGCGTGAAATTCCTCGATCGATCTGCTTCCATCGTCACTCTGGCTGTTTTAACTCTTCCTTCTGGGGATTGCGTATCAACGACCGTATAGTTTGTTGTTGTCTGCTGTGTTGCATTTGTTACTTTGTTACGGATCGTAACATTTGCTTGACCTGCTTTCCCTGGTTCCCAGCCATTCGCTGATTCTGGTGTGGAAAAATCATAATGCTCATCGACCATACTAGGTAACCCTTGGAACCATGATTTGATCGTCTCTTTCGATAGTGCAGGCATCCGTTGTGCTTGGATAAGTACATTAGGTTCAATCACAAAAGACGTCAAGAAAAATTGAACAGGATAAGACCGCTTGTTTCCTGCCTCGTCGGTCAATGTCAATGTTGCTTGTTGCAAGCTGACACTTGGTGAAAAATCTACGATGGATCGATCCATTGTAGCTGTGATGTTTTTATGTTCTGACCAGTTATCGGAAAGTTCACCACTAAAGAACGTCAACAATTCTTCTCGGCTCCAATCGCCTTGGGTACGATACTCAAAAGTAGGTATCACAGTGTTCAATGTGCCTGTTGGTGCTTGGGTATCCACGATTTTGAATTCTGCATATCTACTATATTTATTTCCAGCTTCATCATAGATATCGATGTACGCCCAGTTATCACCAGGACCTCTTCCAGCAAGTTGTATGATGCCATGATTATCAGTTGCTTCAATTCGAATATCTTCCGGCAAGCTCCAGTTGTCCTGCAAATCGCCATCAATGAATTTCAACAAATCTTCGCGTGTCCATTCGCCCGTTCTTCGTGCTTCGATTTCCACGCCCTTCGTTTTGATTGTCGCAGTTGGTGCTTGGGTGTCGACAATGCGTATCAAGCTTCCAATTGGAAATGACTGATTTCCTGCTTCGTCTTTTAATCGAAATACGCCCGTTACTGTTTTTCCTGGTGCTATGCCAGCAACAGTTGTTATCCCATCATAGAAGGATAACTGAACCTTCATATCTTCTGGCAACGTCCAATTGTCATTCATCGTCGTGTACATTTTCCGTAACTCTGCTTGGCTAAGGTCTCCGCTTCTACGAGCTTCAACCTCGATATTATCTTTCATGGTTCCTGTAGGGCGTTGTGTATCTACAATGCGTATCAATACACTCATCACTAATGACTTATTCCCCGCTTCATCTTCTAGTTGAAGGTGGAAATTATGCGTACCTGGCGCTTTACCCGCCACGGTTGTTGCTACGCCGTTTGCATCGACTAAATGTATTTTTACATTATTTGTTAATGTCCAGTTGTCACTTATCAACATGACATGCCAACGTAGCTCTGCTTGGCTGAGATTGCCACTTCTACGGGCTTCTGCTTCCACATTATCTCTTGCAATTCCCGTTGGTGCTTGGGTATCTACAATACGGATCGATGTACTCATCCCTAATGACTTGTTCCCTGCTTCATCTTCTAATTGGAGATAAAAAGTGTGCGTACCTGGCGCCTTACCGGCAACAGTTGCTACTGCTCCATTTGCATCAACTAAGTGAACTTTTATATTCCCTTGTGACGTCCAATTATCACTCATTGTTGTGAGAAATCCTCGTAGTTCCGCTTGGCTAAGATCGCCACTTCTGCGAACCTCAATCTCCACCTCACCTTTTACAGTTCCTGTTGGCGCTTGCGTATCGCGAATGTTTAAACTTACTTGATTCTTTGGACCAGGGATCGTTTGATTTCCGAATTCATCCGTCAATAATAAATGTCCTGTAATGACTGTTCCTGGTTTTTGATTGACATCCACCGCAACATAACCAGTTCCTTGAGGTACGACTACTGCCAATGAAATATCAGCAGGGAGTGACCAGTTATCCGAAAGACCGCCATCTACAAATCGAAGAAGTTCTTCACGCGTCAATCCACCAGTTCTGCGAGCTTCGACAGCGATTGTTTCTCCTTTGATTGTTGCAGTTGGTGCTTGCGTATCCTCAATCACAACGGCAACTCTCTCAAAAACGTTACTGTTCTTCTCTTCATCAGTCGCAGTAATGTTTAATATATAATGATTCCCTGAATGATTGGGACTTAACATAGACAAATTACTTGTTTTCAGTTTAATATTCTCAAGCAGACTCCAATTATCCGACAAACTTTGAAAAATCTGACGCAATTCTTCTTGTGTGAAATCCCGTGATCGGTTTGCTTCAAATGTCTGTCTGTATTTTACTGTTCCTTCAGGTGCCTGCGTATCAACGACTGTATAGTTTGTTGCTTTCTGTTGTGTTGCATTGGTTAATTTGCTACGGATCGTAACATTTGCTTGACCCGTTTTTCCTGGTTCCCAGCCATTCGCTGATTCAGGTGTGGAAAAATCATAATGATCATCAACCATACTTGGTAATCCTTGAAACCACGACTTGATCGTCTCTTTCGATAGTGCTGGGAGCCGTTGTGCTTGGATAAGTACGTTGGGTTCAATCACAAAAGACGTCAATAAAAATTGAACAGGATAAGCTTGCTTGTTTCCAGCCTCATCGGTCAAAGTCAATGTTGCTTGTTGCAAGTTGACACTTGGTGAAAAATCTACGATGAATCGATCCATTGTAGCTGTGATATTTTTATGCTCTGACCAGTTATCAGAAAGTTCACCACTAAAGAAAGTCAACAGTTCTTCTCTGCTCCAATCGCCTTGGGTACGATACTCAAAGGTAGGCACTACGGTGTTCAATGTTCCTGTCGGTGCTTGGGTGTCTACGATTTTGAATTCTGCATAGTTGCCATTTTTATTTCCAGCTTCGTCATAAATATCAATATAAGCCCAAGTATTACCAGGTGCTTTTCCTGCAAGCAGATAAATCCCATTGTTATCTGTTGCTTCGATCCGAATATTTTCTGGCAAACTCCAGTTATCCTGTAAATCGCCATCAATGAATTTCAATAAATCGGCTCGTGTCCAATCTCCAATTCTGCGGGCTTCAATTTCAACTCCTTGAGTTTTGACTGTAGCTGTCGGTGCTTGGGTGTCTACAATCCTTATCGTCACACTCGTTCGTGCTGACTTATTCCCGGCTTCATCTTCTAATTGAAGGTAAAAATCATGTGTACCTGGTGCTCTACCTGCAATTGTTGTTGCCGTTCCGTTTCCATCAAGGAAATGTACTTTCATATTTTCTGACAATGTCCAATTATCGCTCATCGTAGAGAAAAATCCTCGTAACTCTGCTTGACTAAGATCGCCACTTCTGCGAGCTTCAATTGTAATATCGCTTTTTACGGTTCCTGTCGGTGCTTGGGTGTCCACAATACGTATCGTTGTGCCCACGCCAATATTTGATGACTTATTCCCTGCTTCATCCTCCAAACGTATGCGGACGTGTACATTAGAAGAAAATGGTGCCCTACCGACAATGGATACTGGGTTACCAGAAGAAGCACCGAATAAATGAATTTTCAAGTTCTCTGGTAATGTCCAGTTGTCGCTCATGTTTGTAACGAATTGACGTAGCTCTGCTTGGCTAAGTTCTCCACTTCTACGAGCTTCAACCTCAACATCAGTTTTTGCAGTTACTTTTGGTGCTTGTTTATCCACTATCTTAAATTCTACATATTCACCATATTTATTTCCAGCTTCATCATAAATATCTACGTAAGCCCAAGTATCCCGAGGGGATCTTCCTGCAAGTGGATAAATCCCATCATTATCTGTTGCTTCGATCCGGATATTTTCTGGCAAGCTCCAGTTATCCTGTAAATTTCCATCAATGAATTTCAATAAATCTTCTCGTGTCCACCCCCCAGTTCTTCGTGCTTCAATTTCAGCATTTTTGAATTTAGCGGTTGGCTTTTGCGTGTCTCTAACAGTGTACCGAGTAGTGAATGTTTGTGTCGAACCATTCGAATTATGTTTCATAACCACTGTAGCAGTTCCTGTTGCGCCAGGTGCCCAACTAGCTGGACCTGTTGCGGAAAACGTGTAGTCATTCGAATTAGACGGCAGTGTAGTAAACCATGATTTGATCGTATCTTGAGACAAAGCGTTCCTAGTAGCTTCTACATCAACGCTGTCTTTGATCGCAGCAGATGGCTTTGGATTTTTCACGATGATCTCTCCGATAACTGCATCAGGATAATTCACATCTGCGATTTTTTTGGAGTAGTTATTGACCTGTGGTGCAACAGCAGTTGTCCCCATTGTTAAATTTCCTAAAAGACGTATAGTATCCTTTTCATTCGTATCAACAGTGGTAGTTTTCATCCTTATGATCAGCACATCGATTGTCACTTGACGACCACTAATAGTAGGTGTTGCCGTAACAGACAAATAAGACGGCACACCGGACCCCCTCAGATTATTCAACGTATATGGATTTGAGAAGGATGGATGATTTCCATAATACATCTGCTGAAAATAAAAATCAGGCGCAGTGCTCAAATTACTAGCAATCCAAGAGATCCAACCATTTCCCGGAGCTTGCACCATCGTATACGCATCAAAAGTGACTGTAAATCTTTGAACTGCTCCTGCTCCTTCTCCTAAAGTCAATTCTCTATTCGTAACTCTCTGCATCTTACCCTCAATATAAGCACTTCTTCCATTATCGACTAAATGATGGCGATATTCGTTAAGGTTAGGTAACGAGTAAGTGCTCATCCGCATCGCTTCTGGCAAGACCATCAGCTGTTCTGTTTCCTCCTCTTTTGGCAAAACTGGCGAAGGTAGTCCATTTCCTTCACTACTTTCTTTCCCGTCTTCTGCAGAAGGAGTGGTCGTCTCTACTGTTTCTTCAGATGTTTCCGGAATAGGTGGTTCCGTAGTCTCTACTGTTTCTGGTTGTTCTGGTTGTTCTGGATTCGAATCCTCTGTAGTTGGTACTTCAGCAGGTTCCGTATGTACAGGTTCTTCTGCGGTCGATTCAGTCGTTGGAGGGTTGCTTTCGATCGTTGGTAGTTCATTTTGCTCTTGTAAACGCTGAACCAATTCCGTGTCAATTTCAACTGGTGCCTCTTCTGCAAAAATGGTGACTGGAAAAAGGCAGTGTTGGAATAATAAGAGCGAAGTGGCTATTGTTCTAAAATTTTTCATTTGCAAATGTTCTGTCCCCCTTTCTAGTTCTAACATCATGAGCCTATCTAAAATCATCTTATCTTAAGGCATTGTTTTTTCTTATTCATTCAAGTGCAGCCACTCATCGAAACGATGACTTACAAAAATCAACGGTTCTCTTATTTTTCATACATCCCCCCAAACATCATAAAATCCCCACACTAAAATTATCCATGATTCTATTATTAGAAGAAAACCTTTTTTTACCGATAGATTGGTAAAATAATACCTTGAGAAGCAAAAAAGAGCAGGAAAAAGTATGGATACTTTTTCCTGCTCTAAATGGCGGGATATCATCTTTTTTTATTTT
>NZ_BCQB01000007.1 GCF_001544215.1 Enterococcus durans NBRC 100479 = LMG 10746
CCTGTCTTATCCTCTCAAATTAAATTAATCGACGTAATACATGATCGCAAAAGCGTTTTTACCTGTATGCGTAGCAATAACCGGATTTGTGTGCAGAACGGGGATATTCATATCTGGGAACAATTCTTGCAGCCCTTCCTTAAACTCTTGAGCGAGTTCTGCGGCATCAGCATGAGAGATACCGATTTGTCGAACATTTGGCAAAGCCTTTAGTTCTTTTTTCAAATTGTTGAACCATTTATCAAATGTCTTTTTGCCTCTGCCTTTTGCAACTGGGATCAATTCACCATGGGTAAAATTCATGACAACGCGGATATTCAAGACACTAGAAAGTAGCCCAGTGGTCCGACTGATTCTGCCACCCTTGACCAAATTGTCTAAAGTAGATATTCCAATATAAAGTGTTGTATTTTCTTGCACTTTTTGGACTTCTTTTAGAATTTCTTCTGCCGATTTTCCTTCTTTTGCTAATTCAGCTGCTCGAATTACTTGAAAGGACAGCCCTTGGTCGGTGGTGTCGCTATCGATCACCGTTACTTTTGTTTTTGTTAGATTACTTGCTTGGCGAGCCGCTTCGACAGTGCCACTTAATCCTTTTGTCATATGGATCGAAATGACTTCGCTGCCATCTTCTCCAAGAGAATCATACATCGAAATAAACTCCCCAATTGGTGGTTGACTCGTTTTTGGCAATGACTTTGCTTGTGCCATCATTTCCATAAACTTTTCTCCACTTAACTGATCATCATCAGGATAAACCACACCGTCGATCATTATCGCTAACGGCATCACGTGGATATCTAAATTATCTCGCACACTTTTTTCGATTGTACAAGAAGAATCTGTTACGATTTTTACGTTTGTCATTCTATCTCACTCTTCCTTTAACAAGATGCCCTCTTCGTGGTAAACTAAAATAAAGGCAATTACTCTTTTTAGTATAACAGACAAGTCTGGTTTTTTCATTAAATACATTCGGGAAGGAGCCGTTTTCATGGAAAACACAAAATTCAATCGTACCTATCGTATTTTAAACGAAGTCTTCAATGCTGTCACACATGGTATCGGAACTGGGCTAAGTATTGCTGGTTTAGCGATTCTTTTAGTGAAGGGTGCTAGACTCCATTCATCCGTCCATGTCGTCTCCTATGCCATCTATGGCTCTATGATGATTTTACTATTTTTGACTTCTACCTTGTTTCATGCGCTGATTTTCACGAAGGCAAAAACAGTCTTTCAAGTACTGGATCACAGCACTATTTTTCTGTTGATTGCTGGTAGTTATACTCCTTTTTGTTTGATAAGTATTCGTGGCTGGTTAGGTTGGACTTTGTTTGGGGCCATCTGGCTATTTGCGATTTTGGGGATCATTTATAAATCATTGACCCTTCATAAGCAACAGCGAGTCTCAAAAATCTCCACGCTTATTTATATTTTGATGGGATGGCTCTGTGTAGTGGCAGCGGGTCCTTTGTACCACTCATTAAGTCTAACTGGGGTGATTTTGCTAGTTGCTGGCGGTCTCTCCTATACCATTGGTGCCTTTTTTTATAGTTTGCATTCCATTCGTTTTATGCATGTGGTGTGGCATCTCTTTGTTATGTTAGGCGCTGGTTTTATTTACTTTTCAGTCTTGTTTTATACCTAAAAAAGAGACCGAAACAGAAGCAGTGAACTCTGTGAAAGTCACTTTCTGTTTCGGTCGTATATTCATGCTTGAGCGTGAGCCAAAAGTATTCTTTACTTTTGCCTCACGCTCATCTTTTTTATTCGGGAGATTCTTCTGATTGGGTTTCTTTTCTTTGATAGGTTTCAAACTGGTGATTGTAACGATTTTTTTCATCTGTTTCTCCTTGACTGACATTGATCATTGACCAATCCTCCCAGTCAAGCGTAGGAAAGTAGCTATCGCCTTCGAACGTGTGATGGATCACTGTACGATAAAGGACTGTACAAAAAGGGAGAAATTCCTTGTAGATCGTTGATCCTCCAGCAATAAAAATAATTCCATCCGTTTCCTTCTCATACGCTAACACTTCGTCTATACTATGCATCACCATTACACCTTCTGCTGTATAATCCCGATTGTGCGTCAATACAATCGTGTGACGATTTGGCAGCGGACGACTCCCCATTCCTTCAAACGTTTTTCTGCCCATGACCAGAGTGTTCGATTCAGTCATTTGTTTGAAGAATTTCAGATCATTGGGTAATCGCCAAGGTAGCTTATTCTCTTTTCCAATCAAACCATTCTCATCTTGTGCCCAGATTGCAGCTAACATACGCTCATCCTCTCTACCTTATACTGCGATAGGTGCTTTGATAGAAGGATGTGGATCATACCCTTCTACTTTGATATCTTCCATATCAAAATCAAAAACAGAGGCTTTTTCTGTGTTCAATTTCAATGTAGGAAATGCACGAACCTCGCGTGATAATTGTTCTTTCATTTGCTCGACATGATTGGAATACAAGTGTGCATCGCCTAAAGTATGGATGAATTCTCCGACTTCTAGACCTGTTTCATGTGCGATCAGATGTGTCAATAACGCATAACTTGCAATATTGAATGGTACGCCTAAAAAGATATCGCCACTCCGTTGGTATAACTGACAGCTGAGACGACCGTCAGCAACGTAGAACTGAAACATTGTATGACACGGTGGTAATGCCATACTTGGTACGTCTTCTGGATTCCATGCTGAAACGATCAAACGTCTTGAATCGGGTGTTTTTTTGATTGATTCAATCACTTCTTTGATTTGATCAATGAAGCCCCCTTCTTTTGTTTCCCAATGACGCCATTGATATCCATAGATGTGTCCAAGATCGCCAAATTTTCTAGCAAAGTCATCGTCAGTCAAGACTTTTTCACAAAATAGCTGATGTTGTTCTTTGTATTGCTCGTTGAATACTGGATCAGTCAAACTTCGATGACCAAAGTCTGTCATGTCAGGACCTTGATATTCGTCACTTTTGACATAACGTTCAAATGCCCACTCATCCCAAATGTGATTATTGTTTTGCAACAGAAAACGGATATTCGTATCTCCTTTTAAAAACCACAGCAATTCACTTTTGATCAATCCGAAAGGAACACGTTTAGTCGTCAGTAATGGAAAGCCTTTTTGCAGATCAAACCGCATTTGGTACCCAAATATGCTCCGTGTACCTGTACCTGTACGATCGCCTTTTTCATGTCCTTCTTCGAGTAGTTTTCTTCCTAAATCGAGATATGCTTGCTCCATGTTACTCCTCCTATTCTTCTGCCCATTCACTTAGGTATTCCCATCGTGCCATCTTTTCTTCTAGTTTACTTTCAGTCTGTGAAACCTCCGTTTGCAATTCCTGCAAGCGAGTAAAATCATCTCCTTGATGATTCATTTCTTCTTGAAGTTGGTCGATCTTTTCTTCAAGTACAGCGATCTCATCTTCAATCGTTTCCCATTCTTTTTGTTCCATATAAGAAAGCTTCTTTTTCGTTGCCGCTTCTTTTACTGGTTCTATTTTTCTTTTTGTTTTGTCACTTGTTTGCTCTGCTTCTTTTTGTTTGCTCAAGTAGCTCGACATATTTCCATAATATAATTCTTGTCTTGCATCTCCTTGGAACACCAACAGTTTTTCTGCAACTTTATCTAAGAAATAACGGTCATGGGAAACTGTGATCACAGCTCCTGGGAAACTTCTAAAATAATCTTCTAAAATCGTTAAAGTCGCAATATCCAAATCATTCGTTGGTTCATCTAAAAGCAACACATTCGGTTGTTGGATCAATAATTTCAACAAATACAAGCGACGTTTTTCGCCACCAGAAAGTTTCTTGATCAACGTTCCATGCATAAATCGTGGAAACAAAAATCGTTCGAGTAATTCTGCTACACCGATCTGCGTACCATCCGCCGTTTGTGCTTCCTCTGCCGCTTCCTGTAAATAAGCAATCATCCGTTTTTCAGGATTCATTTCTTCATTTTCCTGCGTGTAATAAGCGAAACGTACTGTTTCCCCTACCGAAAGAGTTCCTTTGTCTAATGGGATACGGCCAGCTAAGATATTCAGTAATGTTGATTTTCCAGCACCGTTTTTCCCAGTGATCCCTAGTCGTTCCTTTGATTGGATCAATAACTCAAAATGATCCAATAGCTGTTTGCCATCGATAGCATAGCTACCGTCTTTTATTTCTAATACTTTTTTCCCTAAACGTTTTGTTGCGATATTCAACTCAAGATCTTCTTCGTGATTCACTTGATAGAGATTTTCTTTGAGGTCTTCAAACCGATTGATCCGTGCCTGCTGTTTTGTTCCCCGTGCTTGTACACCAGCACGCATCCAAGCTAATTCCTGTTTGTAAAGACGTTTTCGTTTTTCTTCCTGCTCAACTCCCACACGGTCTCTTTCTGCCTTTTCTAGTACATAGGCTTCATAATTTCCTTTATATTCGTGGAGTTTTCCAAACGCAAGTTCAAAGATTCGATTAGTCACGCGGTCTAGGAAATAACGATCATGTGTGACCATCAGCAATGCGCCGCGGTATTGTCTAAGATAATTTTCTAACCATTCGATTGCTTTATAATCAAGATGGTTCGTTGGTTCATCTAATAATAATAAATCAGGTTCATCGATTAATACTTGAGCTAAACTTACGCGTTTCTTTTGCCCACCAGAAAGTTCACCGATTTTTTTCTCTAATTCACTGATGCCTAATTTCTGTAAAATGATTTTAGCATTTGTATCAGTCGTCCAAGCATCTTCTTTGTTCATCTGTTCTTCGGCTTTTGAGTAACGTTTTTGGATTGCTGGATCATCCCCATTTGCAGACAGAGCAATCAGCGCCTCTTCGTATTCTCTTACTACACTGATCATCGGGCTATTCCCTTGAAAAACAGCTTGTAGCACCGTCAATCCTTCATCCAATGCTGATGCTTGCGAAAGATAACCAATGCGGTAATCATTCGGATAAAAAACAGTCTGACGATCTCCGTCACCTGTATCGATTCCCGCTAAAATATTTAGTAGACTTGTTTTCCCAGTCCCATTTGTCCCAATCAGACCAATACGATCTTTTTCATGGATCAAAAACGAGATTCCATCGAACAAATCTTTTTCTCCATAAGTTTTTTTGAGGTCAGTTACTTTTAATTCTTTCAATACATTCCCTCCTCGTCTTGGACATTGTATCATAAACAATTTGTTTATAGATATGTTTTTCTAATAAAAAAGGAGCGGTCGAGACAGAAATATTTCACGCCAAGAAATAAAAAGGGAATCATGGAAATCGCTTTTCAAGTATTTGTGAATTTCCATTTATTTTCCGATGGATTAGCTTTTTACTATTCCAATTTTGTCTAGATCGTAGTATAAAAAACAGCGGATAGCCGAAAGAAAGTTTTCAACTATTCGCTGCCAATCAACAGATTCATTTTTTATTACTATCGTTCATTTCTGCTTCAGATAAAGGTTTTCTCCTCTTTCTTAAAGCAAATCTAAACGAAAAATTATCGGTTGGTTTATTCATTGTATAGGATTCTAATAAGTTGATATTTTTACGGTAAATGTTCGCAGAAAATGTCGTTATCTTTTCTGCTTCTTCATACTCATCAACGATTTTACGTTCAAGGTAATAGCCTCGCAGCATCCTTTTTGAAAACAGACTATCTTGTTGGATCAGCCACGCTGAAATAAGATTTCCTGAAACCATTTTGATTCCTTGGATTTTTCTTTGTTGAATAAAAAAATCAACCATTGTTTCATCGTAAACATCTGTTAAGTTTTCTAAACTTTCAATGATCAATTGTGTATTTTTTTGATAGGTATTTCGGATTTCCTGTATATCTTTTTCTGAAATAAATGTTTGTCGATCAGAATGGCGTCGTTCCCAGAACATCTTAGGATGCAAAATGATCCGGATCAATCGACGAACGAAGATAAACCAAAAACCAATGAATGAGAGAAATTGACTAGTGATCGAGTGCTCGAAGTTCGAAAGAAAACGAGAATAAAAACGATAGCCATTAGCAGAAAGCTTTCCTGAACGAAAACTTTCATCTAATCCGTCACGTTCGATCGATAGTATGAGTGCTTGGATCTCCTGTACTTCTTGTTTCTCATCGTCAGAAAGATCTGCTAAATATAAATCACGAATCCGTTCCTGATAGTTTTCGATCACCGCATCTGTCGCTAAAAATTCTTTGGAATCCTTGTCTAATTGTTTCATTTCAGATTTCAATATGGCAACAACTTCTTCTAAGATCATCAATGCATTCAGATCCGTGCTTTTCGCTTCTTCTGTTTCAGTCAACATTGGTAACACAACGATACCCACGATCAGAGTAACCAAGATCACTCCGGCGGTCAAAAACAAAAGTAACGATCGTTGGTAGAACATCATGTTATTGATCGAAAAAGGCAGGATAAAGATCGTTGCTAAACTCACTGTTCCTTTTACTCCACCAAACGTCAAGATCAATATTTCATTCAACTGTTTTTTACAATTTTCAAAACCATCTTTGAAGATATAAAAGAGGCTGATCGATACAAAACGGATCACAAACAAGATAACAGAAATCAACAAAATCGTTGCTAGGAGCAAGCCGTTTGGATAGACACCATCTCCCCAAACAGGTGAAAAGACTTGTGTAAGTTCGATCCCTAGAAAAATGAACACTAACGCATTAAGGGTAAAGGCAATCGTTGTCCATGTACTATTGGATAAACTCGATAATTCTGCATCAAACACCGTGATTTTTCTAAAACCGGAAGCCTGTAGTATTCCGGCTGCCACTGCGGCAATAATTCCTGAAACATCAAATACTTCTGCTAAAACATACGCTAAAAATGGCAATAACAATTCAATCAATAAATAGCCTGTGACATCCCTAGCCGAAGCTTTCTCAATCAAGTTGATGACTTTTCTTTTGACCCACACAAGTAAGAAACCTACAACTGCTCCGCCTATACTTGATATCACTAAACTAAATCCAGCATGGACTGCTGAAAATGAACCGGTGATCAAAGCAGCTAACGCAAATTGAAACGCGGTAACGCCAGATGCGTCATTCAGCAATCCTTCGCCTTCCAAAATGTGCATCGCCTTTTTAGGGATATTTACTCGTCCAGACAATGAACTGACTGCTACAGCATCGGTCGGACCGAGTGCTGCGCCAAAAGCAAAACAAGCGGCAATCGGGACACTTGGTAATAGAAAAGATAAGGTCACTCCAACTCCGACCAGTGTCAAAATCACACCACCGAAAGCTAAAAACAAAATCGTATCGAAGTTTTTAAGTATCGAGGAGATATCTGCTTTTTCACCTTCTCTAAATAGCAACGGGGCAATGATCATGACCAGAAATAATTCCGGTTCAAAATTGATGGATTGCCCCCATTTAGTCAAGCCTAAGACAATTCCTAGGAATATTTGTATCAGTGGAGCTGGAATCATTGGTAAGATGCGGCTAGCTATATTAGATAGCGTAATCGTTACTGCAAATACAATAACTAACTCTGCAAATTCCATGGTCCATCCCCTTTATTTTTTATTTTGAGCAAGTACCTTCAGAAATTGTTCTTTCTTTTTCAATATTTTATTTTCTACCGCTTCGACTTGAATCGCATTCCCTTCCAGTTCACACTGTACGCGTTTGGATTCCAAACGCAATAGATCATGTTTCAAGCGCTCTAACTGGCGGTACATGAGTATATTTCTTTTACGCAACTTACAAAGAATTTGACGACGATCTTCCATTGAAAATACGCCGTAACGATCATACAACAATTTTTTTTGTTGTTCAAAACTCTCTCTCATTTTTAAGATCTCCTATATACAAACTTTTACCATTATAACAAAAGCTAGTGTAAATGAAAAACAACCAAGTTTCTCTTAAACTATTCTATACTTTTAGCTGTTCATAAGTTTGCTTCAATTTCCGAAGCTTATTCTATTCCAAAAAACATAAAATAACAAGTACAGAAAAAAAGCCAAGAAAATGGACATTTATACGCGACTGTCCTCCCCTTCTTGGCTTATGATCGTCCGGCTTACATGACGGATCTATTCAAAAAATTCTCCATAAACATCGTCTACTCGTTGCTCTGGATTGATTACGATATAAAGATTGCCTGTTTTTTCACTGATTTTTGTTGATTGATATTGATTATCTAGACCTTCTGTTCCTTTATCAAGGTATGGGAAATAAACAAGGTCTGGTGTACCATTACGGTATAGGATTTCCATGCGTTCGATATCTTCATATTTCAATGCGCGATTGAACATTCCCATCTCAAGTCCGCCCAAATTGATATCATGCGTTGCTACTGAATCCCCTTCATGGAAGATTTCGATTTTAAATCCAGCACATGGATGGATCTCCATGAACTCACTGCCGTTGATCCGACCAAAGCTAGTTGTAATTTGTTTGATCCACAAGTCCCCGATATGACGACGGTTGATTGTCCAAGTTTCGCCGTTTCGGAAATAAAATTTTAGCGCTGTCATTTCTTTACTCATTAAAAAATCCCCTTTTTGACGTCATTTATTCTGGTTCATCTTTAGTTTAGCATAAACATCGCTTCATGGTCACATCTAACGTTTTTTACCAGAAAATCCTCTACAGGAATAAGGCTGGGACAGAAGCGTTTAACTCCGAGAAATAAGAAGAAATCAACGAAAATTGCTTTTCAAATTTTTGTGGATTTCGGCTTATTTAAGAAGGAGTTGCTTCTACTCCCACCGTTTATTCGTTTTTAAAGAATGAGACAAAAGTGTTTCTTACTTTTGTCCCACACTCGTGAGCAATACCTTTGAATTGTCAGATCCCTATATTTTGCTCTTTCAAATAAACAAGTAGTTCATCTTTGTCGTTAGCAACTGCTCCTGTAATAACGCCACGTTCAGCTAATTGCAACGCTTCACTTACCCATTTTCCAGGCTTTTTTTGACTTGTTTCTAACAATAGATTTCCATCAATAGAAAGTTCACTTAACGATTTGATAGGAAGCTTATCATAATTTGCCGTCACTTGCTGCAACTCAGGTGTTTCAGCAAAATAGCCGATCAGCTCCTCTACGTTCAAAGCGGATTCTCTTCCCAAACGGTATAAATCAAGTGCCTCTAAAAAGTGCTGTTTACGTTGTTTCAATCCATATACTAATAACTGGACCTCTTTGATCATCTGATTGGAACATTTCCATTGTTTTAAAAATGAACGGATTTCTTTTTCTTCAAGACCTAATTGATCGATCAGCAATGTCCATGCCTGACTTTCTGTTCTCAACGTTTTTTTAGGTAAATCAGCGAAACGCAATAATGCTTCACCATATTCCTTCAGTCCTGGACAATAAACGTAGCATTCTGTTTCAACAAAGGCACGAAGTCCTGCCGAACGCTCTTGTCCTAGCAACATCTTGACAAACTCGACATTGATACGTTCTACAGAGATTTTTTCTAATAGATGATGGTTTTCTTGAATTGCTAGCGCCGTCTCTGCCTCAAGTTCGAATCCTAACTGGCTAACAAATCTCAAGCCACGCATCATGCGCAACGCATCTTCATGGAATCGTTCATGGGGGTTTCCCACAGCTCGAAGGACCTGGTTCTCTAAATCAGATAGTCCGTCAAACAAATCAATGATTTGTCCATCTTCCTTTAAAGCAAATGCATTGATGGTAAAATCCCGTCGCTTGAGATCTTCTTCCAATGAACGGACAAATTCAACACTATCAGGTCTTCTATAGTCCTGATACGTCGATTCCGTACGAAAGGTGGTGATTTCGTATTGCTCATCGTCAACTAGAGCCAACACTGTTCCATGTTCGATACCAATATCGATTGTTTTCGGGAAAAGTTGTTTGATTTCTTCTGGAAATGCGCTTGTAGCGATATCCACATCATGAATGTTTTGTTTCAAAAGGGTATCTCTGACACTTCCTCCCACAAAATATGCTTCAAAACCTGCATTCTCTAGTTTTTTCAATACTGGGATGGCTTTTTCATACTCCTGTGGTAATTCTTTTAATTTCATCATTTTCCCTCTTCCGTGTCTCTTATTTCTCTTCATTTCGTTCAAATCGATCATGATCTCGTTGATTGAATTTCGCCATATTCTTTTCAAAGATCTCTGTTAGATCTATTTCTAAAGAATTCGCCATGATCATCGTCACAAATAATACATCTCCTAATTCTTCCGCAACAGAATTGTCAGGTTCAGAGGCCTTTTTACTTTTTTCTCCATATGTATGGTTCACTTCTCGTGCTAGTTCGCCTACTTCTTCGGTTAATCGAGCCATCTGCGCCAGCGGTGAAAAATAGCCCACCTTGAATTGTTGGATATAGTCATCTACTTCTTTTTGCATACTTTTTAATGAACGTTCGTCACTCATCTGTTTCACCTCACACACTATCTTACCAAAATTTTCTGCCAAATCCTAGGCAAGAGCAATTGTGAAAATGAATATTCCATGCTACATTATGTAAGGAAATGTAAAAAGTTGAAATATTTTGAAAAATTAATCATTTGAAAGTAGGGATTTGATGACTTCATTAAAAACAATCAAAGAGATAGTGCTTATCATTATCGGGACAAGCATCTATGCTTTTGGTTTAGTTTATTTGAATATCGCTAATCAATTAGCAGAAGGCGGTGTATCAGGTATCACCTTGATACTTAAAGCACTTTTTGGGATTGACCCCGCCTATTCTACCTTATTTATCAATATACCGTTGATCCTTATCGGTGGTAAGATCCTCGGTAAACGTTCCTTGGCTTACACCGTCTTAGGTACGCTCTCACTGTCTGCATTTCTTTGGATCTGGCAACGTGTACCTTTACAGATCAATCTGCAACATGATCTGCTGATCGTATCGTTACTTGCTGGATTAGTTGCTGGTATCGGTAGCGGTCTCGTTTATCGGATGGGTGGAACAACCGGTGGTAGTGATATCATCGCACGGATCTTAGAAAAAAATTATGGCATCTCCATGGGGCGTTCGTTGTTGGCGCTAGATGTCATTGTCCTACTTGCTTCCCTTTCCTATATTGATCTAAAACGAATGATGTACACCTTGATCGTCTCTTACGTATTTAGTCGAGTCATTGATTCGATTTTAGACGGTGGCTACGCTGCTAAGGGAATCTTGGTCGTATCGAATAAAAATGAAGAGATTGCGCCACTCCTTATGACGGGTTTAGAACGTGGTGTGACGTTTTTATCTGGTGAAGGTGGTTTTTCTGGACAGTCGAAGAAAATCATCTACATCGTCGTTAGTTCAAGTGAAATAACCGAAGTGAAGCGAATCATCCATGATATTGATGAAAAAGCATTTGTTTCTGTGATCAACGTCCATGAAGTAGAAGGAGAAGGGTTCACTTATCTTAAACCTCAAACAAAATTGTTGAAGCGATTATAATAACCAAACTGCCTGATTTCGCCCATCAAAAAAACCCCGTATTTCCTGACTTTGGAAATACGGGGTTTTAAAATACTTTTTTACGCCTTGTTACGGACGTTCTCGTGTCTGCTCGCTCATTTCCGAACTATTTTTGAGAATGAGCCGATTGACCTCATCTGACAATGCAAGAAATGCATCTTTGTCTTTTTTTTCTAATGCTTGATCGATTTGTGCATAGAGCATCTTCAACCGTGCTTCTTGCTCTTTTTCTTTAAAGTAATGTTCGATCAATTCTGCATCTTCTTCACTGATCGAATCATCCCATGAAGCAAAAGGATTATCTTCCAATATCATTAAATACTCTCGTGTTTGCCACGCATTCTCAAATAAGCATTCTACATATAATGGTCTTTTCCAATTCAAACGGATCTCATGAAAAATTTGATCTGTATCGGTAAATTCTTTTCCTTCCAAAAACAGCTTCATTGGTTCCCCATCGAAAGACAGATCACTAATCTGTAAGCCGCGGTTTGCTTGGTTGGCTCCCTCCACGAAGTGAACATTACTCAATATCGCTTCATGGTTTGCTAAATAATTTAAGATCCAAAAAACTTCCCTTCGACTAAAAGAGACGTGATTCACCATCCAAGTCAAAAAATTCTTTTTTTCTCTTACATCTATCAGCATCTTTCTCACCTCTCTGCTAGATCATCTAAGACTGACAGTGCCTCCAAATCTCCAGGTTCATGTTCTAAATAATGGGTAAGTAATTCTCGTGTTCGCTCTAGTTGTCCTTCCTCACGTAAGAAAAAGGCATACTCTTTCAGAAAGTCTGGTTCATGTTCTAGTTCATGATACGCTTGTTCATAATGGACAGCCGCTACAGCGAAATCTTCTAGTTCATTATACGCATGGGCTAGATTCCATTCTGCATAAGGATTAGCTGTTTCCTCCATCTGGTTCACGACTTCGATCACATCTTCATATCTTTCATCATCTAGATAAAGATTACTTAACGTCAATAACGTTTCATCTTGTTTTTCTCCTAACTCAAGCGCTTCTAACAGCAGCTTTTCAGCCTTTTCTTTATCATGAAGTCGAAACGCATTCTCTGATGCCAAATGATAAAGTTCTACTTGATATGGATTTTCCTTTATTCCTTCTTCTAAAACTTTTTGAGCCTCTTCAATCAGTTCTTCTTCCTGTAATGCTTGTCCTAAATAAAGATATAAAGACTGATATTGCGGATTGACTTCTCGCAACTCTTGGAGATAATTGATGGCTTTTTCATTTTCTTTTAGTTGAAGATTTGTAAAAGCAAGTTGGAAAAGACGGTCATCTGTTCGTTCCTCTTGGAGTGCTTTCTCTAATGGTTCGATCGCCGCTTCAAATTCTCCTTGCATGCTAAGCGATTGACCCATGCGTTCTTGCATAGAAATACCAGAGATTTCATCTATGTCAGAAGATAGCAGACGTTCATAGATCATTGCTGCTTCTTTAAAACGATCAACTGAAAAATAAAGTTCTGCTAAAGCAAATTGGATCAGCGGTTCTTCTGGTAATAACACTGCTGCTTCCTTCAATTTTGCTTCACTGACCTCTGGTATGCCAATTACTTGATATAGATCAGCAATCGCTAATAAAGCTTGTGGGTAATATTCACTGTCTTTAGAAATTCGTTCTAAATAATCAAACGCTTGATCGATCTCATTGTCTTCGATCGCAATCTCCGCTAATGGAATATTCAACTCGTCATTTTCAGGATATTGTACGAGTAACTGCTCATAGATTTGTTTCGCTTCTTCTAAGAAACCGAGTGCTAATAATTCTTCTCCCAATTCAGCTAATACATCTGCTGGATCTTCTTTTAGAGCCTGTGCTAGATATAGCTGTGCTTGCGTTAAGTCTTCCTCTGATAATGCTTGTAGCATCTTTTCACTATTTGTATTCATTTAATCCCTCTTATCTCATTGACAATCTTTTCGTAAGTTGCCATAGTTTTCAATAATTCTTTCTCAGTTGGTGATTGGTAACCACCTATTATACCGATTTCTTCCAAAATGAGAATTTTTTTGCTTTTTTCAGCTAATTGCAGAACATTTTCTAAATAATCCGTTTTCGATAGCTGCTCTGGCCAATCGATTGGATAATTGAGATGCTTTAACCATATAAAGAAATTTTTTAATTGAAAAGGCATATTTGTGATCTCTACGTTCCAAACAAGTTGGAAAAGCATCCCTAGCAATTTTTTCATACTGGCAGATAATAAATGCCCGTTTTCTGACAAATAAAAAGCTTGTTCAAACAGTTTACCATAATTTGCGAGTTTGTCAGCCTCTTCTTGATAAAAATAGATCATTTCTTCCAACATCCCAGTAAACGGTCGATGGTATAACTGCTGCGTAGTTGGATAATTTTTATATAATGTCTGTAAAAATGAGTGATCACATAGGATCCCACAAAAAACAAAAGTCAAAAAATCGATTTGTTTGCCACTGATTTGTTTTTCACTGATGGTTTGATCGTAGACGATTCGTTCTGGGAGGGTCTGCGTTTGAAGAACAACTTGGTTAGGCAGCTGTAAAATGATTCGCTCTGGCGTCAATGCCCGAGCCATCGAGCGAATAGATACCGGAATAAGCCATAGCTTCGATTCCAGCGGTGTATGTTTTTGAAAAAAGCCAGCCAAGTCCATGATCCCTTCATTTCCAAAACCGATAATGAGGAATGCTTCATTTTCAGGATAACGTTTGGCAAAAGTAAGTAGATTGCTTAATTCAATCAAATGATTGCATTGCGTGTTTGCACAGATGTACCAATCAATCTTACGAGGATTCACAAACAACTGATTGATTTTATCAGCAAATAAGTCATAATACCGCTGATTCGTCAAAAACAGCACAGATTGCTCGATCTTCATAGACTTTAACTGACTAACTAAAGTTTCTGCATAAAAGATTTTAGCTATTTCACCATGCAACTCATAATCCAATTCCATGTGCATCCCTCCTTTACCTTATTTTACCATTAGTAAGTAAAAACGAAAAAGGATAAGATATGTATAAAGGTTGTGAAAAGGCTGTTCTGCATCAAGCAATAAGAATGAACAGAGAAAAACAGCTTCTCATGTTTTTCATCTGTTTAGGCTTATTGTTGAAGATGCAAGCCTTTGAACACCGTGGATAAAGGTTGTGAAAGAAGCGTACAGCTCCGAGCAAATAAGAACTGGATTTCTAAAATAGCTTCTCATATTTTGGAAATCTAGAGCTTATTGCTGAGGAGTTGCTTCTTGAACACCGTGGATAAGGTTGTGAAAAGACAGTTCAGCTCCGCCGACAATAAGAATGGATTTTTTCGAAACAGCTCTCCATGTTTTGAAAAATTCAGACTTATTTCAAGGAGTTGGTCTTTGAACACTATGGGCTAAGTTGTAAAAAGATCCGCTCCACGAAACTTGACTAGTTCCTACAATTCATGAGAGCGAACGAGGAGCCTTTTTCATTTTTTTATGCTTAAGCCACGTCATGTATAAAGAAAAGCACCTGTAGCATGAGAGCTACAAGTGCTTTTTAGCTGTCTTATTTAACAGCATCTTTCAATGCTTTACCTGGTTTGAATGCAGGTACTTTGCTAGCTGGGATTTCGATTTCTTCACCAGTTTGTGGGTTACGTCCTTTACGAGCTGCGCGTTCGCGAACTTCAAAGTTGCCAAAACCGATTAATTGAACTTTTTCGCCGTTAGCTAAAGCATCTTGAATAGTTGAAAATACAGCATCTACTGCTGCAGTTGCATCTTTTTTAGTTAAGTCAGTAGCTGAAGCAACTTTTTCGATTAATTCTGCTTTGTTTGCCATGGATAGATTCACCTCCTCCACAAGAGATATGATGTAAAACATCAGTTTAGTTAAAAACATTCTGAGTGGTCCAGAAGTTTAAAAGAAATATTGATCAAGTTCAATATTCTGTTATCACGATATCATATGAACCGCTTAATAGCAAGGTTTTTACCAATTTTCACATGCTTTTTTTAGTCATGAAAACGTAATATTTAAAACCAACTATTTTTTTTGAAAAATTCTACTTGATGTGTTAAAATGCCTATTTTCTTCTTCTAGGAATGATGCGAATCGATGTCCCTTCAAAGGTAAATGCTTTTCGAATTTGGTTTTCTAAGAAACGTTCATAAGAAAAGTGCATCAACTCTTCTTCATTGACAAAAACAACGAAGGTCGGTGGCTTAACAGCTACTTGAGTTGCATAGAAGATTTTTAAACGTTTTCCTTTATCCGTTGGTGTCGGATTGATGGCCACTGCATCCATGATGATATCATTAAGAACAGCAGATGATACCCGTAAGTTTTGATTCATGCTTACATCTTCAATCATTTCAGGCAAACGTTCAAGGCGTTGCTTTGTGACTGCAGAAACAAAAACGATCGGTGCATAATCGAGATAGCGGAATTCTTCGCGGATTTCTTGTTCAAAATCACGCATCGTATTCGTTTCTTTCTCGACAAGATCCCATTTATTTACCACAATGATCACACCACGGCCAGCTTCATGAGCATAGCCCGCTACTCGTTTATCTTGTTCGCGGATTCCTTCTTCTGCGTTCAATACCATCAAAACAATATCAGAACGATCGATGGCACGCATCGCACGCATCACACTGTATTTCTCAGTATTTTCGTAGACTTTTCCGCGCTTTCTCATCCCAGCGGTATCGATCATCAAGAATTTTTGACCATTTTCTGATACAAAGTGCGTATCGATTGCATCACGTGTAGTTCCTTCAATATCAGAAACAATGACACGATCTTCTCCCAAGATTGCATTGATCAAAGAAGACTTACCGACGTTTGGACGACCAATCAGACTAAACTTGATCGTATCATCATCTTCCTCTTCATTCTCATCAGAAAAGAATTTCACTGCCTCATCCAAGATATCACCAATACCTAATCCATGGCTCCCAGATACTGGGTATGGATCGCCTAACCCTAATGAGTAGAACTCATAGATGTCATTTCTCATTTCAGGATTATCTACTTTGTTAACAGCTAATATCACTGGTTTGTTACTACGATATAATATTTTTGCAACGACCTCATCCGCATCAGTGACACCTTCACGTCCACTAACCACACAGATGATCACATCCGCCTCTTCGATGGCGATCTCAGCTTGGTGTTTGATCTGATCCATAAATGGTTCATCACCTAAATCGATCCCACCTGTATCGATCACGCTAAACTCACGACCTAACCATTCACCTTTTGCGTAAATGCGATCGCGAGTTACTCCAGGAGTATCTTCGACAATCGAGATACGCTCACCAGCGATGCGGTTAAAAATCGTAGACTTACCGACGTTCGGGCGGCCAACGATTGCAATTGTTGGATTTGCCATAGTTATTTCCTCCTCACAAGTTTCCAATCTTATTCAGTTTAACGAATGTCTCACTAACTTTCAAGCATAGACTGACAAATAAACAAAGTATTTATCTTCCTTTCAGGCAAAAACAGCTTTTTGATCGTAAAACCTGTCCTATTTGAAAGTTACAATCAAAAAAAAGTCTATTCTAGCCTACTATACTAAAAAGTTCTCTCGAAGTTACGGATTCATATTTACTATTTCCGCTACTTCCCCCTAACTTCAAACAACCATCAAAAACAAAAAACGAATCAAAAACCTTTTTAAGATTTTCGATCCGCTTGCTTTTGATTTTACCAAACGATACGATTATTTTTCTGAATCGTCTGATGTGTTTCCTTCTACTTCTTCTTTTAATGCATCCCCTAAAAGATCTCCCATTGTAAATCCAGTATTTTCTTCTGGCAATTCATAAGATTCTACATCTTTAGGTTCTTCTTCAGAAGCTGGTTTTTCTTCTAAAGCTTTGATGCTAAGAGCAATACGATGCTCTTCAGGATTTACTTCTAGCACTTTCACTTTCACATCATCGCCTTCATGAAGAACTTCATGAGGTGTAGCGATATGTTTGTGTGAGATTTGAGAAATGTGAACAAGTCCTTCTACCCCAGGGAATACTTCCACAAAGGCACCAAAACTTGTCAAACGCTTCACTTTACCGTCTAAGACTGATCCAGCTGGCGCTTTTTCTTCGATATCTGACCAAGGTCCAGGCAACGTATCTTTGATTGATAATGATACACGTTCCTGTTCTGGGTTGATAGATAGTACTTTCACTGTTACTTCATCGCCTACAGCTAAGACATCACTTGGTTTAGCAACATGGCTATGAGAAATCTCAGATACATGGACTAGTCCATCGATTCCGCCTAAGTCAACGAAAGCACCAAAATCAGTAAGACGTGCTACACGACCATCGATCGTGTCGCCTTCATGAATATTTGCTAAAACTGCTTTTTTCTTCTCTTCTTTTTCAGTTTCGACAACTGCTTTATGTGAAAGGATCAAGCGATTTTCTGAAGGTTCGATTTCAACGATTTTGAACGTCAACGTTTGCCCTTTGTATTCTGAAAAATCAGCAACAAAATGGTCTTCCACCATTGAAGCTGGTACAAAGCCACGAACGCCTACATCAACGACCAATCCGCCTTTCACGACGTTTGTCACTGGTGCTTCGATCACATTTCCAGCTTGGAAATCTTTTTCGATATCTTCCCATACTTTTTTTGCATCTAAACGACGTTTGGAAAGTAAATAGCTCCCGTTTTCTTTATCTTTGCCAATCGTACTGATAACAACTAGATCCAAGACATCTCCAACTTTTACTATATCGTTGATTTCTTCGACAGGTGAAGTTGACAACTCTTTTGCAGGAATGACGCCTTCTACTCCAGCCCCTTCGATCCCTACAACCACTTGTTTGTCTTCGATTACTAACACTTCGCCTTTGACAACATCACCGACATTTACTTCTTGGACGCTATTCATTGCATCTTCCATCGATTGATTGCTATCTGTTTGATTTTGTTCAAATTCTGTCATAACACTTGTCCTCCTAACCAACATTCTGCCGTAACCACGGTACTGCTTTAAGTTTAATTGATTATTTAAAAAAAATAAAGCGATTTCGTTTGTTTTACTCTAAAAAAAGCGGAATTTTCGTAATTTTTCATTTTTTTACAAACGATAGCCTTTTTCGTTGACTACATCTTTGATTGCTTGCACGACTTGCGGGATCGATTTACCAGTAGTATCGATTCGAACTGCATCTTCTGCTTGTTTCAATGGAGATGCTTTTCTGGTGGAATCATAATGGTCGCGTGCTTGGATCTCTTCCGTCAATGTCGCTAAATCTGTAGGGATTCCTTTTTCGAGATTCTCTTTATATCGTCGCTGTGCTCGTTCAGTGACACTGGCAACTAAAAAGATCTTCACTTCTGCCTGTGGCAATACTGAAGTTCCGATGTCACGTCCATCCATCACGACTCCTCCGTCTTTAGCAATTTGACGTTGGATCGCCACTAACGCTTCACGCAGCTTTTTATGTGCTGAAACTTCCGAAACAGCTCGAGTCACATCTGGTTGACGGATAGCTGTTGTAACATCTTCGTCTGCTACCCATACATGCTGCCCATCAATTTCTTGACTAAAAGAAATCGGATAGTGATCCAATAATTCTACTAACTTCGTTTCGTCTGAAAAAGCAATCTGATGAGTTATAGCCAGATAGGTCACTGCGCGATACATTGCTCCTGTATCAGTATAAATATAGTTGAAATCTTTTGCTAAAATTTTCGCAACAGTACTTTTTCCTGAAGAAGCAGGTCCGTCTATTGCAATACTGATTCTTGTCATTTTCTAACTCCCTTTTCTCAAAAAAGAAGGGGCTGCGACCAAAGTCACTGCGCCTTCTTTTTTTACAGTCAACAGTGCAAACAACTTCATGGATGCACTCTTTTTTTATCTACCTTCATACAAAAAGAGACTGTAGAAAAAGAGTCTTGAGTATCAGATGACTCTTTTTCTAACATGTCTCATGATTATTTAATTCGTAACTCTTGTCCTGGGTAAAGGAAGTAGTTGTTTGGATCGATCCCATTTAATTCAAACAGTTGATCGATCGTAATACCTGCACGCTCTGCAACTTGTTTAGGACCTTCACCTGATTGGACCGTTGTAGTTGAACCTGCTGGCGCAGTAGATGAAGAAGATGGTGTCGTTTCAGCCGCCGCACTACTTGAAGGTTGTACTTCCTCTTGATCTACAACAGATGAAGAAGGAGTTGCTTCTCCTTGACTAACACTGCTGCTTGAAGGAGTAGTTTCCACTGCTGCTTGACTCTCAGAAGTACTTTCAGATTCTTTACTTGATTCTACAGCCGAAGATTCTTCTTTTGTGGAAGAACTTTCAACCAATGATGATGTTGTCGAAGAAGATGATGCACTTGATGCACTATTCGTTGAACCGTTTCTGATCCAGAAATAAGCTCCTGCTGGAATCGCGATACATAAAACTAATAGAACTAAAAAGAGAGACAAGAATAATGTATTGCCTTTCTTTTGTTGTCGTTGAGAACTTCTTGAAGAAAATTCATCTTCCGTATCATAGATCGGTTGTTCCCATGGTTCTTGTGTTTCGTTATTTTCTGATGATTGATGTCGATCTTTTCTGCTCACCTTGTTAACCTCCTAAATTCTTTCGTGAGTATTATACCATAGTAAGAACTCCATTGTCTTAAAAAAATGCTATCCTTTGTTTTTTTTAAACAAATTTAGTAAAATCTCCTGCCACGAGCTTTTCTGTATAATTGGTGGTGTTATTGTTTTTGCTTCTCCATATAACTCTGCTCCGTCTTTATCACAACATTGTATTGGCTTGTCGACCAATTTTTCACCAAAATAATCAAGAATCAATTCTCTTCGACAAGTTTCACTATTGATATAATGAAGCATTTGCTGTAAGCGATACTGCTTTGCTTTTTCTTGTGCCTTTAATCGATCCACCCATTGTTGCGGATCAGTCATTTTTTCAACGACCTCCAACCACTTTTGCTGTACTTCATCAAAAAATTCGTTGTTATCAAGATCATTTTCTAGATAAAATTCAAATACTTGGCGTTGTTCTCTTGACAATTGGTTAAAGAAATAATGGATACGCTCATTGTTTTTTTTGTATAACAAAATTGCTTTGCTTGGTTGCTGATCCCTGCCGGCTCGACCAATCTCTTGAACATAATTTTCTAAACTATCTGGCAGATCATAATGGACGACTGCTCGGATATCTGGTTTATCGATACCCATTCCGAAAGCATTGGTAGCAACTAGAAATTGTAATTTATTTTGACTGAACTGTAACTGCAACTGTCTCCTTTGTGAAGCATCTAATCCACCATGATAATAGCCAACTGAAAATGATCCTCGATACAATTGATACAGTCGTTCCACTTCTTTTTTAGTCGCACAATAGATGATCATTGAGCCATTCGCCTGTTTCATCAAAGTAGCTAATTCTTCATCTTTGTCTTCCGTTTTTCTGACAAATAAAGAAATATTTTTACGATTGACAGAATGACTCACTACTTGCGGTGGCAAATCAAAAAGCACCTTTTCGATATCCTGTTGAACAACCGTTGTCGCCGTTGCCGTCAATGCGAGCGTCACGGGTGATCCTAACCGTTTACCAATCACTCCCAATTGCTGATATTCCGGACGAAAATCCACTCCCCACTGAGAAATACAATGGGCTTCATCAATGACATATAAGCCTATTTTTTGTCGTTGCAAAACATTCAGAAGCTCTTTTTGAGTCAACATCTCTGGACTTAAAAACAAAAATTTATATTCTGCTAGATGTTGCAGCACATAAGCTTTTTCTGATTTAGACAATAAACTATTGTATGCAACTACTCTTTTCTCTCCTTGCTTTTGAAGCTGTGTGACCTGATCTTCCATCAGCGATAGAAGCGGGGAAACGATGACTACTAGCCCTTCCCTCAAATAGCCAGTTAGCTGATAGCATAGACTTTTCCCATTGCCAGTTGGTAAGACAGCTAGCACATTTTGTTCTTGCAAAAGGGCTTGGATAATTTCTTCTTGACCTGGTCGAAAAGATGAAAAACCAAATCGTTTGCGTAGCTCATCGATCAGTTCCATGTTCAAGTTCTCCTTTCAATAGACCAAGTTGATAAAAGCGGAATTCTCCGTAATCTAGAGAGAACTGCGCATTTATTTCTCGATAATTCCAAGAACGGACATCATTCAACCGACTAAGAGAGTCCACTGTTTTCTTTGAAATCATCGTTGTGTAAGGAAAATCATCAAAAAAAAGCAACCATTCAATCAAGTGATCTGTTACTGTTCCTTTTTTTAGTTGACGCACAGACATCACTTGTTCAACAGAATATCCTTCTAAAATAAGCTTTCGCGTAATCAGCATACTCTGATTTAGATTCTGATCAAATAGCGGCTTGAGCAATCTAAAAAGTAAGAAGTCATTTCTTTTTTCGAGATTCTGTAACATGACATGAATTGCTTTTGCTTCGAATAACGTTGCTTGAGTTTCTTGTTTATCCGTCAATTGATAAGGTAAAAGCCCTAAGTCATGTTCTCCTGAAAATTGATTGGCTAGAAAGTCAGCCAATTCTTCTGGCATCCCAGTAAACAACGCTACGAATTCCTGATAGATTTTTTCTGATAATTCTTCTCGGTTCAACTTTGTACTAGCTAGCCATCTTTTTATTTGGAATGTATAAAACGGACTTGTTTCAATCGGTAAATAATTTGCTGTACCATTTGTCAGATTCGAGACTACTTGGACAGCAAACTTGAGGAGACGCCAGCAAGTCAAATAGGTCCTGCCATATCGATCATAGTGGACTCCTTGATAAGAAAATTCGATTTTTTCTAATTTCTTCTTCCCAAGCGTGGTGATTGATGCGTGGTTATCAATCAGAACAATCAGCTTTTCTTGCTCCAAGCGAGTAATGATCGCCAAAAATTCTTCTTGCTTCAATGTTGGAAAACTCCCATGAACCAATAAAAGATCATTCAAAAAACTATAAATCAAAACAGACGTCGTACGCTTTCCACTAATTAGTTGAAATAGGCTAGATACCCTTAGCTTGTTTCTTGATAAAAATAAAGATAAAATAAATTCAGTCATATTAATCCCCTTAAGAATAGGATGGTTAGAAATGTCATTACTATGTAAACTCGTCCCTGAGCGTTGTATCGCTTGTGGCCTTTGCCAAATCGAGGCGCCAGATATTTTTGATTATGATGAAGAAGGCATCGTGCTATTTGCACAAGAGCCAGAAGCCCATCAACAATTCGTCTCTGAAAATGAAAAAGAACCCATACAAAAAGCCTACCAAAAATGTCCGGTAAGAGCAATCTTACTAGAAAGATCATAATACAGCTATCTCATTAACAAGAAAAAATTTAGAAGAAAGAAGAGGCTGGGACAGAAGTGTTTCTTACTTTTGTCCCACGCTCCTTCTTCTTGTGTCTTATTTGACCCTAAACAGCGACTGAGCAGATCACAGCCCAGCTAACCAATTCAGTAGAGTGTTGACGATTGCTGTTTGTTGATCTGCGTTCGTGATCTCCGCTTTTCCATCTCCCTTTTGTTCGCCATAACTACCAAAGCCCCCATGATTTCCACCTTCGATCGAAACATATTCTGTCTGCGTTGGCAAATATTCTTTTGCTGACTCATAAGCTTCTTGGTCCAATACCTGATCGTTGGAAGCAGTGATGCTCAAGATAGGTAGTTTACTTTTTGCAAGTGTTCCTTTTTTGTCAGGGTAACTTGCTAAATAAAAGATCCCTTTTAATTGTTGTTCTTTTGAGTTTGCATTCGCATAACGGCTTGCCATCACGCCACCCAGCGAATGGCCACCAATCACGTAATTTCTATCGGGAAAATCTTCTCTGATTTTATCTGCGCGGTTTCCACTCAAAATGGCTAAATCTAGCGGCATTTTGGCAATAGCAACAGTATAGCCGTTTTCTGCTAAATCATTTGCCCAAATACTGTAACTTTCTGGTTCTACTAATGCACCTGGGTAAAAGATCACTAAAGGTTCCTTTTTATTGTTCTTTTGTCCAAATAATAAGTAGTCTCCATTATCTTTGCCATGTTGAGAAGCTTGAGTTGCTTGCATGGAAGGCTCATACGTACTCTGTTGCAGATAGTAATAACCAGCGCCGCCTGCTATGCCTAATATGATGACTAAACCTATAAGTATTCGTTTAAATAATTTCACTGTCTCTCCCCTTTTTCAATCAATTTTATCTGATCATTATAAAGTTACACTAAGGAAATTACGCTGAAAATGCAACTATTTTTTACTGATTCCTGAGGTAAATAAATAAAGCGATCCTCAAGTGTTAGATTTTGCACTAACCTTTGAAGATCACTTCAAGAAATTTCTGATTCACACTATTTTTCAAAAAAACCTAGTGAAACTTATTTCCCACACAAACGATAAATCGCTTCTGCATAGATTTCCATCGTTTTATACATACTGCTCAATTCCCATTTTTCGTTTGCTTGGTGCATTAGGTCTGGTGTATCAGGGAATAAGGCACCAAAGGCTACACATTGATTCATCGTTCGCGCAAAGGTAGCTCCACCAGACACAAGTGGTTCGGTCATATCACCAGTGATATCACGATACGTTCCTAACAATTGTTGGATCAATTCGCTATCTTTTGGAACATAAAGTGAATCAAGGAAGTCGAACTCTTCATATGTCAAATCATATTTTTCAACAGTTTCTTTCATTTTTTCAACAAGATCTTCTTTTTTGAATGAAACAGGGATACGCATATCTACACCAATTTTTGTATGTTCTGGTGTGATTTCCAAATTAGCAAAGTTCATTGTCAATTCGCCTGACTGTTCATCGATTGTTTTACCTACCACTTTTTCACCAGTCGCATTTTCTTGTACTAATTGACCTAAAAATTGGATAGGTGCAAAATCAAATACTTCTGAAAGGGCAATGGCTAAACGTGAGATAGCATTGACACCTTCTGCCGCATCTTTTGCATGGATACTCTTACCAAGGACCACGATGCCATCACCTTTGTCTTCAAAATCGAAGTGATGTTTGTTCAATGCATCTTTAACTTCCGCTAATTTTTCACCTGAATAAGGTGCTTCATCAGGAACAACATTTAATGCTCCACCAGCATGAACAGAGAATTCACTTGTTCCAGGTCCAGTTAAATAAGCTTGTAATAGGCCTTTTTCTGCATAGATCAATGGGAAAACAGCATCTGGCGCAAAACCTTGTGTAACGCCTTCTTCTTTTTCATTGTATTTTTCTAGGCAACGCCATAGATTTTCTTCGTCTGTTCCGAAAATGAAACGAATACGCGTTTTGAATTCAACACCTGCATCCATCAGAGCTTTAACAGCATACATCGCCGCCATAGAAGGCCCTTTATCGTCTTCTGATCCACGTCCGATGATGAAGCCATCTTTTACAGTTGGATCAAATGGTTTTGTCTTCCAGTTATTTTCATCTCCGGCAGGCACCACGTCCATATGACATAAAATACCAAAGAGTTCATCTCCTGAACCAACTTCTGCATAGCCATAGTAACCTTCAGGATCTTTAAATGATTTGAATCCTAAACCTTCGGCGATTTCCAACACTTTGTCTAAAGCCGCAACAACTTTTTTACCAAACGGATGACCTTCACCAGAATCTCCTTCATCTAAAACAGACGGGATTCGAATCAACTCACTTAAAGATTCTACTGCTTGTTCATGATGTTGTTCAGTTACAAATTGTTTCATGTTTTTAACCTCCTAATATAATAAAAAGGTCATGTCAAAACAACAGACACAACCTCTTTTTTCAAAAATAATTAGTCTACAAGAGCTTGGATCTTGTAACGTGTAGGTTATTGCTACACCCCATATTTCCTCTACAAATCTAAAATTTGTTAGGAGAGGATCATAACATTGCTGCTACACCTAAGATAACACAAATGGCTACAAAAAGTATAGCAATCAACTTACCAGTAAATTTCCACCATACTGAGATATCGAAGCGGGCAATTGCTACGGCACCCATCACGATTGCAGAAGTTGGTGTGATCAAGTTCACTAAACCTGATGCAGATTGATAAGCCGTGATAACTAAGTCTTTGCCGACTCCAGCAAATTCACCCATTGGTCCCATGATTCCCATCGTAGCAGCTGCTAAACCAGAAGTTGATGGGATCAAGAATGACATTGGGATATAGAAGATGAATGTCAAGATCAAGAAGACACTTGATGATAATGAACTTAGTCCTTGTTCGCCCCAATGTAAGATCGTATCTGTGATCAAACCATTGTTCATTACGACTTGGATACCGCGAGCTACTGCTACAACGATTGCTACACCGATCAAGTCAGAAGCACCAGCTAAAAACTCAGAGATAAAATCTGATTCTTTCATCCCATAAGTAAATGCCACAACGATTGCCATTACTAAGAATAGCATTGTGATTTCAGGGAAGTACCAATCACCTAGCGGAAGCATGTTCTTACCTAAAACTGTACCAACAACAGGTATACCTGTTATCCATTTTGTCAACGATTCAAAAATAGTGAAGTTTGAATTCAAAGTCGTCCAAGGAATCAAACTGATGATCATGATACCAAATGTAATAAAGAATAGAACGTTTACATGTTTTTGACGTTTCGTGATCGTTTCTTGGCGACCAATCGAATCGATATCAAAATGTTTCATGTCTTCGTCGCGTTGGTTGTAAACCAGTGATTTTGTCGGATCTTTTTCGATCTTTGATGCATAACGATAAACATATAGAATAGAAATCGTGATTAATACAACGAACATCAAGAAACGTAAGCCAATTCCTTCACCCATAGAGATACCTACAGCCTGTGAAGCAACCCCTGTGGCAAATGGGTTAACTGTTGAAGCCAAACAACCCACTTGTGAGCCTACTAAAACGATTGCAACAGCAACTACAGTATCAAAACCAACTGCCATCATTACTGGAATAAGCAACGCATAAAATGGAATCGTTTCTTCTGCCATCCCATAAGTTGATCCGCCTAGAGCAAACAAGATCATCAATACAGGAATCAACATTTTTTCTTTACCTTTAAATTTTTTCACTACAGAAGCAATCCCTGCATCTAGTGCCCCTGTCTTGTTGATGATCCCTAGGAATCCCCCAACAACCAAGATAAAGAAAGAAATCGGAATAGCCGCTGGTGTTTCTTTTGTTAGTTCTCCAGCAGGAACCCCTAACATCCCATTGATTGGTGCCATGAAAATATCCCATAGTCCTTGGGGATTTTGTTGCACTCGTTCATAAGATCCAGCAATAATATTCCCATCAGCGTCAACACCATAATGTCCTGCCGGGATGAACCATGTCAATACAGCGATAATCGCAATAATGATGAATAAGACCGTATACGCTGAAGGCATCTGAAATTTTTTCTTTTTTGTTTGTTCCATGTTCTTCTTCCTTTCTTATTTCTTTAAAATCTTTTTAGTTTCGATTCAAATGTTATTTTATCAAAAATAGCTAAATAACAAAAATAATAACTCGTGGAATCGAAAAGTTTTATTCAAAAAGGTTCGTTTTTTCTATACCTCCTTCTATAAAATTATTGGAAAGCTTTTTCATCTTTATTGTAGCGGTTTCTTTCAGCTAATAAATAAACCTATTTATCATTCAAAAAGCGATGATTTTCACACTTGTTTGTATAAAATACATTTTTATGCATTAAAGAAGAAAATACTCAAACACTATCTATAAAACGCTTACATTATTTTATATAATGTATTTTTTTTCATAAAAATAATGCGAGAAAATTTTCATTTTATTTGTTGATAACTATTCTATTCACATTTTCAGTAAAAAAATTGAGGCTGGGACAGGAGTGTTTAACTCCGAGAAATAAGAAGAAATCCACGAAAATTGCTTTTCAAATTTTTGTGGATTTCGGCTTATTTAAGAAGGAGTTGCTTCTGCTCACACCGTTTATTCGTTTTTAAAGAATGAGAAATGAGACAAAAGTGTTTCTTACTTCTCACGTTCATCGGGAAATCTGGTTGGGTCCACTAAAAATGTTGGTCTTTACGTTTATTCATGATTTTCTCAAATCTTACTATCATTTTTCTATTTCACTGTCGGTGATTCTTCCAATCAATACGTATACAAATGAAAATTATCCAATAGTTCTTTGCTGCGCTGATATTCTAAATACCAATCATTTTTTTCTTGCCGGTCTTTCTCTGTGACACCGATTGCTACATATATTTCTAGAAAAAGGCGTACACAGTTGAGGTGAAAGTAGTCGACTTGTTCTTCCACAAAAACCAATAAAAGTTCTTCCTTATTTTCCAATGAAGGGATCGGATTAAAATGACTCTGACCAACCGAAAAATACAGTTCTGATGCTGTTTCTCGTTTGATTTGATACACTTTGACATGTAGCTCCATCCACGAGAGTTTTTGCGTATTTTTCATTGAGACAAGAGCGTTGAAACATTCTCCTTCATAAGTAGACTTTGGAATCATCTCTGGGTTGATCTCTGTTAAGGTAAATCGTTCGTTCAAAATTTTTAATGCCTGTGGCACAAGTCCTCTCATTCTCCGTCCCCTCCTTAATTGATCGTTGCCCCACCTGAAAAGTTCATTAAGGTTCCCCAACCATCTTTCATTGATTCAACCATCGTACCTGTAGTTGTTACATACCCTCTCGTTTCTCCTAATGGTATGGACAAATGGCCGATTCTTTCCGTTCCATAACGATTTGCATCCAAACTTCGTAGTACTGAACGAAAAGTAGCGTACGTTTGTTTATTGATCAAATCCAAGTTTTGCACCTTTACTTGTTCCCACCAAAGAGTCTTGATTGGACTAGTCGCATTAAATCTTGTTAGTAGCTCACAATTTGTTGTATTGCCACTGCGAATAATGAAATAGGTCAAGGCAACACCAGTTGCTCTCGGCAAGAGCTGTCTTCTACTCTCATGTATTCTCTCTAATAACTCGTGCTTTTCTGTTTCTGTTAGTGGCACGTTTGAATCAATGAAAAATGTTTGGCTTACTTCATTGGTTGTTTCTTCGATCGTTAGTTTCTTCGTCATCGTTCGATTTTTTCCTCTCTCACTGATAGCGATATCTGCAAATGCATACTCTGAAAAACCAATAATAAAAAAGTTAAACAAATCAAGATGATTCCTTCTATTTTTGACATCATAAGTCACTTACTCAATTTATTGTCATTAGCTACTTCTTTTTGCTATACTCCTTCCTGATTTATTTTTTCAATGTAGCTAAGTTCAACCATTCCTTGTATCTCGAATGACTATTTCAAGAATGCTAATCACCAGTCAAAGGGAATAAATGTTATTTAAAATAGGATTTTTCTGATTTTCCCCTTATCTAATTTATATGTACAGTATAATTCATCCTCTGTATCTTTACTATAATAACAAGGTATATGTAATTTTAAAACAGCAAAAAAGCTTAGAAGAAGTGGCTCTATAATTTATGAGAGTGGGACAAAAATCAGAAAAAAACTGATTTTCGTCCCACTCTCCCTTCATTTATTTTCTATTAATTAATAATGGTCTTTTGCAGAATAGATAAATATCGTTTCATTTTCAACTCTATATATCAGTCTGTGTTCATCTGTAATTCTTCTTGACCATTTCCCAGATAAATCGTGCTTTAACGGCTCAGGCTTTCCTAATCCATTAAAAGGGGAACGATCAATGTCTTTTATCAATTTATTAATCTTTTTTATATTGCTTTTGTTTCCTTGCTCATACCAATAAAGATAATCGTTCCATGCGTCATCAGACCATGCCTTAATCATCAGATTCGACCTCAATTAAGTCATGTTTCTTAAATGTACCTTTTGAAAACTGTTCGTCCCCTCTACGAATTTTTTCCATCACGTAATTGTTAGAAAGTGTTCTCAATGTTTCTTGCATAGAATCATAATCTCTTTTTGATAATACAACAACTGTATCATCAACATCTTTACTTGTTACGATAAGTGTTTCAGCATCTTCATTTACTTGTTTCATATAACCACGCAAATTTTTTCGGAAGTTTGAATAAGATACTGCTTCCATTCCTATCACCCTTTTTTATTTCTATACAACATACTGTACAATATGTTGTACAATTATTCAAATGATAAAGCCTTCATTAGGTTCATTTTTTATTTCCTGGTTACGTCTATCTTTGTTGTTTTCTTCGTACTTATCAATTTTATCTATTGCTTTTTCTTCCCTATCAATTCCATCGACAAAGTAAGGTCGATATTTTTCTACCAATCCAAAATGATCAAGTTTCGAGATATCAAGTAACTTATTTCGCGTATCTTCATAAAACTTACAACCTTCAACAATCGCTTTTCATTCTTTTTCTACAACGTCACGTAGTCGTTCTTGTAAGTCAGGAACTGAAATAATATTTTTAGCTTTAATGATATTTAAAGCCCTAACAAATTGAAATGAATTGATTTTTCGTTGATTATTCGTTTTACTACCGCTATTTTCTGTACGAATATTCCAGTGACCCCATCTCTAGCAAAAAAATGGTAGAAACAGAGCTATCTTCTTTTCCTGACATTGTACGATTTGCTTAGGCACATTAATAAACAGCAAAAAAGCTTAGAAGAAACATCATTATCTACATGAGAATCTTCCAAGCTTTACATTTTATAAGTTATTTAATGATTGATAGCTATTTTATTACCGTATGTCGCTGTTCCAGTTTATGTTGTTTGCGACTTAACCAAGGGAGTAGTTTTGCATGCAACACTAGGAACGCTGCACTAACGATAAATCCTTTGATCAAATTAAACGGTACGATACCGATCAACACGTAATTTGTTAAAGGCATCCCCAACATCTGATTCGCATTTAAACCAAGAAACATCAGGTATAATGGCGTGATCACGAAATAGTTGGCTACGCTCATGAACAAAGTCATCGCAAGAGTACCAGAAATCACTCCAGCAAATTTATTTCTACCTTCATTTTTTTTCTTTCTAAAGAAGTAGAATATCGGTAATGTAAAGATCGATGTTGCTAAGAAACTTGCCGCATCTCCTACTAGATTATCTGGTGAAAAGCCAGTAGTCACTAGATGTAGGATTGAACGCAAGAATGCTGTGACTACGCCTGCTAGTGGTCCAAATAAAAACATACTGATCAGTACTGGGATATCACTAAAGTCGATCTTTAGAAAACCAAAAGCTGGCATGATTGGAAATGCAAAATATTGCAAAACCAAACCGATCGCAGCAAACATTGCTACAGCGACCATTTTTTGTACACGGGTGTTCTTCATTTGAAATCCTCCTGTTAGGACTCCTCTTCAGCGAACTTTTTTAACGACTCGATCATTTGCAAATAAAAAAACTCTCCTTAGCACAGGGAGAGTTAGAGTTATTTGGCAAAAGTCTGCGTCAAATAAGCTCTATCTTCTTTATCCAGACTGTACTGTCGGTACCGGAATTTCACCGGTTCAGCTACTTGAAAAGTAGGTCGTGGACTTTAACCACCGGTCGGGAATTTCACCCTGCCCCTGAAGACGAACCATTTATGATTTTTTGTTTACCCTTTCATTATACATACCTTTAGAAAAAATGCAATCTTTTATACTTATAATTAGTAAGTAATTATTTTGAGTGATTCAATAAACTGCTTACTTCCTTTTTGTTCAACTCACGATAGTCTCCAGGACGCAAGCCTTGAAGCGTCAAATCACCATATTTTTCACGCTTTAGTTTTTGGACGGGTAGCCCTACTGCCTGCAGCATATTTTTGACTTGGTGGTTGCGGCCTTCATGGATAGTCAATTCCACGATACTATGGTTTGTCTTTGGATCTACAGACAAGATTTGATATCTAGCTGGAGAAGTCCATTTTCCTTCGATTTTGACACCTTTAGTGATCGGTGCTAGGTTAGACTTCGTGGCAATACCTTTTACTTTAGCAACATATACTTTATCTACTTCATGTTTTGGATGGGTCAAACGTTGTGCAAAATCACCGTCGTTTGTCAATAACAGGATGCCTGATGTATCATAATCCAAACGTCCAACTGGGTAGATCCGTTCCTTGACCATCGGAAGAAGATCGGTCACAACTTTACGTCCTTTATCATCAGCGACTGCTGAAATGACCCCTCTTGGTTTATACAATAGATAGTAGCCAAATTCTTCTTGATAGATCGGCACTTCATCTACTTCGATCACATCATTTTTCGTTACTTTGACCCCTAGTTCTTTGATGACTTGGCCATTGACTTTCACTCTGCCAGCTAAAATATATTCTTCTGCTTTGCGTCGTGAAGTTATGCCAGCATGGGCAATTACTTTTTGTAGTCTTTCCATTACGATTGTTCTCCTTCATTCGTTCCATCAAAAAATAGATCTAATGGTGCATCTTCTTTTAATGAAAGTTCCATTTCTTGTATATCCGGTAATTCTTTCAGCGATTTGAGACCAAAGTAATCTAAGAAATAAGAAGTTGTCCCGTATAATATCGGACGTCCTGGTCCTTCTACTCTCCCTTTTTCCTCAATCAGATTGTGGGCAGATAGACGTTGAACGGCCCCTGAAACTTGTACACCTCGGATTTGTTCGATCTCGACTCTTGTGATTGGCTGTTTGTAGGCAATGATTGCCAAAGTTTCAACAGCTGCTTGGGAAAGCGTATTTGACGTTCCTTGAGCATACCGTTTCAACAACGGCGCTAGCTCTTTTTTGGTCGTCAAAACGATATGCGCCTCTGTCTCCAAAATATGTAATGCACTCGTTGTGTCATTTTCATATCTCTCTTCTAGCTCTGCGACCAGTCGTAGTACTTCCTCTTTGTCGATTGCTAAAATATGGCTGATTTCATCTAAGGCGATTCCTTCTTCACCGACTATAAAAAGAATCGCTTCAAGTTCACTTAATTTCGTCATTGTTGGTATCTCCTATTGCTGGATAAAGCATGATTGATTCATAATTTTCTTCTTGTTGGGCAACGATCTGTCCATTTTTCATCATCTCTAATATTGCCATAAAGGTTGTCACGATCTCTGTTTTTGAGGGCGATTCAAAAAAAGAATCAAAAGTGCAACCTTGTTTGTTTCTTTTTAAACGCTCTTCAACAAAGATGATCCGCTCCTCGATCGTTGTATCGTCTGGCGCAATGGTCTTTTCAATTTTTTTCGAAAATTGCTTTCGTTCCAAAATCTTCTGCATTGCACGAAACAAATCGACTTGCTTCACTTGTCCACGTTTCAACGGCCTTTCCTGTCCGATCAAGTCATCAACGGCTAGTGGTTCTTTTGTAAAATACAAGCTTCTTTCCTGTGCTTTTTCTGTTAGTTTTTCAGCAGCATATTTGTATTTCCGATATTCAAGCAACTGATTCACTAACTCATCGCGCGGATCTTCTTCCCAATAGCCGTCTTCTTCAATGATTGTTTCTTGAACAGGCAGTAAAGTCTTGCTTTTGATAGCCATCAAGGTAGCAGCCATCACCAGGTATTCTCCCGCAACTGCAAGTTCTAGCGTCTTCATGGTATGGATATAATTCATGTATTGTTCCGTGATCGTCGCAATAGGGATATCATAAATATCGATTTCCATTTGCTGGATCAAATGAAGAAGGAGATCCAATGGTCCTTCAAATACATCTAATTTGATATTGATCTCTGTCACCGTGTTCACTCTTTCTTCTTTTTCTCATTCAGCCATTTGGTAAAATAAGGCTCTGTGATCTCTGTGGCACGAATTTTCTTTTCAGGATATTTCTGTTCAAGTTCATCCAACATTAGAAAGCCCATCTTTTCTCCACGATAAGAAGGATTCAACGCTACATCATGAATGACTAGTTCCTCTTCATCTCCCCAATAAACGCCAATGATCCCTTGGATATTGGTTGAGCCTTCAGGAGTGAAGAAGAAAATCTCATACTTTTCTTCTGTTTCATACGTATCGATCTCTTTCAGCCGGTTTTCTTTATCCGCTAATTTCTTGTGGAAACTTAAAAGTCCCATAGCGATTTTACGATTTTCTTTTCGGTAATGTGTTAACATTTTTTCACCTTCCTATGACTAAGCCCTTGGAAAATGCTGCTTATAAACATCCGTCATTCTTTTCTTCGTGATATGTGTATAGATTTGGGTCGTTGATATATCCGCATGGCCTAGCAATTCTTGAACAGTTCGGAGGTCCGCACCGTTTTCAAGTAAATGAGTAGCAAAACTATGGCGTAAAGTATGTGGCGTCACTTCTTTTGTGATACCGGCATCACGCACTAATTGTTTCAAATTTTTCCAAATACCTTGTCGTGATAATCCTGAACCATGATTATTCACGAAAACGTGGACTTCAGTAGCGTCTTTGACAAGTAATGGTCTCACTTCGTCTAAATAACGTTCCAACCATTGGATTGCATAATCACCTAAAGGAATGATTCTTTCTTTATCTCCTTTACCGATCGTCTGTACTAACCCTAAAGATAAATGCAGATCGCTCAATTTCAAACCGATCAGTTCACTCACCCGCATTCCTGTAGCATACATGACTTCCAGTATTGCGCGATCTCTGATCCCCAGATTTTTGGTTGTATCTGGAGCTTCGATCAGACGTTCAACTTCTTTCAAAGACAGTGTGCTAGGTAACTTTTGGGCTTTTTTAGGTGTATCGATATGCTGCATCGGATCATGATCAGTAATACGTTCTTGGCGTAAGAATTGATGAAATCTTCTTAAACTTGTGATCATCCGTGTGACAGTCGCGGGTGCTTTTTTTTCATCATGCATCTTCTCTAGATAACTGATCACTATGAAACGATCGACATCTTGCCATGCAGTAATTTTTTTTTCCTCCAAAAAATGAAGGTATTGCGCTAAATCACGTTCATAACTTTTTCTAGTATTTAATGATAATCCTCGTTCAATCGTCAGATAGTGGAGATAATCATTGAGTTCTTCTTTCATAATAATCCACCTCGTGCTACTCTATCATATCAGATAGCCTTCTTTTTCGATAGTCTCTTTTAGGTGCAGACAAAGAAAAAGCCGTCTGTTCCATTAGACGGTTTTACTTTCTTTTTCCTGATTATAACATTTTTGGCAGATACCGTGAAAAGTTAAGCGATGATCTTTTACTAAAAAGTGATAGCGGTCCTCTACTACTTCTTCTACCTGAATCAATAGATCTTCTTCCACTTCTTCGATCGTTCCACATTTCAAGCATAATAAATGATGGTGGAAATGTTTAGCCCCTTCTTTTCGCAAGTCATATCGTGCAACACCGTCGTTAAAGTTCACCTTATCGATGATTTTTAGATCAGTTAATATTTCTAATGTACGATACACCGTAGCTAAACCAATTTCTGGGCTTTTCTTTTTTACTAGAAAAAAAACTTCTTCTGCGGATAAGTGTTCTTTTTCATTTTCTAACAGAACAAGCAAAGTTGCTTCTCTTTGCGGGGTCAGTTTAAACCCAGATTCGTGTAACTGCTGTTTTGTTTTTTTCATTACTGACATAGCGTTCATAACCATTTTTTTCAACCCCAACAATTTATAATAATTATAATTAACCAGACTATTTTTACTCTCTAAATTAAAATAATTATAAGCTAGTTAAGAAAAACATGCAAGCCATTCTCAATTAGAATTTTTATTTCGTTTCGTTACACCATCTTCTTGCTTGATCAATCCTTGTTTCAATAGATTGCCTAGTGCACGTTTGAATGCTCCCTTGCTGATTCCAAATGCTTTCATGATCTCTTCTGGATCTGATTTATCTGTGAAATTGATTTGCTGATCGGCAGACCGTTCGATGATCGTTAAAATCATTTGTGCATCATCAGAAATTGCTTCATATGCTCTTGGCTTCAAAGAGATGTTTAGTACCCCATCTGGTCTGACACCGACTACCCGGCCTTTTACCTGTTCTCCGAGTCTTGGTTCATTGTATCGTTCAGATGGATGGATGAATCCTAGGTAAAAATCATCTGTCAATATATAGGTACCAGTTAATTTTAAGCGATACGCTGTCCCAGTGATATCTTTGTTTTTCATTTCTTCTGTTCCAAATTTACTTAATGATTTAAAGATTTTTTCATCCGCTAAACTACCCCAAATACGATCCTTCGCATCCACTTTTAGAGAAATCATCAAACGGTCGCCTTTTTTAGGCCAGAGTTCTGTCATTGTAGGTAATTCATCTAGTGAAACGACAAAATCTTTATCGGGCAAGCCGATGTCTACAAAAACCCCTAGATCTTTTCTGGAAGAAGTGACTGTGCCAAACGCGTAATGTCCGATCCGACTTTTCGGTATCACTGTTGTAAAACGGTTTTCGTGCTTTTGATTTTGGTAGCCGAATCCCTCAACCGCTTCACCGATCCGATGTTCGCCTTCTACTTTACTTAATCCAAAAGTTTGTCCATTTTTTTGAACAAAATAATTTTTTTCATTTTCATCAATTACCATACCGGTAAATATCGTTGCTAATAATTCATTCATTTTATTTCTCCTTTATACGAAAGACAGATTATCTCTGCCAACTTTCTTTGCTATCATACCATAATGTCCCTTTGATTAGTAGCGGGTTACCCAGCAATAACTACAAAAAAACTTAGGCTCCTCATTTCCCAACATACTGAATAGAGATCCCCTACTCATGTTGAATAGAAAAATAAAGTAAACCTAAGTTTTTGTTCTGCGCATCCTTTTAACGACTGCCGTTACCGCCAAACCAGCCTGTTTTACAGTTGATCGTCACAATATAAAATGGTAACGCACTTTCACCGATTCCATTCATTAATGAGGATTTGGTAGAAGTTGCATAAAGATTGTAATACCCTTGGCCATTTTCGATTCTAACTTTTTCCAACCGATAACCGCCTTGAACGATGTATCCTCGCTGAATACATGTATTAATCACGCTTTCTTGAACACCGGGTGCCCAATTCCAAGCTGCATTTGCTGTATCTGCTACATCACTTTGACGTGTAGCCATGATTGGCTGATTCGCAGAATTTTTATTTACTGAAGAAGAATTCGCTGCTTGCTGTGCAGCTTGCGCTTGTGCTGCTTGTGCTGCTTGTGCTGCAGCCTGTGCTTTTCTTGCTGCCTCTGCTGCTTCTGCTGCTTTCTTCGCTTCTTCTGCCTTTTTCGCTTCCTCTTCTTTTTTCTGTTGTTCCTCTTTCTTGGTCAATATATCATCTACTTGTTTTAACTGATCTTTTAGAGTCACAGCTAACTCTTGATTTTTCACCTGATCTACAGCCTTTTGTGCATCTGTATATTGCTCACGAGTTGCAGAGTCTGCGACTTTATCATCAGCGAAAACGATATTGGTTTTCTCTTTCGCTGTTTGCAGTTGATCGTATTGTGCCTCAGCTTCATCTTGCGCTTTTTTTAGCAGTTGTCCAAAATCAGAATCGTCTGTTGCGAAACGTTTGATTTCTTGGTCCGCTTTTAATTTCAGATCATCAGCTAAGTGATCATCAATGATCGCCTCAGTAGTAAACAACTCGTTGACACCTTTGATATCTTTTACCTTTGTTTGGATATCTTCATACGTTTTTTCTAGATCAGCATAGCCTTTTTCTCCTTTGACCTCATTCAACGATGTTTTTAACTTCGTCAAATCTTGATTGATCATAGAAGTACGTAAAAACTGATGCGCCCCATCATAGTAAAAAGTAGCGAGTGTCTTCTTCAACTCATTTACTTTTCGCTGTTGCTTTTTCGCTTCTGCTGCAATTTGTGCTTGAACCGTTTGCTGGTGATCATAATACGCCCAGCCGCCCGCTCCAATCAGTACCGCAACTGCCAATACTATATACGGGATTTTTTTTGATTTTTTCTTTTTAGCCGCTTTTTTGTCATCCTCATTTTCTTCTGATAATGGCAATTCTTCCTTTTGAGACTCTGTTTCAGGAATCACCGTTTCAGGAGTCGGCTGTTGTGTTTCATTTTCTTTCGTATCAGTTGCCTCTTCGCTCTTCTTGATAGAAACAGCAATAGGTGTATCTATCTCTTTTTCCGAATCAGAAAGTGGCTTATTCGTTTTTATTGTCTCTAATGGTCCACTGTTTTCTTCTTTTACTTTGTTTTCTTCTTTTACTTCTTCTACTTCTTTTCCCGCCTTTTCCTCTTCCTTTATGGATTCGATTACTGGCGGTACCTCTTCTTCCAATCGTGCTTTTGCTTCTAGCGGTTTTGATACCTCTGCTTTTTCTGATACAGATGCATCTTTGTCTTCTTGCATTTGATCTGAAGATCGACCCTCTTTTGCTGCGATTTTATCGTTGATCATCTTCATCAATTCTTTTGCATGCTCTTCAGTCGTATCTTCACGATGGGCTTTGATGTAGGCAGCTAAGATGGAATTTTCTTCTTCCTGATCCACAAATTCCTTTAGTTCCGCCACTCGTTTTTTCTGTTCAGTATCTATTGTTTTTTCAAGAGACTGGTCTTTTGGCTGATCTTTTGTTTGTTCTTCTTTCACCAGCTTTTTCTCTATCGTCAGCGATTGCTTTTCTTCTTTATCATTCAAGTTCGTTGCCGTTTGCGACATTGTGTTTTCTTCAGGGGTTACATCATTTTTAAAGATTTCCATCACAGATTCCAAAGGTAGATCTTTTAGTTCTGACCACTCGATTGGATCATTTAATTCACTATCTGGAAAAACTTCTTCTGAAGAACCCTCGTGTGACTGGGTAATTGATTCGTTTTCTTCATTGGTGTGTTGATCTATCTCTTCGATTTGATAACCGCAATCAGGACAAGTCGATTTGTCCTCGATTTTATCTGATCCACACTTTGGACATTTTTTTATCACTTAGGGATCGGCTCCTTTTGTTAGGTTTACGCTATCATTAAATCTACCATATTCTGAACCTCACGCCAATAGCCTATTTTTATGATTTCCATAAAATTGCTTGAAACAATTATTTTCTTTTTTAGAATTATTGGTTTTTCCAACAATTGATTCTAAAAAATGCTTGATGTAATGTGATGGTCTGTGATCGAGAAATTCTTATTTATTCAGTAAAGATGGATATTCAATAGTGAATCGAAAAAGCAAAAAACCAGGACAGAAATGTATAATTTCTGTTCTGGTTGTTCTACTTTGAGTGATTCCACGAAGAGTGTGGGAGCAGAAGCAACTCCGAGAAATAAGCCGAAATTCTCGGAGTTAAACACTTCTGTCCCAATCTTATTGCAGATACTATTCTAAGAAATCTTTCAATTGTTTTGAGCGAGAAGGATGGCGTAGTTTTCTCAATGCCTTCGCTTCGATTTGACGGATACGTTCTCTTGTAACCCCAAACACTTTTCCGACCTCTTCTAATGTTCTAGTGCGTCCGTCATCTAAACCAAAACGCAAACGCAGAACATTTTCTTCACGGTCAGTCAAGGTATCTAATACATCTTCTAATTGTTCTTTCAATAATTCATACGCTGCATGTTCCGCAGGACTCGTTGCTTCTTGGTCTTCAATGAAATCACCTAGATGTGAATCGTCTTCTTCACCGATTGGTGTTTCTAAAGAAACTGGTTCTTGCGCAATTTTCAATATTTCACGTACTTTTTCTGTAGGGAGATCCATTTCTGCACCGATTTCTTCAGGTGTTGGTTCTCTTCCAAGGTCTTGCAGTAATTGACGTTGGATACGGATCAATTTATTGATTGTTTCAACCATATGCACTGGGATACGGATCGTACGCGCTTGGTCAGCGATGGCACGAGTGATTGCTTGACGGATCCACCAAGTAGCATACGTAGAAAATTTAAATCCCTTACGGTAATCAAATTTTTCAACAGCCTTCATCAATCCCATGTTACCTTCTTGGATCAAGTCTAAAAATTGCATACCTCGTCCTACATATCTTTTAGCAATACTTACAACCAAACGAAGGTTTGCTTCAGCTAAACGCTGTTTTGCTTCTTGGTCGCCTTCTTCGATTTTCAATGCTAGAGCTACTTCTTCTTCTGCTGTTAAAAGGGACACACGGCCGATTTCTTTTAAATACATTCTTACAGGATCATTGATCTTTACACCCGTTGGCGCAGATAGATCTTCAGTCTTCGCTTGTTCTGCTTTTTTCTCTGCACTCTTTAAACTGTGAACAGATGGTTCGCCGTTTTCATCAACGACACTGATTCCTGCATCTTCCACTTTTTGGATCAATTTATCCATTTCGTCTGCATTCAACGTGAATGGTGTCGCAAGTTTATTTGAAAGATCATCATATACAACTTGTTTTTTTGGTTTGTTTTCTTTGATAAAAGCTGCTACCGCTGCTTCATACTTTTTCTTTTCTGTTACATTTGCCATAAAAGAAGGCCCCCCTTGAGTAGCTATTCGGCTTTTTTTAACTGTTTTGTTAAATCAATGATTTCAATCGTCAATTCCAACTCCAACTGCTTATTACCAGTTCTTCTAGCTTCTTGCTGCATCTGTTTTTTTATCATTATTTCATCAGCTAAACCAGATTTACTGATCACTCGCAATAGGTCTTGGATCTCCCTTGGCGTACTTTCTTCTGCCACGCGCAAGTATTCGATCTCCACCACTAACCGCCTTAATTTTTCATCTTGCAAAAAGTCTAAAAACTCTGCAAGGTTGAATTCATCATGTTGTGATACAAATGCATCGAATAAAAAATAGACCTCTGCATAAGTATCATGGATAAACTGGAAATTCTGCTCTTTTAGAAGATTACGAACAGAAACCTCTTTGAATATCCGATACAAAAGTATCTGTTCTGCTTTTTCAACCTGGGTCAGCGGTCTTTTTTTCGCTGTACTTGTTTTGACAGCTTGTCTTTCTGGGACCACCGTTGGCTGTTGTTCTGTGCGACTTCGCTGATTTTCTCGTCGAAGTTCTCTCAATTGCGTCTGGATCGTTTCACGGTTCACTTGAAATTCAGCTGCTAATTGCGAGAGATACATATCTTGTTCGATCGGTGACACGACCTTACTTAACTCCGTGATCACCTCTTCAAGATATTCTATTTTATCTTTTTCATTATCTAAATTCTTTTCTTGCTTCAAATAGCGGCTTTTAAATGTAAATACCGTTTCTCGACCATGGGAAAGCAATTCATTGAAAGACTCGTTTCCATATTTACGTAAATATTCATCAGGATCAAGTTTTTCTGGTATCACAATGATCGATAGGCGTAATCGACTATTTTGCCGAAGCAATTCAATTCCTCGATTTGTTGCTTCAAAACCTGCCTTATCACCATCATAACAAAAGACTAGCTCTTTTGTTAAACGTTCGATATGCTGGATCTGTTGATTTGTTAAACTAGTCCCCATAGAAGCAATGCCATTTTTTATGCCTGCTTGCCACGCTGCAATCACATCCATGAAACCTTCAAATAAAAGAACTTCACCACTTTTTCGGATTTCACTTCTGGCTTTGTCTAAATTAAACAACACTTGTCTTTTATTGAACAACTCTGTTTCAGGACTATTTAAGTACTTAGGCTGGTCTTTTTCTTGTCCTTTTTTCGGTGCGAGCCAGCGCCCAGAAAAACCAATCGTTCGTCCCTGTGGATTCTTGATCGGAAACATGACTCTTTGATAAAACCGATCTGATAATCGGCCATCATCATGGGATACAAATAAACCAGAACGTTCCAAAACTTCTTGATCATAGTTTTCATTTTTAAATACTTGATTTAAAAATGACCGCTCATTTGGTGCAAATCCAATTTTGAACTCGGCAATCAGTTCCTCTGTCAGCCCTCGTTGGAGCAGATAGTTCAAAGCTTGTTCACCTGCTTTTGTATGAAGCAACATGTGATGATACACTTCTTCTGCTTTTTCATGGGCTAAAATCAATTTTCCGTTTATTGAGTCACTGTTTTCAACAGGCAACGCTTGATTACGCCACTGTTCTTCCAAAGGGATTTGTTCAAAATCAGCAACTTTTATCACTGCTTCCGGAAAATTAAGCCCTTCTAGCTCTTGGAGAAAGGTAAAGACATTTCCTCCTTTTCCGCAACCAAAGCAATGAAAAATCTGCTTATCTTCAGCCACTGAAAAAGATGGCGTTCTTTCTTCATGAAATGGACATAACCCTAAGTAATTTTTTCCAGATTTTTTTAATTGGACATATTGCCCAATTACCTCAACGATGTTCGTTTGACTTCGGATCGATTCAATGACTTCTTGAGGTATTCGCTGAGCCATGTTTTCACCCCCTGTAAGCAATACTTGTAGTATCTTAAGAGAGATACTCTCAGGAGAATAACCGGTAAAAAATCGCACTAACGAAAATCAGTGCGATTTTAAGGGACACAATTATACATCGTTCATTGTACCATAATTCAATACTTTTTCAAGCATTATACTCACGATTCATTTTTTGCCCATCTACTCCTACAGAAAGTAGCACTATTGCTTACTCAAAAACTTTAGTTGTTGCAAATTTATTGAGCAAATAACTTTGGATATCTGCCTTCCAATAAAGCAAACGTAAGACGATATTTATTCCCATGAACCCGACAAAGTATGGCCAAGTCGTTCCTAGACCAAGATTGACTTCTAGTAAATGATGGAAAAGCATTGCTGCAACATATATACCGATCACTGTCGTGACTGCTAAGAATATACGTAACGGATTGAATGGGTAGCAAGCTTTGATTACTGCCATACAACTGATCCCTATCAGCAAGTAATACATCAGTGTCGTTGTTTCCAGATTCGTAAACGATAAAATGTCGCCTAACAAGTACACCACAATGATATTTAATACAACAAGCAACGCATTCGGTAATGCATTGATCAGAGCGGTTGGTAAATAGCGATAAGTGACTTTTCTTCGATCTTGTTCAAACGAAAGGAAGAAAGAAGGATATCCTTCAATGGCTAGATCGATCAAAGTGATTTGGATTGGGATGAAAGGAAAACCAATCGCTGTCACTGCACATATAATAGACAAGATAAACGAATAGATCGTCTTGATGAAGAAGATCCCTGAAACTTTCGTCACGTTATTTACTACTCGTCGCCCTTCAAACAAAACTTCTGGTAAAGTAGTAAAATCGGAATCCAACAAGACCAAATTAGCGATTTGACGAGTTGCACCATCACCTTCCGCCATTGCAATACTACAATCGGCCTCTCGCAATGCTAAAACATCATTGACGCCATCGCCTGTCATGGCAACTGTACGTCCACTTTCTTTTAATTCGTTCACTAAAATTTTCTTTTGTTGCGGGCTCACTCGTCCAAAGACGGAATATTCATGTACAGCATTTCGAACTTCTGATTCTTCCGTCAATGTTGAAAAATCAATATAAGAATCATAATTTGGTAGGCCTGCACGTCTGGCAATATTCGATACTGTAAATGGATTATCACCTGAGATGACTTTTAGATCGACTCCTTCATTATGCAGGTAAGCCAAAGTTTGCTTAGCATTTTTGCGGATCGGATCATCAATTTCAAACAATGCGAGTGGCTCCACGCCATGTGGTGCATCATCCGTCAGCCGCTGATTTGGTGCAAGTCCAAGCATCAGTACTCGATACCCGTTGGCTTGCGCTGACAATAAACTTTCTGGTAATTGTTCTTCTGCAACTAAACGCTCAGGCGCCCCAACATAAATGACTCCTAACTCAGGGAATTCCATCGCCCCCCATTTACGGTCAGATGAAAAAGCTAATTTTTCAGTTACATCGTAGCGATTTGAAACGGCAAAATAATCTCTTAATGCGCGCATCGTGATATTATTGTCACTGCTCTCAGCTAAATAAGTACCCATGATCTCAGAAATGGCATTTTCATAGACAGGATGAAGTGCTTCAACTCGTTGGATACTCATTTTACCTTCTGTAATCGTTCCTGTCTTATCTAGACAAAGCGTATCGACATGTGCGAGTGTTTCGATCGAATACATATCCTGGACTAAGATTCTCTTTTTCGCCAGTTTTGTGACACCAGTCGTTAAGGCAATACTGATCAAAAGCACTAAGCCCTTTGGCAACATTCCTAATAAAGCAGCTGCCGAAGCAATAACTGATATTTTGATCGACGCATCACGAATGAGCAATGCTTCTAAAAATAAAATAATACCTAGTGGGATAATGACAAAACTAGTGAATTTTGAAACCTTACGGATCGAATCCACCAATTCTGAATGGATTGATTTGTGTGTTTTTGCTTCACTGGTCAGGCGGACTGCATAATTGTCTGCACCAACTCGAATCGTTTCTGCAAAGACGGAGCCACTTGTCAGATAACTACCTGACAGTAATTCATCACCTGCTGTTTTTACGATCAAATCTGATTCACCTGTCAATAACGCTTCATTTGCTTCAGCGCGACCAGATAGCACCCGCAGATCTGACGGGATTTGTTCCCCTGCACCGATTTTGACGATATCACCTAATACCAATTCTTTTGTACTAAGGGATAACTCTTTCCCTTCGCGGATAACTAAAACTTCCGATTGCGAAACAATCGATAATTTTCGCACGAGATTTCGGGCATGGATTTCTTGATAAATACCAATGATGATATTTACCATGATGATTGCTAGATATGCCATATTCGAGTACGCACCGACAAAGAGTAAACATACCCCAATACCAAAGTTCAAAAAATTAAAAAGCGTCAAAATATTATCGCTGAAGATCTGCCCAGTACTTTTCGTAGCATCCTCTTGATAATCATTTTGTTGTCCAGAGGCAATTCTTTCTTTCACTTCTTCCTGAGAGAGACCTCTTATTTCTTTATTTTCCATTTTTCGCCAACTTTCAAAAAATAATCAACGTAATTAAGTCTAGCTTGTTCCAGTAGCAAAAACAACTTATTTTTTTATATTTTAAACAAAACAAAAACACACGATCGAACACCAAGCATTTGTTGTTGGTCTGACCAATCATGTGTAAAGCAACCGTTTCTATTTATATCGTTCTTCCAGACGACTCATCCACCAACCGAGCAGTGCTCCGGCAATGAATAAAACTGGACAAAGTAAGATTCCCAAGAGTCCAAGTCCAGAATAATCTGTTGGAATGATCATGATCGTTGAAGCAAAGACGACACCTAGAATAAAATGGAACAGTTTACTATAGGCTTTAGAGAAAATATAGTCCATGATCTTTGATAATCCCAACACACAAACAATTCCGCCCAATGCAATCGGCAAAATCACGTCTAAACGCATCTCTTTAAAGCCATCTGCCATTGCTTTATAAAGACCCATGTATACAAGGAAATTAGAAGGGCTAAGTCCAGGAACGATCATTCCAAGACCGATCAGTCCGCCTGCGATGATCCAAGTAACCGTATTTTGCTCCACTTGACCATCGAAAAGTTGTGCCCCATAAAGTAGAAAAAGATAAGCAACTACAAAAGTAACGACCATGATCACGACATCCGTCGTTTGCCGTCCCTTTTTCCCTGCCTCTTTCCACAACGTAGGAACTGTTCCAGCGATACACCCGACAAAAAACCAGAGAATGGTTGTTTCGTACGCCCCTAGTAAAAAGCTAACTAAAAATGAAAGTAAGAAAACACCAGTGACGCCTCCAAGTCCCACAGGCAAAAAGAACCAAACATTTTCTTTGAAATTCTTCGTGATGTGAGCCAAAAAAGAAATCAACCGTTCATACATACCAAAAACAGCAGCTAATGCGCCACCACTTACCCCTGGCAAAATAAATCCAGAGCCAATAAACATTCCTTTGATAAAACGTAAAAGCCAATCTTTTGATCCATTTCTAGTGACATTTTCTGTTGCTTCTTGTCTATTTTCCACCTATATTAGCACTCCTTCTTTCTTAATCATTCAATACTTGGAACTATTTCCATACTTTTTCATATAATTCGATTAGTTTTTCATTCATATCCACAACATCTGAATAGAACATGTTACCTCCATTATGATAGAGATACCCACCATTGTAAAGCAAGGACTGAACTCGCCAATAACGATATTTCGTTTTCCCATTATTTCCTAGTAACGGGCTTAGTACGTTTTTGGAATATTCTTCTGCTAATTCTACGCTATTTTTGCCTCCATGCTTTTTGACGTAAGCAATATAGTCTTTGCCAAAGTTATACGCCTGGATAGCCGTAGCAAGATCACAGCCTTGTTTGTTTGCCTCAGTGATCATTTCAGCCAAATAGCTAACTCCCTGATCAATGCTTTCTTCTTGGTTGTTGATCATATTTGCTTTTCCATAGGCACTTTCCGAGCTTTGCATCAAATCAATACCCTTACCCTTTGATTCTGTGAGAATGATCCCTTTGATCAGATTTTTGTAATTTTCCATTTGATATTTTTTTGTAGCTACCGCAATTTCCGAATCGTATTGTTCCACCTGCTTGATGGATGTATAGGTTCTTCCTCCGATAAAAAGGATACCTACAAGCACCGCAATGGCAAGCAACCGTAGCGGCCACCGAAAAATTGATTTTCTTTTTTTCTTCATAAAAACTCACCTAGTTATTTTGACATCTTATTTATCTTACTATTTATTATCTTCCTTGGCTATTTAAGAGAGAAAATTCGTTGCTTCTCTTAATAAAAAATGAAAAATTCAGTATTTTTTTTACCTTACGAAATTGATCGTTGTTTTTTTAGGAAAAGCATTGTCCTTATCAAAGAAAAGTCGTTATAATTTAACCAGTAGGTGATTATGTGGAAAATGAAAAGAAATATGCAAAAATGGCAGATGGTAGTGAGATTTATTACGAAAAATGCGGTAAAGGATTTCCGCTTTTCTTACTTCATGGTAATGACGGCAGTGGTCGCTTTTTTTCAGAACAAGTACCTGTTTTTAAACAGTTTTATACGGTATATCTGATCGATAGTCGCGGACACGGTCGATCAACGAACAATGCAAATACCTTGAGCTTCCGTTTAATGGCTGAAGATCTTTATACCATCATGTTGTTAGAAGGGATTACAAAAGCAAACATTTTAGGATTTAGCGATGGTGCAAACCTCGCTTTAGTATTTTCAAGTTGTTATCCTGAAAAAGTACATCGGTTGATTTTAAATTCAGGAAATACTCTAGTAGAAGGTGTTCTTTTTTCTGCAAGAATAGCTAGTTACTTGCATTATGCATGGGTTTGGCTGCTATCGATCTTTCGTCCAACGCTTAGAAGAAATCTACTAGTAATAAATCTATTATTGCAAGATGTGGGACTTTCTACAGCAGATTTGGAAAAAATCAAATCGAAGACATTGATCATTGTTGGGAAAAAAGATGTGATCAAATTAAAGCATTCACTTTACTTAGCCAAAACGATCCCAAATGCTTCCTTCGTTCTTGTAAAAGAGCAGGGGCATCAACTCGCTAGAAAAGATCCAGAACGATTTAATCAAGAAGTACTAGAATTTTTAGCTGAATAATAAAGAATAGTAGGTGATTTTTTTGATAAAACAGACCGTGCAGTGGATCAAAAACCATTTAGGTCTCTTTAAAATGATATTTTTGATTTCAGTCATCGTAATTATCGTTAGTGAACTAATTTCAATTGGAAAAACATTATCTGTTGACCAGTTAGCAGAGACATTCGCCACCATTCCTCTTTGGAAAACCGGATTGATGCTGCTCATCGGCTTAGTCGCGGTACTTCCTATGATTGGTTATGATCTTATTTTAAATCGATTGCTTGGACAAAAGCAAAAACCGCAATATTTATTTGAGACAAGCTGGCTGATCAATACCATCAACAATATCGCAGGATTTGGCGGATTCGTCAGTATCGGCTTGCGTTCTGAACTTTATGGCCACAAAAAAGAAAGTAAACAACTGATGCAAGCCCTCTCTAAGATTTTTCTTTTCTTGATGGCTGGTCTTTCGGTTTACAGTCTGATTTCCTTTTTCATGGTCTTATTTAGTCCTGTCGCTCCATTCCTTAAACAATACTGGATCTGGTTGATTGGCGGAGGATTGTATTTCCCGATCGTGTTCCTTGTCACTACGCTTAAAAAAGAAGGGTATGTCGGCGGGCTTTCCTTAAAAACACAAGGTCAATTATTGCTCGTATCTTTTCTTGAATGGTCAGGGGTATTATTTAGTTTCCTAGCAGTAGGCTATTTGATGGAAATCAAGATCGATCTTTGGCAAACGATTCCTCTGTTTATTGCCGCTTCGGTTATCGGGATCGTCTCCATGATACCCGGGGAAATCGGTAGTTTTGACGTCATGATGATCATCGGCTTATCCGCGATTGGCGTACCTAAAGAAACTGTCGTTGTTTGGATCTTACTCTATCGGGTCTTTTATTATATTATCCCTTTCTTGATCGGGATCGTCTTTTTCTTTAAAAATATCGGCTCAACTTTTGATAAACGTTACTCAGGTATCCCAAGGCAATTAGCGACAGAAATCGCGCATAAAATCGTTGTTGTCCTTTTATACTTTTCAGGAATCATGTTGGTTCTCTCTGCAACAATCCCACAAGCTTTTACTGAGTTTCGCTGGTTGCACAGTTTGAATCCTTTGAGGTTGCACTTGATCATTCAATTTCCAAGTATCTTATTAGGCTTTTTATTTGTAGTCATGGGAAGAGCAATGGCAGCTCGCGTAAAAAGAGCCTACTGGCCAACGATTGGCTTGATCCTCCTTTCACTGATCTACGTTGGTATCACAGATCTTAGCCTAACAGCAGTTGTTTTTCTAACGATCCTATTGTTGATCATCGTTGCTTCCAAAAATGAACTATTTCGGGAACAAATCATCTATTCTTGGGAATGGTTGACAGTAGATGGTCTGATCACCGGCACCTTATCCCTTCTTTACATTATTATTGGGGTATACAACATGCCGGAATTTCCCCATCGGAAGCATCACTTTATCTCGTTTTTCCTTTTCCCTTCTGAAAAGATTTGGTTCTCTGGATTACTTGCAATTATCGCTGTAAGTTTCATCATCATTCTCCTCGTTCATTTTTTACAAGGAAAGAAACAACAGATCGGCGAACCATTTAACGAAGAACGAGCATTGTCAGTATTACATTCTTTTGGCGGAAATTCGGATAGTCAACTGATTTTCTTAAAAGACAAGCGGATGTTCATTTATGAAAAAGATGGGCAAGGAACCGTCCTGCTCCAATTTGCTTGCTATAACAATAAATGTATCGTGAAGGGTGATCCTTCTGGGAAAAAAGAAGATTTTGCTGAAGCAATCGAGGCATTTATTGAAGAAACAGACCGTTTGTGCTATCTCCCTGTCTTCTATGAAACAAGTGAAGAGATCGTGATGATCCTCCATGAATTCGGGTACGACTTCATTAAAATGGGTGAAGAAGCGCACGTAAAATTAGCCGATTTCACTACTTCTGGCAAGAAAATGAAGGGATCTCGGGCAATCTTAAACCGAATCGAGCGTGAAGGCTTTACCTTTGAAGTCATCCAACCACCCTTTTCAGCTAGTCAAATGGCTGACTTGAAGAAAATTTCTGATAGCTGGTTGGGTACGCGAAAAGAAAAAGGTTTTTCTTTAGGATTCTTTTCAGAAGATTACTTGCAACGAGCACCGATTGCTATTGTGAATAGCCCAGAAGGAGAAATGGTCGCTTTCGCCTCCATTATGCCTACCTATACAGATAATAGAATCGGCACGATCGATTTGATGCGTTACGATCTAGACCGAGCACCATCTGGAAGTATGGATTTTCTCTTCTTACATCTCTTCGAGTATATGAAAGAAGAACAGATCGAATACTTTAATTTGGGAATGGCACCTTTAGCAAATGTGGGAACTTCTAGAAAGAGTTTCATTCAAGAGCGAATCGCTTATCTTGTCTATGAATTCGGTTCTCACTTCTACTCATTCCATGGGTTGCGTGAATACAAAGATAAATATGCAACCAACTGGATTCCACGCTATACGCTTTACTCAAGAGATAGTTGGATCACCTATGTCATGATTGCCTTATTGATCATCGATAATGCGCCTGTAGAAACTCCAAAAAACCGATTATTTGGATTAAAGAAATGGTTTCGCAGACGCTAATGCGAATAAAAAGAAATCTTAAAAGTATTGTTTCTCAAGAATCCTATCTTGCAAATACTTGCCGTCTTTCATCGGAAACGGTAAATCAAAAGCAGCAGTTATCTTCTTAGTAAGAAGATAACTGCTGCTTTTGTCTATTTCATATTCCTCCATTTCACTCCGCAAAATATCTTCTTTTGATCCTAATCGTCACTTCTAGTTTCATTCTTGATTGAACTACTCTCCTCGAAAGATGCTTCTACTTCAATAATGTTTCATAGCTTAACTTCCTCGTAACTCCTCGTACAAGCAACCAAGCAAGGAGGATCAAAGCAATACTCAATCCTAATGTGATCCAAGTGTTTACAAGCATGATTCCCATAAACTGTCCAATGATAAAAAGCAAGATAGGTAAAATCAGAAAAACAGCGCGTTGCTGTGCTTCTTCTACAGTCTGCGCTTTTGCAGAACCGCGAACAGTAATCGTGATCGCGATAAAAGATATTGCAGGTGACGCCAATAACAGAATGACTAGCCAACTTATACTAGGTAAGAACATGGTACCCATCAACACAAGTATTTCAACTTGCGTCACGATCAGCATAGCAAAAAATGAAGTAAAGGAAACGATCATACTTAATAGAAATGCTGCCGCTATTTTTGATTGGAAAATTTTTTTTAGTGGAAGAGGACAGTAAAGCAATGTTTCCAAGGTCTGCTTTTCCTTTTCTCCCACGAATGAGCTTGCCGCCATAACAGACGAAGCCATGATAGGTATCATCAAAAAGAACACAGGCATGATATTATTCATCAATAGCTTGATCAAACTCTGTTTGACATCCTGATCCGCACCTGTCCGTGGGATCATCTCTAATAGTGCTTGTAAATTGAGAGAATCTAATGGGACAAAATGGACCATCATAATAAAAATAGTGGGTAGAACAATCGTCAATGCCAAAGGAACCATCAATATGGTAACAAATACCTGTTTGTTGGTCGTGATACTTTTCAAATCTTTTTTGATGATGGCCCACTGCATAGTATGCAACATTTTACTCGTTCCCCTTTCGTTTTTCAATCAAGCTGAAATAGATATCTTCCAACGTTGGCTGCTCGGCAGAAACATGGTAAATATCCCCACCTGCCTCCACGATCTGCTTCACAAGTGAAGGGATTTCTTTTTCTGTCTGAACGTTAACTTCAAACATCCCTTGTTCGATTTTTCGATAAGACACACTATCCGGCATATAATTCGTCTCGATTTTTACCGTCATACCAGAATGGATCTTTGTACGAAGCTGTTCAAGTGTGCCTATTGCAAGTAGTGCTCCCTTGTCGATCAAACCATAAGAAGTACAAATCTCCTGAGCATAACGCAATTGATGTGTACATAAAAAAATCGTCATTCCTTCTTCTTGGGCCAATTTTCGAATCATGTGATTGACGCTTTGGGCACTTTCAGGGTCTAACCCAGAAGTAGGTTCATCTAGAAACAAAATTTTAGGTTGATGGATCATTGCACGCGCAAGAGAAAGTCTTTGTCTCATCCCAGTAGAATAAGACCCTAGCTTGCGATCTTTTGCTTCAGTCAGATTCAGTCTTTCCAAAAGTGCAGTAGCACGCTTGAAACTCTCGCTCTTATTTATACCGAATGCTGCTCCATAAAACATAAGATTCTCAATACCTGACAAGTTATCGTACATTTGTGCATGCTCTGTGACTACACCGGCCAATGCATGTACTTTTTCAGGATTTTCCATAGGATCGATATCGAATACCCGGCACTGCCCTCCTGATAGTTGAAGCATACCATTGAGTATCTTCACAGTGGTAGTTTTCCCCGCACCATTCGGACCTAAGAATCCAAACACTTCTCCTGGTTCAATGCTAATCGTTATATTGTCTATTGCTTTATTTTTATCAGGAAATACTTTTGATACATTCTCAAGCAAAACTGCTTTCATCGTTTCTTCCCTCCTGCAACCATTTTGAGTTCCACCGCATCCTACGTTCATCATTGCTTTTTATTCTATAAAAACTATTCACTCTGACTGGATACACCTGGATCAAGCTGTAAACGACAATCTTGATCTGCGCATCTTGAACAGAACTGGATGTTCGTAGAACTACTTCGTAAAAAGCAAACGTTATCTTTTATTATAACAAAAAAACTGCAGATCAAAGAATTTTTTCTTTGTCTGCAGTCTTTTATTTAAATAGATTCTCTTTAATGACCAAATTAGGCTTCGATTTCTGTTACGATACCTGAACCTACTGTACGGCCACCTTCACGAATAGAGAAAGTTGTTCCGTTTTCGATGGCAACTGGATGGATCAATTCAACGTCGATCGTTACGTTATCTCCAGGCATAACCATTTCAGTGCCTTCAGGTAAAACGATTGTTCCAGTTACGTCAGTTGTACGGAAGTAGAATTGTGGACGATAGTTATTGAAGAATGGTGTATGACGTCCACCTTCTTCTTTTGTCAATACGTACACTTCTGCTTTGAATTTTGTATGTGGTGTGATTGAACCTGGTTTTGCGATTACTTGTCCACGTTCGATATCTTCACGTTGGATACCACGTAACAATACCCCAACGTTATCTCCTGCTTCACCATAGTCTAATGTCTTGCGGAACATTTCGACCCCAGTTACAACAGCTTTTTGTGTTTCAGGTTTGATACCGACGATTTCGATTTCATCACCTACACGAACTGCACCACGATCGATACGACCTGAAGCAACAGTCCCACGACCTGTGATTGAGAAGACATCTTCCACTGGTAACAATAATGGTTTGTCTGTATCACGTTCTGGTGTTGGGATATATTCATCAACAGTATCCATCAATTCCATGATAGCTGCTTCTGCATCAGGATCTCCTTGTAAAGCTTTTAATGCTGAACCTTTGATGACTGGTGTATCGTCACCTGGGAAACCATATTCGCTTAATAATTCACGAACTTCCATTTCGACAAGATCAATCAATTCTTCATCATCTACTAAGTCGATTTTGTTCAAGAAGACGATCAAATATTTAACACCTACTTGACGTGACAATAAAATATGTTCACGTGTTTGTGGCATTGGTCCATCTGTTGCAGATACAACTAGAATGGCTCCGTCCATTTGAGCAGCACCTGTGATCATGTTTTTCACATAGTCCGCATGTCCTGGTGCATCGATGTGTGCATAGTGACGTTTTTCAGTTTCATATTCTACGTGCGCAGTATTGATAGTAATTCCACGTTCACGTTCTTCAGGTGCTGCATCGATACTAGCATAGTCTTGAGGATTTGCTAAGCCTTTTTTACCTAATACTGTAGTGATTGCAGCAGTCAAAGTGGTTTTACCATGGTCGACGTGACCAATAGTCCCAATGTTTACGTGTGGTTTACTTCTATCATAATGTTCTTTTGCCATAATTAACAAACCTCCTAAATGTTTTAGAGCTCGATTTTTCGCTTTCACTTGTTCATTATAGTCCTTTTTAGCTTAAATAAAAAAGATTATGTCCGCCTTACTTTTTGTAAGTATTGAACAAACCCTATTATACGTCAAACTTGGTCAAAGTCAACTAAGAACACTCGCCTTGTTGAACAGTTCAGTATTCGAAGAGCGCACATACACAACCATTGAAATTTCGGCAATTAAGTCGTTTAAAAATAACCTTGCCATTCATCAATGATCACTTGGAAAAGTAAGGGGTATTTCGTGATCACCAAATCTGCTTGTAACAAAAACACACTCTGATCGGTTCGTTGGGATCAACTGAATACTGATATTCTATTTAATATTCTTTATAAAAGCAAACTGCTCCTTGCTGCTCTGCTAGATGGAACCCATTTTTTTCATAGAATCTTTTTATCACAGGGTCATTTTCTGCCAGTAATACTTTTTGCCTCACATTTGGATAAGCTTCTACCATCTTCTTCATCAGTGCTGTCCCAATGCCTTGCTTTTGATAGATAGGGTGTACCAACAAGTCTTGAATGTAAAGAATTGTTTCACCATCCCCCACACTGCGGATCAATCCAATCAATTCTTTCTCTTGCCAAACTGTGATGACCTTAAGTGATTGCTCCACCGCCTTCATTAGTTGTTTGCTATCTGTTGTATAAGCCGTCCAGCCAACAGAGCCATAAAGTTCTAGTAATGATTGTTCATCGATACATTTTTGTTCATGAAAATGCATAACTACACCTCCTTCATCATACATACCATTATTTCTTGTGCTTAGCGAAAAAACTTTAACTACTTTTGAACTCTCAATCAGCCAGCTGTAAGTTCAATAAAATTCCCCTCTGGATCTTGGATTACTGCCTCATAATAGCCATCTCCCGTCGTTCTTGGGCCACTTAGTAGTGGATAGCCATCAGCGATGAATCGTTCCGCAAATGAATCCACATCTTCTTTTGTTCCGACTGCTAATGCAAGATGCGCATAGCCTAACGTATCTACCGATCGATCAGATAAAAATGGTTTGGTGATCAATTCGATTCTGCCACCAGTAGGAAAACTTAAAAAATAAGATTGGAACCTCGTTTTGGGATTGGTATATTTTTCTGAACTTTTTGTGCCAAAATAGCGCTCGTAAAACGCTCTCATTTTTTCTAAATCCTTTGTCCAAATCGCAATATGCTCGATATGCATGAATTCCACTCCTTTATATTTTAAATCTAGATAATTATTTATACCACGCTTGATGATTCACATAAAGCGTCATCTTCCTATTTTATTTTTCTATGATAAACTAAAATGAACAAGAATGTAGAACAAATCTAAAAATCAGGTTTGCTACAGACGCTCGAATAAACGGCGGGAGAAGAAGCAACTCCTTCGGAAATAAGCCGAAATTCACAAAAATTTGAAAAGCAATTTTCGTTCATTTCTTCTTATTTCTCGGAGTTAAACACTTCTGTCCCAGCCTATCTCAAATAAACGGCGTCCAAAAGTCAGGCTTTTCGGAAATTTCAAAAAAAAAACGAGCAATACAAAAAGCGTATTGTTCGTTTTTTTCTCCAATTTCTCAAACCTAAACGACTTTTGTCTCAGCTTCTTCTTATCTACTGATGTAATACAAAAGTTACACGAATTATCACTCTATCTAATGTGCTTGTTTCATTTGACGATTTTCGATCAATGTTGGTTTTCCTTCAATTAGTTGATCTGCAAATAAAGCGACGTCTTCTCCTGTGATATCGAGAACTGTTTTCCCGCTTTGTGCCCCTTCTTCGAACAACTCTACTAATTCAGAAAGCACACCATCCTTTTCAGTCACACCAATCGGTGCTACTTTAAAAAAATATTTTTGGATCTCTTTATAAACGATTTGATAGTCTTTCGGTAAACTCTTGACACGGATCATGTGGACACGCCACTCTTTTTTTTCATCGATCATTTGTTGGATTCCCATAGTTTATCCCTCAATTCTTCAGTTTTTTAGCTATGGATTCGTTTAATTGCTTCCGCCATTTATCGCGGTAATTTTCTGCACCTTCAACTCCTGCGACCGCTGCACTGAATTTCTTCGCATCCCCATCAATGATTTGATCGATTGGTATTCCATCCAGTGCAGATTCCTCTAGCAGTCCCAGAATCCCATCCAAAATAGGGACTAGGTTCCTACCGGAAAAATTCGAATAGTCCCACAAACTACTTTGGATCTCTTTCCATGCTATCTGATAATCTAGCGGCAGTTTATCTGAACGCACATCAAATTCCTGATACGCTCTTCTAATATCATTACCTGTGATTTTGTCATAAAATTTCATTTTTCATCTCTTCTTTCTTCACTTGCTTCATTTGCCTTTACTTTTGCCAATTGAGAGACTAAGAAACGCCATTTTTCCCAAAATTCTTCTAGATATCTATCACCCTTATTATTCAACTGATAAAACTTCCGTGCTGGACCAAGTTCTGATTTTCTCTTTTCAGTCGTTACTACCCCCTTCTTTTCCAATCGCAATAAAACAGTATACACTGTTCCTTCCACGATTTCTGAAAAGCCAGTAGCCACTAGCTCATTCGTGATCTCATACCCATATGTTTCCTGCTTGTTCTTTATGATTTGCAGGACGATACCTTCTAATGAGCCTTTTAATAACTCGGTCATCCCTTTCAACTTCTGTCACCTTCTATGTGTAAAAATACTTTGTAACACTTAGTACTGGAGTTTCATAACAGCATCATCAAAAAGAAGCAACTACCTAGTATTAAAAAGTAGAAGATTTAATTTTTCTTTATAAAGTTTTACATTCCAATTGATTCAATAGACGAATCGACTATTTTCATGAATAATAAGATTGAGGTGAAATGGATGATGAAAAAATGGCTTGGCGCGCTCATTGTAGTTGCGATTTTTTTAGGCGGTAGTTTTGCTACTTATCGTTATTACTACATTGGAGAAACCTATTATACAAAGATCACGACAAATGGCGAAAGACATACAGAGGGCGATCGAAAAAACACGTACTATACGTATAAACAACCGGCTTATAATGAAGAAGGTCAAGAAAAAGAAGTCTCTTTTAAAGAACTAAGAGAAAGACCATTGAAGATGAACGCATATCTCAAATTAGAAGTGAACGAGAGAAAAGGCGTTTTGAATTGGGAAGAAGTAAAGGTCAATGAGATTCCAAAAGCTGCTGCGCAACAGTTAGAATAATAAAAATAGCCTGAACACTACGAAAATAATCATTTCTGCAGTGTTCAGGCTTATTTGTTGAAAATCTAGCCGACTTTTTGAATCGCTCAGTCGTGTCCTATAAACGATTTAAAACTTCATCGACATTTTTGATCATGACTGAAATCGTTCCATCTGGATTATTCACGAATTCGATCAAATCAGGATTGCGGTAAACATCGACAGGTACAATCAATTCGATTCCATTTGATAATTTAAATTTTTGTTTTCCAAATTTTTTCTCGGATATTTCTTGTACTTCTTTAACAGGTGGTGCTTCTGGAACAAAACCTTGTTCCTGTACTTCTTCTTGAAACGCCAATTTTGCTGTGATGTTTTCTTTGAACACCTTTTCAGCAATCATTTCATGATCTAATCTGCCCTTTTCTTCGATCGTATCATAGACGGCTTCCTTCAAATCTGCCATGATATCAAACTCTTCCGTTTCAAATTTTTTACCTAGACTCTTGGCAACCTTTTGGATAACCTTGACGTTTTCTTCTAATGAGGGAGCGGGAACACTCTCGATCACTCTTCCAGAAAAGTAAAGTTCTTTTTTTCCAGAGAATTCATATTTCTTTTCAATCAATTCATACGTCAAGTCAGTTAAGTTCACAGCAAGTGCTTCATCCGCTTTCTGTGATTTTGAACCAAGGATCGCCCTGTTCAAAATCAAACGATTATCGATTCCTGTTTCATCTGCTTCGACAAAGTGAGTATATGATTCTCAGTAATTTACTTTTAACAAAGCTAAATACATGACGGTATCCATCTCGTACAAGACAACAAAAACATCTGCGCTTGGTGCCTCTTCACTTTCTTGATAGACGTCAAACCACCGTTGTACAATCAATTCACTCGCTTCAACAAAATTTTCTTCACAGTTTTTTAAATGCGTACCGATTACACTTTCTTGTGTCAACTGGCCGGTCTTTGTTTGTGCAGAAGAAATTTTTTGGATTTTCTTTTGTAAAAACTCTCGAGTAAAATCTTTTGTCAAATCCAATTCTTTTTGAGAAAAAACTGGAGAACCAGTTTCGCGATCAATAATATGCAAAATTGCTTTTTTTAAATAGATATCCATTCTCTCATTCCCTTCTGATTTAGTTTACGTAATTTACCGGCAAAATACTATAATGAAAAACATTTTTTTATTGATTTTACTAAAATAAAAAAAGAAGAAACAAAATGGATTCTTTTTTTGGAAAAATGAGCTAGAATTAAGGAGAAATAAAAATTAAGGAGTTGAGAGTATGGATTCATTAACAAGTACGTATCGTTTAGCAAACGGCTATAAGATCCCAGTCGTTGGTTTTGGCACATGGCAAACACCAGATGGAGATGTTGCCGTTTCATCAGTAAAAGAAGCATTAGCAGCACAGGGTATCGTCACATCGATACTGCACAAGGCTATAAAAATGAGGAAAGTGTAGGACAAGCAATAAAAGAAAGCGGCATTCCTAGAGAAGAAATTTTTCTTACTACAAAATTGTGGAATGCAAATCACAGCTATGACTTAGTGATGTCTTCCTTTGAAGAATCCTTGAAAAAATTGCAAACAGACTATGTTGATCTATTCTTGATCCACTGGCCTAATCCCGTTGCATTTCGCGACAATTGGGAAGAAGCAAATGCAGAAACATGGCGTGCATTTGAAGAATTATATGAAGCTGGTAAAATCAAAGCGATTGGTGTCAGCAACTTCTTACCTCACCATTTAGATACTTTGGCTAAAACAGCAAAAGTAATGCCAATGGTCAATCAAATCTTCCTTGCTCCAGGAGAATTACAACCAGAAGTCGTGGATTATGCTAAAAAACACGATATGATCTTGGAGGCTTACAGCCCACTAGGAACTGGGAAAATTTTCGATGTTCCTGAAATGCAAGAAATTGCAAAAGCACATGACAAGAGCATCGCTCAAGTTTCTCTTCGCTGGTCTTTACAACACGGCTTTTTACCATTGCCTAAATCAGTAACACCTAGCCGTATCAAAGAAAATACTGAACTATTTGATTTTGAATTGTCCGAAGAAGAAATGAAACAAATCGATCAATTGGACGGCGTAGTTGGAAAAGCAAAAGATCCAGATACTGCTCAATTCTAAGTTAAGGAAGTTAGATAGCTATGGACCCAATCGAACGTTTAGACTCTCTTCCTGAAGAAATCACACGAACGTTTCATCCTGATTTTGTTTTTTTGATCACACCTAATAAAATCCAGCATTTTCCATTGAGGAATGCTACTTATGAACAAAAATTAGCAGAAGTTAAAAATAGATTCGATCATTCTTTGATGGTCAAGACTTGGCAAGGTCATAAAGTGATTTATTCCCCTGACCTTGAACAATTCGCTTTGATTCCAAGAGAATGATGATGTGAGAGTGGGACAAAAGTAAGAAACACTTTTGTCTCATTCTTTAAAAACGAATAAACGGTGGGAGCAGAAGCAACTCCGAGAAATAAGCCAAAATTCACAAAAATTTGAAAAGCAATTTTCGTGAATTTTGGCTTATTTCTCGGAGTTAAACACTTCTGTCCCAACCTCTATCAGTGAATGAAAAGGTGCCTTGAAGAAGTTCGCAATATGCGCTACTTCTTCAAGGCACCTCATTTTATTTTACCCTCATTCATTGCTTAGCGATCATTGATAGCTGTTGCCGCAAATTGTTCGATCAGTGGGATCAAAGTCAATTTCACTTTATATTTACGTTCTAACGCTTTTTCGATCGTAAACTCGTTTTCAGCTGTCATAGATATCTCAGATAGTTTGCGAGGTTCATCCGCTGCTTTTTCATAAATCACTACGGATTGCTCTGTTTTTTCTGTATAGAATTTTGGATAATCAGCTACTTCACTTGAAAAATCAGCAAAAGTCAAAGCGGTAGTGTTCGTTGAGCGTTCTTTTTCAGTTGATTCCGCTGTTGGTTTGTCTTCTGCTGCTTTCACTGGTTCTTCCATTTTTGCTGTGTTCGTTTCTTCGACAGTCGTATCGCTTACTAGTGTAGAAACGGTTTGAGCAGTTGGCTCATCATTTTTAAGACGTTGATCGTTCCAGTAAGAAACGATTTCGATCAATAAGTTGTCGCGAAAGCGATCAAAAATATCCTTTTCACCTGAACGAATACGTTTTAACACAGTAGTAAAATTATCATCGATAGGTACATTGATACGTGTATCTTCGTTTGATTGTCCTGCTAACCCAATAGTCAATATTTGTCGATTTTTAGGATCAAGCATCACTTGTAAAGGTAGTCCGTAACGTCGTAAGCTTTCCTCTTCCAAAGAATGGAACAATTGACTTCTGATGCCGTCTAAAGAAGGACGGAATTGATTGAGTAATTTTTGCTTTTGTTTTTTCTTCATATGTTCTCTCCTTCGCTCATACCTTTACGATTATAAGAAAAAAAAAGACAAATGAAAAGGATTATACCAAAAAAACTTAGATATATACGCAAAATCATTAAAAATAAGCCGTTTTCCAACTATTTTTTAAGAAAAAAGAACCTAAGGCATTTATCTGCCTCGGCTCTTTGATTGGACAGGTGTCAAACAACGCTTCCTCATTCATATAACAGTTCAAAGAGGTCAAGACAAGAGTCGTTTAGGTTTGAGAAATTGGAGAAAAAAACGAACAATACGTTTTTTGTATTGCTCGTTTTTTTGAAATTTCCGAAAACCCGACTTTTGGACGCCGTTTATTCGAGAGTCTGTAACAAAACTGATTTTTAGATTTGTCCCACATCCCCCATACGAATGCGCTAGTCGACGCCCAGTCCATATAAATTTTACTAGACAATCAAGAACGGGTTTCTAGCAAATAATCACTTGCAAGCTGTTGATTCATGGTATCTGCTTTCCTTAAATATGACGCAACTTGTTCGATTTCATCCCCAGTTGCACCAACAGTAATGGCTAATGCTCGTGCTTGTAAGGACATATGCCCCTTTTGGATGCCTTCTGTTACTAAAGCTTTCAATGCCGCTAAATTCTGAGCTAAGCCCACAGCCGCAATTACTTGTGCCAATTCTTTTGCAGAAGAGACATCAAGTATTTCAAGCGCAAGTTTCGCTTTAGGTAAAATCTTTGAAGCACCTCCTACGGTCGCAACAGCTAAAGGTACAGTCAATTTACCCACTAACTGTCCATCAACTATCTTCCAATCTGTCAACCCTTGGTAAAAGCCATTTCTTGAAGCATATGCATGAATAGCTGCGGATGCCGCTCTGGTATCATTACCAGTTGCTAAGATGACCGCTTCGATTCCATTCATGATACCTTTATTATGCGTTGCTGCCCGATAAACATCTAGCTTTGCATATTCCGCTGCCTGTTGGATCTTTTCGGCAACTTGTCTTCCAGCTTCTTTGCTTTTACCTAAATATTCAAAAGGAATCGTGCAACATGCTGTAGCAAGAGATTCGGTTGCTAAGTTACTCAAAATACTGAATAAAATCTCTTCATCTGGGAACCAGCTTCTCAATTGGCTGGCGACTCCTTCTAAAATCGCATTGACGATATTCGCCCCCATGGCATCTTTGACATCGATCAAGAAATCGATTGATACATAGGCATGGTCACTTCCCATGAATTCTCTCGTAGAAATATCTCTCACTCCACCACCGCGTTTAACAATGGAGGGATAACTATTGTTTGCACACAAAAACAGTTCATCTTTTCGTGTGTCTATTGCTTCGATGATTGCCTGATATTCAGACTTACCTGTCAACACGATCTGGCCTCTCATCAGTCTTTGTGGCGTTTTTGCAGTGATATTCCCACAAATTTTCGCTCCATTGCTAGCTGCTGCTATCACGGATGGTTCTTCTGTTGCCATGGGAACCCACTTTTTTTCACCATTGATCTGGAAATTTTGCGCAACACCCATAGGAATCTCCACTTGGCTTATTTGATTCTCAATCAAATGATTCGCAATGTCTTCAGACAAGCGTTCATTTTTTAGTTGATCCGCGCTTTCTTTAGAAATCACGCCTCCGCGAACTAACTGACTCCTACGTTCTTCTGGTGTCAGCTGATAAAACTTTTTTTTTTCGTTGAATGATCCTGCTTTTTCTTGATTTGCCTCAAGTAAGACTGCTAGTCCCAGACCTCCACCGATACATAAAGAAGCGATACCGTATTTTTGTTCATTTCTCTGCAACCCATAACTCAATGTCGTCAGGATTCTTGCACCACTGGCGCCAATCGGGTGTCCTAAAGCAATAGCTCCACCATCACTGTTTACTTTTTCTGGATCAAGTTGAAGTTCACGATTGACAACGATGGACGAAGCAGAAAATGCTTCATTGATCTCAAATCGATCAATCGCATCTAATGAAACATCTGTCTTTTCTAACAGTGAATTGATCGCATTGATCGGTGCGATTCCCATGATACTAGGATCGATACCGATTTCCGCCACACCTTTGATCGTTGCTAGATACGGAAGATCATTTTTTAGTGCATACTCTTTTGAAGCTAGGATCATTACTGACGCACCATCATTCAATGGAGAAGCATTTCCAGCTGTGACCGTTCCATTTTCTGAGAATACCGTTTTTAATGTTCCTAGTTTTTCTAATGAACTATTACCACGTATCGCCTCATCATTTTCCAACAATGTTCCATCCGGTAGTGTAACAGGTATGATTTCTTCTTTGAATACATTATTTTCCGTTGCCTTGGCTGCTTTTAATTGTGAGTCTAATGCATATTGGTCTTGCTCTTTTCTCGTCACTCCGAATTGTTCTGCTACATTCTCAGCAGTTAACCCCATATGCGTGTTTGAAAAAGTATCAGTCAAACCATCGTTGACCATGCTTGAAATTGGTCCATTGTATGAAGTGGTTTCAGAATCAAATTGTTGTAGTAAAGGCGCCCGGGTCATACTCTCTGTTCCCCCAGCTATGACTAGATCTGCCTCACCTAATTGAATCAGCTGACGCGCTAAAATCACTGCTTTCATCCCTGAACCACAGACTTCATTGATAGTCATTGCAGGAACATCTACAGGAATATCACTAATGATCGAGATTTGACGGGCAACATTTTGGCCATTTCCCGCTTGTAAGACATTTCCAAAAATCACTTGGTTGATCTCATCTTTTTTGATACTTGCTTTTTCTAGCAATTTTTTAGTAACCATTGTCCCTAATTCAACTGCAGAAAAACTGCTCAAACTACCTTTATATTTACCAATTGGCGTTCTTGCAGCATCTATAATTACGACTTCCTTCAAGTAAGCCACCTCCTACAAAAATATACCATTGTTTTCGCCAAAAACAAATAGTACATTACTTCTTCAAAATAAACGAGAAACAAATTTTAACAATCCTTAAATATTCGCTTTTTTGTATTTCTTTTAATCATTTTATGATACTTTAGTAAAGTAAGTTTTTTTATCACAAATAAAGAGGTGTTGAAATGAAAATAGGGATCGATCGTCTTTCCTTTTTTATTCCAAATTTATATTTAGATATGACAGAATTAGCCAACCATCGTGGGGATGATCCTGCTAAATACCATATCGGTATCGGTCAAGATCAGATGGCTCTTAACCGCGTTTCAGAAGATATCATCACGTTAGGTGCAAATGCTGCCAGCAGAATCGTGACGGAACAAGACCGCGAACTCATCGATATGGTGATCGTTGGAACAGAATCAGGTATCGATCACTCAAAAGCAAGTGCTGTGATCATCCACCATTTGCTTAAAGTCCAACCATTTGCTCGTTCCTTTGAAGTCAAGGAAGCTTGTTACGGCGGAACGGCGGCCTTGCACATGGCAAAAGAATATGTGAAAAATCATCAAGATCGTAAAGTTTTGGTCATTGCTAGTGATATGGCTCGCTATGGTTTGGCAAGTGGCGGCGAAGTCACACAAGGCGTTGGTGCGGTCGCAATGATGGTCACTGCTGATCCACGAATCCTTACAATCGAAGATGATAGTACCTTCTTGACAGAAGATATCTACGATTTTTGGCGCCCAGATTATAGTGAATTTCCTATAGTAGACGGGCCATTATCAAATTCAACCTATATTGAATCATTCCAAAAAGTCTGGAATCATCATAAAGAGCTCACTGGTCTTAAACTAGAAGATTATGACGCATTGAGTTTCCACATTCCTTATACAAAAATGGGAAAAAAAGCGTTGCAAAGTGTATTAGATCAGACAGACGAAGAAAACCAAACGCGTTTGTTAGAACGTTATGAAGAAAGCATTCGGTATAGCCGCCGAGTCGGTAATTTATATACTGGCTCGCTCTATCTAGGTTTGATTTCTCTTTTGGAAAATTCTCAAACTTTATCATCTGGTGATCGTATTGGCCTATTCAGTTATGGTTCTGGCGCAGTCAGTGAATTCTTTACAGGCTATCTAGTCGAAGGCTACCAAGAATTCCTAATGACCGAGAGCCATCAAGAAATGCTAGATGCAAGAAAACAAGTCACTGTTGCTGAATACGAAGCGATCTTTAGCGAAAAATTACCAGAAAATGGCGAATCTGCAGAATATACTTCTGATGTACCTTTTTCAATCTATAAAGTAGAAAATGATATCCGCTATTACAAACAGTATACGCAAAACTTGGCTTTCATCAGTTAAAGCAGTGAGTTGTATAAAAGCAACAAAAGATTCTAAAATAAATGACTACAATCAGCCGGAGAAACCAAAATAATATTCTTTATTTTGAGTCTCTTCGGCTGATTGTTTATTTACATAGTGGGGGTAACTTCCCCAATTTTTACGTATCCAGTACTACTTTTGCTTTTGCCCTCTCAATTTACTTTTTATTGGATCAGCAACAAGCGGTAAATCAAACGGGTTGTACTGATTTGTTCATTTTGGAAAAAATGTTGGTCAAGAAAATCAGTCAGTCGTTGATCTTCTTTATACTCCTCATAGTAGTCTTCCATCAATGAACGAGTGATTTCTTCTTTGAGAACATACGTGAAATCCTGTTTTTGATAGGAATAATCATTTTGTGTTAAAAATGTTTCAAAAAGATCCATTAAATCTGGAGAAACCGTCGGATCTTCTTCAAAAATCCCTAACCGTTCTTCTAAAGGAATAAAAAGATCATCCCTTGAGTGGACGACTCGGATGATTACACAAGCCTGATTCATTTTTTTCAGCATTTGTCCTAATTTTTTTGTATTATCCAATGCTGGATTTGCAGCAGTTAAAATCAATTCAGCACTTTCTTTATTTTCTAAAAAATCTTCGAAAGACTGCTTCATCATTTGGACGTTTTTCACACCCAGCTTATTTGCTTCTTGTTGGGCAAAGCACAACATTTCGGTTGAAAAATCAAGCAATTTGTAACTTCCTACTTCTTTCGCCATAGGTAAATAGCGCCCAGCACCACCTGCTACATCTATCAGGTCAGATGCAGGTAATACTGCCTTACTCTTTAAAAAGGCGATCACATCTTCTATGATCGTCGTGCGTGATTCCAGTTGATTTTGATAATACTCGGGGGCAAATTCATCCCAATCTAATTCATCCATGGTTGATTCTCCTATTTCATCTTTTCACTTTTCGGAATAAATAATATAACTTAGCAACTTTCATTCTTATGTTGAGATTCTAACATATTGATTGATTTTTCAAAAAGATATTCTAAAAAATTAGCATTTCATCTGATTTTCTTTATCTACATACTTCACTTATCCAGATGTTATTTTATTGAAGATATTTTTATGATAGACTTTTTCTTATTAAGAGTTGCACAAAGATACAAATGGATTTTTGTGTTTTCTAAGCAGCTAAGAATCAGCGGGATGAAGAAAAATATATATTTTGAAGGAGTATCTTAATGAAAAAAATTATTTTGTTGTTTGTTTTCTTTGGTTTATTCTCTTTAAGTGGGTGTGCTACTTCTCATGATGAAAGTAAAAATCAAACGAAAGGCACAACCTCTTATGAGAATCACTCATCAACCAGTCATACTGACTCCGGTAGTTCACCTATTGAGTCCACAACTAGCAGTGTTTCCACTTCTCATACAGACAATACAGAAACCAAAAATTCCACAATAATTTCTACAAATCAATCTCTCACCAACCTATACCGATGACCAAATCGAGTATGCTCGGGTCTGGTTACAACTTGGAGCAAATCAAGAAATCGATACATTGTATATTCAAAGAATCCCTGCTGGCACGCCCATTGTTCCATCTATCTCCAATAGTGCTGTGTTCCCAGAGGATGTGATTCAATTATCTGGTGGACGTAAGATCGATGGCTCTGTCACATATGGCAGTAATCATAATGGCACGATCAATCTCTATAATGTTCCCAACAATCTCTATTGGGAATTTACATCAGCTGGAACTCCAGAAGAAACACTTCAAGACGAATCTCAAAAGGTTCTTACTACTAAGCTAGTATCAGTGGGCACTGGGGAAAACTCACAGATTATAAGACTAATTAATCTTGAAAAATACACTGGTGACATTGATTTATCGAGAATAAAGAATAAGTAAAATTTTTTTCAAAAAATTTAGCGATGTGACAGATCTGACCGGAGTATTGAAAAGCACCTACGCATTTCAATACTCCGGTCAGTTTTATCTTGAAGACGCCAAAATTATTTTTCATTGGCTAATGTCTTTGCCGATATGCTTCTTTTTTGAAAAAAAGAAAAATCGTGCCAACTAGTATAATGATTCTTAAACAACATTTTCCCAAATCAAATGTAGGCACGCTAACATCCATTACGTCCTTATAATATAATAGTGTGAATAGTATTAGACAAACAGATGTTAAGATTTTTATGTAGTCTCTGTCTAAAAAAACACTAATGATGGTTTGAATACTTGAAACAATAAAAAAAGTTGGAATAAAAAAGACACTTACTCCCATAGCAAGAAAAAAGAGATCAATAGATGATCTAAAGTGATTGGTAACAATTGAAAAGAAGTAAGGATTATTCCAGTAAATTATCCCCAAAATCCAAAAAAAATATTTGATTTTTGGATTTATAAGTAAAAAATAAATCAACGTTAATGCAACTGCAATGACTATTGCTAATATCGACATGTCAAGTATTCCCTTCTAAAGGTCTATTAGAAGTACATTTTAACAATAAATCGAAAACCATAACTATACATAGCTGTAGTCTTATGTAAATTATAAACTACTAATTTTCAGCAGTTGCTAAATAAATACTTCTGTTTTTAAAACTCTGTACCGCTCTTATTTTACTACTATATCTTCCTCCACTTTTCCATCAAACTTTTTATCCACTCTCTTTTACTCTTTCTTGATATTTATCTAATTTTTTTTAGGCGATACAATCATCCCATTTTTTCCTTCAAAGCTCTGTTTACTCTATCAAAACAATCAATAAAGTCGACTGATTTATTTGATACTGTTTATTTTTTCTAACTCTGTATATTCGCTTATTTATCATTTGTCTAAGTAATGATTTTAAATTTTTGTAAATTCCGACTTATTTCCGATGGAGTTGCTTCCACCATTTATTCATGAAAAGAGCGTGAGATAAAAGTATCGCTTCTATCCCACGCTCTTTTCATATTATGACCTTTTCATTTGATCTGCTAGAGAGACGCAGCGCTCTCTAGTGCCATCACACCAGACAAATGGTCAGAGAGACAAACACTTTCTGGCTTGTTTTCCAACCAATCACGGTACGCTAAGAGATACTCTCCTCGTTTCCCATGTTCGGCTAAAATCTGACAACTTGATTCAATGAATGAACGGATAAATTCTGCATGTGTTTCTTTGTAAAGCAGTTGCAAGTAGCGGTACTCGATACCTTTGAATAATCCGATATCTCCACCATCTCCTTCGTCATTGAATACCCCTTTTTCAACAAGGACATCAATAGAGGTTTGTGCACATTGCAGTGCTTCTTCCAAATAGCGAGTATCTTTTGTAACATGATAAAATTCGATCAATGCGCCAATATAGACACCTTGATTATACGTGAACTTCCATTGGTAATCGATTTTCCCATCGCCGTTACGATTGACCCCATCCTCTACAAACTTAGAATCCTCTTGTACTAATGTCTTTTTCATCCAAGCGAGTGTTTTTTTACTCATTTCTAAATAGATAGGATTTTCTTCGATTTGATACAAGCGTAAGGCCAAAATCATGATTGGGCCATTTACAGGTGTGTTCTTGTAGTCAAGTTGTGTTCTTTTCCACGCAAAACCGCCATCCATTTGGTCATTCCAAGCGGTGTCGAATATATCTAAACAAACTTCGCGTGCATCAGCCAAATACATTTGTTTATTGGTCTGTTGGTACAGGCGTAAGGCTGCTAAAGCATTCCAAAGCATATCATCATAATATTCATGTAGTAATGTGCCGTTATTTCTTTCTTTATTATAACGATAAGTTTCTTCGGCTAATCGCAGGTATTCTTCATTTTTTGTACGTAGATATGCATCGATGCGTACGTCGATCAGATGGGCCATCCACCAGTAATGGAAAGTTTCGTTTTGTGCTTGGTCTGTTAATGGATACACGTTGTTCAACCACTGTTTTTTATCCTTTGACAGATAAAAATAATCAATACTATTTTGTGCTTGTTCAGCTAATTGTTCAAATTTAGTCATTCGTCGATCCTTCTTTCAAAATTTTATCGCCTTGTTTTTGCGCATTTTCTAAGGCTTCTTGAGGTGTTTCTTTTTCTGCTAGCATATTTTCCAATTGTGGATTAACAGCCAGTTTCTCAAGATCAGAATACCCTGCAACTATCGGACGGATTTTGGCAAAATCCATTGTTTCCACAAATGCTTTGTATTTATCATTCTCAAGAAAATAGCTATCTTGCGCTGCGGCTTTGTTTGCAGGAAGCCAGTTTGAGATCTTGGCAAATTCGATACCCACTTCTGGATTCGTCGTCCACCATTTGATGAAATCCCAAGCGGCGTCTTTATTTTTAGCAGTTTTCGTGATGACTAGACCAAATCCGCCAGTCAATGCGCCTTTATCGCCATTGGGACCTGAAACGGGTGGAACCACTCCGTAATCTAATCCATCGACTTTGTTGTAATCTGAAAGTGCCCATGGTCCGTTGTATGTCATTGCGACTTTTCCCGCAGCAAAAGCATCCGTTCCATCATTGAATCCCTGTTGATAGACTTTTTTCTCGTTCAATAACTGATTCCAAAAATCAGCGACTTCTAAACCAGCTTTAGAGTTGAAAGCTGTCTTTTTCCCATCCTCAGAAAGCATCGTACCGCCAGCTTGTTGCAACCACATATTGAATAGTCCTACATCGTCCAACGAGAAACCAGCTTGAACAAGTTGATTTCCGTCCCACTTCGTTGTTTTTTCAGCAACATTCAACAATTCTGCCCACGTTTTTGGCGGTGTAACTCCTGCTTCTTTCAGTAGTTTCTTATTGTAGAAAAGTGAGCGGTTGTCCACTAATAATGGTATGCCATATTGTTTCCCATCGTAGGACATCTCTTTTACTGTTTCTTCGTAAAATTCATTTAAATCAACTTTATCTTTCTTGATCAACTCATCTAAATCCAATAAAGCATTTTTTTTGGCGTACATTCCCGTATTGACACGATCCCATAAGATCACGTCAGGAATTTCTCCGCCAGCCATACCTGTCAAAAGCTTTTCTTCTACGTTATCTTGGACTTTATAAGTAACCTTATAAGAATCTTGACTCTTATTGTATTTCTCGATCAACTGATTCAATTGATCGACTTGCGAACCGCTCCAAGATCCCCAAAAAGTGATATTTTGTTTCCCATCACTTGCCCCACCAGACTGTGTCTCCTTTTTACCACAAGCACCAAGTAATACAAGTAAAGCAATGATCATCAGGCTCTTAAAAAATTTTTTCATTTTTCTACTCCTTTTATTTTATTCCTGCCTCTGCTAATCCTTGAACATAATTTCTTTGGACCATTATGAATAGTACTAAGACTGGTAAAGTAGCTAAGATCGTCCCTGCCATCAATGGTCCGTAGTTTGTACTGTAATTGTATTGAAACGCAGCCAGCCCCACCTGGACCGTTTTCATTTCATCCGAATTCAAAACGATCAGAGGCCACATAAATGCATTCCAACCAGATTGAAAGGTCATGATGCCCAATGTTGTTAACGCCGGTTTTGCCAACGGGAAATAAACTTTCATAAATATCTTGAACTCACTAGCCCCGTCAATTCTGGCACTTTCGCCTAATTCATGGGGTAACTGTTCAAAAAACTGTTTCATGAAAAAGATGGAGAATGCGCCTGCTGCACCAGGAAGTAAAATCGCCCAATAGGAATTGATCAATCCTAGACCGCCTGAACCGGTGAGATCATTCCCACCCATCAGTGGAAAGCCTCTTAGTACAATAAACGTCGGGATCATCGTGACGATACTCGGGATCATCATGGAAGCTAAAAAAACCAAAAACAGTGCTTTTTTCCCTTTAAATTTCAACTGTCCAAAAGCATAACCTGCTAACGAACCAAAAAAGAGATTCGTTACTACACCCCCTAGCGCTAAGATCAAGGAATTTTTCAGATAGGTCAAAAATGGCATCGTTGAAAAGACCTCTTTGTAATGGTCCAATGTAAACTGCTTCGGAAGAAAATTCATCGTCCCGCTTAAAATTTCACTATCCGATTTGAAAGAAGTAGAGATCGTCCATACGAACGGCAATACAGTTGTTAGACTGATAATAATCACTACGACATACCATAAACAGAGGTTCACAGTTTTCTTCTTTAACATTGTTGTTCCTTACCTCCTTCAATTGATTTCTTTATTCGTCAATTTCATATTCACTAAAGAAAAGACAAAAATAATCAAAAATAGAATAAACGAAAGTGCAGAGGCATACCCCATTTCCAGTCCGCCAAAACCTTTATTGTAAATATAATAAACTAAGGTAATCGTCGAATTTCCAGGACCGCCCTTCGTTAACATATATGCTTGATCAAAAACTTGGAAGGCGCCGATGATCAACTGTGTCGTGACTAAAAAAGTCGTTTTTGACAGCTGAGGCCACGTAATGTGTCGGAATTTTTGCCAAGAGCTTGCTCCCTCTATATCGGCGGCTTCATAAAGGGCGGGATTGATTCCTTGAAGTCCAGCCAAGAAAATCATCATATTCCCGCCAAAGGTCATCCAGACACTCATAATGACGATGGCTGTCATCGCCCAATTCGAACTATAGAGCCATGCAGGACCATCAATTCCAATGAGTCGCAACAGCTGATTAAGCAAACCATGCTGCGGATTCAATAGCCAATACCAGATCGTTGCAGTCGCTACCGTTGAACACAGTACTGGTAAGTAAAAAAAAGTGCGAAATAGATTCGTGACTTTCACTTTTTTATTTAACAGGATCGCCGTTCCTAAAGCGACTATCAAACCTAAGGGAACATACAAAAATGTGTAGACTAACGTATTTCTTAATGAAACAAAGAAAAATTCATCTTGAAAAATCTTATGGAAATTAGCGAAACCTATCCAGTTAGCGGGTTCAATGATGTTGTAGTCTGTGAAACTAAAGTATAAAGCCATTAAAATAGGAAAAATACCAAAAATGAGAAGCAAGCTAACTGGTACTAGAATAAATAAATAGGCAATATTTTGTTGTTCATTTATTCCCCTACGTTTCTTTCCTTTGTTCGTTTGTTCCATTTCCCCTCCTCCTTTACATATACTTATAAATAATTTAATATATTAAATATCTTACAAATTAGATTATATATATTAATTCTTATTTGTCAACGCTTTCAATAGTATTTTTTAAAATAAATTACTTGATTAAAATATATGTTATATTTAATATATATATATAATCAAATAAATGAATGGAGGGATCCTATTGAGCGCACCATTATATCAAATGATCTATACAGATTTAAAAAAACAGATCGAACAAGGGCACTATGAAATAAACGACCTTTTACCTACTGAAAAAGAATTAGCTGCCTTATATAGCGTAAGTACGATTACAGCAAAAAAAGCACTAGATTTATTAAAAGAAGAAGGCTACATCCTCAGAAAACCTCGAAAAGGTTCAGTGATCATCAGTAATCGTAAAAACGAATCAACTTTTGAAAAACTGATCATCGGATTAGTCATCACCAATTTTTCTGATTTTTTTGGTACACAGATTCTCAGAAGTATTTTAAACTACGATGCGGAAAAGCTGAATGTCATTGTTAAAATCACTTATGGCGATTTAAAAAAGGAAAATGAATATATCCAGGAATTAATCGATTTAGGGATTCAAGGATTGATCCTTCTACCCACGTCTTCTGAATATACTTCACCAAAAATCTTAGAATTGATTGCCCGAGATTTCCCAGTCGTAGTTATCGATCGTCTAATGGACCAACTCCCTGTATGTAGCGTCCAAACAGATAGCTTCTCTGCATCAAAAGAATTGACAAACTATCTATTCGAACAAGGACATCAGAAAATCGGCTTACTTACCTCGGATAGTCGAGTTTCTACGATTGACGAGCGTGTTGACGGCTTTCTATCTGCTCATGTCGATGCAAACCGAGCAGTCAGTCAAAAGCAGATTTTTTCAGTCATTGATTCAGTTGTCCCCGGTTCTTCAAGAAGTATCACAGAAGATGTCGAACTGATTGTTGAGTTTTTACAAAAAAATCCAGAGATCACTGCACTATTCACTACAGAATACAACATTGCTTTATTAGCCAAAAGCGCAATCGAACAACAGAGCAAAGCTGTTCCAAATGATTATTCTATCGTGTGTTTCGATCACCCAACGATCAATTTATTCGATTTGAACGCTTTTACTTTCGCACATATCGAACAGGACCAAACTTCTATTGGCCATGAAGCAATGACCTTATTACTAAGAAAAATCAAAGATCCTACGCTGATTGAAAAAGTAAATCTTGGCTATCAACTCATCGAAGGTGATTCAGTTTCCTCTCTTTGATTACAAAAAAAAACGCTCGAAACATTACTGTTTCAAGCGTTTTTTGGTTTTATTTATTCTTTTGTACGTGGACAAGGATCATTTTTGTGATTTCCATCAAAATCACCGTCACTAAGGCAATTCCGATACATGTAAAGACTTCAGTTAAGCCAAAAGCAGCTGGAATTGAGAAGACTTGTTTTAACCCAGGAATCATGGTCAAGCAATATAATGCACTACATACGACAACAGCTAACAAGACACTTCGATTTGAGAAGAATCCAGCTTGGATCGCTGTTTGTGTATTGGAACGTGCTGGAAATGTTTGTAACGTCCGGCACCAGATCAATGTAGAGAAGGACATCGCTACACCAAATTCTGGTGAGTGTTGCATCCCTAGCCATTGAGCAAAAATAACTGCGATCCCGATCAATACACCACGGTAAGTTACTGAGATTAACGTTTTATCCGTAAAAATACCGGAATTTGGATCTCTTGGTGGTCTACCCATCGTTGCTGGTTCCGCTTTTTCCGTTCCTAAAGCAATAGCAGGAAGAGAGTCGTTCACTAAGTTGATAAATAGTAATTGTAATGCAGTAAATGGGTTTGACCAATCCGCAACTAAAGCAAAGATAATCGCAATGATTGCACCCAAGTTACCTGAAAACAGGTAAGAAATGGCCTTCATGATGTTATCGAAGACATTTCGTCCTACTTCAACGGCACTGACGATCGATGCAAAATTGTCATCAGTCAAGACCATTGCAGCAGCATCTTTCGCAACATCCGTACCTGTTCCCATTGCAATACCGATATCTGCTTGTTTCAAGGCTGGTGCATCATTGACACCATCACCGGTCATCGCTGAAATATGGCCTTTATTTTGCCATGCTCGTACGATCCTAATTTTGTTTTCTGGTGAAACACGCGCATATACGGTCACTTTTTCTAGTACTTCGTTCAGTTGGTCTTCTGTCAGATCATCTAATTCTGTACCAGTCAACGCTTGATCGCCTTCTTCAAAAATGCCGATTTCTTTGGCGATTGCTACAGCAGTCGTCTTATGGTCACCTGTGATCATGATCGTCTTGATACCAGCACTTCTTGCTTCTTTGACGGCTTGTGTCACTTCTTCTCTTGGCGGATCGATCATTGCAAGCAATCCAACTAAGATCAAGTCATTTTCATCTTCAAATGAAAGTTCTGTGCTTTCGATTGGACGATACGCAAAAGCTAAAACACGTAACGCACGATTTGAAAAAGCTTCATTTTGTTCTTTGAATTTTGTCATCAGTTCTTCTGTCATTGGCACAACTTCTCCATTGACCAACGCTTTTTTACTACGACCAAAGATGATATCCGGTCCACCCTTGACGAACAAATATTGCCCATTGTTGATGTTATGTGCCGTTGACATCAATTTACGGTCAGAATCAAATGGTAATTCTGCTTGTCTTGGATAGGTATTTCGGATTTCTTGATAAGGCTGGTTCAACTTTTCACTGAAATCAATGAATGCCACTTCTGTTGGATCACCTAGTTTTGTACCATCTTCACTGATCGAAGCATCATTTGCTAAGACACTGATCTCAATCAAACGGCGTTCATCATCGGACCATTTGGCTGGATCATTCGTGAAGTCTCCCGTAGCGCCATTTGCCAAATAATAGTCAACCACTGTCATTTTATTTTGAGTCAACGTACCAGTCTTATCGGTACAAATGATACTTGTTGATCCAAGTGTTTCAACCGCAGGTAACTTACGAATGATCGCATGACGTTTTGCCATTTTATTTGTTCCTAAAGACAAAACGATTGTTACGATCGATTGCAATGCTTCTGGAATAGCCGCTACGGCAACAGCAACTGCGAACATGACTGCACTAACGATATCTGCAGTTAGATCCCCTGTTCCCTCACCTAAATAGATACGGAACAACTGGATACCTAAAATAACTAGTGATAAAGCTAGGATCGCCAAACTTAATTTTTTACTGAATTTGTCTAATCCACGTTGTAGAGGAGTGACTTGTTCCGTTGTTGATTCAAGAAGTCCAGCAACTTCTCCGATTTCTGTATTGTTCCCAGTAGCAGTTACTAAGAATTTTCCGCGGCCATAAGTGATGATCGTTCCACTAAACACCATATTTATACGGTCGCCGATCGGTACTGTTTGCTCAATCGATACAACCTCTTTTTCTGAAGCTGTCGATTCACCAGTAAGCATTCCTTCATCTACTTTTAATGAACCAGCTTCTAACAGCCGCCCATCAGCAGGTACATAATCCCCTGCATCTAATAAGACGATATCCCCAACAACTAACTCATTTGCTGGAATCGTCCGTTCTTTTCCGTCACGGATAACACGCGCATCAGGTGCGGAAAGACTTTTTAATGCTTCTAAAGAGCCTTCTGCTTTTTTTGTTTGGATAACACTGATCGCGGAGTTCAACATCAACACGGCAAAAATAACTAAGGATTCGATGTAGTCACCCATGACCATTTGGATCAATGCGACAATCAGCAACACGATGACCATAGCATCTTTGAATGTTTCTAAGAACAATTTCCATGTCGGTTTCTTAGGTGCTTCCTTTAGCTGATTCAATCCATCTCTTTCTAACTTTTCTTTTGCGAGCGTCGTACTCAATCCTTCGGTCGAGCTCTGCGTTTTTTGCATCAGCGAGTCGATTGATTCCTTGTAGACGGCTTGCTGAGCCTGTTCCTTGTTTTCCAAATTTCATCCCCCATTTTGATTTTTAGTTATCGGCAATTGTCCTGACTGAAAAAAAGAGACCTAAGACAAATGCGGATTTGTCTTAGGTCTCACCATTTCATACAATACCAGATAACCATTTAGTTAACTTACTGTTGATATTATCACAACAAATGTTGTCGGTTACTCCCCTAAGGAGATATTCAACTGTACTATTATCCTACCTGAATATATGCCAAAAAGCAACCACTTTAGCTTAGTTTACTGGATATTTTCAACCTTGTTTACAAAAATGACGTTCTTCATTTGTAGGCTTCTTTTTGTTCTCATGCTATACTATTGTTATTGTAAAAAAGGAGGATTTGACTGTGGGAACAAATATTATTTATGTCCTTTATTTGATCAACGTCATCATTGCTTTAGTTATTATTTTGATCAAACCACGTGATGTTGCTGCTATCTGGGCATGGTTACTTGTACTTTTCGCGCTTCCCGGTATTGGGTTTATACTCTACCTTTTCTTTGGGCGTGGCCTGACAGATAAGAAAAAATTCTATTTAAGACAAAGTGACTTGAAAGAATTAGAAAATTTTCGAGATTTCAAAGGAGATACGATCGATCACTATGATCCATTGATGGAAAATCTGGAACATCAACAATTCGTTGATTTTTTCTCTTCACTCAATCGTATGCCACTGACTCGAAAAAATTCGGTTACTTTATTGATAGATGGACAAGAAAAACTGGACGCTCTATTAAAAGATATCAAAGCGGCCAAACATTCCGTCCATATTGAGTATTATGCCTTTGTAACAGACAATATTGGCCAACAGATCTTGTCGTTACTTGAAGAAAAAGCAGCAGAAGGAGTAGAAGTCCGTTTACTGTATGATGCCTTTGGCTCCAACGGAACAAAACCAAAGGACTTCAATAAACTAATTAAAAATGGTGGACACGTTCACACATTTATTACTTCTCAACGTGCATTGCTCCGTTTTCGCCTAAACTATCATGATCACCGCAAAATTGTTGTGATCGATGGAAAAATCGGTTATATCGGTGGTTTCAATATCGCTGATCAATACGTCAACGTAACCAAAAAATTTGGGTACTGGCGTGACACACATCTTCGAATCTATGGAGCCGCAGCATCGCTCTTGCAATTACGCTTTCTAACAGATTGGAATGTTTCAGTTCCTGAACAGAAAAAAGTCGGCTATCATCTTAATTACTTTTTCCAAAAAGAACCGGGGAAAGACTATAAAAATGAAAATACATCTATTCAATTAGTGTCAAGCGGTCCAAACAATGAACGTGAGCAGATCAAGTTATCCTTCATTAAACTGATCACTTCAGCGAAAAAACGGATTTGGATCCAAACGCCCTATCTTGTACCTGATGAGAGTGTACTTGCAGCTTTAAAAATTGCAGCTGCCTCAGGTGTCGAAGTCAAGATCATGATCCCAAACAAGCCCGATCATCCCTTCATCTATCGCGCTACTCAATATTATGCTAGACAATTGATCAAAGAGAACGTGCAGATCTTAGTGTATGAAAATGGATTTCTACACGCAAAGACACTGATCATGGATGATGAAATCTGTATGGTGGGCTCTGCCAATCAAGATATTCGTAGTTACCGTCTGAACTTTGAAACTAGTGCTGTCATTTACGATGCAGACTTCTTGAACCAATTAGCAGACCAATTTTTGGTTGATGAAGAAAAGTGTACACCGATGACAACTGAAACAGTCAAAGAAATGTCTAAGTGGTTATTGTTCAAACAACAAATTTCACGTTTGTTCTCACCAATTTTATAGTCTGGATAAGTTATTCCCAGTATTTTTCATCTAACACTCTTGGTTCTCATAGATCACGTATCAAAACGATCAGCTGTTCGTAAAAAAAGTTGGCTACTCAAAAAAATAGGAAAGCCTATTTTCAAAGTAGTCAACTTTTTTCTATTGGTTTATTTTCATTTTCGACCCAGATATATGTTAGAAATCTGCAGATTCCTTCAATGCTCCAGCTGCCCAATGATTGATTGGTCCATATTTATGCCCTACGTTGATTTCTTCTCGTATCGCAACATTCACATATTCTTTCGCAAAACGAATGGCTTCCTCAACAGATTTTCCTCTAGCTAATTCTGCTGCAATACAAGCCGATAAAGAATCCCCTGTGCCGTTGATACGATCAGTAGGATAAAAAGGTGCACTTAACCAAAATGACTTTCCGGATTCAAGCAAGACATAATCTTTTACGTCTTTTTGGTCTGCATCCTTTAAATGATGCCCTTTGATCATGACATTTTTTGCCCCCATTTGTTGGAGTTCCTTTGCTGCTTGAACGTAATCTTCCTCTTCTGACAATGATCGGCCAGTCAATTTTTCTGCTTCATAAAAATTAGGAGTCAAAACTGTTGCTAAAGGTAAAAGTTTGTCTTTCAAGCTTTGTAAAGCAGATTCCTCTAGTAACAGATTGCCATGTTTGGTCACGATCACAGGATCAACGACTAAAGGACCGAAGTCATACTTTTGGTAATTCTCAACAACTGTTTCGATCAATGTAGAATCAGCTAACATCCCTGTTTTTGCTGCTTTTACTTGGTAATCTTCTGCAATCAATGCAAACTCTTTATCAATAAAGTCAGTTGGCAGCGTCACACTTGCGCCAATGCCATATGAGTTTCCTGCCACGCAAGCAGTCATTACAGAGACACCATAAACGCCTCGAGTAAAAAACGTATGCATATCTGCTTGCATCCCGGCACTGCCATCACTATCTGAACCAGCGATGGTCATTACTTGTAAATATTGTTCTTCCATCATGATCATTCCCTTCGTTCTTTTATCTATCATTTTTGATTGATTTTTTCTTTTGCAGTTACTATACCACTACTTTACTCCTACAATCAAATTTATTTGAAAATACTTTGGATTTAGCGTTTTTATACCAATGATAAAGAAATAGACACTAAAAAAAACTTTTAAGGAAAAGCAAGAAGCAATTCCTTAAAAGCATTATTATTAATTGATAACGTTATTTAATTACGAGCACATTACATGGTGCATGGTTTACTACATAGGAAGTTGTTGAACCAACTAACGCTCGTTCCACTGCATTTAACCCTGTCGCACCCATCACGATCAAATCGATTGGTTCTTTGGATTCATTGAAGTTTGCGATCAATGTTTTTGGATAACCATATAAAATATATGTCTCGATATCTGTCAATCCTTTTTCAATTGCCAGATTTCGATGCTCATTCATTTGTTTTTCCGCTACTTCATCTAATTCTTCTTGAAGATTTGGTGTCAGGAACCCAAAGTCACCGAAATAGTTGCCAGTCACTTCATTGACATACAAAATGTGCAAAGTTGCTTGATTTCTCTTAGCAGCTGCAACCGCCTCCATAAAAGCCTTTTCAGCTTTTTCTGAACCATCAATTGCAACTAAAATATTTTTATACGCATCTAACATTGTAAACGCCTCCTTGCCTTAATTCTAGCACTATTGAGTCCCCATAACAAATATTTACTTGTATCATTTTTATATAAAAAAGGCCAGAATAGAAATGAACCTACCCTCAATAAATAAGCCAAATCTCACGAAAATCATTTTTCAAATTTTTGAAGATTCATGTTTATTTTTTAAGGAGGCAATTTCTATTCCCGCCATTTATTCAAATTTCTTGCATACGAGAAACGCTTTTACTTCTGTCATTGCTTCTTTTTATTAGAAGTTCGTTTCTAGAATCCGTTGTTCTTAGCCACTTCGCTGAACCAATGACCAGATTTCTTGATCGTCCGTTTTCCATCTTGAGCAAGATCTACTGCAATAAAACCATAGCGATTCTTATATGCATTTGTCCATGACCAGTTATCCATGCACGTCCACATATGGTAACCAACACAATTTGTGCCTTCTTCGATTGCTTGATGAACATATTTTAGATGATCCGTAACAAATTCGATGCGGTAATCATCTTCAATCACGCCATTCTCATTGATAAAACGTTTTTCTCCTTCAACCCCCATACCATTTTCGGAAATATAGCATTTGATATTTCCATAATTTTCTCTAGTATTCGTCAAAATATCATAAATTCCTTTTTCATAGATTTCCCATCCACGATAAGGGTTCATTTTTTTATTTGGCAGATCATAATTATCAAAATAATCATCTGGCATAGGACCATTTTTTGTATCCACTGGCGTTTCTTTCGCTTTGATCCGTCGCGGTTGGTAATAATTGATCCCTAATAGATCGACCGTATTTTCTTTGATCGTTTCCAGATCCCCTTCTTTTATCTCAGGTAATAAATCCAATTCTTTGACAATCTTGATCAAGTCTTGCGGAAACTCGCCTTTTACAGCGGGATCAAGGAACGAACGATTAAAGAAAGCATCCGCGATCGTTGCGGCTTTCACATCTTCTTCATTTGTTTCATCTCTCGGGTAGCTTGGTGTCAGATTTAAGATGATCCCGATTTCTCCATCTTGTGCCAATTGGTGATATGCCTTGATCGCTTTGGCACTCGCCAGATTTTCATGATAGCCAACTTGAATAGCCTCTTTCATATTGACATGATTTGGATAATGGAATTGATACAGGTACCCTCCTTCAACTGGAACAATCGGCTCATTGTGGGTAAACCATTTTTTTACAAGATCGCCGAACAAGTCAAAACAAGTAGTCGCATAATCCACATATGCATCGACAGTTTTTCGGTCTAACCAACCACCATTTTTTTGAAGTGTCAGCGGCATATCAAAATGATAGAGATTCACAAAAGGTTCAATACCATTGTCTAATAGTTCTTTGAAGTACGCACGATAAAAAGCAACTGCAGTCTGGTTTACTTCCCCAGTTCCATTTGGTAGTAGACGGCTCCATTGGATAGACGTCCGGAAAGTATTATGGCCTGTTTTCTTCATCAATTGTACGTCTTCACGGTATTTAGTATAAAACTGACTCGTTTTTTCCGGCCCTACTTGATTGAAAAACTTTTCTGGTTCTTGTTCATACCAGTAATCCCAAATATTCTCTCCTTTGTGATCGCCTTGGATTCTTCCTTCTGTTTGTGGACCGCTAGCTGCCGAACCCCACCAAAAATTCTCTGGAAATTTATACTTCGTCATTTTTTTGCCCTCACTTATTTTCTTTTGATACCGTTATGATAACGAATACCAAAAAATAAATCAATACTTTTATAATAAATGACTAGACATTTAATAAAATACCGGTTATACTATTTTTGTAATCGATTACAAAAAATAAATTTGAGGTGAAAATAATGAATGGTTTTATGGATAAGCTTGCTCAGAAAATCATGCCTCTAGCAAATATGTTGGGGCGAAATCGTTACTTGACGGTTTTAAGAGACGCATTTATGCTGTCTTTTCCATTAACGATGTTTGGTTCTATCGTGGTAGTTATCAATAATCTTCCATTTTTCAGTGATAGCACGAAAGGAACTTTAACCACTCTATTTGGAAACGGTCAAAATGCAACAATGAGTATCATGTCTGTCTTTGTTACTTTTGGTATCGGCTATTATTTATCGAAATCCTATGACGTTGAAGGTATTTTTGGCGGAGCAGTTTCCTTTGCGAGCTTTTTGATTCTTACTCCTTTTGTCATGACTACACCTGGAGGCGAAGAGGTTTCTGGTGTCTTGTCGCTTGATCGACTTGGCGCTAAAGGAATGTTCATTGGTATGATTGCTGCATTTATTGCAGGTGAAATCTACTGCCGTATCACAAAACGTGGTTGGCAGATCAAAATGCCTGACGGTGTACCACCAGCAGTATCAAAATCTTTTGCTGCTTTGATTCCAGCCGTTGTGACATTAACTGTTTTCTTAGTTATCAACGCGATTATGACTGGTGTCTTCCATGCAAATCTTCATGATGTGGTTTATGAAGTAATCCAGAAACCATTGACTGGATTGGGAAGCAGCTTACCAGCTACATTGATTGCTTTGTTTTTTGTTCAATTCCTATGGTTCTTCGGACTTCATGGTCAAATCATCGTCAACTCTGTAATGGACCCGATCTGGAACACTTTGATGCTTGATAACCTTGAAGCTTATCAACAAGGGAAAGAATTGCCACACATCATCACTAAACCATTCATGGAAACTTTTACCGTGGGTATCGGTGGTTCAGGTATGACACTGGCTGTTGTCCTTTTGATGGCATTTGTTTTGAAGAAAAAACAATATCGTGATGTTGGTCGTCTAGCTTTAGCTCCCGGGATCTTCAATGTGAATGAACCTGTGATCTTCGGGTTGCCAATCGTTTTAAACGCAACGATCTTGATTCCTTGGGTCATTGCACCACTGATCGTCACTACATTCAACTACTTGATCATGGCAGCTGGGATCGTACCACCACCAACTGGCGTCTCGGTGCCTTGGACTGTTCCAATCATCGCAAGTGGCGTGTTGGCAACCAATTCTTGGTTAGGCGGGCTCCTTCAAGTTGTTGACTTTGTGATTGTAGCTTTCATTTGGTATCCGTTCCTTAAGGTCTTGGACAAACAACCAGACTTGGATGTCTTATAACAACTACTTTTACTACATTGAAAAGAGGTCGAGACAAAAGTCATTTAGGTTTGAGAAATTAGGGAGAAAAACGAGCAATACAAAAATGTATTGTTCGTTTTTTTAAATTTCCGAAAATCTAGACTTTTGGACGTCGTTTATTCGAGAGTCTGTAATAAAACTGATTTTCAGATTTTTCCCCACAGTTTTTTTACTACCGACCTTCTTTTTCGATTACTTGTTGTCGAAAAAGATATCTTTAGTTATACTCAATTGTGAGGTGAATAACGTGCCAAAATACGAAGAAATAGCCCATATATTAAGAGAGCGGATTCGTTCAAAAGAATATCCGCCTAATAGTTTTTTACCGAATCAAGTGGACTTGGTGAAAGAATTCGGTGCCAGCCGCATGACGATCAAAAAAGCAATCAACATTTTAGCAATGGAAGGATTGCTTTACTCTCAAAGAGGCTCTGGGACAAAAATATTGAATCATCCTTTTATGGAAAAAGATACTTCTCCTGCCAATGAATACGAAGGTCTAAGCTATCAAATGCATAAACGCCATCGTTCTCTAACAAGTCAAGTGATCCATTTCGACGTGGAGTTTCCGAATGAATATATCCAGGAGCGCTTGATGGTCGATGCAGAACAACCCGTTTATAACATCCATCGCCTACGCATACTGGACAATGAACCTTACATTTTGGAACACACATTTATGCCCGTTAACTTAGTACCTGGCTTAAAAAGAGAACACCTGCTTTCTTCTATTTATGATTACTTGCATAAAGAATTGAATATTCACTTTGCTGGAGCCTATCGCGCAATCTCTGCAGATAAAAGCACCACTTTTGACCAAGAATATTTAAATTGTAGTGAGACCGATCCTGTACTGGAAGTCCAACAAGTCGTCTACTTAAAAGACGGCCAACCTATTGAATATTCCTCAAGTCGTAATCGGTTCGATGTTCGTAATTATTCTGTACTTGATGTCCGTTCTAATTAAAATCATATAGCCCTTGCAAGAAACAGTCGTTTCGTGTAAGGGACTTTTTTTATATCATTCAGCCAATAAAACACAAAGACAAATTAATTGCATTAACTCCCCTCTCCCACTATACTGTATCTATCATCACTTACTTTTTGTAAGTTAACAGGAGGAAGCAGTATGGACACACAAATCAGAGGAATCCACCACGTTACAGCAATGACTTCTAGTGCCACAAAAATCTATCGTTTTTTTACTGACATTTTGGGTATGCGTTTAGTGAAAAAAACCGTCAATCAAGACGACATCGAAACTTATCATCTTTACTTCACAGATGAACATGGAGCACCAGGAACTGATATGACTTTTTTTGATTTTCCAAATCAGGCAAAAGGAAAAAAACGTACTGATACGATTTCAAGAGCTTCTTTTAGAGTTCCAAACGATGAAGCATTGACATTTTGGCTCGAACGATTTGAAAAATATGGTATCACTCATTCTGAGATCAACGAACGCTTTTCTAAAAAGTATTTAGAGTTTGAAGATTTTGACAGTCAAGCATACCAACTGATTTCAGACGAAAATAACCACGGCATCGCTTCTGGTATCCCATGGAAAAACAGTAACGTTCCATCAAAATATGGCATTACTGGATTAGGCCCTGTTTTTGTTCGGGTCAAAAACTTAGACCATATCCGCGTGATCCTAGAAAACATCTTAGGATTTAAAGAAACAGCTCATGCAGATGCTTTTTATCAATTTGAAGTAGGCGAAGGGGGTAATGGGGCTAGTATCATCATCGAACACCGAACTGATCTTCCAGACGCAATAGAAGGATTTGGCAATATCCATCACTTAGCTTTACGTGTCGCAGATAAAGAAGCGTTGGAACACTGGATTCGCTTGATCAATAAAGTTGATTTACCAAATTCAGGCTTTGTTGACCGCTTTTATTTCCAATCAGAATATTTCTTAGCCGCTTCTCACGTGTTATTCGAATTAGCTACAGATGGACCTGGATTTTTTGGTGATGAACCAACTGAAACCGCAGGAGAGATATTGTCCTTACCACCTTTCTTAGAAGAGAAACGAGCAGAGATCGAAGAATATGTCCGTCCATTCGATACTAGCGATGCGAATAAAAAACGTGAATAACTGTTTTCTATGAGTGAAAAAAGGAGGCGCCCCATGCACTATTTATTCGAAAAAGGTAGCCCAAATGGCAAAAAGTTACTCTTGCTTCATGGTACAGGTGGAGATGAATACTCTTTAATTGATATCGCCCACTTTTTGGCTCCCAATAGCACACTTCTCTCTTTTCGCGGTTCCATCAATGAAGACGGTATGAATCGTTTTTTCAAACGAAATGGATTGAATCAATTTGATTATGAAAGTTTAGAAGAAGAGTCAACAAACTTGCACGAAGAAATCAAAACAATCAGTGAAAACGAACGAATCCCTTTGAGTGACTGGATCGTTGTCGGTTACTCAAACGGTGCAAATATTGCTGCGCACTTGATGTTAGAAAGTCAAACGGGTCTAAAAACAGGTCTCTTTTTTCATCCAATGTCATTAGGTAACCATCAGCAATCCTTTTCATTAGTGGACAAAAAAATCTGGCTTTCCTACAGTGAAGACGATCCTATTGTCTCTTCCACAGCTATTTCTGCTTTAATCAACGAATTTGAGACCCGTCATGCACAGCTGACGGTAGCGAACACTAACACAGGACATCAATTAACAATGGAGGAGTTAACCATTGCTAAAGAGTGGCTGGATAAAAATAGTTGATCTCTAGAATAGTAACTTACCAAGAATCCGCCAGATGAAAAATAGCAAACGCTGTTTTCATCTGGCGGATTCTTTTGATATGAAGTGATTTCTTCTCATTTTATATATCCTGACATTTAAGTAAGCAACTCTCCATTGAAATAAGCTATAAAGTCAAGCAACCTACTAATTTATTAACACGTTTACTACCCCCTTGACAGCTTCTTGTCCGCGTTTCATTGTTTGGTGCCGAGCAACAACTGAAATATCAGTCTAAACTAATCGGTGTATCGACTTATGATATTCAAAAAACACAGATTTTTCTTCCTTGCCCCTTCCAACAATCCACTGACTAACAAATTATTTTCGGTTGTTACCTAATAGATAAAACTCAAATGAATTTATAAGGAACGATTTTATTCAAAATCCGTACCAATTCCTCTGGGCTCTCCTTTTGCCCATTATTTATCCATTCTTGTAGTAGTCCGAATGCCGCATTACTAAAAAATATAACTAAATAGTGTTTTTCAATTTCTGTTTCAAACTTAATATTTATATATGAGAGAACATTTTTTAATCCATTTTGTTGCAATGCTTTTTTTACTTGGTTTTGAATCTCTACAGATCCTTTGTTTGAAAGCAATAAGCCTAAGAGTAATCCTTCTTTCTTGAAAAAATAAAGTATTTTAATCATGATCTCTTCCATGCTAGCGTTTCTTTTAGTTTCTTCATCTATAATACGATTGATTTGTTTCATCAATTCAAGTTGATATTTTTCCACTAAGTCATATTTATCCATATAATGAAGATAAAAGCCACTACGACTGATAGTTGCTTTTTCACAGATGTCTTTGACAGTGATCTGATTGAAATTTTTTATTTTTAATAGTTCGATCATTGCATCATTCATTCGTTTTTTGGTTCGATAGTACCGAATATCTTTTTCTTTTTTTGTCATATTTCCACCCATTTATAATCATTTTTCATTATCTGTCCATTAACTTTGTTATTTGTTTGCAGTTTGTTCAAAAAAAATTATACTACAAATAGTAAAAGATAAGCGTGGGACAAAAGTAAGAAACACTTTTGTCTCATTCTTTAAAAAAGAAAACGGTGGGAGAAGAAGCAACTCCATCGGAAATAAACACTTCTGTCACAGCCTCAAAAGGAGGATTTCATCATGCACAATATTATTGCGGTAATATCACATGCAACAAAATCATTTAATAAGCAAAAAGTATTAGATAACG
>NZ_BCQB01000008.1 GCF_001544215.1 Enterococcus durans NBRC 100479 = LMG 10746
CGAAGCGAAAAAAAGGAACATTCAGTTGGGAAAAGAAGACAGGAGCAGCCATCACACCTTTAATCATTGCCTTAGTATTATTGATCATATTAGCCGTCTATATTTCGTTGATTTTCTATCATGCATTTGTTTATCGATTTTAGTTTAAATTGCTTTTCTATACGCGAAATTGAAGGGACCAACATCAAAAATAATGGCAATGCTCAAAAAATAGGTTCAGGATACCCGTAGTGACCTTTATAGGCGAATATTTTTGGAACGTTTTACTATTCTCCTAAAGTAGTTATAATTGAAGGAAATACGTTATTAAGGAATTTCTCCTTCTAAACTAAAAAAGAATAGGTGAGGAACAGTGTCTATGGATAGTTACTCTGATTTGTTAAAACTAACAAATCAAACGGAAAATAGCTACTGGTATAAAAAATCAGTACCTGAAAATACTACGCTTCTTTACGAAGGGGACGTAGCAGATAAAATCTATTTTATTAAAAAAGGAGCTCTTCGTCTTTGGAATAACGATGACGGAAAAGATATCACGTTTCAGTTTTTCTTTGAAGGGCAAATCGTCGCTTCTTATGAAAGTTTTCACCTTGGGAAACCAAGTATATTTACCATTGAAACAATTGAAAATACTGATTTATTAGTCTTAGAAAAAAGAAAACTGGAGCATTTATTAGCAGAATCACCTGATTTAATATATCTGATGATGAATCAGTTATCGGAACGTTTTATCGCTTATACCGAATACTTCTTATCAAGAATCAAAGAATCCCCAGAAAAAAGATATATTTCATTGCTCGAAAAAAGACCAGAACTAGTACGACGTGTACCAGATCACTATATTGCTTCATTTTTAGGGATCACGCCGGTTTCTTTAAGCAGAATAAAAAAGAGAATCAAATCGTAGAATTATCTTTTGTTAATTACAGTTACATGATCTCCCTGTATTCTTTAGTCATAAAAGAAAAAGGGAGATCGAAACGAATATGAAAACATTGATTATCTATAACCATCCATATGAAGGAAGTTACAATTACGCCATTCTGGAATCAGTAGTAAAAGGAATCACAAGAGCTCAAGGAAAATATGAAGTCATTGATCTAGATAAAGAGAACTTTAACCCTGTGATGACTTCCGCTGATCTATTAGGGTTTGTAAAGCACCAAGCAGTTGACCCTATTGCTATAAGCTATGCGGAAAAAATCAAAGAAGCAGATCATCTGGTCTTTATTTTCCCGATTTGGTGGGAAATGATGCCAGCATTAACAAAAGGGTTTATCGATAAAGTCATTTATCCAGGATTGACTTATGACTACAAAGAGAATGGGATAAGCATGGTGTGTCTTTTACCCAAATTAAAGGCCACAACAGTTATTACAACGATGAATACACCTAAGATCATGTACAAATTAACCTATGGGAATGCCTTGAAAAAAGCGCTTATAAAAGGAACATTCAAGAAATCAGGTATGAAAAACGTGAACTGGATCAGTTTAAACATGGTCAAAATGAGCAAGGTAGAAAAAAGACAAAAATGGCTAAAAAATATTGAACAGAAATTCGCAAACATGTAATTAGGATAAACAAAGATTGAGGTAAAAGTGGTTTTTACTTTTATCTCAATCTTTTTAATCACTTTAAAGGAAGGAGCAACTCTATGTATACAAGCATTGAATATGTAATCGTTCACAAAGTCAATATTTATGAGGTAAATCGTTTTGGTCACAAATGGTATACTCAAACATTGATTTTTAAGCTTCCAGAAGATAAAAAACGTTTGTTTTCTTATCATGTGACAAATAAGATTGATATTTCCCATTTGAACAAAGGAGACAAAGTCATGCTAAATCTTCATGTTTTTGGGAGAGGTCGTTCAACTTATTTTAAACCAGAATTTTGTGTAGATGGCATACTATTAATTGAATAAGTTTCCAGTATGACTAAGGCCGAAAAAGCTGTTTAGATGACTAAGATCCAATACATAACTAATTCGGATGCGGATAATTGCACACACAAAATACAGCTTAAAACACGAACAAATGAACAACAACTATAAAATTGTTGCTGCGCAAATTATTAATAATAATTTATTCTAAAAAATTTTTCACAAAATACGAATTTGAAAAATAAAATTTTGGAATATGCAACGAACAAATCAGAAAATTTTTCTAGCAAATAAAAATTTACGAGTAGAAACAGTGCAAAATTTTTTTATAATTTTGAATAAGACAAAAATAGCAAATTTTGGTTTAAATTGGTATGAAGTAGGTTTGATTTCACTTTGAATCTACTTTGCATAATATATATTATGTAAACTAGAACATGAAAATTATATATTAGGCTATTCTCCCCGCTGTTTTACCTATCTCTAATATCTTTTAATGAACGTAATTAGCAAAAAACGAAAAAAATAATTATTTAACTTTTGCAGGCATAAATGGTTAAAAACAGAATGTTGATTTTCCTTATAGATAGGTTTACTTTTTCTGGATTTTATTTGTTTATTTCAAATAGATTGCAATATCTTTTTTTTAGAATATCAAATTCTTTTTTTCTAGTTGTGATAGCTAAGATAAATCGAACTGCTTCATCCTTAGAAAAAGCAGTCGTATAGTCGTTGATTTCAAGGAATGTGACCATTGCTAGCAGTGCCGTTCGCTTATTACCATTATAAAAGGGATGTTTCTTTGCGAGGTTTATTGCTAATATGGCAGCTTTGTCATAAATACTTGGGTATAAATCTTCGCCCAAAAATGACTGAGACGGTTGATTGATTGCCATATCTAAAGCGCTGGAATCTTTTACAGCAATCATTTTACCTTTAGAATAACGAAGAATAACTTTACATTTAAACATAATGAACTACAGGAAAACTACTGGAACTGCTGTATGCTAAAATCATAAATCAACTAAATCTTTCAAAGGTTGATTATATTGATCCATAACAGAATTAACTATGCTATCAATATTGAGTTTTTCCTCTTGATAAATATAAATGATTGATTCTCCGGTTTCTACACCTATATATTTTTTTGTTTCTGGATGAATAGTCGTAATATCGCTATTGCCAGATTTTTTAATCTTATACTTGCGTGTCATTTTCAATGTATCTCTCTCTTTTCTAATAGATTTTCCATTCATAAAAAAGGTTAGGCTTGATTTAAGTCGTGGAGACTGTGAAATATCTTTCCCCTCTCAAATGCCTAATTTATCAATAAAGTGCTTGGATTTTTAGCATTTACACTTTTTCATTTATTATTTACGCACAAAAATCGATTTCTATCTTAATCGATCAGATAAATTCGCTAGTTAATAGCGGTCGCAATTAAAAAAACTGATAAAGATTTCCGTTTCAAAGAAATTTTATCAGTTTCGACTTGTAACTTGCCATGAGAAATTGTCTTAGTCACAGATTTTTTTAAAGAGCGTGTTTATTGGATCATATCGGAATCGAACGATTTGTTTGGCGCACTCGATTTGCACAATAAACGGCACAGTTAATAGATCATCAGCAATCAAACCTAAAAACTCAAGTTCTGAAATTGATAGATTGATGTGGAATTGCTGATTTTCGGTTGGATAAATCGTTGTTTTATCGAATCCTACTAATATTTTTGTCCTAGGGAGCCATTTATTGGTGTATTTTTTCAAATAAACTTGAATAACTTCTTTGCCAGCAATCGCTGAGTCATTAGCGATAGTTCCAGATACAATGATTTGTTTTCCTTCTAGAGAAACTTCAGAATATTCGAGAGCGAAGTTGCTGTAACTTAAACCATAGCCAAACCGATACACTGGTTTTCCTGATAAATGAAGATAGTTCTCGTTAAAAGCGGTATCTCTAAAATTATAAAAAACCGGTAATTGTCCTTCTGCATCTGGTATCGATACTGCTAATTTTCCACTAGGATTTCGTTTGCCAAAAATTATATTCGCTAAAGCTTCGCCACCATATTGCCCAGGATATCCCACATAGAGTAAAGAATCAAAATAATCTGCTAGTGGAGAAACAATGACTGGTCTTCCAGTAATGACCACACCAATCAAAGGCTTTCCAAGTTTTGCTAGTTCCTGGATCAGTTCTGATTGGCAATCAGGTACACTTAAGTCAGACAGATCGATATTTTCCCCGCTAGTCATTTCGTTCGAACCACTCAATGCTGCACCATTCTTATCAAAAGTAGTCTCAAACTCACGTATGCTTGAACCACCAAATGTCACAATGACTACCTCTGCTTCTTCTGCTATCTCTTTTGCTTCTTCTAATAACTCCCTACGACCAGAAGTCATTCCACACCCTTTAGCCTGTGTAAATACGATATTATCCTTCTGGTACTGCTGTAATCCATCCCACAAAGTCGAACATCGCTCTCTCATCTTGAATGGCGTATAATCTCCTAATTGATGGTAAATACTTTCATTATGCGGACCGATTACTGCAATTTTGCATGATTCTGTTTGACTCAATGGTAATATACCTTGATTTTTTAACAAGACCACCGATTCTTCTGCTAATTGGATTGTTAGCCGTTTCGTTTGTTTGATATCTACTTCCGCTATCTTAGGCAACTCTTTCCTGAACAGCCCCATCCTCTCCTTCAATTTTAGCACACGAAGGACGGCATCATCTAACTCTTCAACAAAAACCTCTCCCATTTCGATAGCATGTTCCAATCTTGGGAAGACCTGATCCCATAAACTGATGTCCACCCCACTTTTTAATGCTTCTGCTGCTGCACGCATTGGGTCACCAAAGTGTTCAGCAATACGATCTAACGCACATCCATCTGCCATGACGATGCCTTCAAACCCGCCCTCTTCTCTTAAAAACTTCCGCAATAAAAAGGGATTGTTATGGCAAGGTACTCCATCTATATCATTATAAGCAGCCATGATCGCTGAAGTGCCTGCTCGAATACTTCTCAGCGCTGCCGGAAAATGGATTTCACGTAATTCTCGTTCACCAATGGCTACTGGTCCCGCATTATGCCCACCCATACTGGCTCCTTGGGCGGCAAAATGCTTTAGCACCGCCAAGACTAAAGGATGTCCATCTTCTTTTTGCAGTCCTCTAACAGCCGCTTCTGCAAAGCAACTGGTTAGAAAAGGGTCTTCGCTAAAGCACTCTTCCGTTCTCCCCCATCTTGGATCACGAGCAATATCAAGGGCGGAAATCAAGCCGACATGCGCCCCTGTTGTACGAATTTCTTTTGCAACACATTCTTGGACTTTTTGATAAAGTCCAGGATTCCAACTGGCTCCACTGCAAAAATTAACAGGTACTGTCGTAGCATCTAGTCCTTGATGTCCATGGGGGCATTCTTCAGTCAAGAAAGCGGGGATTTTAAGTCTTGTATGTTCATTCAAATAGGTTTGGATCAATTGGCTGACTTCAAATGCTTCTTCTTGCGTAAGGCCTGTATTCAAATCTCTGTTCGTCCAAGGGTCTGCCCGAAAAACACCATAGATCCACCCAATCGACCCAAAATACGCTACTTCTTTTTTGAAGTAATCAGTCAATTCGATTCTTCCATTTACTTTTTCGTAAACTTGCCGCCCGTAGAGACGTTGATTCAGTTGTCCTACTTTTTCCCTTATAGTCATCTCTTTAAGAAGGTTTTCGATCATCTCATTACTCCATATACAATTTGATTGTGTGGATCTCATATGGTTTGAAGTTGATGCTTACACAGTTTCCAATCACCGGTAACTCCTCATCCTCTTCTTCCAATAAATTACATAGAAAAGCGCGTTCAATATGTCGTTTTGCTGACAAGGAACCGACTGTTTGACGATTATGGTATTCATATAATCGAACAATGACCGCTTCTTCCTCTTCTGCTTTTTTCACTGTATCGAGTAAAATATTTTTTTCGTCAACAGAGAAATACGCTGTATCTTCGCAATCTAAAAGAATCGGTAAGACCAACGCAGGAACATTCAAATCTAGGGCTTGCTCCATCGTATCTGCTTCCTTCCAAGTCCCATGATGTGCATACAAGGAATAGGTGAATTTATGGATTCCCTGATCTGCGTTTGGATATGGATCAGTTGCTGCTTTGATCAAAGAAATCCCTACTTTTTGATATGCTGTATTGAATCCATATTTCGAATCAGTTAAAATACTGACTCCAAACCCTTCTTCTGATAAATCGACCCATTTTTGCCCACAGCTTTCAAAACGTGCGAGATCCCACGAAGTATTTTGATGAACTGCTCGCTTGACATTCCCAAATTGGATATCGAAAGTTGCTTCTAAGGTATTGACAGCAATCGGCATTTGCACTTTCAATAGCAAATGGTGTAGATGCCAGTCTACAGTGGTTTCAAAATCAATACGGCCAGTATCATGATAAAAATGAATGAGTTGGCAAATCGTGGAATTCTCAAAAGGGCGAATGACTTTGATCGTATCTCGAATAGGCCCCTTTTCAACTAGTTTGGCTTCACTTAGCTGATTGACAAAATATGCTTTTTTATCGTAATAGATATCGATATCCCACGCATCGTAATTCATCGGTAGGTCTTCATAAGCAATTAGTTGATTCAGTATCGTGCCTTCAGGTAATATTTCTCGCTGGTATCTTTTGTCATATAAAGAAATGATCTCAAAAGAACGGTTGAATTTTACGATAAAGTCAGTTGTTTCAAACTCTTTTTGTATAGGTTGGACCACTTGTGCTTTCTTTGTGTTTTCCACGAGTTGAACAATCTGATTACTTAGACTAGCCATATGAGGTAGCTTCACCAACAGTTGTCCGTCGTGCGTTCGCTGCTGTAACTTTGCATCTTTGCTTTGTTTCTCTGTCGCAAAACAAATGATTGCATCCCGTTTGATCCCTAACGGATTATAGACTGTTAGGTATTCTTGTCCTTTCAAAGAAAGCAGTCGATCCTTATTCTGTTCTGCCAGAAAATCAGTTAATTGCTGGATCAATGCATTTCCTTTGTTTGTGATCAGCTGATAGTCTTGATCTGTTTCTTGGTACACTTCTTTTATAGAACTACCTGGCAAAATATCATGGAACTGATTGAGTAAGAGTTTTTTCCATAGGGTTTCCAACTCTTGCGGGTAAATCGCCAGCCCATAGCAACTATATAGTTTCTCGATCGTTTGAAGAAAAAATTCAGATTGACGATTGGCTTTTTTGTTTTTGCCAATCGAGGTCAATGTCCCCCGGTGGTATTCAAAATATAACTCACCGTACCAAACAGGTGGATCATCAAGATTCAACGAATGTTCCAATCTCTGATAAAACTCGCTTGCTCGATTCCCAGTGATCGTTGGCATCTCAGGTAGAGGACGGTGCAAACGTCTTTGGACTTCCAACATCTGTCTTGTGGGACCACCGCCACCGTCACCATATCCATACGCCACAAGAATTTCATTGTGCGCACTTTTTTGCTGATACCGATCAAAACTACCCTTGATCGTATAAGGGTCTAAAAGGCCATTATATGTCGTGTAATAGGGAGTAGGGCTGTAGCCTTCACTAATAGTCGTGATAAAATGTGTCAGCACTCTACTGCCATCGATTCCCTGCCAGTAAAACGAATCATAGGGTAGTTGATTGAATTGATTCCAAGATAGTTTCGTTGTCATAAAATAGGGCGTGTTCGTTTTTAACAACAGTTGTGGCAAAGCTGCAGAATAGCCAAAGACGTCGGGTAGCCACAAAATCTGACTATCGATGCCAAATTCTTTTTTGATGAATCGTTTTCCATAAAGTAGTTGGCGAACAAGCGATTCCCCTGAGGTCAAGTTACAGTCTGCTTCTACCCACATCGCCCCTTCTACTTCCCACTTTCCTTCAACCACTTTACGCTTGATCTCATCGTACAACTCTGGTGCCTGTTCCTTAATGAACTGATACATTTGCGGTTGGCTTTGAAGGAAAGTATACTCAGGAAATTCCTTCATCAGTTTGAGGACAGTTTGAAAACTTCGTTGCCCCTTTTCGATTGCTTGTTGTACCGTCCATAGCCAAGCTAGATCGATATGTGTATGTCCGACTGCCGTTACCCTTTCTTCAATTGCTCCTGCAGAGTGATAGAGTTCTTCGAAAATTCTGCGAGCGCTCTTTAGACTGCTGTAAAAAAGAGTAGAATAAGGTTGTCTAAAATCCAAGGAATTGACTGCTTTTGTTACAAATTTCTGGTACATCTCTGTTTTACCGCCGAATTGTCGGATTCCCCGCCAACAGTCAAGGGACGTGAAAAGATCGTAAATCGTTTGCTCCACCTCTGGATCGATTTTAATCAATGAAACGTACAAAGGAAACTTTTTTTCTGTCCGTCCAGCCCACAGTTCGATCGATAGATCCAAGGAACGATCAAAAAAGAAGTGATCCAAGATGATTTCTCTATGATTGACATCGATACTTTGGATAAGTGTTCCATCGATCGAAACATTCATCTGTGGGTTAGTCGTATTATCCCATTCCCCTAGTACTGTCTCTATTCTTAACGCTACCGTCGCCTTTTTCCATTCGCTAGGCACTGAAAAGCTACCTTTTAATGTGTAATGCCTGTTCTTTTTTCCAAAAAAAGTGCCTTGTTGATAGAGTTCCCATGATTCATCATTTTTCTTATAGATTGGTTCGATACATTGTTCTTCTTGTACGCGATATTTTTTTAATTCTCCTAAAATTCTTTGGGCACGTTCAAATTCAAATGGTTCCATCTATTTTCACATTCCTCCTATGTATTTCATGCTTCATTTGCATCAAAAACCTGGACCATCCTCGTGTAGAAAATAGTCGCAGGTCTTATGCCTCATATCGCTAGTTTTCTTTCCATCGGTTATAAGCTGTTTGATAGACTTCAAGATATTTTTCGATGCCCATCGACTCTACCGTTTTCTTAAAATCGTCCCATTTACTAAGCGGTTCGACTCCCGTAATGAATTTTGCTTCCATTTGTTCGATATAAGTCGATAAATCAGTTGCCGTTGCCGAAACTTGGTCATTTTCTTTCACTGTTAAATATAGAAGAGGAAAAGGAACTTTTGCAATATCGTTCATTTTCTCCTGTGTTTCCTTTGCTACCCACTCATCAAAACGAGTGTCTTTTTCTTCATCTGGTGCTGTTAAAAGTTTATATTCTCCAGTGTCGGTGACGATGTTCGGTGTAGTCAATCCGTATGCTGGCGTGATTTTTCCCCGTTCATCTTCCGTATTTTTCAGATCGATCCCTTTTGTGTACACGCGAACCTTCTCACCGGCAGCATTTTTCTGATATTCCCATAAAGAACCTTCTGGACCCTGTTCTAAATATTTCGATCCTTCCTCTGAATAAAAATAATCTACCCAGCGCACAGAAGCTTCTGGCGAAGGATTCACTTTCGTCAATGCGAAAGTCCCTCGAGAAAGACGAGGACTTCCTGGAATCACTGCATCAGTTGACCACTCAGACGTCAAAGGCTGGAACATTGGGTCATTCAATGCTTCTATTTCCGTTCGGCCCGTGGTGAAGAAACTAAAGTAGTCGGAAAATATCCCTAGTTGATCATTCTGTCCCTTCGCTTTTTTCTGTTCATCCGATTGTCCATAGACTTCTTTGTCAAGTAACCCTTCGTTATAAAGTTTATTCATGAATGTCAAATAGCCTTTATAGTTTTCAGTGGTGGGTGTATAAATGACCTGATCATTATCGACTTGGATCCCTCTTGTCCTCAAACCAAAAGCCGCAAGCAACCAGACTCTTGTTCCATTCATATCCACATCAGTTAGCGGAATCTCATCTGCTTTCCCATTCCCATTAGGATCTTCATTTTTAAAACGAAGGAGAAGTTCATAGAATTCATCTATTGTCTTTGGCAGCTCCGTCACATTCAGCTTATCTAACCAAGTGCCGTTATACCACATTGGTCCTTGCCACCAAATCGATGTTGCATTTCTAGTGACCATCGGTAGAGAATAAACGTGTCCGTCTGGCGTCGTGATCGATTTCAATAAAGACGGGTCTTCTTGCGTCAATGCGTAAAAATTAGGCATTAGTTCTGGAGTTATGTATTCTTCTAAAGGAAGTAAAATCCCCTGTGAGCCGTAATCGATTTCCATAGCAGAAGTCAAAGAACCCGAGCCAGCCCCATAAACGATATCTGGCAAATCACCAGAAGCAAAAGCTAGATTCAAACGTGTACTGAAATCAGCTAGGGGCGGTGTCGTATATTTCAATGAGATCCCTGTTTTTTTCTGATAATCTTTGAGCGTTGGCATATCTTCCCATTCTGCCAAACCAGCATTGGGTGCCATCAGATTCAATGTTAATTTTTGACCCTTTTTAATGATCGGAAACTGACCATCTGTATTCAATTCAGCTTTTGTTGTTTTTTCCGTATCCTTTTTGTCGGATTTTCCACAGGCACTTATTGCTGTAACACATAAAATAAGACAAATGATCCGTATAACTTTCTTTTTCATAGTTTTATCCTCCCTCTTAGTTATCCTTTTATTGAACCTACCATCATCCCTTTGACAAAATATTTTTGCAAGAAAGGATAGACGATGATGACTGGTAACGTTGAAACAATCATGACACCATATTTGATCACTGCAGCTAATTGCTGTTTGCTATACAACATGTTCGCTGTGTCCGCACTTATATTGCTTACTGTATTTGAAGACATATCTTGTAAAATCAAGATTTCACGTAATACCAATTGCAAAGGATACATTGATTTGTCTGAAAGATAGATCAATGCACTGAAAAAGCTGTTCCAATGACCAACACCATAAAACAAAGCCATTACAGCGATGATCGGTGTCGATAATGGTAAAACGATTTTTAGGAACAAACGAAAATTAGAACAGCCATCCACGATAGCGGCTTCTTCCATCTCTCTAGGAATCGTTGTCTGAAAAAAAGTTCTTGTGACAACGACGTTATAGACCGATACGCATCCCGGAATCACGAGAGCCCAAACTGTATTCAACATCCCTAAACTACGAATCAGCAGATAAGAAGGAATCAGCCCTCCAGAAAGAAACATCGTTACGAGCATAAAATTGGTAAATGCTTTTCTTCCATAGAAATCTTCCCTTGCCAAAGCATAGGCACAGGGCAATGTGACGAGAAGGTTGATCATCGTACCCAGCGAAGTGTAATAAATCGTGTTTAAATACCCTCGCCAAATATTGCTATTTCCCAACAACGTACGATAGCCTTCTAGAGTTACTCCCTTTGGAAATAGCCACATCTCCCCCGAATTTACAAGGTGCGGGTTTGAAATAGAGACACTAACGATATAAATCAAGGGATAAAGCACGATCAATAACGCAATTGCTAAAAAAGTGTATAGGACACCCAGGAATAATTTATCTGCTTTGGTATCTTTGATAAGAGTGGTTGTTTTCATCTTTTCACCTCCTTTTTTACAGCAGACTGGAATTACTCAAACGTTTGGCAATGCTATTTACTGAAATCAGTAAAATGGAATTGATCACTGAATTAAAAAGTCCGACTGCAGATGCAAAACTATATTGAGCATCCAACAATCCCTGCTGATACACGAATGTTGCAATGACATTCGACGACTCCATGTTCAAGGGATTTTGCATTAGAATGACTTTTTCGAATCCTACCGACATCAAACTGACAAAACTCATGATCAATAAAATGACCATCGTTGGCATGATCGTCGGCAAATTGATGTACCAAACTCTTTGCAACCTTGAAGCGCCATCGATCGTGGCAGCTTCGTGTAGTTGGGTATCGACACCAGATAAAGCGGCTAAATAAATGACAGAGCCCCATCCAGTGCCTTGCCATACACCTGATAAAACATAAATCGTTTTGAACCATTTAGGATCAGTCATAAAGTTGATTCGTTGTAGCCCAACAAACTCCAACAAATGGTTGATCACCCCAGTTGAAGGAGATAAGAAAGCAATGATCATCCCTACCATGACCACCACCGCAATAAAGTTGGGCGCATAAGTCACTGTTTGCGTGATTTTTTTAAACGGACCATCCTTGATTTCATTCAATGCTAAAGCCAAGATGATCGGAAGTGGAAACCCAACGATGAGGGAGTACACACTGATACCTAAAGTATTTTTGATTAGATCCCAAAAATAGTAGGATTCAAAAAAACGCTGAAAGTGTTTCAACCCAACCCAAGGACTACCTAATATACCAAGAGAAGGCATATAATCTTTAAAAGCAATGATGATCCCATACATCGGTCCGTAAGAGAAAATCAGGATCACCAGAAAAGCGGGCAAAACAAATAAATAAAGTTGTTGATTCTTTCTCAGTTTCAGTTTGAATTGCTGGAACTTTGTTTTTTTGTCTGTCGATGGTATCTGAGTATTTGGATAACCCATTGGTTAACCTCCTTTTTAAAAATAGTTTGCGCTTTCATTTTTATTTATTCTTTGTTATTCGAAGTCCGATTGCTCCGTTTACGGGACGTGTGATTTCACTGCTAAGTAGATGATATTAGCCATCTATTTCATAGAATGACAGTTGCTTTTCTGTTGCTAGATCTACAACGACTGTGTCTATACTCGCTTTGATTTCACTTAACTTGATAACAGATTGCGGTATTTCCAGAATGCTACGAAATGCGTAATATGTATTTTTTTCTTTATGCGAGGTAAAATACCATCCCTCAGTATTGTCACTCTGTTTTTTTTCTAGAGGTCGCGTATGATAGATCCCTTCACCATACCTTTGCAACCATTCACCGATTTCTTCTAAGATGGATGTTTCTTCCTTGGTGATCGTTCCTGCAGGAGTTGGCCCTACACCTAAAATCAAATTTCCGCCTTTACTGACAACATCAATCAGCATCTCAATCAATTCCTGACTTGTCTTGAACACGTCATTTGGCACGTATCCCCAGTCGTTTCCTATAGGTATGTTGCTTTCCCAAGGTTTTGAAGGAATCTCATCATGCGCAGGTATTTTTCTTTCTGGCGTCACATAATTTTCGTGACGTCCCCCCATCATCCGATCTACAATGATCAATTCTGGTTGCGACTCACGGGCAATCTCTGCCAAACGGTCCATCTGTAAATCCTCTTTGCCTTGTCCACACCAACCAGCATCCAACCACAGAAAATCGATCGGTCCATAGTGAGTAGTGATCTCCTTTATTTGATGATGAACAAAAGAAACATATCTTTCCCACAGTTCAGGGTGCTTTTGTGTATCATAGCTGACATGCCGACCTTTGATAGTTGAATCATCTAACCAATAAAAGGGCGAGTACCAATCAGCTTTAGAATAATAGGCACCTGTCGCTAACCCCGCAGATCGAAAAGCAGTGAAAACTTCTTTAAGCACATCTCTTTTAAAAGGGCTTAATTTACCTCCGATTTTGTACTCTGTTTCCAGTGTATTGTATAAATTGAAGCCATCATGATGCTTCGCTGTGAATAAACAATACCTAAAACCGGCCTTTTGACAAAGTTCCGCCCACTTTTCGGCGTTCAATTTTTTGGGGTTGAATTCCCTTATAAGTTGCCAATAATCCATTCGTAAATCTGCTATATTCTCTCGATAGGCTCTACCGGCTCGTGCCCATTCATCTTTTTCAGACAATTGCCAAGACTCCACGATACCTGCTTGCGCATATAGTCCATAGTGAAAAATGACACCGAATTTCAAATCTTGGAACCAACTGAGACGTCGTTCCAGCATTTTTGTTTCTGGATAAATCTCTTCTTGTTCATCTCTATTTTTCGATTGTTCAATATCGCCTCGGATTTTTTCCATTACACACCTCTCCTTTGTTTTAAACCTACTGGGCAAAGACAGAAAAAACAATATGTAAAAAAAGCCAATGTGTAATATCAGGAATACTATGGTATTCGCAATTTTTTATAGTATCTTTTTAGTAAATAAACGTAGCAAGGAGGATCTTATGCCTACATCTAACGCCTTTTATGACCTATCTTATCGTTTTGGAACGTTCCTGATACTTTTGCTTAAACTGCAGTTTTTCTGGCTACTGACTCTCTTGAAAGGTGGGATCATTTTTGGCTTATTTCCAGCGACTGCTACCATCTTTCAAGTTTTTCTATTCCTTTTTACGAACAAAGAAGTGCCTCAAGAATTGGGCTCTTGGTATAAAAAAACGACTAACCGTCAGTTCAAGGTAATCAATCGATTAGGCTTCTTCTACAGCAGCATCCTGCTTTTTCTTTGGTTCGATCTACGAATAGCTGCACACTTTCTGCGCCATTCATTCGTTCATCTGAGTTTATTGCTCTTTGTATGTCTGTTCATTCTGGCAGGATTCTATCTTCTGCCTGTCTTTCTACGATACCAGCTAACATTTAGCCAATACTTCATACGTGTATTTCTCTTGATGTTCTTGAATCCTTTCCAAACATTAGCGATGGTTGTCAGTAGTATCCTCACCTCAGCACTTGTATTCTGGTGTCCTTTATTCTGTTTCTTAGCTATCCCATTATTTTTGTTTCCAATCGGCTTTTTTACTTTTCAGGCGATGCAACGTGGAGAGAACCTTGCGAGGAACAAGACATGTACAAAATGATTCGAATTTTTATTTTTTTACTCATTTCTTTCTTTTTGTTTTTCATTTGGCTAGGTAATGATCACCAAGAGACAATATCAAATAGGCAAACAACTGCTACACTTTCGGGAAAGATCACGGATAAAGAAAGTGCCCAAAATTGTCTTGACTTAGTAAAAAAGAATTTAGCTGCAGCCACTGAAAAAAACCTTGAAGCTTATCTGGCTACTTTGTCTGACAAAGCGCAAGCAGACACAAAAAAAGAACTATCAAGTATTGATTCTTATGATCTACAACACGAGCTGATAGCTTTCAAGGTACTTGATCAACGGCCAGATTCTTTGTTTGTTGAAGCATTCCAGCGAACGAATAATCAAGGAACAACCCATTATCAAAACCATATCGCTCAAATCCATTACACGTTTATGATTGAAGCAGGTGAATGGAAAATCACTGATGCCATCATTACCAATATCGAACAGATCGATTAAAAAACAGCTTTCCAGGGTTAGACTGTCCTACTCAAGGACGTCAATCCATAGAAAGCTGCTTTTTGTTTTCATGTTCAAATAGTGCAAACACCGTTTATTTACGGTTCATTTCTCGATATTTACCTGGTGTCATCCCGACGATCTGCCGGAATTTTCTTGTAAAATTAGAGATATCATAATACCCATTCTGTTGGATGATCACCTTGATGGGCAACTCAGTTTCTGCCAATTCTTGTTTTATTTTTCTAAAGCGCAACATTTGGATATATTTTGAAAAAGGCAGTCCGCTTTCTTTGCGGATCGAGCGACTGACAAAAGAAACGGAAACAGAAAAAGCCGTAGCTGTTGATTCTAAACTAAGCTGTGCCGATTGGAAATTCTGCTGTAGATAGGCCAAGATTTGTTCTTCCAAACATTCCGGTTGTTTTTTTGGTATCTCGCCCATTTTTTTACAAATTCGTTCTGCTAGTTCGTTTAAAAAGTTTTCAAGTTCGATCAAACTTGAAAAATCAGGCAATTCTTCCAAGTGATGGAAAATCCCTTTACCAATGAGTTCATTTCCTATTTGGAGGATCGTATTAAGTAGATAGTATCCATATAACTTTTGCAGATTTTCTGATTTCAAGTTCAGTTCTCCATAAGATATCAGTTCTCTGATTGTTTCTAAAACGTGATCAAACTCTCCATTTTCAAGATAGTTCACTAATTTTAAACGGAGATCACTAGGATACTCGATACTCAAAGCATTCTCTTTAGTAGTTAGTTCTGAATAGTAACGGATTGTTCCTTTCACATTCGGATAACGTAGCGCTGCTCGCGATTCGATATAGGAACGGTTTAACTGACCAAGACTATGAACGATAGAGCCAACCCCGATCCGAATAGGTTGTGAACATCTTTCGGTAATCATTTGGACGAGTTCAGCCTGCTCGTCAAGAGATCCACACCCAATCGCGAAAACAAAGGTCTGATTTTCTATATTCTCGACTCCATAAGCACAATAGTTCTTTGTGATTGCTTCAGACCACTGATTATTTATTCGTTCTTTCGATTGATCCAACTGTTTGAGATCAATCGTTGCACTAAAATAATACTCCGTCGAAAACTTGATATGGACAGCTGTCAATAACTGCTCCAATTCGGAATCGATCACTAATTGACTGTTAAGTAAGCGCTGGAAAACTTGCTCCCTTGCATATGGGATCTGTAGCTGATTCTGAATAGTCAATTTTTGGTGCGCAATGAGAAATTTTGCTAATGTATCAGAGACTTCTTTAAGTGAAGAAACCGTAAGTGTGGGGTCTTCTTGAAATTGCTGTGCTAAGTACTCGATTTTTTGAATAGGACGCAAGTTACGCATGCTAAACAAAACGACGATCACTAACCCCATAAACAAAATCACTAAGATCAAGACAATCATTTTGGTCTGAACTCGTTCGATCGTAAGCAATGCCGTTGTTGGATCAACAAGAGAAAGGAGCGAGAGATTCAAATAAGGATTCTTCAAACTTTGGATAAGATATCGTTTTTGCTTGATCTTCACATTTTCTTTTGTCATTAGTTTCTCTACGGAATAAGGCGTACTGAGAAAAGTATTCAGCTCCTCACTTTTCGTCTTTGTCACTAATTGATAGCTTTCATCGATGATATAGTTTAGATTTGTACTAGCAGGACTATAAGCATCGAGTACTTTAGTAAGAGTGTTCTTTTTGATTTCGTAGATTGCGATACTATGTACGGTACCTTCCTTGTTTTGTATTGGAACAACATACAGATAGGAAGAAGATGGCAATTCCTCATCAGAAGCAATAGTGATAAACTTGGCATCAGTCGTAGCCAATTGTTCTTGTAGTCTCTTTTCCAGCTGATGATCGTTCTTAACTGTTTTTCTAAGAAACAGTTCCAGCGAGTAATTTCCTGATGAGGAGTAAAGCATCTCGGGGCGGTCATTCCGATAATAGAGATAGACTTCCTCAACTAATTCACTAGTTATTTTGTATGTATGTAATATTGATTTGCCTTCTTTGATATAATACGGATGATCCAGCGAACTTAAAGCGAGTTGGCGATTGTCAGTGATCCGCTCCGTGAGATGTGCCAACTTCAAAAAGTTGCTCTCAAGCGAGTAATTGATCTGCATCATCTGATTTTTTGCCATCAAGCGCACTTGTTGTTCTGTACTTTCCGTTGCTGTAATATACCAGATCCACGAAACAGATAAAAATGGAAGTAAAAAAGCAACGAGATACGAGCCTAATATGCCTAGAAGTCTTCGAACATTGATTCTTTTTTGTTTAATCCTTCTGATCAAGTCCACCTCCAACTTAGTTTATTGTTATAGTAGAATATCAAGCTACAAACTCTTCCTTCTATCTCTTCTATTCCAACATAAAAATAACGATTTAGCAATACAATATGGAAAGGATGAAAACATTATTAGGTATGAAAAAAAAACAAGTCCATCCTATGTATTTTCTATATTTAAATAACTCGAGTGATTATTTCTAAAAACCTATCACTAAATCAAAGCTACATCCAGACAAAAGACCGATTTTTAAAGTTTCGCCGAAGGGACGTTAGCATCAAGTTCATCCCTCTATTAGAACCAAGAGTGCTTTTTCTGATTTATATGTAAAATGCAATCCTTTTTTTCAATCATTTCTTCTTGATCTTTTGTTGCAAATTTTTTGATGTTTTTTTATGTGTTTCATAGTTGCTCTTTTTATACCATGCAAGCGTTATCCTAGTTCGATATATTCTTTGACAGTTTCTACTTCGAGTGCTAGTCTTTAGTTATTCTAATAAGAGGTGACCTAAAATGAGTTCCATTGAAAACAAAGCATTAAAGGATATTGTAGATTTATACTCCCTTTTGAGAGAACGCAAAGATCAGACACCAGAGATGCTGGATATCACTGATGTATTGCTAGAAGTATCAAAGAAATTGAAAACGACAAAAAATCCAGAAGCTTTGATTAACAGACTCGTCCAATATATTCGCAGTACTGCAATCAAAGGAAAAATCTATTTCCCACCAGAAGAAGAAAAAATCGTTATAAGTCTGAGTGCCATTGGAAAAAAAGCTGGTTTAAATGGATTATATATGGCAGATTTTTCAGACAAGACACAATTTTATAATTGGACAGAACAGGTTCCTCGTCATTAAAATAAGCAATTTCAGATTGATCTCTGAAATTTAAAAAACGATCAGCCATACGGATGAGCAATTTCCATTAGAGAGATTGCTCTTTTTTGCGGGATTCATCACTCAAAAGAAGAAAAAGTAACATGCAAAAGCCATAACTCGTGGATTTAGATTTCAATACTGCATACACTTAAACATACGCAAAAAATACAAATACTTCCAAACATACGAGTATGATGAGCTTGCATGGATCACTACTGTAAATCAACACAAAGGATAACCGTATACCCTGAGGAAATATTAAAAAGATAATAACAATTTTTTGAATATAAAAAAGGCAAAAAACAGTCCCTACTCGAAGAATCGGAAACTGCATTTTGCCTTTACGTTTGTTATAATTCTAACTATTTCTGTAGAAAATAAAATTACATCTTAAAACCCGTGTTCATAATGAGGCCATACAGATTTTGATCCTCCACGCTATAAACTAAACGATATTTAATATTTATGCGTCTCGAATAATAAAGTAACCACATTAACTTTTCATAAGGTGGTGGATTCTGATAAGGGTTTTCTCTAATGACTGTAATTAGCTCATCAAACTTGTCATTCAAATTGGCACCTTTCAGTTTGGGCAAGTCTTTCCGGGCATTCTTCTTAATTTTTATATTGTATCCCAATCAATTTCACCCAAATCTTCACTTTCTTCATTTTCAAAGTGATGGATTTGATCTAAAACACCCGCATTCTGTAAGTAAATTGTTTCTTGTAAGGAGTTCCAGTCACTTTTGCTAATCATAACAACACTTTCGCCATCTTTTGTACTAGAAATTTCAATAGGCTGGCTGTCTGACACAACATGCTTGATGATTTCATAAAGATTTTTTCTCGCATTTGTTGGAGAAATAACTTCCATACTTCACCCTCCCCTTTTTACAATTGTTCGTAAACCAATTATAGCGTACGTCAAAAAATAGATTTTAGCTTATATTAGAGTCAACTATAAAATGCGCAAAAAGTGATAAAAATTTTGATCTCTCTACCAACTTTCTGAATAAAAGATGGAAACTTGAGTATCAACGGAAGGTATGCATTTTATCTCCCAAATCTATTGCTATAGCAAGTAAACAATTAGAAAATCGACTCATTTTGACAAGGATGAACGATTCAGGATTATTTCTTTTTTGCAGTTCTCCCAGTTATCTGTTGACAATTTTCCTTTACTAGAGACTCAATAATCGATAATTTTGAAATAAATACTAGGAAATCCATCACATGAGATAAGGAGCCAACTATTATTTAGGCAATCTAATAGCTCAAAAAGTTCATTTATCACAATAGTGTTAATATCTTCAAGCATTTTTTCATTCATTATGGGAAAGGGTAAATCTACATTTCCCACGACAATTATTAAATTCTATAACTGTTTTTCCCACCAACACGATTTGACAAAGAGCCCAAATAAACAGAAGAGGTTGGGACAGAAGTGTTTAACTCCGAGAAATAAGAAGAAATTCACGAAAATTGCTTTTCAAATTTTTGTGAATTTCGGCTTATTTCCGAAGGAGTTGCTTCTGCTCCCACCGTTTATTCGTTTTTAAAGAATGGGACAAAAGTATTTTTTACTTTTGTCCCACAATCTTCTGTCCAAATTATTCTAAGATTTCTCTTTATCAACATCATTTGGCAAAGAGCCGGTTTTATCTCCAATTTCTCAAACCTAAACGACTTTTGTCTCGACCTTAAATCAATGATCAGATGTATTGATGGAACAGTTGTGTTAGAACAGGTAAGAAATAGATGATGACCATCGCGATAACCACCATGATCAACTGTTTGCGCTGTTTTTTACGTTTCAGCATACTACTTGTCTTGTGTAAAAAATAAGTAGCGCCTTTTGCTATTGCTGTCAAAGTAGATAAAATCAATGTTGGAGAATAAGCTGTAGGATCTTGTTTGATCGACAATAATTTTGTCCCATACTCTGGGTATTTAAGTAATGCTTGATAGATAGCAACGATCATGATTGCTCCCATAAAATAGTTTAAAAATGAATGAACTTTTTTCAAATGGTAAAACTCCTTATTTCCCTAATGATTTTATTTGCTCGTGTATTGGTAGTGCGGCTTTTACGTACTATCTGAATGTGAATCACTTTAAGTCTCTTTTTTTGTGTCTCCTGTTTTGTCCATCCAAGGAAATGAAAAACCGATCGTGAGATCATCTTTCAACACTAACACAGCATCAAATTTGCCTTTTTTGCCTGTAAAACCTTTGATGACTTTGCTAGTTTTCCCTTTAGACAATAACTCTCGCAAATTTGTTTTAGTCAATTTCTTTTTCGCGATCGTTGGCCATAGTTTAAATTCGCAAGCTGGATTTGTACAAGTTGCCACTTTAGGATACAGCATGATGATCCCTTGTTTGCACTTAGGACAATGTCCCAATTGATCATTTTTCTTCTCCATTGCTTTGATTTGTCTTGAGCCAGTGATTTCTTTAGACAAGTCGACTTTTTCGATTTGCTTTGGAACAGATTCCAATAAATAAAGAATGAATTTTTTGATATTTTCAAGGAACACTTCTGGAGTTCCTTCGCGATTTCCGATTTTTCTGAGATAACCTTCCCAACGGGCTGTCATCTCTGCACTGGTCAATAGCGGCTCATCTGTTACAGCTTTGCACAAGGTAATCCCTTTGGCAGTCACCGTGATTTCATTCTTGTTGACTTCGATATAGTGACGTTGCTTTAAGTTTTCGATGATATTGGCTCGGGTTGCTTCTGTACCGATCCCCTCTACTTCTTTCAATATTTCTTGTGCCTCTTCGTCATCCAGCGTTTTTCCCGCTGTTTTCATGGCAGTGATCAGCGTACCTTCGTTGTAAGGTTTAGGCGGTTGTGTTTCTTTTTCGATACTCGCCAAATCAACTTCAACGACCTCATCTTTTTCAACTACTGGCAATTGTTGGAGGTCTTTCTTTTTATTTTTTGTTTCTAAAATAGCCTGCCACCCTTTTTTGACAGGAATTCTACCAGTACTTTTCAATCGTAAATTTTCTACGCCTGTCTGAATAACTGTTTCTTCATAGATGTAGTTTTCAGCAAACATGGCGATCGTAGTTCGTACGACTTGAAGATAGATTGCTTGTTGCAAACGAGATAATTTAGCAAAACGTTCCTTTGAAGGAATCGTCTTTGTTGGAATGATTGCATGGTGTTCTTGCACTTTCTTCGCATCAACATACCTTTTCTTCGCATAAGTATCGGGCGTTGGAACATTTTCGATACCTAAAAATGTTTTGTACTTGGCAAGGTTTCTTACTAAATACTGGTATTCATTTTCTGTGATGTAAAAAGAATCTGTTCTAGGATAACTTAAAAATTTACTTTCATATAATCCTTGGACAGCATCGAGTGTCGCTTTTGCGCTTGCTTTCATCAACTGATTCATTTTCGACTGCAAACTTGATAGAGAAAATAAACGTGGACTGCTGAGCTGTTTCTCTTTTTTTGATACATCTAAGATTTTTCCAGGCTGTTTCCCTAGATGTGCCCCTAACCGTTCGATTTCTTTCACTAACTCTTCTGATGTCTTGAAGCTTTTCTTCGGGTCCATCTTCCCAATGAATCGGCCATTTTTAGAAACGATTTTCGCTTCACTTTCAAAATAAGGTTCTTTTTTGAAGTTTCTAATCGCTTCTTGCAGTTGATAGATCATATAAAGCGTTGGGGTTTGGACACGCCCTAAAGAAAAACTGCCATCGATCCCTTTTTGTTGTAGTAACAAGCTATATAAAGGACTGCCATTCATACCAATCAGCCAATCCGCATTTTGTCTTGCTTTTGCTTCTTTATACTTAGAGAAATAATGCTCCCCCGGTCTAAGTTGCTTGAATCCTTCATAAATCGCTTCTTTTTCCAGTGAATTGATCCATAAACGAAGGTATTTCTTTTTTTTCGTGAATGCTTTTGCCTGTATGATGATCGACCAAGCAATTGCTTCTCCTTCACGATCCCCATCAGTTGCAATGATGATCGTATCTGCAGATTGAAGCTCTCTTTTTACGATTGAGAATTGCTCACGTTTATCCGCAGGTACTTCGTAGCGAAATTCCTCGGGGAAAATCGGTAAGTTCGCCAAAGACCATTTCGCCCAACGCTCTTCGTAAGCACCAGGAGGCAACATATCGACTAGATGACCGAATCCGTAAGTGATCGTAACTTCACCAGTGAACAAAGGATCAGCGATTTCGTAATATCCTGGGTGACGTTTCCTTTGCTTGAACGTTTCAGCATATGCTTTTGCTTGAGAAGGCTTTTCAGCTAGAATGACTGTTTTCATTGCTTCTCCCTCCGTTATCTCTGCCTTTTTTCAGACTTCTTTATTATGGAACAAACATTCGTATCTGACAATAAGAAAATCGTTTTCTTGTGAAAAAAGGTAGTCCGCTCTTTCCGATCCTCTAAAAATAAAACCGAATAGTCTGAAATCGACTAAGTATTGCCAGTTCTCAAAAATCAGCTTGCTGAACCTCTTTTTTGAGTTACATTTTCTATCTTTGAGATGATTTGATTTCTTAGCTATCAATAAAACAAGCGGACGAGACAAAAGTAACCATCACTTTCATCTCATCCGCTCAATTCGTATAAACGATTTTGCTTTATTTACTTAAAAATTCACTGATTGCCGATTTATTTGCCTCATTATCAATGACTAAAATACTTCCTGCATACTCGCTATTTCCGTAATTCCAAGAACCGTCTACAGGAACACTTAATCGATCGATCCCTCCTGCTCCACGAGCAATCGAGAAAAGATTTTTGGTAATGAACAGCGCAGTAACATCTGTTGACGTATAGCCGATTGCTTTACCAGCCGCATAAGGCGCACGAATAAGATTCAATGGATTTTTCAGCTGACTAAAAATAGCATTCATTACTTGCTGTTGTCTTCTTACTCTACCAAAGTCCCCTTCTTCATCCATTCTGAAACGAGCATATTGAAGAAGGACGTGTCCATCCATTTTTTGGACTCCTTTTTTGATATCCACTCCATCAAGATTTAGATCTTTTTCCGCATCGATTTTAACACCGGTCATAAACAATGCATCGATCACTTTCTCAAAAGATTTGAAATCCACTTTTGCGTAATACTGACAGTCGAGCCCAAAGTTTTCTTTGAGTGTCTGTCTTACAAGATCTGCGCCACCATAAGCATAAGCAGAATTGATCTTGTTTTGCCCGACGCCGGGGATCGTCACAAAACTATCTCTCATAAAGGAAATCAGTTTAGGTTTGTGGGCAGGTCCGTCTAATTGTAAGACCATGATCGTATCTGCCCGTCCAGCATCTTCTCCTCGCGTATCGCTACCTAGGATCAAGATATTATTGGCCCCACTCGAAGATTGGACACCATTAAAAGTTTCCGTCGTTGCACTTTCAAGACTTTTATCATGTTCTGCAACAAACTTGCCAACAAAGAACGAACCAATCGAGTAAATAAGAAGAAAGAAAATGATTCCTAGTACGATTCTTTTCCAGGAATATTTTTTTCGTTGTTTCGGTGGTTTTATCCCTTTGTTACGGTGGAAGAAGCCTTTTTTCTTAAAAGTAGACTCCTCTTGTTCAGTTGCTTTTTGATAGGTGTAGGGTGTTGATTGCCGCTGATGTACCGCCTCTTTCTCATCAAACCTGTTGGAAGATTCCTGATGATTTTGATAGATACGTATAGCATCATCTTGTTCAACATACTTTTCTTTTTTTCGTTCTCTTCTAAAGATACTGCTTGAATCGTCTTTAAGAGGTTTTGCTTTTTTATGGATGTTCTTATAGCGATCCATCCGACTCATGTTCGTTCCTCCTTGTTTCATATATAATTAAAGAATACGATATCAAGGAATCAAAAACACTGAAAATGACAACAATTTAATAAAAAATAACGAAATCAGTTCTAAGCATTCTCTTCTTTGATTTTTTTCATGGCGTCTGTCATGATCTTGACTTCCTTCATCATCCGTAGATAATGTTTTTCATTCAATGATTGCGGACCATCTGACCAAGCATGAATTGGGTCAGGATGGATCTCAACGATCATGCCGTCTGCTCCACTTGCAACTCCAGCTCTAGCCATTGGGGAAACGAGGTCCCACACGCCTGTCCCATGACTAGGATCCACGATGATTGGAAAATGACTTAATTTTTTGATGACTGGGACTGCGCTAAGATCGAAAGTATTCCTTGTAGCTGTTTCATATGTCCGAATGCCTCGTTCGATAAAAATGATTTTTTGATTTCCTTGAACAGCAATATATTCAGCGGCATTCAACCATTCATCAATGGTTCCAGAGATACCACGTTTCAATCCAATCGGCTTGCCCGTTTTCCCGACTGCTTCTAATAAGCGAAAATTCTGCATATTACGTGCACCTATCTGCAAAATATCGCTGTAGTGCGCCACCATGTCGATATGTCCTTCATCCATGACTTCTGTGATCACCTGCATCCCACATTCATCTGCTGCTTGGCGAATGTAGCGGAGTCCTTCTTCTCCTAGACCTTGAAAAGCATAAGGAGAAGTTCTCGGTTTAAATGCGCCACCCCGTAAGATCTGCGCACCACCTTTTTGGGCCATTTTCGCCGTTTCTCGTATCTGCTCTAAACCTTCAATGGAACAAGGGCCTGCCATCGTTACAAAATTTCCAGCCCCGATTTTCACACCATTGACATCCATGACTGTATCTTGAGGATGAAAGATACGAGAAGTTAACTTATACGTATTCGTGATCCGTTCTACATTTTCTACTCCTTCATAACGTAGAAAAGCTACATCTTGGATCAACCGTGTATCTCCAACTAGTCCAAGGACTTGTTGTTTCTCTAACTGGTTCACTTGGACAGTTAGTCCTTCTTTTTCAGCTCTTTCAATGACTTTGCGGACTTCACTATTAGTTGCAGATTTCTTCATTATTATTATCATTTATCTTCCCTCGATCTTTTCTCTCACTAACTGTACTGGCATTTCTTTTTGTGTCCAGAGTTCAAACGCAATCGCCCCTTGATGGATCAGCATCCCTAAACCATTGTATCCTTTCGCACCAATCTTCTTTGCTTCTTGAAGCAGTCTTGTTTCTTTAGGAGAATAGATCAAATCGAATACCGCTAGATCAGCATGTAACAATCCGACATTCGCAATTGGTAAACTGTCTTTTTTTGTCCCCATCCCGATATCCGTCGCATTCACTAATACATCTGATGATGAGAGATCTTTACCAAGCTGACCTTCATCCGCATAATCCCACACACGGATCAGACATCCAGTTTGAGCTGCGACCTGATCGAAATAACTCTTCAAAGATAGAAAAGTCGCATTTTTTCGTTTATAAACGACGATTTCCCGCGCGCCTTCTAAGGCCATTTGGACAATGATTGCTTTTGCAGCGCCACCGGCTCCAAGAACAGTGATTTTACGATTTTCGATTGAATGCCCAGTTTCTTTTACAGAACGTACAAAGCCCATCCCATCTGTATTATAACCAGTCAAGCGACCTTCGCGATTCACGATAGTATTCACTGCTCCAATCAATTTAGCTTCAGGACTTAATTCATCTAAATAATCAATCACTGCTGTTTTGTTTGGCATCGAAACATTGACACCTAGCATAGAAAATGTGCGGATACTTGCCACCGCCTGTTCAAGACTTTCTTGATCGACATCAAAAGCCAAATAGATGGCATCGACACCACAGGCTTCAAAAGATGTATTGTGCATCATTGGCGATAAACTATGTGAAGCAGGTGAAGCAAAAAAACCGGCCAATTTTGTTTTTCCAGAAATCATGATGTTCCTCCTTTTATACAAACTGCCATCAGATGTCATCGTTCGCATGAGGAGTACGAAGACATGGATGGCAGTGAATCATTTCAGGTAAAATTATATAAGGTAGCACACATCTGTACTCTAAGAAAGTCAAAGTTCAGATGACTTGACGTACTGCCTATCAACTAAATAAAAGTAATTAGTCTAATACTTCTTCAAAGAATTGTAATAAGTCGCTCATGGAAAGTTGTGCTTTTTCCTCTTTCGTCAAATCTTTAACGATACGTCCCTTTTGTAACACGATCAAGCGATTCCCGTAATTCAACGCATCTTCCATACGGTGAGTGATCATCAAGCAAGTCAACTTTTGTCCCGTGATACGTTCATTTGTTAGTGTCATCAGCTGTTTCGCTGTTTTAGGATCAAGTGCAGCGGTATGTTCATCTAATAACAACAATTCAGGAGCTTCAATAGTTGCCATCAAAAGGCTCAATGCTTGACGTTGCCCGCCTGAAAGCTCTCCAGCCGGGGTATCAAGATGTTGTTCCAATCCATTTCCTACCTCTTGACATAATTTGAAGAATTGTTCTTTTTGGTTCTTTAAATTGCGCAAACGGAATTTTCGCTTTTTCCCTCTATTTTGAGCAAGCAATAAATTTTCAGCAACGGTCATTCGAGGAGCAGTCCCCATCTTTGGATCTTGAAAAACACGTGAGAGAAAAGCAGCTCGTTTCTCTTCTGGGTATTTGGTAATCAGCTGATCTTTAAAAGAAATCGTCCCTTGGCTGAGTTCCAACGTGCCTGCGATGGTATTGAAAAGTGTACTTTTTCCTGCACCGTTTCCACCAAGTACCGTGATGAAGTCTCCTTCATTGATTGTCAAATTGATATCTTCTAGTAATATTTTTTCTTCATGCATCCCATTACTAACTACTTTTTTTCCATTTTTGATCGTGATGATTGCTGTCATAACTAGACCTCCTTTTCGAATCCAGTTTTAAGATTCAAAGCTTTCTTCATTTGTGGAATCATCAAACAAATTGCTAAGATGATTGCTGAGAATAGTTTTAAGTATGTCGTGTCAAATCCAAGTTTGATAACGATCAAGATCAACAGCTGATAGATGATGCTGCCGACCACAATAGCAATCAGACGCTCTGCTAATGTCAATTCTTGGAAAATCACTTCGCCAATAATGATAGAAGCTAAACCAATCACGATCACGCCAATCCCTTTATTGACATCCGCATAACCATCATTTTGGGCAATCAATGCACCTGATAATGCAATCACGCCATTCGATAGTGTCAATCCTAAGATCTTCATGCGATCAGTCTTGATTCCCAGTGAACGTGCCATTGTTTCATTATCCCCAGTTGCAATATAACCTTGACCTAAATCTGTATTGAAAAAGAAGAGTAAAACACTGATCAAAATACCTAAAGCAATCAAGCCTAGTAAAACAGTGTCGAAATAATCTGGCAAGTGTAGTCCTTTAAATGTATCTTGTAAAATCGGATGATTCAACAATGATAGATTAGGTGTTTTCATCACAAAGAGAATGACTGAATTCAAACCTGACATCACTAGAATCCCTGCAAGGATTACTGGAATCTTTCCTTTTGTATAAAGAAGACCTGTGACCAATCCGGCAACCATACCTGCAAGTACGCCTAGAATCGTTGCTAAAATCGGTGTGACTCCATAAGTGATTGCTGTTACACAAACTGCTCCGCCTAGTGGAAATGAACCTTCTGTTGTCATATCAGGGAAATCAAGAATTCGATACGTCATGAAAATCCCCAGACCTAAAATTGCCCATAACATCCCTTGTGAAATTGCTGATACGATCATTTTTCATCCTCCTTTGTTGACGTTTCTGTTGTGTCACTCGAAACGATTTTCGCATTTTTCTTTAATTTATCTGGGATCGTTATCCCTAAGAGTTCCGCTTGTTTTTCGTTGATGATCGTATCGCCTTTATCAAAAACGTAAACAGGTGTTGATGCTGGTTTTTCTTTACCTGTTGCTAACGTTGCTGCCATTTTTCCACTTTGTACGCCTAAATCATATTGGTTGATGCCGATTGTTACTAATCCACCTTGTTCAACCATCGTATCAACAGATGGAATAACTGGTATTTTTGATTTGTTGGCTTCCTTCACTACGGTCTGCATAGCGTTCGCAATCGTATTGTCTAACGGAACATAGATGAAGTCGACTTGTTGACTCATCACTTGGACTGTCTGAGCAATTTCATTTGTTGATGGAACAGCATATTTTACAGAAGTCAATCCTTCTTTTTTAGCCGCTGCTTCTGCTTGGCTCACTTGATATTTTGAGTTATCTTCAGAAGAGGCGTAAAGAATCCCGATTTTTTTCGCATTAGGTAAAATTTCTGATGCCAATTTGATTTGTGCTTCTACAGGGGGTTGATCCGATACACCTGTGATGTTTCCACCTGGTTTATCAAGGGATTTCACTAACCCTGCGCCCACGGGATCGGTCACAGCACCTAATACTAACGGAATCTTTGTCGTCACATTCGCTAAGGATTGCGCTGCTGGTGTCGCGATCCCAACTAATACATCAGGGTCCGCTTGAACCAGTTGTTGACTCATCGTTGCTAGTTTGCTTTGATCTGCTTGACCGTTTTGGAACTTGATTTCCAGATTTTTTCCTTCTTCAAGGCCCGACTGCTTCAATCCATCTTTGATTCCTCGATAAATCTCGTCTAATGCTGGGTGGCTCACATATTGTAATACCCCAACTACTGTTGTTTTTGTTGTTTTTTCTGCTGATTCTGTGGAAGAATCATTTATTTTTTCATAAATGAATGTTCCGACTAAATAAATCATTATAAGTGCTACTACTGTTATCAATCGCTTATTTTTCATTTTCTTTCCCCCCATGGACTCCTTAATGACTAATTATTCAAGATTGGTTTACATACGAACTTACGAAAAAAAGACAATTACCTAGACGGCAATTGTTTTTTTACATACAAAAAACCGCATAGACGTTATCTATGCGGTAGTCAAATTTCTTGTCTAGCATAGATACAAATTTTAGATTTGTACTCTAAAAAGTTGTATCTACGGTAAAAGTTCGCCATCAATACAACTTATCTACGCCAGTTACGCCAAGCTTGATTCGTTACTGCTAAAAATTGGTTTGATAAGTTCATTGTGGATCACCCTTTCCTTAATAATTGATATTAGTCTAATCGAATTTATCCTATACGTCAACTACTTTTTACAATTTTATTTTTGCTCTTCTCAATTATCATCAGTTGAACGAGTGGTTGTATTTGTTTGATCCTCTGTTATTTTTGTCGAGGCGGACTCTGATTTCGCCATTTCATCCTCTAGTTTTTTGATATTTGCTAACGGAAGTCGGTTCAATTCTGGAATCATTTCTTGTGCTAACTTTGCTTGATTGTCCTTTTTTTCTATCGTCAAGCGATTTGCTTCTTTACCGTCTTTAAAAAAGATCACCGTGGGTTTCTCCTGATTGATCTTATATTTTTGTTCCGTTTCCTTTATATCGTAAATAAGCGGATAAAAATAAATCGGCCGATTCAATTCTTCCATTTCTTTTGGATCATTAAAAATTGCCAATAACGTTTCATATTGCTTACCCTTTGGTACACAGAACATCACAGAAATTGCTTTATTTTCAGCAATCGTCTTGGAAGCATCACTTAAAACTAAAGGTTGCAGTTTGGTAGATGTAATATCTGCATAGACTAAACTATCGATTTGTTCCTCTCTGATTTTTTCTGGAAAAACAAACATCATGATGGTAAGCATCCCAGAAAAAAACAATACCAACAGTACTCGGGTAAAATATGTTGTTGGATTCTCTGCAAAATCTGCAGCAAAATGAGTATAACTTGCCTTGATTCTTTTGCCCAATTCTTCAATCATCGCCAAGCCACTGTCACCTTCTTTTCATCTTTTCTTTTATTATAGCTAAAAACTGCCAAGATATGAAAAGAAACCTTTACTTTTTTTACTCTTCCTCCATTTTGTTTAGAGAATCTCGCTTTTTATGCCCACACTTTGCAAATTGGTCTTTCTGCCTTTTTTTCGTTATAATAGAACTACTTATGAAAAGAAATGAGGAATGAACCATGTCCTTCGATGGAGTATTTACCCATGCAATGGTCAATGAATTGCGTGAAACTCTACTGTCTGGTCGAATCTCCAAGATCCACCAGCCTTATGAAAATGAAATCATTTTAGTTATCCGCTCACGCGGTAAAAATCATCGCTTGTTATTGTCCGCGCATCCTAGTTATGCACGCGTGCAAATCACACAAATCGACTATCAAAATCCCGACAATCCGCCTAATTTTGTCATGATGCTTCGAAAATATTTAGATGGTGCAATTTTAGAAGCAATCGAACAAATCGATAATGATCGAGTGATCCATTTCCATTTTTCTAAACGAGATGAACTTGGAGACCTGCAAAATATTGTGTTGATTGTTGAATTGATGGGTCGTCATAGTACGATCGCCTTGGTCAATAAAGAAACAGGTAAAATCTTAGATGCGATCAAACACATAGGAAGCTCTCAAAATACCTACCGTTCATTGCTTCCTGGGGTTGAGTACGTTTCACCTCCCGAGCAAGAAAAACTTGATCCTTTTAGTGCAGACAACGAAAAAATCTTTCATCGTCTGTCACAAACCGAGCTTTCACCAAAAGCGCTCCAGCAACAATTCAAAGGACTTGGTTTTGATACCGCACAGGAACTAGTCGCACGTTTAGCAGAACGACCAAATGAAAAAATGCTCGTTTGGCAAACTTTTTTTTCCACTGTAGAAAAGAAACTAGCTCCGCATTATTATGAAGTGGAAAACAAAGATTATTTCACACCCATCGCCTACGACTATTTCGCAAAGTCAGCCACTTCTGAAGAAACATACGACTCCCTCAGTACATTACTTGATGCTTTTTATCATGACAAAGCTGAAAAAGATCGTGCAAAGCAACAAGGTGGCGAATTGATCCGAAAAATCGAGAATGAATTGAAACGAAACAAAAATAAACTAAAAAAACGAGAACAAACGCTGAAAGATTCTGAGAATGCGGAAAGTTATCGTAGAAACGGCGAGTTGTTGACTACCTTCATGACACAGGTTCCAAGAGGCGCAACAGAAGTAACACTCCCTAACTATTATGAAGAAGACCAACCAATCAAAATCAAACTTGATCCTGCACTCTCGCCTAATCAGAACGCACAAAAGTACTTCCATCGCTATCAAAAACTGAAAAATGCAGTCAAGTTGATCGGCCAGCAAATCGAAGAAGCCAAAAGCGAGATCGATTACTTAGAATCTGTCCTCTCTCAATTAGAGATTGCTGGACCAATGGATATCGAAGTAATCAAAGAAGAATTAACAGCTGAAGGTTATCTAAAAAAGAAGACACAGAAAAAACAAAAACGAAAAAAACCTTCGCAACCCGATCAATACCGTTCTTCAGATGGCACATTGATCCTAGTTGGGAAAAACAATTTACAAAATGATCAGTTAACGATGAAAACGGCGAAAAAGACGGATTATTGGCTCCATGCAAAAAATATCCCAGGTTCACACGTTATTATCAAAAGTGATCGACCCACAGATGAAACAATCACACAAGCTGCCGAATTAGCCGCATACTTCTCAAAATACCGTCACTCGGCTCAGGTACCTGTTGACCTTGTTCAAGTCAAACATATCCGTAAAGCAAATGGAGCAAAACCAGGTTTTGTCATTTATGAGAATCAAAAAACGATCATCGTGACACCTGAAGAAGAAAAAATCAATCAACTAGAAAAAGAGTAACGCTTATCCAAAAAACGGCTGAAACAAAAGTAACTCCGAAAGATAAACCAAAGGAGCTACGTCTGTTTCAGCCGTTTATTCGTTTTTTAAAACGCGAAGTAAAATGTTTCTTACTGTTGATACACACTCGTTGATTTTATCATACATAGAAGCAAACATGTTTCCAATCCATCCGTGAAGTATAGTCTGTGGCATCATTTCTTCTAAAATACCCATACACGAGAAAATAAGCTCAATCAAGTGCCTCTCTTAGACGATAGTCATTTGGAAGAAACTATTAGCCTATACCTTTAACCTGTACCTTTGAAACGTAAAATTTTTTCCATGATGATGCCGTATACGAGCAACAGAAAAATCGGGAACAACACTACCCAGATGTTCAATGATAGATCAATACCTTCATTTATATGAAAAGTAGTCGCATTCGTGTTGAACACTTTCGGATAAATTGTCAGAATGATATTTTTCAAGTCAAATTTCCCTAATATCGGTAAAAACAGAGTATATGTACTTAGTACAAATAGGCTCACTAACATATTTTTTGTAACTAAAGTAAGATAGAACATAATCAAAAGATAGATCAGGCTATTTCCTAAAACAAAAAGGAACTGATAGAGTGAATGATGCATAAAAGAGAGTTGATTTATGCTGTCTAACTCTATCAAGGGAATTACTTCCACTGGGAATAACCAAGGCGTCAATAGCTGTAACATAACGAAACCCATAATTGAAATAATTAATACGCTAGTCAGAGTTACCATACTAGCAATTAGTTTCGACTGGTTGATTTGCCACTGCGAACAGATTGTTCGATGCACTTTGTTCGTTCCATATTTTATTTCTGCGTTCGCGATAACAACTCCGTAAATACCACTCATAAAGGGAAAAATAATAAAAAACGAAGAAGACAATAATTGGTTGATTCCGTTTTTAGGTAACATCGCTACTAAACTTGCTTGATATGCCATAAAATAGTATTTTGTAGGATTATCGATTATTTCTATGTTTTTAGAACGTTCTAAACGAAAATCTCCGTCTAACAGTTGAGTAATGTTTTCACCATTTGCTACGGCATCCTCCACTGCTTGATAAAAACTGCCTAAATGGCTATTCACCAGATTTCTTTGGGATAGATACATCATTGCAGTCACAAAAATCGAAATCACTAAAAAAATCAAATAATTTTTTGACTTCCATTGATAATGCAGTTCACTCAGCAACAGACCCACCTTCTTCTACGACAGCAAATAATGTACGCACTTTGTGTTCCGGTACAACTTCGATCGTTTTATTCTTTACCCATAAATGCTCATCACAAAGCTCTAAATACAGTGATTCATGCCCACTCATTATTATCAACGTTCCTTGTTTCTTTAAATATTTTAACGTCTTGAAAAGAAGCAATCGATTCATTTGATCCAATCCATTTAGAACTTCATCTAACAAGAGAATTTTAGGATGGAGCAATCTCACAAGTAGTAAAGCCAACATCTTTCGTTCGCCTAAAGAATAGGTTCTTACACGTGATTTATACAGCAATCCTTTCGATAAGTACGAAGACTCTAATTTTTCTATCTCAAATCGTATATTTTTATTTTTTGTAAAGAAAACCAGGTTATCCACTCCAGTCAAATTTAAAAAGAATGGCGTATCATCAAAAACACAAAATATACTAGATGCTTCTTTATCGATCATTCCAGCAAATTTTTCTTGTCCCAATATACAATGGAACAAGGTCGTTTTTCCAATACCATTTTCCCCGTAAATATAGTAAGTTACATTTTGATAAAAAGTGAACGAAACCTTTTCAAAAAGTACTTTCCTTCCAAAACTCTTTGAAAAATCACTCAGCTTCAGCATCCTATTTTCTCCTTGCTTTAATACCAACTACTACTAGCATTACTACTCCATAATGATCCATGTCCTTGTAACTCAATTCTATAAGGAACTCCCCTCTATTCCACAGATTATTTTTCTTTAAGTTTATCTCACAACGAATTAAAAAAGCATCGGTACATTGTGTAAAATTCTATATTGTAAATTGCACAATATACGGATTCTCAATTAAATTTAAATACAGTAAAATGGAATGGATACATCCAAACTACACGTTTCATAAGGAACTCATTCTCTTCGTGATTTCGCCAACTTAGTAGCAAAAAATGAAGGACTTTGCTATTCCTAAAATGAAAAGCATACATACAAATCAACGGCCTAAGTACTACATTTATGATTCCAATCGATGGGGAGTGATCTAGCCACATGCATATTATTTTATTTGATGATCATACACTTTTTGCCCAAGCGATGCAGTTTTCCTTGTCCACTTATTTTGAACGATTTGATATTTTTTCGGAAAAAGTTGATATTTTAAAAGTTATTATTAAAAATAAACCAGATATTGTTCTGTTAGATATCCGTATGGGTAGTGTCAACGGATTAGTTGTCGGAAAAGAAATTATGGAACAAGTCCCACATACTAAACTAATTTTTCTTTCTGGTTATGATTTACAAGCCTATCGTAATGAGGCATTCAAGATAGGTGCAAAAGCCTTTATAAATAAAACTGCTTCTCTAGATGAGTTGATCACCAAAATCAAATTTATTTCCAAAGGTCATACACTCTTGTCACCAAATCAATCAATCGCAAATAAAATCACGGATAGAGAATTGGAAGTCTTGAAACTAGCAGCTACTGGACAGACACAGCATGAAATTGCTAAAAAATTATTTATAAGTCGCCGTACTGTCAATTCCCATATCTGCTCTATCAACAGTAAATTAGAGGTGAACTCAACAGTATCTGCCATCATCAAAGGGCTTGAACTGGGGCTGATACAGATCAAAAGTTAGCGTCCTCCGCCTATCGATAACTACACCACAACAAAAAAACAACCACCCAACATAGAAAAAAGATACAATCCCTTCCCTTACTGAATGGTTGTTTTTAGTCTCGTTCCCTTTTCGCATCAAAAATGAGCAATCAAAAAGAGGTTGGGACAGAAGTGTTTAACTCCGAGAAATAAGCCGAAATTCACGAAAATTGCTTTTCAAATTTTTGTAAATTTCGGCTTATTTCCGAAGGAGTTGCTTCTGCTCCCACCGTCTATTCATTTTTTAAAGAATGAGACAAAAGTGTTTCATACTTTTGTCCCACGTTCTTTTCGAATACAAACGTTCAAGAATTCGATGCGTGTAACAAAATAGATCTTCTTTTGTACTTCCCCCATAGCTAAGTTGGCACCTATTAAATTCTTTTTCCCATTCAAAGCGAGCGGATCCCTCTAAACTTTTTGGGCAATGACTCATGTTGGAACACTAGATGATTCGACCCTATCCAAGCTTGGTGTATAGGATTCAATATCCAATGCGTGTTATTCTTGGCATCAATGCAGGGAAGATGAATGACTCATATTTGCTAGAGGCAACTATTGCTCTTCATTCAAATGGATCTCTTTGAACTCAACATTAATGATTGAAGCCAAAGAACGAGCAAAAACACCAACTTCTCGTAAAATTTCAGATATTCTTTATTCTCCCACTGGTAAATAGTAGACTTCCAACCCTAAGACTCGGATGATTTTTTCTAGATCCGCCACTTCCACGACCATCGTTTGATCAGGTCTTCCAGGTGCAAAGACGATTTTTTGATGGGATAGTAATTCTTCATCAATGATTACAGGTACATAGAACGTATAGCCAAACGGAGAAACAGCACCTGGTTTTTGACCTGTCAATTCTTCCATTTTTTCTGCAGAAACAACAGAAACTCTCTTGCCGATCAGCTTACTTACCTTTTTAAAATCGCTTTTTTTAGTGGTAAAGGTCAAATAGATGTAATAGTTGTCTTTCTTATCTTTCAAAAAGAGGCTTTTTGTTTCCGTTCCAGTAAATCCTTGCTCTTTTTTCACGACTAGTGCATCTTCATTCGTATAAATCGCCCGGTAGTCATATAGTTCAAAAGGAATATTTTCTTTTAAAAATTTGTCTTTTAATGAAATCACAGCACTCACTCCTAAAAAATTGACAGTTTTTTTAACCGTATTTCTTTTTTGTAGAAAAGTCAACAATTATACCAGGTCTTTACTATCCTTTGATATAGCAAAAACTACTCTCCAAAGATGAAAGAGTAGTTCAAAAAAATCATTGATTGTTTTATTGTCCCATTATCGGGGGAGCCATCATTTTTACTGTACTTGAAGAGTTTTATGTTAGAAAGTTAACTGTACTCCTTAGCTAAAATCTAAAAAGCGGGAATATTTGAACCTTTTGAATTATTTTTGATGTAATCTGCTACTTCTTGGGTAGTCATTGCTTTTTTGAGTACCTTGATTTTTTCGCTGTCTTTTTCACCTTCACGCGTAACGAGTTGCAATGCGTAATGTTCACTTGCTTCTTCATCTTCTAATAGCACCGCATCTTTAGTCGTTAAACCAGCGGGCTCCAAATAAGCAGGATAACAAAAGACCATAGCGATATCTTTTTCGTCATAGGCTTTTACTAAATTCAATAAATCAATGCTTTCAAATGTAAGATTTTTAGGATTTTTTACAATAGCAGCGACTGTCCCATCAAATCCTACACCTTCTTTTAATGTGATTACCCCATTTTTAGCAAGGATTGCCAATGCGCGGCCCTCATTCGTTGGATCACTAGGTATCCCTACTTTGGCATTTTGAGGTAATTCATTTGCTGATTGATATGACTTAGAATAAAATCCTCCAGAGAAATAATAAATCGGTTGAACAGCTACAAGATCAGCTTTCTTCTCTTTATTGAACATCTCCATAAATGGTTCATGCTGTGCGAAGTTCGCATCTGCTTCATCATGTTGGACGGCATCATTATATGCGACATTATCACTAACTTCCATGATATTGATTGTGTAGCCTTCTTTTTCAGCTGTCTTTTTCGCAATTTCTAAAATATCTTTTGATGATTCTAACTGGACAGCTACCGTGATTTCTTTGTCTTCTTTCCCCTCTTTACCTCCACCACAAGCAGCCAAAATCACAGTTGCAAGAGCAGCCAATACAATCAGATAAACCTTTTTCATTCTTTTTCCTCCTATTTTCGTTTGTCTAGTGTTTGGGCAATGAAATTACCGAATATTTGTAAAATGAAGACCAACGCAATCATGATCACGATGGCGACATACATCATACCGTATTCATAACGCTGATAACCTACACGTACAGCGAAATCGCCAATTCCGCCACCACCAATGACTCCCATAACGGTAGAATAGGAAACCATACTGACGGTCGTGGTCGTATAAGCCAATACTAATCCACTACGTGCTTCAACTAATAAAAAATACCAAACATATTGTAATCTGGATGTTCCTAAGGAGTTAGCCAGAGCACCAATCTCTTTTGGTACATCTAATAGTACTTGCTCGACTAACCGAGCAAAAATCGCAATTGCTACGATACTCAATGGAACGGATGAAGGAACAGGGCCAAAAGCTTTCCCTAGGACAGAACGTGTAACGGGAATCAAGGCAATCACAAACAATAAATATGGAAATGAACGGACAACTGTAACTAAAAAATTGAGTAACCAATACAGCCATGGGTGATGACCTTTCATTTTTGGATTTGTCAGAAACAAACTCAAGCCTAATGGTAAGCCAAGCAAAAGGCAAATCACCATTGAAATCGACATCATGATCCCTGTTTCCTTCAAACTTGTTAGCAATGCGGGCCAATACTCCATAAAACTAGTATGTGTCAATGGTCAAGCCCCCTTTTTATCTTTTCAAAATAAGTAAGATTTTCCTCTTCAAAGTATTCGGGATTGTTGGATAATTCGCCAATCAGTTCTCCATGTTCCATAACGAGAATCCGTTTACAGAGGCTTTTGACTGTTTCAAGTTCATGACTTACAAAGAAAATAGTCGATTGGAACGCTTCGTGCGTTTTTTGCAATAGGCGTATAACGCTTTCAGTATTTTCCTCATCCAATGAACTGGTCGCCTCATCACATAATAGGATACGAGGATCTCTACTTAGTGCTCTGGCAATCGAAACCCGTTGCTTTTCTCCTCCAGAAAGATTGGCTGGGTAAGCTTGCGCTTTGTGGTTCATATCAACAAAGTCTAATAATTGTGCAAGTTTATCCCCATTGACTTTTTTTTGTAATTTCAAAGGTAATGCCATGTTTTCGTATACGCGTAAATTATCCAATAGATTATAATTTTGAAAAATCATTCCCATCCGTTGTTTTTGCTGACGACGCTCATTTCTTGTGAAAGTTTGACTATCTATGCCATCAAATAGTATTTTTCCCGAACTCGGGTCCTCCATCAGATTCAACAAGCGAAGCAGTGTAGATTTTCCTGAGCCGCTTTTCCCAACGATTCCAATAATTTCTCCTTCTCCGACAGAAAAATCAATCGATTGCAACGCTTGGGTATTTTCATATCGCTTAGAAACATTCCTCAATTCAATCATGGCAACTCTCCAATCTAAGATTATAACACCTCTAAAATCTGTTTAATAATAATAAATAAGCAACTACTAAATCAGCTAAAAATTTCTGATTAATCAATGAAATAATGGACAATTGCCATTTTCTAGCTATATAATCCCTTAAAACCAAAAAAAAAGCAATATTTTTACTCGCTTTATGAGAAAAATCTGTTTTTACAACTGTACTAATTTTTACTTGTCGTATTTTGCTCTTTTTTCACTATTTCATATTCTAAAATGAGATCGAGACAAAAGTCGTTTCGATTTGAGAAATTGGAGAGAAAAATCGTAGGACAAAAGTAAGAAACACTTTTGTCTCATTCTTTAAAAACGAATAAACGGTGGGAGCAGAAGCAACTTCTTCTTAAATAAGCCGAAATTCACAAAAATTTGAAAAGCAATTTTCGTTAATTTCGGCTTATTTCTCGGAGTTAAACACTTCTGTCACAGCCTCTTTTTTGAAATTTCCGAAAAAACTGACTTTTGAACTTTCGTTTATTCACAAGTCTATGGCAAAAATGATTTTTAGTTTTGTCCCACACTTAAAAAAAGAGTGTGAGACACTATGATGCACTTCCCGTCTAGTGGACACAGAAATATAAAATTCCTATATAGGGGAGCATATCATTCTTCTCTCACACTCTTTTTCTATTTTTCTAACAAATCAAGTATTTCTTGAGGAGAGTCAATAACTATGTCGACATTTTGAAAATTTTCAATATTTTGGGCTCCCCATTTAGCTAAACCAAAAGTGACTCCACATGCTTTCGCACTTTGCATGTCATATAATGAATCACCAATATAAATCGTCTCTTCCTTTTTTACATTGAGCTCGTCAATTGCCTTTTGTATTGGATCTGGAAAAGGTTTATGCAAGTTAGTATCTGAAGCTGTAATTTGTATATCAAAATACTGATTTAAATCAAATCGGTCAAATTCATTCTTCATTTCTTCCTTTGTTTTAGATGTAACAAGTCCTAATTGAATCTCTTTTACGTGCAATATCTGTAATGTTTCTTCTATATGCGGAAAAACTTGAGCATTATCTGCTAATAAAAGTACGTTTTCACCCCATTTTGATAAGAGAGTCTCCTCTTCTTCCTCAGTATTTACAAACTTTTTAATCGCATCTCTTCCGGGAATACCTAAAATATAATGTAATATCGTTTTAATCATAGCTTTTCTCCTTTGTGTAAATGATTTTACTCTTTCCTATTCTAACGGCTAATTCTTCAGGAATTTTTTTATCGGTTACCAAGTAGTCGAGTTCTTCAAACGTGTAGATAAGATAATTATGAGATAAGTTGATTTTTGTATGGTCGCATAGCAGTACGATTTTATTACTTTTCTCTCTAATTGCCTGCTTCATTGCTATATCTTCTTCATGGGCATAATAGATTCCTTGATTATTTATACCTGCACAACTTAAGAAAGAAATATCAAACCGATACTTAGTTAATTCCCAGATTGGGTATCCACCAGTAACTGAACGGCTTTCTTTATTTAATGTTCCCCCAAGGATTGTAGTAGGGATTGAAGTAGTCTTTAAAAATTGATCAGCAATGTCAATCGAGTTCGTTACAGCTTTTTTTATGTTTCTATTCGCTAAATACTGGGGCAAAAGAGAGATTGTGGTCGACACATCTAAATATATATTTTGTTTTTCAAGTAATAATTTACTTGCTTCTCGAGCAATTTGCTTTTTTACTTGAAGTTCTTGATCTGTTCGTCCTAAATATCCATCTATTTTATTAAATGAATTTGCTAAACTGATACCTCCGTAAGTTCTAATCACAAGGTTGTTATCCGCTAGTTTTATTGTATCTCTTCTAGCCGTGTCTCTAGAAGCACCTGTAAGTTGCATAATGTCTTGTAAAGTTAACGATTGTTCTTTTTTTATTCTTTCCATTATTATCAGCAATCTTTTTTGTTGATTCATCGATAGAACTCTCCTTACTGCAATAAGTGATTTTAAGTTCATTTTAATAATAACTTAAATGAGCTTAAATGTACAACAGTATATCATACTCATACATCACACGTTTCTGGACACTCATAATTTAATTTCTGAAATAGCCCCAATCGTTGTCGATTAAACAGCAATTATGTAGCATAGCTTTGTTACTTTGAGAAGTGTAGTTAGTTAGCTGACTCAGCTAGTTTTTGACACATAAAAAAAGACAGCTTATTTTATTGTCAGCTGTCTTTAAAAATGTAATATTTCACTGTATCACTTAACTTATTTCCATAAACAAGATAGGATACGGATTTCCCTGTTCATCCATCTCTGACCTTTCACGAACTTTAAATCCCATATGTTCATAAAATCCTTTTGCCTGTGGATTTTGTTCATTGACAACGAGTTCTTTTATACCATATTTTGTCATTCCATATCCCAACAGCTTTCTACCTAATCCTCTGCCACGCTCTTCTGGAGCAATGAACAGCATTTCCAGTTTTCCGTCATCAATTCCCATAAAAGCGACAGGCATTGCATTTTTATCAGTTTCAACAAGTAAGTGTGGCACGGCCATCAAGGCAGTCGGCACAAATTTTTTTATCTCTTCTATTTCCTCACCTGATAAGAAAAGATGCGTTTCTCTTACCGATTTTTCCCATACATCAACCAATTGCTCGACAAGCAAAGGAGTTCTGTCTTTGATTTCGATTTCTTTCATAATCCTACCCTTTCTGCAAAAACGATGTAGTTTATATCACACCATTTACTGTTATACCGCCTAAATAAGCGATTTTCACGCCTGGCAGAGGCGAATAGATATTGTAGTCATGCAGATATTCTTGATTTTTTGTTCGTTTTTAGTATAAAATCAGTTATTTTCATTCTAAAAAACATGACTAATAGACAAATAGTCAGGATGACATTTTCGTATTCAGGTAATTGTTGTGCTATGACAAACCCGCCAATCAATGTACCTACAAAAATCACACTTGCGGTAACACTTCGTCTAGACAGTTTTCGTTTCATCACCTCACGCCTTTCTACTACTTTTTTCGTTTCCTACTACTTTCAATCCTATCATTTACAACGCGAAAAAGACAGACAAAGAACGGTTCAATAATATCTTTTGTTGCTGGAAATCGAAATCGATTTTCTACCAACACTTTTTCTTTATTTCAAATCAAAATGAGACCCACATTTGGTAAAATTTAGTCAACAAAAACTTTACTCTACCAAAGGAGTCTAATGAATAATCCTAATAACTTTATGAATATTGTTCAGACAGAAAAATATCAGGTTTTAGAAAACAGGGATTCCTTGTCCATTGCTCTTCTAGTTAGTCCAAAAGAGACGATAATCCAGTAATTAACCAATGATAATTTGACTAGTCAAACAAATTAATTCAACAGTATGAATAGCCTTAAGCAAATTTTTTATCTTTCAACCACTAAAGCTGATCAAAATGAATAACACAAAAACTACAATACTACGATCTCTATACTAATTTTGTCGAGGGAAAAAGCAATCTTTCAAAGATACCACACGTGAAGTCCTAGTGCCAGCTCACAGCCAACCCAAGTCTTTTCCCACAAATTCCTCTCAGTTAGAAAATTCTAAGGTGACGATTACCGTCAACGATAGTAGCGAAAAGCTCAGCTAAACATCACAGGCAATATAACGGCCTTGGTTATTAGGATATTTTCTTCATTCCTTTATTTGATTTATATCAAATAAGTGTACCACCACTCATTGATAAAAAGCCATTATTATTTAGCTTTTAATTTAAATTCAGCTTGACCATTATGCAACACACCATAAATCCGTTGATCTGCGTCAAAATCGCCGAAGTCTATTGCCATCTCACCATCTAATTCAATGATGTCTTCAAGTCGTTGGCTCAAAAATTGGTGGATTAATTCATGACGTTCACCAAACTCAGTCACTTTAGCCACTGCCGTTGCTAAGGTATAGCCTTCATCAAGAAAATGTTTAATCCCCATAATCTGGATAGTTGTTTTTAAACTATACTGCCGACTGGCGCCTTCTTTTTCTGGTAAAGAACTAATGTAGCCACGTTTCTCCCAATAGCGCAGTTGCCGCAAAGAAACATCGCTCATCTGACGAACTTCACTGATACCCAAGATTAATTTATCAACATCAATACCAAGTTTAGCTTGCAAACCCATTTTAAAATTCCTCCATATCTACTTACTATTATTAATAGTGTCACACATTCAACATGCATGTCAAGAAAAAATACACCATTGTCATATTTGTTGACAAGAGAAATTACAGTATTTAGGTCCTAGAAGCTTTCAAACTCCTCTGTATCTGCTCACTACTAATAAGATTATCATGCACTTAATAATATGTCGTCAAAAAGAACATCGTTGTCACTTTACTTGACAGTTTTAAATTATCGAGTTATAGTTTCTAAGTTCCCAAGAATTGACTTTGTGGTAAAAAGAGGAGAAATATTATGCATAAAAACAAAACAAACGTTATGATCGTGACCATTGCTATTTTTATTGCGACTTTTATGTCCGCGATCGAAGGCACTATTGTTTCAACGGCGATACCAACCATTGTTGGTGATTTGCATGGTTTGAACATGATGAGCTGGATTATTTCAATTTACTTATTGACTAGCGCGATGTTAACCCCGATTTATGGTAAGTTAGCTGATCGAGTTGGTCGCAAACCAATTTTTATTATTGGCTTATCTATTTTTATTATTGGTTCTGCTCTATGTGGGTTAGCACAGAATATAGCGGCCTTAATTATTTTCCGTGCATTACAAGGGATTGGTGCTGGCGCAATTATGCCGGTTTCCTACACTATCATTGCCGATATTTATCCGCTAGAACGGCGAGCTAAAGTTTTAGGATTTAATAGCTCAGCTTGGGGGATTGCTTCAGTGGTAGCACCATTATTAGGTGGTTTCATTGTTGAAAAATTAAGTTGGCACTGGATATTTTTCCTAAATGTACCAATTGGTTTAGTAACAATCTGGTTAATTTGGCAATTCTTTGATGAAGAGCGTAAAACTAGCCATACACCAATTGATTATTGGGGTAGTATTTGGTTGATGTTGACACTTTTGACGATTATGTGTGCTATTCAAATTATGGAAAAAGGCATTACGTTATTGTTGGTTAGTCTATTTATTATAGCAGTATTGTGTTTCTGGCTATTTATTCGTACTGAAAACGAGCGGTCGATCCGATTATTTCATTGGATTTATTTAAAAATAAGACTTTCAATGTCCAAAATATAGTGGCAGCTCTCGTTAGTGGCTTTCTGATGGGCTTTAATGTCTACATGCCTATGTGGATGCAAGGAATTTTAGGTTTGCCGGCTTCAATGGCTGGTTTCGTACTTACACCAAGTTCAATAATGTGGGTAATCGCTTCGCTTTTTGCTGGCAGTCTATTGGTTAAATACCAACCACGCTTGATCTTATTTTGGAGTTTGCTAATATTAGTGATTGGTAGTTTTATGTTAGCAATTGTACCGGAAACAACTCATTTCATTCAATTCTTAGTGATTGCTGCTTTCATTGGTATTGGCTTCGGTATGGTCATTACGACTACCACCGTTGTTTCACAAAATTCTGTCACTAAAGATAAAATTGGTGTAGCTTCCTCTTTTAATACACTTTGTCGAACATTGGGTCAAACGTTAATGGTTTCAGTTTACGGCATTATCATTAACTTACATTTAGTTAGTGGCGTACAGCAGTACCATGATCGTGGTGTGACTAGTGATATGATGAGCCGCATTGTTAATCCGCAGACAGCAGCAGGTATACCGGCTAAACTATTACCTACATTACGGCATATCTTATATAGTGGCTTACATTTAGTCTACTATGTTTCGGTAGCGCTAATGATAGCCGCATTGTTGATCAATGTTTTAGCCGACCGTAAACATATCAAAAAAGATTCCGCAGTATAAATATCAAGTTAGATCAAGAACATAGCGTTCTTTAAATACTTGCCAAGTTTGATATATCTAGTTATTGGAAAGCAGAAAGGCATTTGAGAAGGTGCAAGTACCTCCTCAAATGCCTTTCAATTTTGGCTCTATACTTTTTGATGTTGGTGAACTTCGCCAACATCTTTTTTTGTATAAAAAAATATAGAAAAGACACCCTGAAATCCTTTAGAATTAATTTGGCTAACAAATTCATAGGAGGATTCAAGATATCTCATACTCAGCTTATCAAAGATACCCTAAATATTCTAGACCTAAATATCTATTTCGAGGAAAATTGTTTAACTAAAGAAAAATATAAAGGGCAAATTTGCTTGATTTACAAAGGAACTCTTCAGTACACGCCAGAAGAGTGTCCCCATTGTCTTTGTGTCGTCCCCTCTAGGATCATTCGTTGGGGGACGACAACCGTTCGGTTGTTACTGAATGATGTGTCTGAGTATCGCACTTATCTGGAGTTGAAGAAACAACGATTTAAATGTAAGTCTTGTCAAAGAACATTCGTAGCGGATACCTCTGTCGCTGAAAAACACTGTTTCATTAGTCAAAAAGTTCGTTGGTCTGTTATTGCTCGCTTAAAAGAGAATACTTCCATGACGGAAATCGCTCGTCAGAAAAATATCTCCACTTCTTCGGTCTATCGTGTTATGAAGCGATTCTACCGCCCATTGAATCCTTTCAAACAGACTTTGCCAAAGGTCTTATGCTTTGATGAATTCAAATCGGTTCGAAGTGTTGCCAGTGCAATGAGTTTTATCATGATGGACGGACAAAGCCATGCATTATTGGATATTGTCGAAAATCGACGCTTGCCTTATTTAGAACGCTATTTTTCTCGGTTTTCATTAGCGACTCGTGAAGCCGTTCAATGGATTGTTATTGATATGTATGCGCCTTATGTTTCATTGGTGAAAAAGCTTTTCCCGAATGCTCAGTTGATCATCGACCGTTTCCACATCGTCCAACATATTGGCAGAACCTTCTTGAATCACCGAGTGAAAGAAACACCTACACTACTTAAAGGAACTTCCCACTCTCAACGAGGACTAGGGAAAAAATTGAAACGTTATTGGAAACTTCTACAAAAAGAAGAAGCAAAGTTAAACTACGAAAAACGGATTTGGCGTGCCAGTTTTAAAGATTATTTGACTGAAAGTGAAATTGTCGATCGACTGTTAGCTGCTTGTCCCAACCTGCGCCAAGGCTATCAGTTATACCAAGACGTTCTTTATGCGGTAAAGAAAAGAGATCAGTCACTATTTGAGGATTGTTTAACTAGAGACATTAGCGGTCTGCCTGAAACCTATACAACCACTTTACGAACGTTTAAAAAGTTTCTGCCACAGATTCAAAATGCGCTTCACTACAGCTATTCAAACGGACCTTTGGAATGTTTAAACAACCACATCAAAGTATTAAAACGCAATGCGTACGGCTTTCGCAGCTTTTACAATTTCAAACTACGGATCATGATTCGTCATGGCAAAACATTTTTAACCAAATAAACAGAACAGAAAGAGAGTTTCTTCTTTCTGTTCTGTCCAAATTATTCTAAGATTTCTCTTTACCAACATCATTTGACAAAGAGCCTCAATTTTTATGCCTCACTGGAAACTTTCCGTACCCCCGTATAACAGGTAGTTTTCAAAACGTACAAAAAATCCGAGATTGATGTTTAGTCCCTCTGTCCTAGATTTTTTTTTATAAAACTCATCGTTTCTCATTGACAAATAACAAAAAACAATTGGAACAATAGCTTTTACAAGCAATCATTCCAATTGTTTCTAATGATGTTCTCCCTGTTTGATTAGCTGTGTGAGATGGTGGATGAACCGTTGAGCGATTTTACTTAATGGTCGTTTCACGGAGTAAATGATCACCAACTCATTTTCTTGACTATCTGCTAGGGGAATCAATCGAAGGTATTCTTTCATCTCGCCGATCACGATTCCAGAACCAGAAGCATAAGCATCTGTTTCCAGAACGATATTCATCAATGTACCACGATCACTCGTATAGATCACCGTTTCTTGGTCAGGAATCTCGATCAAATCCTCATAAAAATAAGGAAAATTACTGCCATCTTGAGTAAATCTCACTTGGGGATATGGAAATAGCTTCTCTTTGGCTATCTCCTTTTTTTGGCTCAATGGATGTTCTTGACGTAAAAAGATATGTGTCTTGAAAGTCCCTAAAGCCTGTGTCACCAATTCTCCTTGTTCCAAGTATCTTTTGATCCCTGAACGATTGTGTTCATTCATATAAAGGATGCCGATTTCACTATGTTGCTCTTTGACTTCTTCTATCACTTTTGCAGTAGTCGTTTCAATGATCCGAAATTGTTTGATTTCTTGTTTGAATGAAGTAATCAGCTTTGCTGTCAAAGGACCTAAAAAATCATAGTGTTGTGAGGCAATAGAAAAACTGTCCCGCTTTTCATTCGCAAGATAATACCCTTCTAACGATTCCAGTTGCACTAAGATTCGTTCTGCTCGTTTTAAAAACTCTTGGCCTTCTTCGGTTAAAAAGGCGCCTCGATTGGTTCGGGTAAAAAGAGTGATCCCAAGCTCTGTTTCAAGTTCCTTGATGCCTGCCGACAAACTAGGTTGTGCAACATATAGTTTTTTAGCCGCTTCTCTAAAACTTCCATTGTTTGCCACAGCAACCACATATTTCAATTGTTGAAAATTCACTGATTTGCCTCCGTGTAATAGTTGATTTCTCGGTTTTTCAGCGGTTGGATCGGTCGATTATTTGGTTGTGCATATTGCCCTTTAAAAGGAATCAAAAAGTCCTTATTCAATTTTTGGATCTGGTCCATTACAAACCACTGTATAGGACCGCTAGTCGGCGGTGTGGTTAACGACCCGACATAATGATAATGGCTCTTTTGCTCTGGGAATAAGACGATTGGATTCGTCCAATGTTCGTGTTTCTCCACGTCCCAAGAATCACCATTCTCGCGATCATATAACCAACCTTCTCCAGTTGCTAAATGATACATGACTCCTACGACCAAATTTTCTTTTTTGGCATTCATGTGCACAAAGTGGAACTCAATATCTTCCTGTTTTCCATTGATCAAATGCTCAGAAGGCATATGGAAGTGGATATCAGTCAAATAAAATTTTTGATCTTTAAATTCAATGTAACTAAATTGATCGTAAGGAACTAAATGAATCGTATTTTTGAATTCTTTGTCCGTGAATCGTTGCCTTTCATAGTGGAAAGATAATGTTTCACTTGACTCGCCTGTTTCCTCACATGTAGTTAATTGAATAGGTGACTGCAAAGAAAAAGCTGCTCCTTTGGCAAACCAATCACATAACTCAGCCCAGTGTTCAGGTCCTCTATCTCCCGAGTATCCCCATTCAACATCCATATTTTTCTTCAAATCCATACCTCCAGAACTTTCTTTTTCGTTTTATTTGTTGGTTTTCTTGACAATAGTCGAAACTGTTGCTAAAAAATCTTCTTTTCCATAGAATTCTTGGTTCAGTAATTCTGGGAAGATCTCATTGAAGAAATACTTTACAGAAGGACGATGCTCGAATGACTTGATCGTCGTGACCGCTTCGATAAACATTTCTTTATAGACTTTTTCTGGATTGTTTTTGATGATTTCTTCAAAAGATTCATACAATAAATCGACTTTATCAGAAATTGCTAGTAACTCTCCCTCAACCGTGTTATCTTTTCCTTCAAAAAGACGTTTACGATACGTTTCCTGAAATTCTTCTGGAATTTCCTGATTAATAAACTCGTCCGTCATTTTCTCTTCTACCGTTTGCAACATCCCCCGCAACTCTTTACTTGCATATTTTACTGGAGTTTTGATGTCACCAATGAAGCGCTCGGTATAATCATGGTTCAGTGCCTTTTCATAGAGCAGTTTCCAGTCGATCTTTTGACCATTTACTTCTTCGATATCCCCTAAAACTTGAGCAATCGAAGCCACTCGATACGAGTGTGCCGCTACCGTATGCTCGGTGAATTTAAAGAAACCAGGAGCCCGAGTGATTTTTTCTAAGTTGTTCAATCCCAAAATAAATTCATTCAATCCCATAAATAGACCTCCCTTAATGGAATACTTTTTCCGATAATCCTACCATTAAATAACTAAAATTTGCAAATAACACGTTTTATTTTCATTGATTTTTTTATAATTTTAACAAAATCATCCCCAATTTATATAAAAAAATAGAAACCAGAAGAAAGCATTCTAGTCTCTACCACTCGTATATCGTATTTTCAAATAACACTACTCAAAAACAGTTGATGACTTGAAAACATTCAAAACAACATAGCTCTAAAACAGGCGATGAAATATTTGAAGTAATGATGAAGTTTTGGAAGCATTCAAAACAACATAGCTCTAAAACCTCGTAGAAAAAATTTTTTCTACGTGATTTATCACTGAGCTACTCGTCCATAGCAAAACTTTCGTCTTGAATACTTCTTTATTTGTTGTTTATTCAACACTAGTATACCATTTTATTTCTGATGCTAAAATATTTTTTACAGATGTTAAGCAATCAGTTTTTCTTCCAGTTTTCAGGATCTTGTTTCCATTCCTTCAATAGGTTTAATTCTGTTTCATCAATGTATTTTTCTTCAAGTGCTGCTTCAATCAGCACGGAATAATTCGTAAGGGTCAATAATGGCATTTCCGCATTAGCAAAGTTTGCTTTTCCTTTTGGTAATTCATACGTGAAGATAGCAGCCACACCTAAAACATTCGCCCCTTCACGTTTAGCAGCTTCTGCTGCTTCTAGTACACTTCCGCCAGTGGAAATCAGATCTTCGATTACGACCATTTTTTGCCCTTCAAAAATACGTCCTTCGATTTGGTTTCCTTTACCATGATCTTTCGCTTTACTTCTGATATAAACCATCGGCAAATCTAAAATTTCAGCTACCCATGCTGCATATGGGATGCCTGCAGTAGCTGTTCCTGCAATGACTTCAACATCTGGATATGCTTCTTTGATTTTGTCTGCTAACCCTTGTGCAATTTCTTTTCTAACTTTTGGATAGCTCATCGTGATTCGATTGTCACAGTAAATTGGACTTTTGATGCCACTTGCCCAAGTAAAAGGTTCACTAGGGCTCAAAAAAACAGCTTCGATTTCTAATAGATCTTTTGCGATCGTGGTTTCAATTGACTTCATATTAATGGCTCCATTCTTCTTTAATTGATTGATACGCTTGATATGGATCTTGCGCCAATGTGATCGGACGACCAACGACAATGAACGTAGAACCGATTTCATGTGCTTTAGCCGGTGTCACAATTCTTGTTTGATCTCCTGCAACTGTTCCTTCTGGACGTATCCCAGGGGTTAGACAGATAAATGATGGGTCAGTTTGTTCTTTGATGGATTTCACTTCCCATGCGGATGAAACTACTCCGTCAAGACCAGCTTGTTTGGCACATCGGGCATAATGAATGACACTTTCCTCAAGAGGAACATCGATCAATTGGTCATGGTGCATTTCTTCTTCACTTGTTGAAGTTAATTGCGTGATTGCCAACAACAGCGGGCGTTTTTTGTCTTCTGGCGTACCTGCTTCTAATCCTCTTAGAGCAGCCTCCATCATTCGGATGCCACCAGCTGCATGGACACAAGTCACGTCCACACCTAATTTAGCTAGGCCTGTCATAGCTTTTTCAACAGTATTCGGAATATCATGGAGCTTCAAGTCTAAAAAGACATCGTGTCCAGCGTCTTTTAACCAACGAACAATGATTGGCCCTTCTTGATAAAATAATTCCATGCCGATTTTTACAAATAATTTCTCATCTTCTGGAAATAATTGCAGAAACTCTTCTACTTCTTGCCAAGTTGAAAAGTCTAACGCGATAATTGGTCGTTGATTCATTGATTTCGTTCCTCTCTTACTTCCTTGATTAATTGCTCTAATGATTCGATACCAAGTTCTGCCATTCGGACTGGCAACCCTTCAATCAGTTTAGGACAGATGTAGGGATCGGTAAAGTTAGCCGTTCCAACAGCAATAGCACTTGCACCTGCCATGAACATCTCTAACACATCGTCAACAGTTTGGACACCACCCATTCCAATAATCGGTAGTTTTGAAACGGACGCCACCTGATTGATCAAGCGAATGGCCACAGGTTTGATTGCTGGACCAGACAGTCCCCCTGTTTGATTTGCTAAAATTGGTTTTCTGGTTTTTAGATCGATCCGCATGCCAAGTAGTGTATTGATCATGGTGAAACCATCGGCTCCGCCACTTTCGATTGCTTGAGCGATGGGCACGATGTCTGTCACATTAGGCGAAAGTTTCACGTACACTGGAACTTTTGCTACTTTTTTGACCGCTTGTGTCAATTGAAAAGCAGCTTCTGGGTCAGTACCAAAAGCGATACCTCCATGTTTGACATTCGGGCAGGAAATATTCAATTCAATAGCTTTTACATTCGGTGCGTCACCGATTTTTGCACAAACTTCTACATAATCTTCTTCACATGCCCCTGCGACATTCGCAATGATAGGCAATCCCTGGTAGTGAGCTAATTCAGGTAATAATTCTTTCATCACAACATCTAGTCCAGGATTTTGTAAGCCGATAGCGTTCAGCATACCAGAAGGTGTTTCTGCTACTCTCGGCGTAGGATTGCCAAATCTTGCCTTAGGTGTCGTTGCTTTGACCATGATCGATCCTAGTTGATTCAAATCATAATATTTTCCATATTCTTTTCCGAAACCAAAGCATCCACTGGCTGGCATGATCGGATTTTTCAAATCTAACCCTGGAAGTTTTACTGCTAAAGGATTTCCACTCATAAAATGACCTCCCCAACTTTGAAGATAGGTCCTTCATCACAGACCTTCACACTTTTCGTTCCTGTCTCATCATCTGGCTTATGGCACACACATGCGTAGCAAGCACCGACACCGCAAGCCATCCTAGATTCTAATGAAAGCTGGACATTGGAATGGTCTGAATAAAGTTGTTCGACAGTCTTCAATAGTCCATTTGCGCCACAAGCAAACACTGCTTTAGGCATTTTATTTGTTCTCAACAATAAATTTCCGACATTGCCGTGGATTCCGTAGGTACCGTCATCTGTTGCAATGCGAGTCTCTCCTAATTCATTGAATTCTTCTTCATAATATAATACGTCTTTTGAGGCGAATCCTAGAAAATGAATTGGAATGATCCCTTTTTCTTTTAATTGCTTTGATAACTCATAGAGAGGAGGCACACCAATCCCACCGCCAACGATGAAAACTTCATCTGCTGGTTCTAATCCTGACAAGTCAAACCCATTGCCTAAAGGACCTAACACATCGAGTGTATCGCCTACTTTCAATTCTGAGAAGATTTTTGTCCCTTCTCCTTCGATTCGATAGATAATCCGACAAGTTTTATGTTCATGATCAATCTGATTGATACTGATTGGTCGCCTTAGTAGCAAATCAGCACGAGGCACTCGAACATGCAGAAACTGCCCTGGAGAATTCATTTCATTGACTAATTCTCCTTTTAACGTGAGTTCATAAATGCGTGGTGCCAGTTGTCTTTGATTGATAACCTTCATTAATTCTTGTTTCATATCTACTCTCCTCATTTGAGACGTTCCAGTGTGTGTCCTGCCTAAGTATCAACTAAGAAGAGACTCTTCTCAATTGATACCTTTGTACATGACTATTCACATTTTCATTATCTCGTTTCTTTTTAGATCGCTTTTGTTGAAAATGCTCGTGATTCCATTACTCGAATGATTGCATCTGCAGTATCTAATGAAGTAAATAACGGAGTTCCATGTTCAACAGCCTCTCGGCGAATGATAAAGCCATCTTTCGAAGCATTTCCTCTGTCTTTGTCAATGGTATTGACTACGACTTGCGCTTTTCCTTCACGGATCAAATCGACAACATTTTTTTCATGGACATGCTCAGAAATTTTGGCAACCTTCGTAACGATCAACCCATGTGATTCGAAAAAGGCAGCTGTATTTTTCGTTGCTAACAAGCTGTAGCCGATTTCTGAAAAGCGTTTGGCTAATTCTAATGCTTCTTCTTTGGTTTCATCCGCAATCGTGAACAAAACGGAGCCATAATCTGGTAACCGAAGTCCTGATGCCTCAAAAGCTTTATACAATGCCTTATCGAGATTTTGGTCTGATCCCATGACTTCCCCAGTCGATTTCATTTCAGGCCCTAAATACGTATCTACTTTATGAAGTTTAGTGAATGAAAAGACTGGTGCTTTTACGTGGACATTCTCAGTTTCAGGATACAATCCAGTTTCAAAGCCTAAGTCTTTTAGTTTCTGCCCTAAGATTGCTTTTGTTGCGATCTGTGCCATCGGAATACCTGTAACTTTACTTAAAAATGGTACAGTACGACTTGCACGAGGATTCACTTCGATCACATAGACTTTATTATCATGGATGACAAATTGGATATTCATCATACCAATGCAGTTCAACCCTCGCGCTAGGCGGATCGTATAGTCTTCGATCGTCTTCTGGATTTCAATGGATAGTGCTTGTGGCGGATAAACAGCCATCGAGTCACCTGAATGGACGCCTGCACGTTCGATATGTTCCATGATTCCTGGGATCAGTACTGTTTCTCCATCACAGATGGCATCTACTTCACATTCACTACCAAGCAAATAACGATCGATCAGTACAGGATGTTCTGGGGAAGCTTTGACTGCATGTTCCATGTAGTCTTCAAGATCGTGTTGATTTTCAACGATTTCCATTGCACGTCCGCCTAAAACATAGCTGGGTCTGACTAATACTGGGTAACCGATAGTTGAAGCAATTGCAACAGCTTCTGCTTTACTTGTCGCTGTATCTCCTAACGGTTGTGGAACATCCAGTTGCTTCAATGCCTGTTCGAAAAGATCACGGTTTTCTGCACGATCCAAATCTTCGATCGTTGTCCCTAAAATTTTCACACCAGCTTTAACAAGCGGCTCTGCTAAGTTGATCGCAGTCTGACCACCGAATTGGACGATCACACCCATCGGCTGTTCAAGATCAATAACGTTCATGACGTCTTCAAAAGTCAATGGTTCAAAGTACAATTTGTCAGAGATAGAAAAATCAGTCGATACGGTCTCTGGATTACTGTTCATGATGATTGCTTCATATCCAGCTTGTTGGATTGCTTTGACAGAATGGACAGTCGCATAATCAAACTCCACTCCTTGGCCAATTCTGATTGGTCCTGACCCTAAAACTAGGACTGATTCTTTCTCGGAGCGGATACTCTCGTTTTCATATTCATATGTGCTATAGAAATAAGGCGTTTGTGACTCAAATTCAGCGGCACAAGTATCCACCATTTTATAAACGGGCAGGATATTTTGCTCAGTTCGCATTTGTCTGATCTCTTTTGCGGTAGTTTTCCACAAATCCGCGATCTTTTGATCCGTAAATCCATTTTGTTTCACAAACGTTAGTAGCTCATGATCATTCGGTTGTGCTGCTAGTTGGTTTTCTAATTCGACGATGTGAAGGAGTTTATCTAAAAAGAATAAATCGATTTTTGTTAATTCCGCAATTTCTTCGATCGGGAAACCTCGACGGATTGCTTCTGCTACGTAGAAGAGGCGATCATCTTGTGCTCTGACCATTTTTTTGATCAATAGATCATCTTCGACATCCTTTAACTCTGGCAATTCAATATGATAAGTCCCGATTTCTAGAGAACGAACAGCTTTCAAAAGGGATTCCTCGATGTTTCTCCCGATTGCCATTACTTCACCAGTTGCCTTCATCTGGGTCCCTAACACTCGTTCACCATTTTCAAACTTATCGAAAGGCCAACGTGGGATTTTTGCTACAACATAGTCGAGTGCAGGTTCAAATTCAGCATAGGTCGTACCTGTTACCGGATTTTTCATCTCATCAAGCGTCAGCCCTAAAGCAATTTTAGCTGCCAATTTTGCAATCGGATAGCCGGTTGCTTTACTTGCTAATGCAGAAGACCGTGAAACACGAGGATTCACTTCAATCACATAGTAGTTGAAACTGTTTGGATCTAAAGCTAACTGCACATTACAGCCACCTTCGATTTTCAACGCTCGGATAATTGAAAGCGAAGCATCACGCAACATTTGGTATTCATGATCAGATAATGTTTGGCTTGGTGCAAAAACGATCGAATCGCCTGTATGGATACCAACAGGATCAAAGTTCTCCATGTTACAAACAACGATTGCATTATCAGCTGAATCTCGCATTACTTCATACTCGATTTCTTTGAATCCAGCGATACTCCGTTCGATCAAACATTGTGTCACAGGGGATAAACTCAGGCCGTTTTCAGCGATTACACGTAGCTCTTCTTCATTTTCGCACATGCCACCGCCCGTTCCACCTAATGTGAAGGCAGGGCGGACGATGATTGGGTAGCCGATTTTATTGGCAAAATCAACAGCTTCTTCTACTGTTGTCACGATTTCAGATTCGGGGATTGGTTGATTCAATTCTTCCATCAACTGTTTGAATAAATCTCGATCTTCCGCCTGATCGATCGCGGATAATTTTGTACCTAAAAGTTCAATATCTAACTCATCTAAAATACCAGATTCAGCTAGTTCCATTGCCATATTCAAGCCTGTTTGGCCTCCTAATGTCGGCAACAATGCATCAGGGCGTTCTTTTCTTAAGATTCTCGACACGAATTCTAAAGTGATCGGTTCGATATACACTTGATCAGCAATTTCTTTATCTGTCATGATCGTCGCTGGATTAGAGTTGACCAAGACGACTTCATATCCTTCTTCTTTCAAGGCTAGACAAGCTTGCGTTCCCGCATAATCAAACTCAGCGGCTTGTCCGATGATGATTGGTCCTGAACCGATCACCATGATTTTTTTGATATCTGTCCGTTTTGGCATTCTTATTGCTCCCTTCCTGCATCCATCATTTCCATGAATTCGTCGAATAAATGTAAGGCATCATGTGGCCCAGGTGCAGCATCTGGGTGGAATTGAACACTGAATGCTGGATAATTCCGGTGTCTGATCCCTTCTACTGTTCCGTCATTCACTTCAACATGGGTCACCATCAATCGTTTTGGGTCCACCGTTTTCTCATCCACTGCATATCCGTGATTCTGTGAGGTAAAATCGATCCGTCCAGTAGCGATTTCTCGCACTGGATGGTTCAATCCGCGATGGCCAAACTTCATTTTATACGTGTCTGCTCCATTTGCTAATGCAAAGAGTTGATGCCCAAGACAGATGCCAAAAATCGGGATTTTTCCTTGGATACCTCGGATCATCTCAATTGCTTCTGGTACGTCTTTAGGATCACCAGGACCATTCGTCAGCATGACTCCATCAGGCGCTAAGGATAAAATCGTTTTTGCATCTGTATTATAAGGAAGGACAGTCAAATTACAGTTACGTTTACTTAGTTCTCTTAAAATGCTGTGTTTCAAACCAAAATCGATCACCACGACATTTCGTCCTGTTCCGGGACTTGGGTAAGGTTTATTCGTTGATACTTGTTGTACTTGATTGGTAGCAAGCACAGTTGCCTTCAATTGATCAAACGCATGCTCAAATGAATCACCTGCATCAACGATACTTGCTTTCATCGTTCCCACTTCCCGGATTTTTCTCGTCAGCGCTCTTGTGTCGATCCCAGAAATCCCTGGGATACCTTTACGTTTCAGAAATTCATCTAGCGTCATTTGACTGCGCCAGTTTGAAGCAACTCGTGCATGTTCTTTCACTACTACACCTTTGCAAGTTGGAGAAATAGATTCGTAATCATCGCGATTGACGCCATAATTCCCCACCATCGGATAAGTAAAAGTGATGATTTGTCCATTGAAACTTTGGTCAGTAATCGTTTCTTGATAGCCTGTCATGCTAGTCGTAAAAACGATCTCGCCAAAGACATTGTTTTTTGCGCCAAATGCTTTTCCTTTAAATACCGTACCGTCTTCCAAAATCAGTAATCTTTCCATGCGGTTATTCCCCCTTTTGCCAAGCAAGTTTTCCGTCAACAAACGTCAATAACGTTTCTCCCTTGACCTTCCATCCAACAAAAGGTGTGTTTTCCCCTTTGGAAAGGAAATCTTTTTTATCGATCTCGCTAAGGTGTTCGATAGCGAAAACGACTAAATCAGCAGGCGCCCCGATCGTTAATGTGCCAGCATTCAATTGGAAGATCTCAGCTGGTTTCACAGCCAGCCAATTGATGACTTGTTCCAGTGTGAAGCGTTTGGTTTCAACGAAATGTGTGTAAATCAATTGAAAAGCTGTTTCGCTTCCCACGATCCCGAATGGTGATTCTAAGAAACTCTTACTTTTTTCTTCTAATCCATGTGGTGCATGGTCAGTGGCAATGCAATCGATCGTTCCATCGAGTAATCCTTCGATCAAGGCTTCGCGGTCTTCTTTTCCACGTAAAGGCGGGTTCATTTTCCAAAAGCCAAAATCTTCCGGTATATCTTCATCAATCAGAATCAAATGGTGCGGTGAAACTTCCGCAGTTACGTGAATACCCGCTTTTTTGGCATCACGAATTACCCGCACACTTTCTTTTGTGGAGACGTGACAGACATGATAATGAACGCCAGTCGCTTCCGCCAATAAGAGATCGCGTGCGATTTGTGAAGATTCAGTTACACTTAAAATACTCGGCAAGCCCAATTCTTCTGCTTTCTTGCCTGCATGCATCACACCGCCAAACAATAATGATTCATCTTCGGTATGTGCGACTAATGCTTTCTTGTTTTTGGCTGCTTCTTTCATTGCAAGATACATCGTTCCTGCTGTCTGGACACCCACTCCATCATTCGTAAAAGCAAACGCCCCTTCAGCGATCAGTGCTTCTTGATCTACTAATACTTCACTGCGAAGGTTTTCGGTGATGGGTGCATATTGTAACACTTTCACCACCGCATTTTGTTTGATCAGATCATAGACATTTTTCAATTTTTCTGCTGTATCAGGTACTGGATTCAGATTAGGCATTGCACATACAGTCGTGAAACCGCCTCTAGCAGCTGCTTTCGAACCGGCTTCGATCGTCTCCTTGTATGTAAATCCCGGCTCTCTCAAGTGGACATGGACGTCTACTAAACCAGGGGTGATCAATTGCCCTTTTGCATCATACACTTCATCAAATTCAGTCTCGGAAAAACCAGTTCCTATCGCTTTGATTTTTCCATCTTCGATCCAAATTTCTGCAGGTGTTGTTTCGTTGTTTCTAGTATTGATTTGACCGTTTTTAATGAGTGTTTTCATGTTTTCTTCCTCCTAGCTTTACGCTTTTCCGTTTAATACCGCTTCTAAAATCGCCATTCTGACAAACACACCGTTACTCATTTGCTGAACGATTCGTGATTGTAACCCTTCAACTAATGAATCTGCCAATTCCACATCCCGGTTGACTGGCGCTGGGTGCATGATAATTGCATGTTTTTGTAATTTTTTTGCTCGTTCAATCGTCAATCCGTATTCCTGATGGTAAGCTTCCTTCGAAAAGCTTTCTTTTCCATCATGACGTTCATGCTGAACGCGGAGCATCATCATTACATCAACTGTATCTAATAATTCATCTAGTGGAACGTAATGGCCGTAAACTTCAAATTCTTCATCGTACCATTCTCTAGGACCTGAGAAAAAGACTTGAGCACCTAGTCGTTTAAGCATCTGCATATTCGATTTCGCTACACGAGAGTGGGTGATATCCCCTACGATTGCTACTTTCAATCCATCGAAATGGCCAAATTCTTCATAAATCGTCATCAAATCAAGAAGGCATTGTGTCGGATGCTGTCCGCTTCCGTCGCCGCCATTTATAATCGAGCATTGGATCGTTTTGCTTTGGATCAGTTCGTCATAATAATTTTCATCTCCATGTCGGATGACCGCAACATCGACCCCTAAGGCTGACATCGTCAGCACTGTGTCATACAAGGTTTCACCTTTTTGTACAGAACTCGTGCTTGCTTCAAACTCGATGACCTCTAGACCCAATTTCTTTTCTGCAACATCGAAACTCTTGTGGGTTCTTGTACTATTCTCAAAAAATAGGTTCGTTGCAAAATATTGTGATTTTTGCGGTGTCCAGTTTGCTCCTTGTTTAAATTCTTGCCCACGACGGATCAGTCCCATTACTTCCTGGTCCGTTAAAGCTTCCACTGTCAATAGATGTTTTAAACTAATGCGTTCTGATTTGATGATCACGATGATTCCTCCTTAGTTTTCTTCGCTACGTGAAGTTTCTGGTAAGATAAGATTTAAGATGATACCAAGTACAGTTGCTAAAGCCATTGCTGATAAAGTGAACGTGCCAACCTCGAAGACTAAGCCTCCGATACCGACAACCAAGATCACTGAGGCAATCAATAGATTTTTCTTTTTGTCAAAATCAACTTTATTTTCAATCAAGATCTTCATCCCGCTTGCAGCGATGACACCGAACAAGATGAAGCTGATTCCTGAGATAACTGGTCCAGGGATACTTAGGATCAAAGCACTTAGTTTCCCAACAAACCCTAAGATAACTGCGAAGACTGCAGCACCGCCGATTACAAAGACACTGTGTACACGAGTGATTGCCAAGACACCGATATTTTCACCGTAACTTGTTACTGGAGGTCCACCGACAAATGCAGCAACGATCTGTGCCAGACCATCTCCCATTAATGTTTTGTGTAAGCCTGGATCTTCGAAAAAGTTCCGTTTTGTTAGTTTGTTCAAGACCATCAAGTGACCGATATGCTCTGTCATCGTGACAAATGCGATAGGTGCCATCGTTGTGATTGCTCCTAGATAAAGTTTCGGTTCATATTGGACAAATGGTATTTCGAAGTTCGGTAAAGCAAACCATGCAGCATCAACGATTGGTTTCGTGTCGACGATACCGAATAATAAAGCAACGATATATCCGCAAATGATTCCTAGTAAGATCGGGATAAGTCCGAGAAAACCTTTTAACCACATATTGAAGAAAATCGTTAGTGCCAATGTGATCAATGCGACCGCGATATATTTAAAATCGTATTTTCCTTGATTGTACATTGCGTTCGTTGCCGCATTAGCCGCAAGTCCTAACCCAATCACCATGATAACTGGTCCGACTACGATAGGCGGCAGGATTTTATCCAACCAAGATGAGCCGATTTTTTTAATGATAAAAGCGACGATCAGATAAACAAGTCCTGTAGTGACCGCCCCTTGAGCAATCGCCGGATACCCATCGGTTTTCATCAAAAGCTGCATCGCTGCGATGAAGGCAAAGCTACTTCCCAAGTAAGCTGGGATCTTTCCTTTTGTTGTCACAAGGTAAACCAATGTTCCTAATCCTGAACTCACCAAGGCGATCCCTGGGTCGATACCGACTAAGATCGGTACAAGTACGGTTGCTCCAAACATGGTGAAAAGATGCTGTAAACTCAATCCTACCCAGTGGCCTACAGTTGGGCGGTCGTGGATATCTAATACTACGTTATCGTTATGGAATTCTTTTTTCTCTGACATACTGCTCTCCCCTATTCTTCCTCTTTCAAGATCATGATTCGATCTTGCCCATCTAGCTCTTGCATCTCCACAAGAATTTCTTCGACTTTAGATGTGGGAATGTTTTTCCCCACGTAATCGGCACGGATCGGTAATTCTCTGTGTCCTCGGTCAACAAGAACCGCAAGAGAGATCTTTCTTGGACGTCCGAAGTCCATCACTGCATCCATCGCTGCTCGGATCGTTCGTCCTGTGTATAAAACATCATCAATCAAGATGACTTCTTTTCCTTCTAGGGAAACAGGGATATCAGAAGAGTGTAATTCCGGTTCATCTGGTGTCTCTTTTTTATCATCGCGATAAAGTGTGATGTCTAACTCTCCTACTGGTACCTCGATACCTTCCAATTGTTTCAAGCGTTCAGCGATCCTTGAAGCGATGTATATCCCTCTCGTTTTGATGCCCACAAGAACGACATCATCGATACTGTGGTTTCTTTCAATAATTTCATAAGTGATTCGTGTCAGTGCACGTTTCATCGTTACTTGATCAACAACTTCTTTTGCTTGCATGTGGTCCCCTCCATTTTTTACACAAAAAAACTCCTGCCCTAAGAGGACAGGAGGAATGTTTTAGACTGAGCGTATACTTTGGGTACACTTATAGTTATACTCTGCTAGAGAGCAACGTTCGATATGGCGCACCATATGTCTCTTTGCTCACACCCTTCTTAGCCTCACGGGACTAAACTTAAAGGAAATCATATTTAGTTTTTTTATGCTTTCGTTGTTAAATACTATACCGTTAACTTATTTAAAAAGCAATATCTTTTCTCAATTTTTCTAAAGTTTTTTCAAAAACTTCTGGAAGCGGTGCTTCAAATACCATCTGTTGTCCAGTGACGGGATGTTCAAATCCTAATAATCTAGCATGAAGGAATTGTCCGTGTCCCTTTAATGTCTTCTTCGGTCCGTAAGTCGGGTCACCTGCTAAAGGATAGCCGATGTATTTCATGTGTACACGGATTTGATGTGTGCGACCGGTTTCTAATTGTAACTCTACCAAGGTATAATCGGCAAAGCGTTCCAATACTTGAAAATGTGTCACTGCTGGTTTTCCATCTTCACGGATTGCTTGCATCTTTCGATCGACTTTTGAACGTCCAATCGGAGCATTGATCGTTCCTTTTTCATGTGGGATCACACCATGGACAAGTGCCACATACTTTCTCAAGGAAGTCTTGTCTTTCAACTGTTTGGCTAAAGATTCATGGGCTTGATCATTTTTCGCGACCATCAATAAACCTGAAGTATCTTTGTCGATTCGATGGACGATCCCTGGACGGATCACGCCATTGATCGATGAAAGATTTTTGACATGATACATCAGCGCATTCACCATTGTTCCATGTGTATGCCCAGCAGATGGATGAACGACCATACCTTGTGGCTTGTTGACCACTGCGACAGCTTCATCTTCATAGACGATCTCCAACGGAATATCCTCCGCAATAATATCTAGAGTTTCTGGCTCTGGGATCAGTACCACTATTTCATCAGCTGGTTTTACTTTGTAGTTTGCTTTCACTGGTTGCCCATTGACGGACACAGCTCCTTCTTTCAACCAGAGCTGTATTTGAGAACGGCTATGGTCAGGGAACAAACCTGTGAGTACTTTATCGATCCGGCCAGTTTCCTGGTGGATCGTTGCTTTTAATTCGGTCATTTTTTCTTTTGGTCCTTTTCATCTAAAATAGTATAAATCAAAATACAGATCACTCCACAAACAAGTGTCACATCTGCTACGTTAAAAATAGGGAAGTTTATAAAATCAGTCTGGAACATGTCTACAACATATCCCAGCCGCATACGGTCGATGAAATTACCAATCGCCCCTGCTAAAATCAAACTTAATCCGATCATAAACCAACGATTGCCAGTTTTACGGTTTTTGACCATCAATGTGATGACTACAACTACCGCAATGATCGTTATCAAAGCGAAAAACCACATTTTGCCTTCTAACAAACTCCATGCGGCTCCTGTATTACGAATATGGTTCAATGATAAAATATTAGGAATCAACGATCTTGTCTCTCCCAATGCTAAATCATGGACGATCCACCATTTCACCCACTGATCAAGTCCGATCAACAAGCCACTGATAATAAAATAAATAGCTAACAAAAAATCAATCCTTTTCTACTTGATGATAAATATCTCTTGGTCTGATGATCCCTAATAAATTGCCATTAGGATTACCATCTTTGGTAATCAATATTGCTTCCAATGTACCTTGCTCACGAAACATCCCTTCGACTTCAAAAATATAAGTACTCGCTGAGACAAAGCGATAATTCGTATACTTACCATCTTTAAAAATCAAGTCGGCAGCTTTTTTCCGTGTAAGATCGATCGTTCCTTTTTGACTTTCTTTCGCTAGCCAAAAACCGATCACCCGTAAAGTGATCAACGCTTCAAATTTTCCTTTATTATAAAGAGGAAATTGGGAATAACGTTTTCTCGCAATCGTTCCTAGCAACTCTGACAACGGGAGATCCCGTTCGAAACCAGTCACATGTTTTGAAAATCGAGGCAATACTGTCTCTGGTTGGAGCAACTCTCCTTCGATCTGCTGTATCTTATTGACTGCCCAATCATTAGGCTCAGCAATCACAAAATCTACTGCGATACGATCATGAACGATGGCGTTCCTTAGCTGTGCCAGTTGTAGTAAATCTTCTTCGTACTTCTTGATCACCGCATTTTTTCTCTGCGCCAATCTTCGTACCAACTCAGTGAACCCCATATTCCGAGCATTGCCCATTGCATCTCTCATCCATTTTTCGATGCGATTGAAACTACTTAAAAAAATGTCAGAGTTTGCCATTTCATTCCTCCTTGATTATATACGCCTGGTTTTTGATATAAAAAAAGAAAGCCAGCATGACTAAGATCACTACTAAACTGTAACCGAACTGTTGCACGTACACAGCACTTAACCCACTAGCCAAGAATAAGAAGGGATAAAGTTGTAACAATAAGAGATTCATCTTTACCACATAGCTAGCAGCCGGATGTTTAATCGTATAAATAGGACTTTTTAGCCAAAAAAAAGTGATTTGCATCGTAAATGGTGCTGTTACGTCGAGAGTGATCGACTGATTATTACTGATACTTTTCGTCTTCTTACCATTGATCCACAAAACAAGCGGGCTGCCCATTCCATAAAAACCAGTTTTTCTCGTCAGTTTGATCTCCATCATGCACCCTCCTATTCTGTTTTAGTATACCTTAAAATACACCAACAAGAAAGAGTCAGGCAGTTGCCCACTGAATTTTTTCCTTGATGCCATTGCAAACAAAGGATCGGAAAGTCACAGAACTTACCGATTATTTACTCCGCTTCTTCATTCACAGTTATCTACTCATAATAAAAAGCCAAATGATCTCGAAAACACTCTCTTTCGGATCATATGGCCTATTAATTCGTGTGGTTCTCTTTGAACATAAATGTTTAGAAATTACTCTGCCCATAGAGGATGGGCGATGTCTACCTAAATTACGTTAAAATAATCCAATGACTTCGCCATCATTTGTAACATCCATATTCAAAGCTGCTGGTTTTTTCGGAAGCCCTGGCATCGTCATAACATCGCCAGTTAGTGCGACAATAAAACCAGCCCCTAGCTTTGGAACAAATTCGCGGATCGTTAATGTAAATTCTTCTGGCGCACCCAACAAAGTAGGATCATCAGAAAATGAATACTGTGTTTTTGCCATACAGATCGGCAATTTATCCCAGCCATTTTTAGCAAACTCTGCAATTTGCTTTTCTGCTTTATTGCTGAGAGTGACCCCTTTACCACCGTAGATTTTCTTGACGATAGCAGCTGTTTTCTCTGCAATCGTGTCTTCTACGTGATATAGTGGGCGGTAATTGGCGGGTTGACTATCTATCAAGTGCACCACTGCTTTAGCAAGTTCAATACCACCGTCTGCACCATTTTCCCAGACACTTGTCCGTTTTGCTAGCACACCTTGATCTTCACATAGCTCTTCTAATAGTGCCAGTTCAGCTTCTGTGTCTGAAACAAACTCATTGATGGCTACGATAACAGGAATACCATAGCTTTCCATATTACGGATATGGCGTTTTAGATTACTAAAACCTGATTTCAAAGCTGGAAGATCTTCTGTCTTTAGTTGATCTTTCTGTAACCCACCATGCATTTTCAATGCACGGACAGTTGCTACGATCACGATCGCATCGGGTGCTTTTTTCAAGTTGGGAACTTTGATATCTAAAAATTTCTCGCCACCTAGATCTGCACCAAATCCGGCTTCTGTGACTACATAGTCCCCTAATTTAAGTGCAGTATGTGTCGCTAAAATACTGTTGCAGCCATGGGCAATATTCGCAAATGGACCACCATGTATGAATGCAGGTGTGCCATAGATCGTTTGTACTAAATTCGGCTTGATTGCATCCTTCAATAAAAGTGCAAGTGCCCCTTCTGCTTTTAGATCCCCGGCAGTAACCGGCTGACGATCGAATGTATAACCAACCACGATTCGAGCCAGACGCAATTTTAGATCATCGATATTAGTAGCTAAACAGAGGATAGCCATGATTTCACTAGCCACAGTGATATCAAATCCATCTTCTCTTGGCACACCTTGAATCGGACCGCCTAGACCAACAATAACTTTTCGCAATTCACGATCGTTCAAATCAACGACCCTTTTCCAGATAACTCTTCGTGCGTCGATATTCAACTCATTTCCTTGATGGATGTGATTATCCAAAATTGCAGATAACGCATTATTTGCCGAAGTGATCGCATGCATATCTCCAGTGAAGTGCAAATTGATATCTTCCATCGGTAACACTTGTGCATAGCCGCCACCAGCTGCGCCTCCTTTGATTCCCATAACTGGACCTAAAGATGGTTCTCGTAGCGCGATAACTGTTTTTTTATCGATTTTATTCAATGCATCACCTAGGCCAACTGTCACTGTCGACTTTCCTTCACCAGCAGGCGTTGGGTTGATCGAAGTCACTAAAATCAGCTGTCCGTCTGATTTCTGTTTTAGATCATTGATCGTGGAAAAATTGATTTTCGCTTTATACTTTCCGTATAATTCTAGATCATCCTCCTGGATACCAATTGTTTTTGCAACTTCAATAATCGGCTTTAATGTTGTTTCTTGCGAAATTTGTAAATCGCTCTTCATCAAAACACTCCTTTTTACGAACTATATTTCCAAAAAATAGATCATTCGTTAAGATAATAGTAATTATACCTGTTTTTAATTTAAAAAAAAATAGCTTTTTTAATTTATTTGACGTACCTATAAATACTCTTTATAATATAGTCTATGATCAGACTTTAGAAAGGTCGTGAGTGCTTTGACCACAGGAATCGTGAAATGGTTTGACAATAAAAAAGGATACGGATTTATCAGTTATGATGAGACAGAAGAAATATTCGTCCATTTTACTGCAATCGAAGAAGAAGGTTTCAAATCACTTGAGGAAAATCAACCTGTTGAATTTGAAGTGATTGAAGGAAATCGTGGGACACAAGCGGCCCATGTAAAGAAACAAGTAATTGATAACTGAAGATACTGAAACGGCTATGTATAAACATAGCCGTTTTTTTAGTCTTTATTCAAGCTCGCAGCTGCTGTAGTTTATCTAAATAGTCAAATCTTTTGAACAGCTGAAAGATCCCTGTTTTTCTCAGTTATTTCTCCGAACTAAATCCTCTTGTTGCCGCTTTATTTTCTAGTTGCTCTTGTTGTTCATTGTCTTTGAAAAATGACACAAACGAAGCCTGAGCTTTTTTTTGCATTAGATAAAAGGAAGGTTCTTTCTTTCCTACATACTTGATTTTAACTCCCCGCTTCTCTGGAATGATCTTGTCGATTTCTTGTACGGTGATCACACGATCTTTCCAAAATGCAGCATACCTGATCTTTATCGAATGAGAGTTCAAAACAAACGCACGTCTTAGACCAAGAAATAGGAAAATTAAAAATAGCCCCAAGACTAAATTACTTTTCCAATACGGTCTAGTATTCTCAAGAGATAAGATCAAACTGAAAAATAAAATAATCAAGGTCAATGACCAATAAATGATCGTCTGCGCCCATTCAGGCTGCCAGCGAATTATTTTTTTCATCCTTCAACCTCGCATCAATTAGTAATGGTATAATTATAGCATAACACTATTTTTATAAAAAGGAGTGTGTTTCCCTTATGATAAAAGTATATATGGATGCTTCGACAAAAGGCAACCCCGGCCCTAGTGGCGGTGGGATACTGATTGTCCACGAAAACCGACAAGAACAGCTTAAGGTCCCTCTTTCAGAAGGCTCAAACCATCAAGCTGAGTTTGAAGTCTTTTTAAAAACTTTAACAATTCTAAAAGAAAAAGGTCTTACAAAAGAAACCATCTTGTGTTATTCAGACAGTAAAGTGTTAGTTTCAACGATCGATAAAGATCATACATCCAATCAAAATTTTATCTCGTACTTCCAAGCCATCCAGACACTTCTATCGGAATTCACATTATTGATACTTCAGTGGATACCTGAAAGTAAAAATAAAGGAGCCGACCATTTAGCCCGACAAGCCTTACAAGCACTGTTGGACAAAGAGGCTGGGACAGAAGTGTTTAACTCCGAGAAATAAGAAGAAATCAACGAAAATCGCTTTTCAAATTTTTGTGGATTTCGGCTTATTTAAGAAGGTGTTGCTTCTGCTCCCACCGTTTATTCGTTTTTAAAGCATGAGACAAAAGTGTTTCTTACTTTTGTCCCATGCTCACTTTCTCATTTTTAACCATTCAGCGTAAAATTAAAGAGTCTTTTAAAAGACTCTTTAATACAGCAAATAATTATGATCAAATGTGATATCTAAATCATAATTGCCGATTCTTTCCTCGATTTGGACACGAAGCACACGCTCTAATTCTTCATCAGAAAAGTTGAACTTCTCAGGTACCACTACATCGAACTGTAATTCCTTTCCATTACGGATCATACGAAGATCGTGGAGTTTCAAGCCTTCTCCAGTTTCCTTGATGATCTTTTTAAGAACTTTTAGTATTTCTCGATAATTTTCATTGTTCACCGGTACTGGATCAAGGTGGCAAACCAATTCTACATCTAGAGTCTTTTTAAAGTCTTTTTCGATGATATCGATGATTTTATGGGCTTGGTTCAAATCAAGACTATCATCTACCTCGATATGAACAGAAGCAAATTTCTTACTTGGTCCATAATTATGAACAAGGAGATCATGGAACCCTAAGATGTTCTCATAGGATAATAGCAGTTTTTCCATTGCTAAAATTTCTTCTTTTGTTGGCCGACTTCCTAATAAGTCATAAACAAAGTCACGTAGCATCATGATACCACTTAACAAGATATACCCTGCCAAAGCAAACCCAACATACCCATCGATTCGCCAGCCCATCAACCATTCGATCCCAGCCGAAAGCAAAACTGCTAATGTTGTATAAACATCGTTGTAGCTGTCTTTAGCTGTTGCACGTAAGGTTTCTGAATCGATGGATTGCGCGATCGTTACATACATTCGTCCTTGGACAAATTTTAAAATGATGGAAAAGAGTAACACTATAAAAATAATCGGAGAAAGTGTAAGACTTTCTGGATGGATGATTTTTCCAATCGAGGTCTCTAAAAATTGAAACCCGACATACGTGATAATGATCGAAACAAACAAACCGCTGATATATTCAAACCGCTCATGACCATAAGGATGCTCTGGATCTGCCGGTTTTGCCGCAATCTTAAAACCCACTAAGGTTAAAATCGACGAAGCGGTGTCTGACAAACTGTTGATAGCATCTGCCATGATCGAGACACTTCCAGAAAAGAGGCCAATCGTTAACTTTGAAATAAATAAGATCAGATTGGAGAGCAAGCCTAAAACGCCAGCTAAGATCCCTTTTTTTGTTCGTTCCGCAGATGTTATTTTCTTCTTTTTTGTCACTTTTTTACCCTTTCTCTCGTTATTCTGGTTTAAGGGGTGTTGCTGAAAATAGTGCTTTTGCAATCAACGGGGTGATTACACCTGCACCAATTGCTTCTGGAATACCATTGATTGCAGCGATTCCTGCTAATGTTTTGAATAGCAAAGAAGAATCGATTCCATACGCTTCTGCAGTAGCCCCCGTATAAAACAGTCCCATAAATCCTAAAACTAACACTGTGTTTACCAGTGAACCCAATACGCCAGCAACTGCTGAACCAACAACTATTGAGTGATACCGTCGATAGATCCAGTGAAAAACAAGACCTGCCACTAGACCTACTAAGATACGAGGAACAACAGAGATGATTGGATTCGTAAAGACAAGTGTATCAAATGGAGTCGTTGGCATTGCATAGGCGCGAATGATTGTTGCTATCCCCCAAAACAAGCCAATGACCATCCCGTCTTTTGGTCCTAAAACAACGGCCGCTACAATTACTGTGATATGGATGATCGACAAGCTTATAAAACCTAGTGGAATGAACCCTAACCACGGTACCATTGCTTGAACAATGATGATTGCTAATAAAATCGCACGAATGACCAAACGAAATGTTTTATTTTTAGTATTCATCTGTTTCCCTCCTTATTTTCTTTATCCTAATCGTAAAAGGTTTTGCTTATTTGTCAACTAATTGGTTATAAATCAGCACAAAACAAGAAAGAGGTTGGGACAGAAGTGTTTAACTCCGAGAAATAAGAAGAAATCAACGAAAATTGCTTTTCAAATTTTTGTTAATTTCAGCTTATTTAAGAAGGAGTTGCTTCTGCTCCCACCGTTTATTCGTTTTTAAAGAGTGGGACAAAAGTGTTTCTTACTTTTGTCCCACTCTCTTAGTATTGCTCATTCAAATTTGATAACTGTTCTTATTGATTCGCCAACCATGCTTTCGCTTCTGACAATGCATCTGGAATACCCGCTGGATTTTTTCCACCTGCTTGAGCCATGTCAGGTCGACCACCGCCACCGCCGCCAACTTTTGGTGCGATTGCTTTGATCAAATCGCCAGCTTTCAAACCAGCTTCATTCATTTCTTTTGTCATCGCAGCCAATAAGCTGACTTTTCCATCCTGTTCGTTTGCTAGAACAAGGATGTCGGAAATCGCTTTTTGTTTCCATTGGTCTGCTAATTGACGCAATTGGTTCATGTCTTTCACTTTGACTTGAGCTGTGATTATTGTTTTTCCATTGATTGTTTCGCTATTCTTGAATATATCGCTTGCTTGTTGATTTGCCAACTTGCTAGCCAATTGTTCATTTTCTTTTTGCAGTTCTTTCAGTTGTTGTTGCAATTGTTCTGTTTTAGACACTACTTCTTTCAACTGAGGAGATTTTACGATTGCAGCGACATCTTTCAACTGTTGTTCTTCTTCTTCAAGAAGTTCATATGCTTCTTTACTTGTTACTGCTTCAATACGACGAACACCTGCACCAATACCAGACTCAGAAACGATTTTGAATATCCCGATATTTTCAGTATTTGCTACATGCGTTCCGCCACAAAGTTCGATCGACCAATCACCCACATTAACTACACGGACTTCACGACCATATTTTTCACCAAATAGCGCCATAGCTCCCATGTTTTTAGCCGTATCAATATCCGTTTCGATCGTTTCGACTGGAATAGCTTCCCAGATTTTTTCATTGACGATTTTTTCCATTTTGATCAATTCATCTGTTGTGATTTGACCAAAGTGAGTAAAGTCAAAACGTAAATGGCCTGGAGCAACTAATGAACCTGCTTGATTCGCATGTTCTCCTAATACTTCTTTTAATGCTTTATGCAATAAATGGGTCGCTGTATGATTTTTGATAATTCGATTTCTTCTAGGTGCATCGATCAATAAATGGTAGACTTGTCCTTCTTTGATCGTTGAAAGAACCTCAACCGTATGCATAAACTGACCATTTGGCGCTTTTTGTACATCAACGACATTTGCCACAATATCACCAGAGGCATCAATGATCCAACCAGTATCTGCTACTTGTCCACCCATTTCCGCATAGAATGGTGTTTCAGCAAAAATAAGTTGTGCTTCACCTTTGGTAAGCTCGCTTACAAGTTCTTCACCTTTGACGATCACCAAAAGTTCGCTATTTGATTCAATATGATCATAGCCGACAAATTTACTTTCAACCTTGATATCTGTCAATAAAGCAGATTGTACGCCCATAGACTTTTCAGTGCTACGCGCAGAGCGGGCACGTTCTCTTTGTGCTTCCATTTCTTTTTCGAAACCAGCATGATCTACTTTTAGCCCTTCATCTTCCGCCACTTCTTCTGTTAATTCAACTGGGAATCCATAGGTATCATAAAGTTTGAAGATATCTTTTCCAGAAAGTGTTGTGCCGTTTTCTTTTTTGACATCCGCGATGACTTGATTCAGGATCTCCAATCCTTCATTGATTGTTTCATTAAATCGTTCTTCCTCTGTCCGAACCACTTTTTCAATGAATTCTTTTTGTTGAAGGACTTCAGGATAATAGCTAACCATGATCTCTCCAACTACTGGCACAAGGTCATATAAAAATGCTTTTTCGATCCCTAATTTTTTGCCATGCATCACAGCGCGACGTAGTAAGCGACGTAGTACATAACCGCGTCCTTCGTTAGATGGTAAAGCACCGTCTCCAATAGCAAAAGACAACGCACGGATATGATCGGCAATAACTTTATAAGAAATATCTGTAACAGGATTTTCACCGTATTTTACTTGCTTGCTTAATTTTTCTACCGCATGGATGATTGGTAAGAATAAATCTGTTTCGAAGTTCGTTGGGGCATCCTGAACAATGGAAACCATCCGTTCAAGTCCCATCCCCGTATCAATGTTTTTATGTGGCAATGGTTCAAACGTATTATCTGGTTTGTGATTGAATTCAGAAAAAACAAGATTCCAGATTTCTAGGTATCTTTCATTTTCCCCACCAGGGTAATTTTCAGGATCATCTTCTGCTAAGTCATTATAAGCTTCTCCGCGATCATAGAAGATTTCTGTATCTGGACCACATGGACCGGCACCGATATCCCAGAAATTATCTTCCACGTCAATGATATGATCCATTGGTAACCCAACTTCTTCATGCCAAATACGTTTTGCTTCTGTATCTTTGGGATAAACAGTCACATATAGTTTCTCAGGATCGAAAGCCATCCATTCAGGACCAGTTAAAAATTCCCATGCCCAGTGAATTGCTTCATTTTTAAAGTAATCCCCGATTGAAAAGTTCCCTAACATCTCAAACATCGTGTGGTGGCGAGCTGTCTTCCCAACATTTTCAATATCGTTCGTACGAATCGATTTTTGCGCATTTGTGATTCTTGGATTTTCTGGTACGACTGAACCATCAAAATATTTTTTTAATGTTGCAACCCCAGAGTTGATCCATAATAAAGTTGGATCATTCACTGGAACTAACGATGCACTCGGTTCGATTGTATGCCCTTTTGATTGAAAGAAATCTAAAAACATTTGTCGAACTTGCGCACTACTTAATTGTTTCATTTCATAACCTTCTTCCTTGATTTTAAAGTACAAAAAAACACCATCACAGCCAAGGACGAAAACTCGCGGTACCACCTTGATTGCAATGATGTTCGATCATTACCTCTTAAACTCGATAACGCTGAGTAGCGTTGATATTGCTATCAAGAGAAAAAAGGGAGCAATTTGGATGTAGACTATTCTTTTTCCAGCCTAGAAAGAATTTTCTGTCAGTCTTTGAACAAACAAACCATGTCCTTTTCGTACCTTATTAGTATACGTATTCTCATTTCTTCTGTCAACAACTCTCGAAGATTTCTTTCCTTGTTCCATAAACATTTTTTGTTCAAATAGCCTTGGAAGATTACAATCACAAGAAATCTTTTCAAAAAGAGAAAGCAAGCTTACTATTCATCAAGAAAAGCAACAGCCTTAGATTTACCCCAAAAAAATATAGATCCCTGTCAAATCAACATAAATTGGTATCTAAAATCTAGATAAGACAACACTAACACTCAGTATTATTGATTCAATCTATTTATCCTAGCTTGATGATAGTTAGATTTACAAGAAAAAAGCGAGCCAGGATGACTAGCTCACTTTTGAAGTTTTATTTATGTGAATTTTTCTTGTTCTTCTTAGCAGTTCTTGTTTGTTGTCTTCGTTCGATCTTGCGTTCTTGTTTGTTCTTTTCCGCAATTGCCCAATCGATTTTTTTCTTATATCCTGGTTTGATTTTTTTCTTTTTCTTTTTCACAAGACCAATCAATGTTGGATCAAGAGTATCTTTTGATTTTTCCCGTTTCGTTCGACGATTTCGATCATACGTTTTAACGATTTCGTCATTCTTGATCTCCATCGGTTCAAACGTCACGCCGATTTTTTCAATACCATCGATTGCTTGTTCATCACTTGGAGAATATAACGTGATTGCTGTTCCTTTAAGCCCATTACGTCCTGTACGACCAACGCGATGGATAAAGAAATCTAAATCATCAGGAACTTCCGCATTGATGACATGGGATACTCCTTCGATATCGATTCCACGAGCAGCTAGATCCGTAGCAACAACATATTGATACTCTAAGTTTTGTACTTGACGCATCACACGTTTTCTTTCTCGAGGTGTGATTCCCCCATGGATTTTTGCGACTTTAAGACCTTGATTTTTCAAGTAGTCCGCAATTTCATCCACATTTTGCTTAGTATTTGCAAAAACGATTGCCAGATAAGGATGACCGATCGTTAACAACTGATAGATCATTCGGTTTTTATCTTTCCCTTTAGTTGAAATCAACCAATTTTCAATATCTTCAGAAATGACAGCTTTCGGTTTGATTTCTTCAATGATTGGATTGACCATGTATTTACGTAAAAATGGACGTAGTTTTTCAGGAATCGTTGCTGAGAACACTAAGAATTGCAGTTTTTCAGGTAAACGACTGGCAATTTGATCGACTTCATTTAAAAAGCCCATGTCTAATGTCATATCCGCTTCATCCACTACAAAAGCAAAAGCTGTGTGGATCTTCAATGCTTGCTCATTCATCATATCTAAAATTCTACCTGGTGTACCAACTACAACATGGGGTTGTTGGTGATGCAAACGATTCAATTGACGTTGCTTGTCTGTTCCGCCGACAAAATTTGATACACGGACTTCTGGACTTGAAAATTTCGCAATCTGACTAGCAGCATCATAGATTTGCGTTGCAAGTTCCCGACTAGGGGCAGTGATCACCACTTGAACTTCTTCTTTTTCAGCATTTATTTTTTCAAATAATGGCAATAGGAATGTGTGTGTCTTCCCTGAGCCAGTTTGTGATTGACCAATGATATTCTTTCCTTTAGCGATCAATGGGATCAACCGTTCTTGGACTTCGGTGGGTTGTTTGAACCCTTTTTCCATCAATGCTTCATTGATATATGGTTTAAAATGGAATTGTTCAAAATTACTCATTTTAGCACCTCTTCTCTTTCATTTTTTCACGACTTTCGAATTATAACACATACAGGCATTTTTTGCTTCCTTATTTCAAGCTCTGCATCCCTGAAACTTATTGTTTATGCTTGTCTTCAATCGTACTGATCGTATGCGTATGGCTTGCCTTCTCATAAAATAAGACTCGTTTTTTTCGGATAAAAGATAGAATGATGTTCAAAACAAAAATAAATTGTGCAAACAAAATCCCAAGATATATAAATACTGAAGTCATCTGAGTCACACCCGTTGTATGATCAAAAACAATTTGCAGCAACTGCGAGATCCAACTTAAACCATAGAAAATAAAGTAGAGATACGCATAGCGGACAAACAATGATTTGAAGCGAAGTTTTGAGTTATCATCTGCTACGATCTTTATACGAACGATTTTCTTCCCTAGAGTTCGCCCATTAGTCAAATAAGGTACTAGCATAAAGTATAAAATGACTTCAATAAATATCCATCCACCACTTGAAGTGATACTTCCTATTTTAAAAGCCGCTTGCAATAACAACGTAATGATAAAAGTAAAAACAGACAAGAAACCCCAATCAATCAAATAAGCGACCAACCGTCTAGTAAGCGAAACCGTCTTACCCTTTTCATATGAGATTTCATCCATTCGTGCTCTAGTTGGTAACATAAAGGTGAAAACTGGTTCGATGATGAAGCCCAATGCGCCACCGAGGGTATTTGTGAGAAGATCATTTACATCAAATAAACGATATGGTCTAGGGTAGATAAAATAAAGACCACTCAACTGTGTCAACTCAAAAAACAATGAGAGACAAAAGCTTGCAATGACAGTTTTGATAAAAGAAAAACGGAAATAGTACCTTAAATAGATACCAAAAGGCACAATCAGTAATAAATTGAACACTGGCTCTAAGAAAACACTTTGTCTCATCGCGGGCAAGTACGTACTTGGATCGGATAAAACTAAGACTGTATTTTGTCTAAAATGTTCCCAAGTAGCGAATAAGTGCAATTCCATTTTTGGCCCTGTCATCTGTGCCACAGCTTCTTTCGTAGGTAATGGCAAGATCACCAAAAAATATGCACAGAGTAAATAAAAGACAAATGAGTACAAAACAATTGCTCTCGTTAAAATAAATGTTCCATACTTTCGATATTCATAAATAAAGAAAACCGATGAGATCGCTAATGCTAAAAATGGAAAAACAATCAGCGCAAATCGTATCGGTTCAATATAACTTGACATAAAAATCCCCCCCACCAGATGTATATTTATCTTATCAGTACCGTTACAAAACATGCAAGTAATGGAGGTATTATTTTTAAAATTAAATCAATTGAAGTATGATAAACATGAAGGGGGAATGAACAATGTTGAATATCTACTTTGTTTTTGGGGTTCCTATGTTTTTATTGATCCTTTATTTTGTTTTTGCGTACATACGCAAAAAAACGACTATCCACTATCTAGGTTTTATCCTCCTGATCATCTCAGGATTTATGCTGGTTTTCAACCTTCAAACGTGGCAACAGGCCTTACTAGAATTGGATCAATTCTCAGCAAAAGCTCTTTCTGAAAGAGTAGGTTATCCGATCTATCTGATTTGGGTACCTATTATCATTGCGATTTTTTTGATCATACTCAACCTTTTGCGGGCGTTTCGCCGCTTCAACTACTTAAAAAACAAAACATAAAAAAACGACTTTGTGTGATTAGGCAGCTTCCTAATACTCAAGGTCGTTCTATTTTTGATTATTGCAATGTGATCAGTGCAGATTCATCTCGATACCGGGTCCTAATGGAATATTGAATACATAGAAAAGAATGAACAAAATCACCCATGTAATAATCAAGCCGACTGAGTGAGGCAACATCATCGAGATGATCGTTCCAACACCCGTTTTTTTCTGATACTTTGCCGCAAATGTCACGATCAGTGCAAAATAAGGCATCAATGGTGTAATAATGTTGATTGGAGAGTCTGCTACACGGTAAGCGGCTAAAACAGCTTCTGGCGCAATCCCCAATTGATACAATAATGGAACAAAAATAGGTGTTAAGATTGCAAATTTTGGCACAGCTCCTACCAATACAAAGTCAAGCAATAATACTAACGCTAAGAAACTGAGTAACAATGCCAAACTACTTAAATTCATTCCTTCGATGATCGTCGCCGAGTTTACTGCCCAAACTGTTCCTAGATTGGTAAAATTGAAGTAAGCAATAAATTGGCTGATGATCAATAGCAAGAAGATCATCCCACCTAAGTTACTAAATACTTTGATGATTGGCATGACGACGTCTAAACTTGATTTGATCTTGCCAATTGCTTTTCCAAAGCAAACAGCTGGAACCAAAAAGACGATCAGGATCAATGAAATCAAACTATCCATGAAAGGCGTAGAACCAATCAATTCTCCAGTTTCTGGATGGCGCAACGCTGCTCCTTCTGGGATCGTGATCAGCAAAATAAATGTCAATACAACTAAAAAGCCGACCAACGCCCAACGCAACCCTTTTGATTCATCCTCGAATTCGTCATTTGCAATGGCTTCCTCTTCTTTGAATTTTCCTAAACGTGGTTCGATCAATTTTTCATTGATCAGTGTACAAACGATGACGATCAACACACTAGAAACAATCGAAAAATAAAAATTAGCCATCAAATCAACAGAGTAACCCGGGTTTATGATATGTACAGCATCATTCAAAATCTCAGTAAGCATCCCGTCTATCGGTGTAATGACAAGATTGACACCGAACCCGCCTGAAACACCAGCAAACGCCGCCGATAGACCAGCTAAAGGATGCCGTCCCACTTTATAAAAGACTGCTGCGCCTAGTGGGATCAAAACCAAGTAACCCGCATCAGAAGCGATACTTGACATAACTCCTAGTAAAACTAAGACTGCAGTCAAAGATGATTTAGGAACAACTTTCACTAATTTGCGGATCATCGCACCAATTAACCCTACTTCTGCCGCAAAACCTACGCCTACCATTGCCACTAAAGTCACACCAAGTGCTTGAAAACTCATTAGATTTGAAACCGTTGAAGTTAAGATAAAGCGAATACCTTCTCCGCTAAACAAACTCTTTACGTGAACTGTCGTTGATTCCAACTGTCCACTATCTGAATTAAATACTTCATAAGTGGCATTCTGCCCCATCATTTGAAAAATTTGCGATAGTACAGCCACAAACACGATGAGCATCAAGAAAATAATTGCGGGATGTGGTACACGATTCCCCAGTTTCTCTACACCATCTAAAATTTTATCTAATTTTGAATCATTCTTTTTTACGCCTTCTTTCATTATTTTTATCTCCTTTAAAAGTAGCCAGTTGGCAAAGAAGTTGACTCTTCCTTAAACTGATGAACAAACTTACTTGATAGTAATCCCTATAGGAATAGCTTCATTTGAATGAAACATATCAAATGAATAGTGCCCATCATAAAAAGGACTTGATCTTCTACCCGCTATACCAACCAGCTCATCTATCCATTCTTTTTATTGTTTTCCAAATAATTGTGCTGTAATTTTTCTACCAGTTGGCGTATCTGCTAATCCACCTTCTGCTGTTTCTTTGAACATGGTTGGCATCTTTCTTCCCACTTGATCCATCGCTTGTATCACCTCATCTGCGGGAATCGCACTCTTGATACCTGCTAAGGCCATATCTGCCGTTAACAAAGCAAGTGACGCCCCCATTGCATTTCGTGTGATACAGGGAATCTCCACTAGTCCTGCGACCGGATCACAGACTAACCCCATCGTGTTCATCAAAGTCAGTGCTACGGCATGACCGCATTGTTCAGGGGTGACCCCAGCAAGCTCAACAAGGCCTGCACTTGCCATTGCACTAGCAGAACCAACTTCTGCCTGACAACCTCCTTGGGCACCACTAATGGATGCCTGATTGGCAATTGCTAATCCTACTGCTCCAGCAGTAAACAAAAAGTTGACTTGCTGATTTTCATTCACCCCATGGACTTCTTTCATCATTGTAATGACGCCAGCACATACTCCGGCACTTCCAGCGGTTGGAGTTGCGCAGATCACACCCATCGATGCGTTTAATTCATTCGTTGCAATAGCGTTCCTTGCTGCTTGCAACGTATTTTTCCCGCTAAAAGGCGACATTTTTTCTAAATAATCAGTGAGCTTCGGTGCATCACCACCTGAAAATCCCGTCATAGAGGCTACACCAGTCAAGCCTTTTTCTACTGCTTGTTCCATTGCCACTAAATTTCTCGCCATTTCTCCCCAGATCTCTTCTTTTGTCCGTCCGCTTACTTTCATTTCTAAATCAATCATCACTTCAGCCAGACTACTATCAGCTGCTAGAGAAATCAGTTCAGCTATTGTTACCATTCTTTTATTCTCCCTCACTGTCAGCGACATCACACTTTCTATTGGACTAAACGGTAAATAGCATCTGCATAGATAGCAGTCGCTTGATAGATATCTTCGACATACATATATTCATTTGGTTGATGCATTACATTTTCACGGCCAGGGAAAAGAGCGCCAAAAGCACAACCTTTTTCTAGAACTCTGCCATAAGTACCCCCGCCAATCGTGCACTCGTCTCCTTTTTCACCTGTATGTTCTTCATAAACTTCCAACAATATTTTGATAAAAGGATCTTCTGCAGAAACATAATGGGGCAGTTTGATATCCCCAATGATTTTTGCTAAAACAGCGAATGGTTGTAACAACTCACTTATCTCTTGTAAAATTTTTTCATTTGTTGTTCCTTTTGGATGACGAATATTGATAATGATTTGCTTTTCATCAGTATCATATCTGAATACATTGGCACTTGAAGTCACTTGACCCATCACTTCATCTTCCCAATAAATATTAAGTAAATGTCCATTGAAATCTTTATGTAGATAGTTGGCAATCACAGAAAGGTAATTTGACCCGTCCGCATCAAATTGATAGCGATTTAAAAATTCACCTAAATAAGTAGCTGCATTGATTCCCTGTTCAGGGTCTTGCGCATGGACTGCTTTTCCAGTAATTTTGAATGTTGCGATATCCTCCGCCAATTCAAATGTACCTTTCAACTGGTTTTCTTCTAAAAAACGATCAAAATCATGTGCCAGTATATCGATCAACTCTAGTTTTATTATATTTACGACCGCAACAGCCTCACTAGGGACCATATTTGAACGTAACCCCGAAGTAAAACTTGCCAATTTCAGCTTACTCGCTTCACTTTTTTGACTTTCAAACGATAATTCACAGGAGATGATACCCTTCTCTCCATTGATGATCGGAAAGTTTGCATCTGGTGAAAAGCCAACTTTTGGTAGTTCTTCTACTTCTTTATAGCGATGGATTCCTGTCCATTCACTTTCTTCATCTGTTCCGAAAATAAAGCGGATTTTTTTATTGATCGGCAGATTCAATTTTTTGATCAGTTTTACAGCGTAATAAGCAGCAAGTGAAGGTCCTTTATCGTCACTTGACCCTCGGGCAAATAGTTTTCCATCTTTGATGACCGGCTCAAAAGGATCGGTGTCCCACCCCTGACCAGCAGGAACTACATCGACATGTCCAAGAATCCCGAACATTTCTGCTTCTTCAGGTCCATGATCGATATGTCCAGCTAAATTACCGATATTTTTCGTTTTGAATCCATCTCTTTCGCCAAACGCTAATACTTTTTGTAATGCTAAAGCTGGTCCAGGTCCTAAGGGATATTCTGCCATTCGATGTTCAATGTCTCGTACGCTATCGATAGCCAAAAGTTCTTTTAGATCATTCATTAATTCTTCTTTTATTGACTCTACTTCATTTTGCCAATTGATTTTCATAGTAACCTCCTGATGATTCATAGTTATGTGTGTTGGATCGTCTCTGTTTCGTTATATTCTTCTGTTTTACAGATCTCAATGTTTCCACCACCGATTGAGATACCAGTGACAGCTACACTTTTATTGATTGATTTTAAGATGATTTTCACTGTATTAGGATGATCCATTTCTTTTTTTGAAGGAATAAAGCATACCTCGATTCCTTCGCGATAAGCTAGTGCAAACGACTCTCCTAAGTTAGGATCATCGGGCAGCATTCCGAGGAGTCCACCCACTAACGCAACGTCTGTCCCATGTCCGCGATAGGTTTTCCCAAAAGAACCATATAAATAGATATCGACCTCTGTCGGTTTTTCCTGGAACATTTCTCTCGCAAACTTTCCGATCCTTGCAGCACCTGCTGTATGGGAACTACTAGGACCAACCATGATCGGCCCGATAATATCGAAGACACTCGAATACTTAGCTGTCATGTTCTCTCTCCTGATCCATGTTTTCTCTTCAAATAGATATAAATCGGAATGCCTGCTAATGTTATTGCGATCCCGCTAGCTGCTAGCACTGTTTGGGTGGCTAAGGTACTAGCAACGATAAAGATCCCGCCCACGATTGCGACCAGTGGGATCACTGGATAGATGGGTACTTTATAGGGTCTTTTCAGATCTGGTTCTTTTTTTCTTAAAATAATCACGCCAATAAAGACCATCGTGTAAAATATCCAGATAACGAAGACAAGCATATCTGTCAGCATGTCAAATCCACCGACCATCATCATCCCTACAGCAATGCTCAGTTCTAAGATACCTGCTACTAAAGGTATTTTCGTCTGATTGGTCAATTTGTCCAGATACTGACTAAAGGGTAATCGTTTTTCTTTCGCCATCACGTATGGAAGGCGCATACCAGTCAACGTATAGCCATTGATTGTTCCATAAACAGAGATCAAGATACCGATCGTGACTAACTTACCGCCAAAACCACCAAAAATCATTGTTGCTACTTCACTGGCTGTATTGCTGTTGCCACTGACACCTTCGATTGAAGCAGTTTTTAAAAAGACTGCATTGACTAATAAATAAACCACCATGATACCAATTATTCCTATAGAAATAGCTTTAGGAAGATCTTTGGCCGGCTTCTTTAATTCACCGGCAAGATTCCCCACATGAATCCACCCATCATAAGCAAACATCGTCGCTAAAAGTCCCGCTCCTAGTGCCGAAAACAACGGAAGATCTTTCCCTGCTGCAAATGGGAAAAGCTGAAATTCCACTCCACCACTGCGAGATAGTCCAAATAAAACGATCAACAGTAAGGGAATCAATTTGCAAACTAAAGTGATCGACTGAAAGGCGCCGCCCACTTTTGATCCTAGAAAATTGATCAACATGATCGTTACAGCTGCAATGATAGCGACTGGCACGATCAAGGAATTTGTCAAGCCAAAAAGATTGACGAATTGCGTACCGAAAATAATGGATAGTGCGGCGACATTTGCGGGAAAATAAATGATTACTTGCGCCCAACCTAGTAAAAATGCAGCAGTTTTTCCATAGATCCGTTCGATATATTTGATCATTCCGCCTGTTTCAGGTATCGCTGCTGCTAATTCTGCACCGGTCAATCCTGCACAAACTGAAATCACTCCTCCTAAAAACCATGAGAACATATGTAAGCTGACAGAGCCCGTCACTTCGGCGACACTTGCCGCTTTAAAGAAAACTCCAGCGCCGATCACCGTACCCATCACAGTGGATAGAGCAGTAAAAAAGCCCATGGTTCTTTTTAAGCCTTCTTCGTTTCCTTCGATATTTAATGGTGCTACTTTGTTATTCTCCATCTCCCTTTTCCTCCCTGAGCGTGGGACAAAGGTAAGAAACACTTTTGTCTCATTCTTTAAAACGAATAAACGGTAGGAGCAGAAGCAACTCCTTCGTAAATAAGCCGAAATTCACAAAAATTTGAAAAGCAATTTCCGTTAATTGCTTCTTATTTCTCGGAGTTAAACACTTCTGTCCCAGCCTCTTTCCTACGTTTAGTCAAGTATTTTTTTTATATTTTTTGAAGGGGTTATACTGTGGTCGCTAATTTTTCTTGAAGTTTCGTCAACATATCTTGTGTCATCGCGTGTAGATCATATTTCGGACAGAAGCCCCATTCTTCTTGTGCACAACTAATATTCAATGAGTCTGGCCAAGACTCAGCAATGGCTTGTCTAACAGGATCTACCTCATAAGTCATTTCAAAATCAGGGATGAACTTTTGGATTGCTTCCTTGATTTCCTCTGGTTCAAACGCCATTGCTGAGATATTAAATGCATTGCGATGGATCAATTTCTTTGGATCAGCATTCATCAATTGGATAATCGCCTCGATCGCATCTGGCATATACATCATATCCATTGAGGTATCTTGACCAATGAAACAGGTGTATTTTCCCTCTTTGATCGCTGAATAATAAATATCCACCGCGTAATCTGTCGTACCTCCACCTGGTAGAGTTTTGTAAGAGATCAAACCAGGGAACCGAACACCTCTTGTATCCACCCCGTATTTCGTATGATAATAATCACAAAGCAATTCACCGGCGACTTTTGTTACTCCATACATCGTAGTAGGGCGTTGGAGTGTATCTTGTGGTGTACTTTTTTTCGGAGTATCCGGACCGAATGCGCCGATCGAACTTGGCGTGAAAAACTTCAAATCAAATTCGCGTGCTACCTCTAAAGCATTGACTAAACCTACCATATTAAGATCCCAAGCAAATTTCGGCTTTGCTTCAGCGACAGCGGACAATAACGCTGCCAAATGGATCAACGTATCTACTTGATAGGTTTCTACTAAGCTACGCATCTTTTCATAATCCATGACATCTAAAATTTCGAATAGTTCATCATCCGTACTTTGTTCAGGTAAACGAATATCTGTGACAATGACGTTTTCTTTTCCTAGATCTTGTCTGAGACGCGTAACCAACTCTGATCCAATTTGTCCTAAACATCCAGTAACTAACACTCTTTTCATCGTAAGGCTCCTTTGCAAATTATTTTTTCTATTCTTATTTAGCGAAAGCAAATCGATTTGTGGCTCTCGTTTAATAGCTACGGCAAATGAGGGAAATAATTTTTTCTTAAATGATTCCCATCTCTTTTCCCACATTCAAATAAACAGCGATTGCTTGGTCTAACATCTCTTTTGTATGTTCCGCAGTCGGCATATTGCGGACCCGCCCAGTTCCTAATGGTACAGTTGGAAAAACGATTGGCTTCACATAGATCCCTTGTTCAATCAATTTGCTTGAAAAACGTTGGGTCATTGTTTCATCACCTAAAATAACTGGGGTAATCGGTGTCTGTGAAACGCCGATATCATACCCGATTTTTTTCAACTCATTTTTAAAATATTCTGCGTTTTCCCATACTTTATCAACTAATTCGGGATGATCTTGCATCAGTTGAATAGAAGTTAAGGCTGCGCCAGCGGCTCCTGGTGTAAGAGAAGTCGAAAATAAGAATGGGCGACTGCGCGATTTTAACCAATCAATCAGTAACTTCGAGCCTGCCACATAACCGCCAACCACACCAATTGCTTTTGATAATGTTCCCATCTGCATGTCGATTTTATGATTCAAACCGAAATGCTTCACTGTACCAGCTCCTTTACCCATTACTCCAGATCCGTGGGCATCATCTACGTAAGTGATCAAGCCATATTTTTCCGCAATAGGTATCATATCTGGCAAATTAGCGATGTCCCCATCCATAGAAAAAACGCCGTCCGTGATATACATTATTTTTTTATAACGTCCACTTTCTAATGCTGTCTTGGCTTTTTCTTCTAAGTCGGTCATGTCCTGATGTTTCACTCGAATGATCTTCGCCCCTGATAATCGACAACCGTCGATGATCGAAGCATGATTCAATTCATCTGATAATATAGCATCATCCTTCGTCATGATTGCTGAAATTGCGCCCATATTGCAATTGAAACCAGACTGAAAAGCAATCGCTGCTTCCGTTCCTTTAAACTCGGCAATTTTATTTTCTAACTCCTGATGAATCTATAACGAGCCATTGATCGTCCGAACTGCTCCAGCACCAACGCCATACTTTATAGTAGCCTCGATACATGCATCCTTTAGTTCTGCACGGTTGGCAAATCCTAAATAATTGTTAGATGCTAAGTTGATCAACCGCCGTCCTTCAACATTGATGATTGCTGCATTCGCTCCTTCTAGAATGTCGATCGTATTGTACAATCCTTGGTCCTTTAATAAAGATAACTCGCGATCCAAATAATCTGACAGTATTTCTGAAGACATTTCGCCACCTCCATTTTTTTGAAACAAAAACCTAGGGATTCACTATATGCAGAATAAAACAGTATCCTTCCGTTTGTTATTATGCCTGTTATTGGTAACGCTTACATCAATAATGAGAGTTATTTAACCGCTTTTTTCAAACATAACGTTTTATTATGAAACGATTATTATCCAACCAACTTATTTTATTTTTTTATTCCAAGTTATTTTTAGTTTATTTTTTTCTACATTGTATAGAAATGCTGTTAAGGCAATATCGAGAAAAATAGTAACTATTTTCTGAATTTTTTTGTAATTTAAATACTAAATCACTTCTTCTTGACTTGATAAAAAAACAATTAATCATCGTTTTTATTAGTGTTTTCTCATATTCCGTCTGCAATGCAAAATTTTTGTGTGAGGCATGCTCTATGTATGAAAATTTTGCAGGATATCTCGTAAAAAAATAGCAGATTACAAATAAGACTTGTTCAGCGATTATTTTTAGTTTATTGTTTATTTAACAAACTAGCGAACATAGGAGGACATAGGGTGAAACGTGAGAAAATAGGTATCGGTGTGAAGTTATCGGTCTATCTATTCGTATTATTTGGAATAAGATATGTAACGAATACTTTTATGATAGGGATTGCTTATGCTTTTGCAACTCTATTTACGCTATATGATATTTATACAACCATCCGTGATGTAAAAGGACTTAAAAAACATGGTTCATAACAATTGAACATTCAACATCTTTCATACCGCTCTCCGATTGAAATGCAAGCATTGCTTTATCACATAAGAATACCCTCTTGTGAAAAACTTTATGCTTAAATAGCCACTTGTAAGGAGCAAGATCGGTGGGAACAGATTTTGTGAGCCAACCAATGAATTGATGATTTTAGACTATAATCAAAAGGAGAAAAATTTCATGGCCTTTTTACCACCTAATAAAACAAAAGCTGAAGAACTACTTTTGGCGAATAACTTGCACCCCCATAGTAATTACATTCTTGCTAGCAGTCGAATGAATCCTGTTGCTAAATCCGCTACTTGGTTGTTTTTGTCAGCTCGAACCTCAATTATCACCAATCTGTTTGAAAAACCTTATTGCCTAGTATTTATAAAAGATAAAATAGTTGCAATAAAAATTTCGGGAAAAGCATCAGTTACAACTTATAACAAAAGTGACATAACTAATTTTTCGGTAAAAGATGGGCTAAATTCTACATTGATAATCGACTTTCTTTATCGGGGCGAACCAATTTCTTTTTATACCCATAAAAACACTGGTTATCGCATTGCTTATAGCGCTGAAAACCTCAAAAAATTAGAAATGGATTCTTGACGAGGTTACCTTAGAAAAACTGAATGAACTCGTTCTGCTCTCAACAACAAGAAAAAAATTCATACTTTCTTTATACTTAAAAAAGCTGAATGTGGGACAAATCTAACAATCAATTTTGCTACAGACTCTCGAATAAACGTCAGCCAAAA
>NZ_BCQB01000009.1 GCF_001544215.1 Enterococcus durans NBRC 100479 = LMG 10746
ACTTCCAAAAAATGGCTAGTACAATCATAATGAAAGTGGCGAACCATAATAAAAAGGCGATACCTCCTATTTTTATGACTGTTTCGTTAATTATACTAATTCCCATAGATCCCCCTCTTAACTACTTGGTTTTATTGATTGATCCGATTAATTTGTTTTAGAATAACTTTTCTTAAATTCTTTTGAATCAGTTTTTCCTTTTTCGAAATTATCCTCAATCGTTTTTTTCTGTTTTTGCATTCCTTTTTTTACTAAACTTCTGTATCTATGACGTTTCTTAAAAGCAAATAATTCATTGAAAATATCAATTATTGCATAGATTAAAGGAATGATCATTCGCAAAACATAACCTAATGTAGCAATCGTTATAAGGATAAATATGATTTTTGTACTGATAGAATGATCGTTCAAATCGCTGAACATCGTTTTTATCCAACCAAAATCCACGTTGTTCGTTCCTCTCTCCATTTTTTAGGTTGCAACGGTGAATATGTAGACATATATTTATTTTATAGTCTGGAAAACGGATTAATGAAACGATAATTTCAAATGCTAGAATAATTTGTTCTATAAAAAAGTCGGGATAAGTAATATATCCCGACTTTTAAAAGCATATTCTTTGCAATCATTTTTTATAATACAGTATTCAAAACATTTCGTAATTCACTAACGGATTTATGGAACTGTGCTCTTTCATCTTTTGTGATAGATAACTCGATTACTTCACGTACTCCATTCTCATCGACGATTGAAGGAACACCTGTAAAGATATCTTCTTCCCCATATTGACCAGTCAAATAAGCTGAAACTGGCAATACAGCTTGTTCATTGTTCAAAACAGCTTTGACGATACGTGCTGTACTCATTCCGATCCCATAGTAAGTAGCTTTCTTACGATCAATGATTTCATATGCAGCATTCTTTACTTTATCTGCAATGATCGTTAAATCAGCTTCTTCGAGGCGGTGATCTTTTTCAACAAATTCCATGATTGGTTTTCCGCCGACTGTTGTGTGTGACCATGCAGCTACCTCTGAATCTCCATGTTCACCTAAGATATACCCATGGACACTTCGTGGATCGATTTTTAATTTCAATGCGATTTCTTTTCTGAAACGAGTAGTATCTAGCGTAGTTCCAGTACCAATAACACGTGAAGTTGGTAATCCTGATTCTTTCCAAGCGATATAGGTCAAAATATCCACTGGGTTTGATGCCACAACTAATACCCCGTCAAATCCTGATCCCATGATTTGTTTGACAATGTCACGCATGATGACTAAATTTGTTTTAACAAGATCTAAACGAGTTTGTCCTGGTTTTTGGTTTACTCCTGCAGTGATAACGACTAGATCTGCATCTGAACATTCGCTGTAATCTCCTGACCAAACAGCGACATTTTCTTCTCCCCAAGCCATACCATCTAAAAGGTCCAATGCTTCCCCTTCTGCTTTTTCTTGGTTCACGTCGATTAGAACGAGTTCATTAGAAATTCCTTGGTTGATCATTGCATAAGCAATACTTGTCCCAACAAAACCAGTACCAACAATGACTACTTTTCTACTTGTTTTTTTCATGATATATAACACGCTCCCTTTCATCTCTTATGTTATTTTCATGAAAATTATAATGCCGACTATGTCATTTATCAATATAATGAAAGTTATATTTACTATAATTTTTATTTATAGAAAAACTCAACTAGATTGTCTGGGTGCGTTCCCAACTTCTTCTTTTCCCACTATGTATCGCCTGTTCTTTACCAATAGTAGCATGTAGGTCTTCCATCGATGCTATTCTTTGAAGCATTCCCTGCCTATTCTTCTTTGCATGGGTAATTCTAGCATGTAGAGAAGAGTTTGGGGTTATAGTAAGATAGCTTGTATCGGTGGACATAGATCTAAGAGTTTCTTTACTGGAGTTACTTATCGAGCTATTGAAACTGCTCATTTCTTTTTGTTCTTTTAGTTTTTGATAAGTCTTCGTACGAAAGAATTTGTGGATCGGGTATACGAACTTTTTTCATTGTTCTCTCCTCCTGTTGAATCGGTTATTTTATTAGGGCTTTTGCTTATTTTTTGCATTTTCGAGTAGTGTTTGTTCTTGTTGTCTATAAGCTTCTGCTAGTTGTTTTTTAAACTTTCGTTGATGTTTTCGGTGACGTTGCCCTTTCAAATACTTCATAAAGGCACGAAGGATCACAATAAATAAGTACATAGCAAAAAAGGCTGAAAAACCATACCGCAGAATATAGAGGAAAAAGTAAGTATAGGATTCTGCTAAATGATTCATGTGTGGTAATCCATCTTGATAAAATAAGAATGCCAGAAGTAGATCCATTTATTTTCTCCTATAAGTAATAAAAAAGAGGCTGTATCGCTATACTACCTCCCCTAGTTTAGTTACGTTTATCTGTATTTTTTGTATTGGCCTTGTTTTGTCGTCATTTTTCCTGATGATTTTTTATTTGCTGGTCCACTTGCTGTCATTTTTTTACTAAGTAACAGTGTGACAATAATGATTACTGCGAGTCCGCCTAAAATAAACACTAAATGATCGGATAAATAGTCAGAGAATCGTTTGAATAGATCAGTCTGTGCTACGACACCTGATTTGATTGTTTGTTGCCAAAAGGTTTCCATATAATGCCTCCTAGTTTGAGTTGAGAATAGTAATTTGGTTTCACATCATAAAGCATAATATAAAAAGAAACCAAGCGACTAACACTTTTTTCTAAGTCAGGAAAAAGTGTTTTTTTAATTTTGGTCATCATTTTTGAGGTCAAAAAACAATAGGATTTGTTAGTTCTAAGCAATATGGCACCGAATTGTATCCCTGACAGTAAAAAAGCCACAGACCCATTTTTTTGCTTCGGGGTCTGCGACTTCTATTGCTTTGATTTAAACGCTCTTTAAAGAAAGTATCACAAAATTAGTCTTTATGTTCTTTTTTTGAAGTCAATTCTTCAAATTTTTCTTTGACTTCATCTGTCAGTTTCTCTACTTCTTTTTCGAAACGATTAGGCTTTGTTGGTTCATCTTCTTCTACAGCATTTGATCCAGATAATGCTACTTCTTTTTCTTCGCCGGAGTTTGTACCAGATAATGCTTCTTGTTTTTCTTCTGTTTCGCCAGAATTTGTTCCAGCCAATGCTACTTCATCATCTGATTTAGGCGCCATTGAACCTCTCAGACGTTTTCCCTTTTCCCCATTGTAATTTGTCATAGTTCTACCTCCTAGTCTTTCTTTTCTTTATAGTACATAAGAATAAAATAACTGTCAAAATATGTGAATAGAAAAGGGGTTCTTTTCTTGCTTTTTTTAAAATCAGCAATCAGGATGTTTCTTTTTTTCTATAAAAAACAATCCAAAAAATCTGCGTAGCATTTGTAACATCTTAACTGATTTTATTATTTTTGTGACAGGCAGAGAAAAGCTGTGTACATATCTCTATTTCTGCCTACAAACATTTTCATAGGATGTATAAGCAATTCTCATTCAACTTCTCATTCTGTTTTTCCTTAACTATTGATATGGCGGTCAGGTAACCAACTTCAGCAAAAAGTTAAGAAGGAGTATCTTATCTATTCAAAGCTTTCCGGAACCACCTGCATGACAAATGATTTTCAAAATATACAAATGAGTGCGGGACAAATCTAAAAATTAGTTTTGCTACAGGCTCTCGAATAAACGGCGGGAGCAGAAGCAACTCCTTCTTAAATAAGCCGAAATTCACAAAAATTTGAAAAGCAATTTTCGTTCATTTCTTCTTATTTCTCGGAGTTAAACACTTCTGTCCCAGCCTCTCTCAAATAAACGGCATCCAAAAGTCAGGTTTTTCGGAAATTTCAAAAAAAACGAGCGTGGGACAAAAGTAAGAAAAACTTTTGTCTCGACCTCATTTTCTGTGTTTGATTGTGAGTATTAGAAATGTTCCTTTTTATTCGCTGATTACGAAACAAAATGTGGCATCAGTGAGTGCTTTTTTCATTTTCCTGGATTTCTTTGATTCCTTCTTCCAAGATGTTCATTTGAAGCAAGGTTTCTTCGTCTTTTATGATTTTTTCTGCACCATTGATCAATGTTTCATAGATGCCTTCGTATACACGGCTGTAGTCACCAATCTCTGAAATGACTTTTTCTTCATGATAGGTTCCTTCGCCATCTATATAAGTCAAAGTGCCGTAGTGTTGAGGTAAATCGATCCCAAAGTCTTGATTGTCAGGCATATAGAACATTTTTAAATGTTCTTCCTGACGATCCTTCGTTTGTTTGACGAACATGCCTTTTTTTCCATAGACGACAAAACTAGGGCGCTCCTTGATTCGGAAATAACTGGATTTGACTGAAATTTTCATCGTACCATAATAAAAATCAAGGTCGAAATAATCATTCATACGTCCTTTACCCAATAATTGACGAACATCATAGTGGATCGTATCTGGTTCACCGAAATAAGAAATGACTTGATCTACTGTATGACACGCATGACCATAAAGATAACTATTCGCTGTTGAAAATTCAGTAGTATTTTCTGGGATTTCTGGTCTGAAATAATCATAATGCATTTCGATTTCTAAGATGTCACCAAGTTTTCCGCTTTCGATCACTTTTTGAACCGTGAGAAAATCGGAATCGAAGCGGCGATTTTGATAGCACTGGATGAATAGCCCTTTCTCCTTCGCTAACGCAAACAATTCTTTTGCTTCTTTTGACGTCTCTGCAAATGGTTTTTCGACTAATACGTTTTTGCCTTTTTCAAGAGCCATTTTTCCGTACTCATAGTGGAATTGACTAGGCGTAGTAATAACGACCAATTGAATCTCGGGATCATCCCAAAGATCAGATAGCTGATTTGTATATTCAATATCGTCAAATGTTTCCCAAACTGGTTTTGATGGGGAAAAGATTTTTTTGATCTTGATCTTATCGGTTAGTTTTCGTGAAAATGGCAGATGGTAACGATTGGTACTTTTTCCATTACCTAAATATGCGATTGTTAGCATAATTATCCCTCCTTAGTAGATACTGTCAGTATACAAGGAAATCGCAAGCGTTGGTTGTTTTCAGGACAAACAGGTAAAAATGTTCAGCAACTCATGAAAATCTCTTTGTACAGTGACAAATATGTTTAGTCATACATTTTTGATTTAGATAGTCAAACACGTGGATTTTCAGTATGATAGAGTTGGAAGGTGATTGAAATGTTAATTGAAGATAAATTGATTCGCCAAGATACATTTACAACAACGGAGAAACGGATTGCTGATTATTTACAAGCAAATTTTGAAGCTGCCGTCTATATGACTATCGAGGAACTAGCTAAAGCGACCTATACTTCTCATTCAGCTATCATTCGGCTATGTAAGAAATTAGGATTTACCGGTTTTAAAGAATTTCGCTTGGAATTAGGGCGTGAGGTCCATCAATTACTAGCGCAATTTGATCAAACGATCGATGCGAATTTCCCTTTCTCTGAGCAAGATGACGGAGCAACGATAGCGAAAAAAATGGCTGAATTATCGATTCAGGCTGTGAAGAAAGCACAGCTACAAATTGAAAATCAGCCATTAGATACAATTGCGGAAAAATTGACACAGGCGAAGCGGATTTTTGTCTTTGCCAAAGGAGATTCCCAGATCACTGCAAGGAAATTCCAAAATAAATTGGTCAAACTAAATAAGTTTTTGATCTTGGCTGAAGAATATAGTGATTCGTCTTGGAATGCTGCGAATCTAACTAAAGAAGATTGTGCTGTTTTTATTAGTTATAGTGGAAGAATCCACCACTATGAGAAAATCATGTCCTACTTGAAACATGTAGGGACACCCACCCTTCTTTTGACAGGAAACGAGCATTCTGAAATGGCAAAAAAGGCGAGCATGTGTCTCGTGATCTCTCAAGGCGAGTTAGATTTTGTGAAAGTCGCTACTTTTTCTTCCCAGATTGCTTTTGATTATGTTTTAAATACGCTATATTCGATCATGTATGCCCAAAATTATACGGCGAATGTTTTAAACTTGAAAGAAAAGCAACAATTGATCCAAAATGGGTTATTGAAGGAGTACCGTCAATAAAAAACTAGCTCCCGCTTGTCTTAGAAGTGATAAAAACCACTTGCCAATCAGCAGGAGCTAGTTTTCGTTTTATTTTTGTTGCTCGTTTCTTTGGATCAACTGCGCAATCAGCGAACCTAAAAAATGATAGCCAAGTTGTGATGGATGTAATCCGTCTGATTGTAAATAGATCGTTGGATCAGTGAAAGAACGTTCATACTGATAGAAGTCGATAAACTCGCTAGCGGTTTGCTCCGCTACTTTTTTAGCTAGTTGGGTGTATTCCACTAGGATGACTGGATCTGTCTGAGTTTTAATCTTTTCATCTACATAACTTGGTCCTACTAAGATGATCCGACTGTCTTTAAAATGATCTATGATGTCCAACAGATTTTCTTGAAATGCTTTTTTGTTTTTACGATCGTTGATTGCATCATTGATGCCGATGTTCAAAACGACATAATCAGCGGTTAATTCTTGGTCAATCTGTGTCAATCGTTCCAAAGCACTAGTCGTAGAATCACCTCTTTTTCCTAGATTGGTTATAGTAAAATCTGGTAACCCTAACGCACGCAGCGTGTTCAAAAGCTGCTGATCTAAGGCGTGTATGACTTCTCCTTCAAAAAGTCCTGCAGCGATGCTATCGCCAAATATAATGATTTTTTTCATTTGTGTCATCCCTTTTCTTTTATACACTTCAATCTTAGCACCCTACATAAAAAAGGAAAACTCTAAAGGGTAAAGTATAAAAAGATTTTATCCTTCGATCAAATTATCTGATCGATAGCTGTTAAGCACGATAGCAGACTCGGAATGTTTCACAATAGAGGATTTCTTTTTCCGTAAAGGTCAGACCATAGGTATGGAACACCTCTTGAAAATAGTTCAGATGGACATAGCGCCATTGCGCAAGACTACGATCGTCTTCACCTTCAAGGTAGGCAAAATCGGCTGGAACATCACAAAAAGCGATCTCGTCTACAGTTATTGTTTGGATGACTGCCTTGGGTTGGCTCTTGCCATCGAGGATGATACTGTATTCTTTTTCCTTGGGAAGTGGTTCATCGTCGTAGTCAAATAACTTTTTGGCAGAACAGGTTCCAGTCTTTTTCCCCTCCAACACTAAGGCAAGTAAACTATCTGCCATCGACGGGTTGCTCCCGAAAGCCCATACCTCATATGTGCTGTCTTTAGCTTCAGGATGCATCGTTACAAATTTTTCCCATAATTCGAGCACTTCCATGTTAGTCTCCCATCTATTCCATGGTTTTATTCATAGAATCATTTGATGTAATAGATATAAGGTGCTTTTTTGGTTCTTTGAATGACTATTTTATTATTTTGTCGTTTCAATCGGAACTGTTTATCTTTAGGATGTCTGATGGATGCGCGAATTTCTCCACCGTTATCAAAAAGGATAGCATATTTTCCGCCTGATAGCATTTCATTCACTTGTCCTTCTTCATTTGGTGTCACGTTGATTTTCGAAGGCTTCTTTTTGTTCAAGCTTTGTATCGTAATTGACTGGATTGTTTCGTTTTGTAGTTGGAAAGACAAAGGATATTTAGTGTGACGAATCACTTGGTTCCCCCAGATACGATAGCCGAGATAAGTGATTAGTCCAACAATAAGTAAAAGTGTTCCGATCAATAGTAATAAAAAGTGCTGTTGCTGGTTTTGTACTTTTTTGGTTGCTTTTTCTGCTTGTTCTGGAGAATAAGGGATCCGGTGTCCGCGAACCAATAGTCGATGGCTATTGATCATGTAAGGCGTACAAGTCAAGAGTGTAACAAGATCCTTGTCCGGTTCGATTCTCAAATCGTCTGTATCTGTTGGTTCGACGGTCTTGATCTGATCGACTTGATATGCGTGGATACTTTTGTTGATTTCAATCAAGAAGGTATCCCCAAGTACTAATTTCGGTAAGTCAGTGAATAATTTTGCTTGGGGTAATCCTCTATGACTTGAAAGAACTGCGTGGGTGCTTTTCCCGCCTGTTGGATAGGAGGTACCTTCAAGCAATGATGCACCTTTTTCCAGAAGCACTGCACTAGTCTGATCGAAAATAGGTAACCGGACATTGATTTTAGGGATCGTCAAGATTCCCAACGTATGTTTTTGCAAGTAGGTATCATCTGCTTTTTCTGGTTGCTCTTTTGTCTTTTCAAAAGGATCTGCTCCCGGGTTATTGCCTTCTTTTGCTAATTGTCGGTTTTTTTCTTCCATTTTCTTTTGGATTTGTGTCATCTTTTCTTTGTTTTCTGAGGCTGCTTGTTTCTGATAATGACTGATTACTTGTTGATCCAAATAATTATTCAACGCATCACTGACAAAAGGATAGGCTAATGCAAGAATACCTCCGAGTAACACTAGAAGCATGAGACAATCCCAGAATCTTCTCTTTTTCTTATTCATACTTCTCTCCTTTCGTTTATAAAAATCTGTAGCATGAAAAATCTCTTTTCTTTTATCTAAAAAATCTGAATAAATAACGGTAATAGAAGTATTCATTTCGTAAATAAGCCAGAAATCTCAAAAATTTGAAAAAACAAATTTCTTGATTTCTGGCTTATTTAGTGGAGTCTGGGACAAATCTAAAAATCAGTTTTGCTACAGACACTAATTCCGAATAAACGGTGTCCAAAAGTCAGGTTTTTCGAAATTTCCGAAAAACCTGACTTTTGTCTTGACTTCCTTTCAAGAATTCGATTAATAACTTTTTCTTCTTGTGAAGTAGATACCTGCAATTACAAGAAGTACCGCACCGATACCGATATAAAGGTAGATCCCTTTGCCACCAGTTGAAGGAAGTGTTTCTTTGTGTTTGTTAGGCACTTTTTCTGGTGAAACCAGTTCTCCAGTTGTTTGGTAAGATGAGTCGTTTACATCAAATGAGATGCGGTTCGTCAACGGTACATAATTTTCAGGTGCTTTTATTTCTTCAAGATAATACGTTCCGTATTTCAAACCAGTAACATCGATCAAACCATCTTTTTTCGTAGTGAAAACTGTTGCTTGATCTTTTGCCGTTGTCCAGCTGACTGCTTTTGTTTGAGGGTCGATCACTAAATAGTTTGCACTATCTGAATCTTGATCTCTGACAACGAATTCTGCATCAGCTAAAGGTTCATCAGCAGAAACATCTCCATCGATCTTAACAAACCGTTTTCCACCAGTTACGACATCCACTGTTGGTGGTGTTTTGTCTTCAGTGTGTCCATTGTCTACATTTGCTTCATTGGTAAATCCTTTTGTTGGATCAGCTTGTTCATTCAAATGCATGAAATAAGTGAATTTCAATGTAGCTCCTGGTGTCAAAGAAGGAATATAAGCTGGGTCCACTGCGACTGTAAAGCCGTTTCCTTGTTCTGTTACAGTATAGTGTGATTGATCGATGATCGTGTTGCCATCATATAAGACGTATCCAGTTTTACCAGTTGGTGTGTTACTGAAGGTCAAAGCAGCATCATGGGTATCGACTAAATTGAATTTAGTATATTTATTTGCTGTTCCTTCTTTATCGGCAATCCCTTGTGGAATATTGACAGAGATCTCATATTGGATATCTTCTCCGATAGCAACATCCTTTCCATCTAGTTGAGGCGTTGTTTTTTCGACGTGTGACGTATCATTTTTTATGGTTTTTTCAACAGGTGTTTGACTTTCTTCGATAATCTCAAATGGCGTTTTTGTTTGATTGTCGATCAACGCTGCGTTATCAGGTGCTTTGACTTCTTCCAAAATGTAAGAACCTACTTCTAGGCTATCTACTGTCAACTTCCCTTTATCTGTTGCTACTTCAGTGAAGTCTGTACTACCGATGTCATAGGCGTTTCCAGTCACAAAATGTTTTGCGGCATTCTTATCTGTAGTCCAAGTATAAAGGCCATCTTTTACGCCTTCGATATATTTCACTACGGCCCCTTCTGTTTTAGAAATAATGAATTCTGCGCCGTTCAATGCTTCATTTTCAGCTGTCCCGATTTTTTTGACAACTAACGTACCGTCACTAGTTACTGTATTTTTAGGATAGACATGCACTGTGTTCAATTCTTCTGTCCCGTATTTATAAGAACCGTCTGATTGTTTGATCATTTCATAAACTGGGAAAGCAATCACCATGTTTGTTGCTCGGATGACCCCAGCTTTTGGCTGTTCTTTGATGACGTATACTGCATCTTTTCCGTTTTGTGTTTTTGGTAAAGATAAAGTAAGATTTCCTGCTGCATCAGTTACACCTGTCGCAATTGGATTACCAGGCGTCAATGACTGCACCGCTTGTTTCGCGTCATCTACTGATTCTCCATTGTTGCGGTGATTGTAAAACTCTGTTGTGACATCATAAACTGAAAATGTCACATCACCCAATCCTTGATAATGATCAAACTCGCTCATTTCTTTCCCTGTGTTTTGGATCAGCGGGTCTGGTAGATCGGTCATTTTTTTCTTATGGATGATGACTTGTGCTGACGTGTCAGCTGCATAAACATCTGCTCCGCTAAACCAACTTGCTAGGATCGGAACGATCAACAATAATGCACTTATTACAATTCTCTTTTTCATTTTTTCACTCCTATTTTTCTTTTGATAAGCATACTTACAACGAATAAAATCATACCAAGCCCTACGACAAACCATAGTGTTCTTCGTTGTTCATTTGTTTTAGGCAAGAATCCTTTTCCCTTTTCTTTTTTATTTATAACTTTTAAAGGGGCTGTTTCTTTTCCAGATTGCTGATAGCTGTATTTGGTTACCTCGAAAGGAATCGGTGATTTATTTAAGATATACCCAACTGGTGATTGGACCTCTTCTAACTGATAGTTTCCATAAGCAAATCCAATGATCGAAAATTTCCCGTCTTTATCAGAAGCGACTGTAGTAGCTTCCTCACGTTTCGTTGTCCATGTAGTATGTCCACTTTTGCGAGATAGATAGTTTCCCTCACTATTTTTTACGATAAAAGTGGCACCAGCTAAACCTATTTGATTTTCGTTGGCTACTTTGATGAAATGTTTACCGCCTGTGTAGACAACAGCTTTGTCAATGTATGAAGAAGAACCAACGTCTAATTTTCCTTCATTATTGATTGCTTCATCTGGAATTGCTTTATCGTTCAAACACATCTGGTACGTGAGTTTGAGTGCTTTTCCAACGTATTTCTGTAAGAATGTAAGATCAAAATCGACCGTAAATCCATTTGATTCTGTGTGTAAGCGATAGCCTTCTGTCATTTTCTGGCCGTTGATAGAAAGACGGATTGTTTCAGGTAGAAGTGTCAACGCGGCATCTCCTTGATCGCTGATTTTGAATCTGCTGTAATCGAGAAGATTCACAGGTATAGTCGTATTCAATGAATAATTGATCTTGTCACCTATCGCAAAATCACGTTTGCCTTCTTCAATCTTTTTTTCAAAAGGTGGTGCTGGATAGGTATTTTCTTCATTTTTAGGATATAAATGAATGGTTGCCAATTCTTGGTTGTCTGCATCATTGATCGGTAGAGCAACAACAAGGTTGGCTGCTTTTTCTTTGACTATTTCTGGTGCTTTCACTTCTTCAAAGAGATAGACACTATCACGCCCTTGGTTGTCTTTGATTGGCAGTTGGAAATTAGCAATACCATCTTCATTTCCCACTGTCTGGGTCACTTGTTCTGCTATTTGGTTACCTGTGCTAGCACCTTGAGCAGCAATTTTTTGTTGCGCGTCTTCCACGCTCATTCCGTCTCTTCTCAGTTGATAGAACGCATCAGTCACGTCATAAGCGGCGAAGGTCACATCATTCAATCCTCGATAGTTCTGTAAAAAAGTTTGCTCCTGTCCGGTGTTTAGTTGAGTCTCTGGTAATTTTCCATTTTCAAAAAGTAATTTATGCAGAGTGAATTGAACAGTGCGTGTTTCACTCTGTGCCTGGTTCTCCTTTGGGAAACTAAAGAGACAGAATGGAATCAAACAAAGAACGAGCCATTTTAGTTTTTTCATTTCATCACGCCCTTTCCGTGATTTCTCATGAAGAGATAAACACCCGAAAGACCTAAAGCAATAAGTCCTATTAGATAGATGCCAAGGCGGCCGGAGCCACCAGTTTCAGGTAGCGGTACTTTTGCTTGGTTCGTGACATCTAAGCTGATTTGATTATGTTGCTCTCCATCAACTAAGACATTCTTCACTGCAGTGCCATCGATCATGACTGTACCATCTTCTTGGATCACGACTTTCACACTCTGTTTCAGTCCTTGATAGCCTTCTGGCGTGTATGTTTCTGTCAAGATATACGTACCTGGCTGTAGATTTTCGAATAGGAAGGTGTCTGTTGGTTGTCCATCTTTTGGCAATTCGATATCCACACCTTTTCCTTGTAAACGAAATTTTGCTCCAGGTAATGCTTTTCCATTGTCTTCTTTTTTGTGAACGGTCAAGTCAAAGGGTTTTAAGTGATTTTCATGTGTTAATGTCCACTGATCTGCTGTTTCAACATTGTTTCCGTCATAGTGGATCTCCCCATATTTATCGATCGTAAACATATAGTTACCAGGAATCGTATCATAGCCTTCTGGTCCTTTGGTTTCTACGATTCGATATTCTCCAGGATCACTAGCGCTGAATAAGGCCAACCCGGCAGCATCTGTCTCTTTTGTGGCTATTGTCTGGTAGTTTCCTGTGCTTGTTTTTTTCTGTAAATCAAAAGTTGCCTTTGCTAGATTGACTTGTTTTCCTTCTTGGATCGTATACTTGCGAATGCCTATCGGGATCTTTTTGAACTGGTTCGTGACCGTAAGTGTAATCGTATTGTCTTTGATCGACGTGTCTTTATTATCAATGGTCACCTTTCCTTCATCGGATACATTGATCGTCCAAGTCTGTTTCTGAGACAACTCATGACCTTGTGGGGCTTTTAGTTCGGTCAAAGTATAGGTTTCCCCTTTGTCTAACCGTGCGTTGTCTGGTAAAGAATAAGTGCCGTCATGGTTATCTTTCAGTGTTACATCAAGTGTCCCACCCTTCAATTGAAAAACAGCCCCTTCTAGAGGTTGTTCACCTGAAGATGATTGTTTGATTACTTTCAAGTTCAATGGTGTAAACTGTTTGATGTTTTTCCAAGTCGTGTTGTTCAGCATATCTGAGGTATAACCAGGCACATCAAGTTCCGCGATAGCTTGGTAAGTAAAATCTTTCCCTTGATTGTTGTACTTTGGTAAGAACAGGTTTTCTTGATAGCCAGCTCCGCTTGTTTCAGAAAGTTGGGTGACATCATTTCGTGTCCATGTATCCCCTGTGTCACTAGCTGGTTTATTCAATTGGACAAAGCCTGTTTGCCAACTGTTGGGATCAATCGTTTGGGTTCGTTTCACTTCATACGTTACATGATCTGGTCGACTACTTTTATCATGGTCGAATTCTTCCCATTGTTTCGTAAAGTTTAGTTTGACGCCAGGTGCTTTCGCTGAAGGAATACCAAATTCTGCTATCTCGCTTGAATCAGATAATGGTTGGAACGTTGTGGTGCCATTGATCTGATACCAATAATCCGGCTTGAAGTTTTTACTTTCTGTTTGGATACGTACTTGATAATGGATTTGGATCTCTTGGTCTTTACCTAAATAGATTTGATTGCTTTTGATAGTCGTGCCATCCATTTGGATCGATGGTGTCACTGTCAGTTGTTTACTTCCTACACTTTTTACGCTTAACGTATTGGGTTGATACACAAATGGTTGAGCAATTGGATCTGTCACTGCCCCATTAACGACTGTACCGGATATTTGGACCGCTTTTTTAGCTAAATAATCAGAAATATCTGATGCATGATCTGCAGATTCATAATAAAGTGTGCCATTTTGGTCACTTGAGACCATTTGTCTCATTTTGGCTTCTACTTGTGCTTTGGAAAGGTTCGCTTGAGTGTCACTTTGCAACTGAATACCTAAGCCGTGGATCTCAATTCCGCGTTGTTTCAGTGCCATTGCTTCACCGATCGTGGCGATGAATGTACTATTGATCGTTTTTCGATTGCCGTTTTGGTCATCGACATTATAGGTTTTAGAAATTCTAGAGGTGCTTCCAGAACCTTCCTCATTTTTTGAAAATTCTGTGCCATAATAGCTGCCATCTGATTCTGTAAATACTTTTTGGTTTTTATATGAATAAGTTGGCACACCATCAGTCAGCAAAACAATGACCTTTTTATGACCGTTCGGAGTAGATAGCATGGTTCCCGCATCTCGCAATGCTTTTTGTGTGAATGTCCCTCCACTAGTACTGGAAGGTGTCACAGATTTCACTTGATCTTTGACTGAATCAAATGGCCCCATTGGAACAGAACCGTTATTGTACCCGTCGCTTGAATAGCCGATATAGCCCATGCTGATTTTATCTGTGATGCCGCTATTGCTTAATGTGTCTACGAAACGATTGACGCCATCACGGACTTCACCGATCCGATTGTTGTTATTCATACTGCCTGACCAGTCAACAACTAAGGCGATATCTAAAGGTGTTGTTTCTTTTTGGACATTCCCTCGGACGTTCAAGTAAACATCAAAGAGCCCTGGAGTAGTTGTTTCTTCCGCAAATTTACGAACAGCATAATCAGCTTCGTTACCTGTTCCGCCATATTCAATGTATGAATTGGTTTTATTTGTTGGGTCGCCATCCCATGTTTTTACACCATCCCATTGGTCACTGGCATTTCTATTTCCTTGATGATTCAAAACATCAGTGTTGCCCGCTGGCTGCCAACTAGTTGTTGGATAAGTTCCTTGAGCGTCTGTTGTATAATCTGCGTGGATAGTTTGATTTACTCTTAAGGGTGCGCCATTTGCGGCTAGAGTTGGCAAACTGAAAGGTTTGACAGCTGGAGAGTGATTCGTTTTCTGTGAATCTGTTGCGGTCGTTTCCGTTGTGGCAGATTCTGTAGAAGAACTAGGTGCAGAATTAGCATCACTAGTTGTTATCTTCGTTGCCTCTTCTCCTTGTGTTAACGGTGTAATTGGTATTTTTTTGTCATCTACCAAGAGTTCATTTGCTTTGTTTGTATATGATTTTAGTCGATTTTTAAGGATAAACGAATAGACTGACGAATATGTGGCTCGATTTGTAGCGTGATTCCTTGACTGTCTACATGGTACGAATAGCCCTCTTCTTTCGTAGGATCTGTGAGAGATAAATAATTCGTTCCTAGACCAATTATTTTTTCTTGTTTTTCCGCCGTCTGATTATTTACATTTACTTCCAAATCCAAATAATGGCTGTTTTCATTCTCAGTTGTGATTTTAGCTGATGCTATATCAAAGACAGTTGATACTTCAGCCATCGCAGCAACAGGAATAAAATAAGAGAAAACTAATGAAAATAGCACACAAATTATCCCTAACCTCTTTTTTAAAGTAATCATTCTTCCCCTCCTAATTTAATTTTTCATCTACTCCAATGTAAAAACGATGAGATTAAAATAAATAATTGCTCTTATTTTTTTATTTATTATAATCTGATAGTTATTATACGAATGGTTCAAAAGATAATCACACCAATTTTCAGACTGGGTAGTTTCATTTGTGGAATTGATTCCTCTATTCGATGGGAGTTTGATTATATAAAAGGGTTGAGGGAGAAAACTTATGATCAGGTTGTTGGAAGAAAACTATAGAAAAATGGAGCAAATCATCCGAGTGTTGTCCATTTCTGACCAGTGGATGACAAAAAAAGAACTTGCAAAAGAAATTGGAAGCTCTGAGTCAACATTTATTCGTTATATCGAAGAGATCAAAATTCGTTGGGGAACGAAAGTGACGATCGAAACATCAAGGAAATTAGGCTATCGGATCGAACATTTAAATGCAGCAATTTACCTAGATGTTTTGATGGATATGGCACAAAGCTCAACGAACAGCCAGTTGCTACATGAGATCATCATGAATCCTGGCCAAACGATCGAATACTATTGCGAGACCCTCTCAATCAGTCGCTCTTCGTTTACGCGCAAGCTAAAACGCTGTAATGAGATCTTAGAGTCTTATTTATTGAAAATCATTGTTGATCAAGGTTTTCAATTAACCAGTCAAAAAAGCGAGATCCAATTGAGAATATTTGTTACCTTTTTCTTTTTGAATTTTTATGGACGTCATGAACTTCCCTATACGATCGATAAAGCGGTGGTCAAAGACATCATGGAAAGAAATCACTGCCAAATAAGCTTATGTGGTCAAGGGAGTACGTATGAACAGTCTTTTTATATTATGTATTTCATGGTGCATCTAATGCGGGAAACACAAGGATTTTACTTGGATCATATGCCATCTAAGGATTTGGGAAACATGCATGAATTGAAGAATAAGGACTATCTACTTTTAAAAAAAGAATTAACTAATCTGAATTATGATAGTTATGAAAAAGTTATAGATTATTTTACTCGTTCTATTTTTCAACAGTTCTCTTTTTCAGAGCAAAAAGATATCAGAGATAAAATACAGAGAAATTTACAAATTTGTGTATTTTCAAAAACGGCTGAGTGGGATTCAGACAATCTGGATTTCATCGTTCACTTATTGACTAACATTTATTTTTTTCTCGACTGTTTCCTTTTGACACGACACATCTGACGTATCGTGCCACTTTTTTTGCGGAACAAATACGAGTTAGACACACGCCACTTTATGCACGCTTACGAGCAGAATTACAGTTTTTTTCTACCTTGTTGGATACCGATTTCTTGAATTATTTATCGAGTTATGTTTTTTGGATGTTAGTCATTAATCCAGATGCGAATCAGTCATTAGTCACGAAGCGGATATTGGTCGTTAGTGACCTAGGCATCCAACATAGTCGTTATGTTGAGTCTTACGTCAGCGATGTCTTGGCTGTACATCGCGTGCGCTCGATCACAGATGCGATCACAGATGAACAATTAAAGTCATTTGATCTGACAAACTATGATCTAGTCGTGTCGAACCAGCCCATTACCAATACGCAAGTACCAAGTTTATTGATTGATGATAGTATTTCATTCAGTGATGAAGATGATTTGATCAATCTATTTGGATTATGACATTCTTTCATATTTTTCAATCTTCAGATTATTTCCTAACGTAGAACACTAGTAGCAATAAACAAATTATTTTTCACAAAAAAGGCGGAAGATTTTGAGAACAACGCAAACTGTTTTCAGAATCTTCCGTCTTACTTTTATTGTATTAAGTTATTTAATTCCTGATTCTAGCCACTTTCTTTTGAAACGGAATTCTTGGATCAATTGGTCTTTGCTCCACCGATTTGCGATAAAATCAGTTAGCGTATCCATTGTTAGGTCCATCGTGAAGTAAAGAAAACTCAAGGCCTCATCTTTGGAGTCAATTGCAAAGTGATTGGCAGCCAATAAGCTGTACCATTCCTTCAACATGGATGAATCATCCGGGATATCCCTTCTTAGGTGGTTATTTAAATCGGTGCTTTCGGTCAATAATTTGATTGTTTGCCAGTAATTGCTCCCAGGCTTCAATGTAGCACACCACCCAAGATAATTTTCGATCCCAAGAAAAAAATCTTGGCTATCTTTCTCGATATACTGTAGGATATCTCGGTGGATCTGTGCGGAAAAATAGGAGATAGTAAAACGATAGGCATCTTCTAGGTCTTCGAAATACTTATAAAATGCCCCTCTAGACATTCCTATTCCTGAAACGATAGCAGAGACTTTGACTTGACTGATATGCTGTTCTGAAAAGTTCTTTAGTAAGACGTTGATGATCGCTTGTCGCTTTTCTTCAGCCAAGTTTAGAAAGGTTTCTTTAGGCATCAGCTAACTCCTTTCGTTATTTTATGTCCGCCATGTCTTCTTCCACCAAGTAGCCATCTTTCATGCGATACACACGGTCGCTCCATTTGATCATTCGCGCATCATGTGTGACCATAACAGTGGCCTTTTGTTTTTCATGCGCTTCTTTCACCAATAATTTCACCACTTCATATGCATGGTCAGTATCAAGGCTTGCAGTTGGTTCATCTGCTAAGATCAGGCTAGGATCATTGAACAGTGCCCTAGCAATTGCTACACGTTGTCTTTCTCCACCAGATAAGTCTTTTGGATAGCTGTCTTTCAATTCATAGATATCCAGCGATTTTAGCAACTCATCGGTCGTTGTTTCTGCTTTCTTTTGATGGCTGACCTTATCTACTAGATAAAACTGTTCTTTGACTTTTAAAAAGGGAATCAGATTGGAACTTTGAAGGATGAACCCAATTTCTTTAAAACGGAGATCCGCCCGTTTCTTCTCTGATAGATTCAAAAACGATTGCCCGTTAATCGTGATCTCTCCTGATGTTGGATTCTGCAATCCACCCGAAATCGTCAAGAAGGTACTTTTCCCTGATCCAGAAGGTCCGATGATGCTGACAAATTCTCCTTGCTTCACTGTAAAGTTGATGTCTTTCAAGGCGGTTACTTCTGTGTGCCCTTTGCCAAATTTTTTGACAATATTTTTCATCGTTAAAATATCTTTCATCTTCTTATCCTCCTATTGCCGTGATTGGATCAACTTTTGCAATGGTCCGAACGGAAAATACGCCGCCGAGCATAGCAACTACGATCAAAACGCCACTATATAGTAGCCATTGATTCCAGAAGATCGCAAATGGCATCGCACTTGGCAAGATCAAACTAGTAAGATAAGCAAATGCTACTGCTAAGACCACACCGATGACCCCTACAATAAATGATTGAGCAATCAATGATTTTGCAATAAAAGCATTGCGGATGCCTTGTGCCTTCATCACGCCAAAAATTGCTGTCTTTTGTAAAGTGATCACGTACATAAAGATCCCTACAACTGCCGCAACGACTAAGAATAGGAAATAAACCATTGCGTTAAGTGTCATATTCTGTGCAGAGTACCCAGGTAAACTGTCAATAAATTCTGGGATCGCTAATTTTTGGAGCGTTTTAGACGCAGCATCCTGATTTATCGTAGCCTTTTCTTTTGTCACGATGGCATTGATTGGTGCCTGACTTTCAGAAGCAAATGGCTGATCACCAAATTTCAGGTGGGTCCAAGTAGCTAAATTTGTATAAATCACTGGAGAAACAGTATAGTACGTTTCTGGGAAAATCCCAACGATCGTTAATTCCTGATCATAACTGCCAATCTTCAATTTATCTCCAACCTTATACGTATCTTCCGCCAGATTTTGAGAAATAATAATTTCATTTTCTTTGGTAAACATCTGACCTTTTGTTATTTTGGGAAGTAAAAATGCATCATTTGTCGTTCCGAAAACAGCGACATTTTCTTTGTTTTTCCCTTTCACTGCCCCACTATATAAGCCAATCGGTGCTTTTTCTTTTGCATCGACGTGTTCAAGATCTTCTCTGGTCAATTGTGAAGCGGCAAATACTTGATTGGCATCTTCTGATAAGACGATTTCTTGGGCTCCCCAATCATCGATGGCTTTTTTGAATTCTTCGGCAAGTCCACTCGCCAGTCCTGACAGCATGAAAACGACGTACGCGATCAAAAACATAATGCCGATGATCAGACCATAGCGTAATTTCGCATACCGCATTTCTTTCATTGCTAAAAACATCTTTCTTCCTCCTCTAACCAATTTCTTCCAAGTGACGAATTGTCACTACAGATGAAAGTATATCCCTCGAGTGACATTTTGTCACTTGATATATTCTGAAAAAAATAAATTTTTTAGTTTTTCTCTTTTTTGAAGCCTTTCTTCCACATTTTCTGACTTCCTCCTCTTAGTCAAATAGAGTAAGATCAGAACGAATAGAAGGTATTTTATCGAATATTTATAGAAATAACGGGCTTTAAGTTTTTTTTATGGTATCCATGATAAACTTGAGAAGACCAACTATAATGAGGTGAACGAATGATAAAATTACTAATAGTCGAAGATGATCGTGTATTATCTGACAACATCAAAGAAATTCTTTCAGGCATTGGCGATATCACACAAGTATATGATGGCAGTGAGGGACTTTATGAATTAGAAAGTGGCGTCTATGATCTAGCTATCCTTGATTTGATGGTGCCTGAAATGGATGGTTACGAAGTATTAGCACTTGCCAGAAAGGCAAAAATAAAGACCCCAGTTTTGATTTTGACTGCTAAAGATGGCTTAGAAGATAAGATCCAAGGCTTTGAACGCGGCGCAGACGATTATTTGACTAAACCTTTTTACCGTGAAGAGTTGCTCATGCGGACCAAAGCTCTACTAAAACGGTCGTTAGGCCTCTTCGACGAAAATACGTTTGAATACAAAGGAATGATTTGTGATCTACACAAGAATACTGTCACTTTTGCTGAAACGGTTTTGCCAATCCAAGGAAAAGAATTTGAACTACTTGTTTACTTTTTACAAAACCAGCGGATCATTCTTACCAAAGAACAGATCTTTGACCGAATCTGGGGATTTGATTCGGATACGACGATCACTGTCGTTGAGGTCTACATGAGTAATTTACGTAAACATCTGCGTCAGACAGGACTCGATAAAGAAATCAGAACATTACGGAATGTCGGTTATATCATGCAAGGAGAGTGATTTGATGAACGGGAGTATCTCTCGAAAACAGCGTAGGCGCTTTTTTTTAGCCAACGTCACAGCTTTTGCCCTGATTTTCTTTTTATTAGGTTTGATCATGCTCCAAGTCTTGAACCAATCCGCCTATCGAGAAACGGATCTTTCACTGGAAAAAATAGAGCCCGACTCTCGAATGGTCCAACTTGAAATTGCCCGTTATCAACAAGGCAATCCTTTTTTGAATGTCTCCCCTCCTGGACAGGAAAATTCGTCGCAGCAATTAGGACCTATAGGGGATCGTTTCAACACACAGATCGTTCTCTGGTCTTCTTCTGGTGACATCCTAAATAAAGATGCTATAGGGGGCCGATTCAACCAGCTGGAAGAATTGAAGCTCGACACGAAAAATCTCGGTACGATCCAGTCTATCGACCTAAAATCAGAAGGTTCGGAAGCACCGTTATCTTTTCGTTCAGTGACCCAAAAAGCGAGTTCAGATCAAGGAGAAGTAGCCTATATCCAAGTGCTCTCCAATACGAATCAGATCAAGAATTCACTCGCTAATTTTCGAACGATCATGATTGCTTGCATGGTGTTTTTTTGGCTGATCTCGATCGCTATCAGTTATTACTTATCAAATTTAAGTATGCGCCCTATCTTGGCATCATGGCGCCGTCAAAAAGAATTCGTAGAAAATGCTTCCCACGAATTAAGAACACCTTTGACGATCATTCAAAATAGTTTAGAACATCTTTTTACGAAGCCAGATCACACGATCCTAGATGAATCGGAAAGTATTGCGCAAGCACTTGCTGAAACACGGCGACTTACAGGACTGACCTCTGATCTATTGACGATTGCCCGAAATGACTCAGATGAACGAACGATTGACAAAACGATGATCCAGTCTACAACATTTTTAACCGAACTAGTCAAACCATTTGCAGAAATGGCAAAAATCGATGAAAAAAGTTTCACCTGTGAGTTAGGTAAAGATACGAACGTGCAAGTGGATGCTAAAAAGATCCATCAGGTACTAGTGATCCTTTTGGACAATGCGCTAAAATATACGCAAGCTGGCGATCAGATCATCCTTACTTCCAGTACGACACACAAAGACTGGACGATCCATGTGATCAACACTGGTCCTTCTATCAGCAATCAAGAGAAACAACGGATCTTTGAACGTTTCTACCGTGAAGATCACTCACGGTCTAAAGGAACTGGTGGATACGGACTGGGCCTTGCTATTGCTAAACAGATCGTTGAACAACACCAAGGTGAACTGACAGTTGCAGATTATCAGCCACGCGGAGTCGATTTTAAAGTTCAGCTTCCCATTAAATAACCCGATTTCTATTCGTACAGAGCCAACGAGGTCGAGACAAAAGTGTTTCTTACTTTTGTCCCACGCTCGTTTTTTTTTGAAATTTCCGAAAAACCTGACTTTTTATTTATTTTTTGGCAGAATTGAGATTTAAACTAGTAAGCTTACAAATGGTTTAAGTCTTTTATAACTGGGGAAAAAAGTAAAAATAAGGTACAATATTATTAAAGAAACGGAGGTGTTTTCATGGATCAGAAAACAAGGAAAAATATTCAAGAAAAGCTAAAAAAACGTACGATGCAGCTGCCTCCTATCTTCCAGGAATTTTTAAAGGAAAATCAAAAGACGTTGTCATTGAGCAGCCGTTATGAATACGCAAAAGACTTCCATTTATTTTCAGATTACTTAAGAGATACCTATGCAGAAGATGTGACCGATCAGCTGATCATCCATTTAGAAAAAAGGGACTATTTGAATTTCTTACAGAAAGTCTATCGTCATACTCGTTCTTTTCAAACAACCGCTGAACAAGAAACGAATCAGCAATTCAAAAACGGTTATTATGGATTATCTAGAAAACAATATTCTTTGAATCATTTTCTTCGTTATCTTTACCAAACAGGTCGATTAAAAAAAGAGATCTCACTTTTGGGTGAAACCTTGCCAGAAACGACATCAGCCGCGCCGCGATATGTGGATGCTTCATTACTTGAGAACTTCGATACCCTATTTATTCCTAAAGAGGGGTTTAAAACAACAAGAGAAGCGAGTTTTGAAGAAAAAAATCGTCCAAGGAATCTAGCGATTTTAGCTGTTCTCTTTTATTGCGGACTAAAAATCCACGAAATTGTCGAATTAAAAAGAAAAAACATCGAATTAGACAAACAAATGATCTACATCGATCGAAAGGTAAATCGGCTAGACAAAGCAGTTATTCCAAATGAAGCCCTACCTTACCTCACCCATTATCTTGAACTTACTGAAAAAGATACAACAGCCGAATCATTTGTTTTTCGTTCCTCTCATGATCAGCAGATCTCTCCGCGAACGATACGACAAATCTTAAGTAAAGTTACAATAGCGAACAACCTATCGCCTGAGTTATGCAGAAAAACCTTTGGCTATTACGTTGGTCTTTATTTGGATGATTTAGATACTGTCAATTATTTATATGGAAATCGTTACCTTAGTCCTCATTCCTTTGAGGAAATCAGTAAAAAAATGCGTGAGTTTTCGTATAGAGAATTTGCGAAAGAAACACGGAGGAACAATGACTCCCTAACGATATAAATTCATGTTCGATCAAAAATTCGTCACCGCATGAGTAGTTGGCGAATTTTTGATCGTTATCCTTTCTGAACACTTATCCCGATATCAGTGATTTTTTCTAATTCTTCGACGGTAAAATAAGCCCCAGTTTTTATAATTTCATCATCAATGACCACAATCGGTAAACTTTCCAGATCTTTTGTTTCCAACAAAGAAAGAATTTTAGGATTACTAATAAAAGGCAAGATAGAGTCATTTAAAAAATATAGATTCGTTTCTATCTGTTTACTTTTTGTCCGATTATAAAATTCCTTTAACATCGTATCCTCGTGTAATGATTGAAAAACAAAAAGATTTTCATCATTGTTTCTATTTAAAGCATAGTAAGAAATAATCATTTTGTCGATCCTCCTGCCGTATAAGAAACTGATCCTACATCAAACATGTCATAGACTTGCATAGCTAATTTCACACTGTAATACTGCCTCTTTCCAGTTGAAGTGTTGTCTTTGATTCCTCACCTGTTTGTTCGACAATTGTGCTATCTTTAATCATGTTTCCAGAAATCCCAATGCCAATAAGAGAAACTACCAAAATAAAAATAGACTAAAAAATTTTTCATCGCTTTTTCCCATTGCTTTTTTAAAGAAAGCGCCCTTTCAATTTCACTATATATCTTATTCTAAAAATGTATACTGTTATTCCAAGAACGACGTTATTTTTAGTTCCATTTTTGATACTTCTTAGGTTTGTATGTTGCTACATATATTTTGATTCTCCTTCCTTTAATAACTCCCCTAAGATACTCTCGCAATCTCGCCAATTGCAATAAACATCTTGGACATTTTAAGTTTGCACACTCTGAAAATTTATCAGAGTACATGTAAAGTATCAAACATCTGACAAAAAATTCACAAAGTTATCTATTTTTTATTTGGTATTTATGCTAAGATTGTAGCTGTATTTGGAAAGTAAGTGATTATTTTCACATAATGAATTTGCTTTCCATCTTGTATACTAAAGAAAAATGGAGTATGACCTATGGAAACTGTTGCTTATTCACCACTAAATCTTTTTTCAAATTTCCAAGACGCAGCAAATCAAACACCAGATGCTGCAATCATCTTTGATCAGCCTCTTTCCGCTTTTCCCGAACTTGGTTTTAAAAGCACTTACAGCGACACCTGTGCTCGTGTATTGACTCGTGCATATCAACTGGCTTCTCTTGGAGTTGGTCTTGGGGATAAGATCATGATCTATAAAAGTTCTGCTTTCGACACTTATTTACTTGCTGTCGCTTCTGCTTATTTAGGTGCGATACCTGTAATGACTTCGTACCATTTACCAACGGCGACGATGGAAGTCTTTGTTGATCGTTTAGAAGATCCTTTTATCTTGTTCGATGAAGAAACAGCCGGACGTGTCGCGGGTATCACGAATGGAACAAAAGCAAAACAAATCTCTGTTACTCAATTACTGGAACAAACTGCTGAATCAGTAGAACAAAAACAATTATCCGATGACGAGATTTCTTACATGACCCATACTTCAGGAACTACGGGTATTCCTAAATTGATCTGCCATTCAGCTAATTCAATGGGCTGGCGAACAACATGGCAAAAAACAGTCTTCACTAAAATTGCAGAAAAGAAATTAGTGGCTTTTCACATCTCCCCTGTTCATTCTCGTTTCAATATCGGGATTTCTTCTTTGATGGCTATGGGCTTCCCAATGATGCCTTTGGCGAATCCTCAAGGTGAACATGTGGTATCGATGTTACAAAAATATCCGCCGATTGCTTTAGAAACGCATCCAAACAATTTTGTTCAATGGAGTTTTACCGCAAAAGAACATCCTGAAGCATTTGCTGGTATAAGATACTACCACTCTACTTTTGATGCAATCAATAATCAAACGATGGAAACATTCCTGGATACTTCTGATACGAAGGATGCTCTATTCTTACAAGTCTATGGCCAAAGCGAATGTGGACCGATGATCCTTAAAGCGCATACACTTGAAAGCTTGCAGACAAGTAACGCCAGAGATATGGGTGTGGGATTAGGTGAGTTGACAAAAGCGCGTATCACAGATGAAAGTGGCGAAGTTGTCCCTGTAAATACGGATGGACATATCCAGCTTTTATCTAAAGGCCGGGCGTTGACCTACTATAAAGAAGACCAACGTTTCCAAGAAAATGTTTATGGCGCTTGGTGGGATAGCGGAGATTATGGCAGTATGGATGAAAATGGCCATTTATACTTAAAAGATCGGCAAGTCGATTTGATCGATACGATCAATAGCAATCTAGCCATTGAAGATTTTTTACTAGATTCCCTAGACTTTCTAGCAGAAGTTGTGATCGTACGGGATAAAGAAAATGCACCACAACCTATCATTGCTTTAGCACCAAAACAAGCAATGGATTGGGATCGTTGGTGGAATCAAGTACATGAGTTGCCACGTTTAAATAAACCAATCATCATGGACTATGACGAAATTCCTCGGACAGCGACGATGAAAGTCCAACGGTTGCAAATCGAAAAAGACTTGAAAGCACAATAAAAGAAACAAAGATCAAAAAAGGAGTTATGCCAGAAGTGATCCGCTTCTAGGTATAACTTCTTTTCTTGTTGGTACATATAGTTTGTAACTATTGAAAAACTCACATATGGGTAATATCCTCTTCTGGCTCTACTCTTTTTTTCCCTGAGTCTTTCCTTTCGATTGGCCATCTATCCCTATGTTCTGCCTCCATTAGTATGGCTCTTAAGGGTCTTCTATCAGTAGCTGGGAATTTCCATTCTGAAAGGATATAATTTAAATTGTTATAGGTATGTAGATCTTCTTCATCTAAGCGAATGGCTATCATTTGTTTTCCTTTTTCTGTTAATGGGCTGGTTGTTCCACAGAGGGCTTTTAGTTTCTTTTCCGCTTGCATCTTTTTATAATTGTATTCTATATCCCCGTTACCATAAGAAAAAATTTCTAACGCTGTTTCAAGTTCCTTTTTTTCACGATAAAGCATGACTGCCTTACCCTTATATTGCTTGATTTGCCACATTTTTTGTTCTAGCAAATCTTTATTTTTTTCTAGGATATCATTCAGGAATGGCTTGAGACCCAAATAGGGATGTTTTTTTACTTGCTGAATCAAGTCGTCAAAACCTTGAAAATTCTTCTTGAATTTTGAATAGGCTACTGGCTTTAATTCTTGTTTAAGTTCAGCTATTTGTGATTTTATTTGTTTCTCGTTCTTTTGAAGCAGCTTGAGTGTAGAGTCTCGTAGCTCTGTGTATCCCCTTCTTTCGTTTAATAGCAACCGAAGTAGATCATCCATATAGCGCATATCATTAAAATAAAGCTGGTGATGAGTATTAGGTCTCCTGAACCACTTCCATCTGGTGGAATCTTTATCGTAAGTTGGATGGTGCTTCATATTGTCATTAAAATAGTTGATGATGTGCTTCTGGATTTTTGATCGCACTTCTGGAACTGACAGTAGTTCCTTATCGATGTTCAAACAGTCATCATAAAGATTTTGATAGGTACGAGCCATCAGAGCAAAGTCTTTTTCGAGTGGAACAAGTTTAGGATTTTCATTGTTGATACATGCAACCAATAGATTCTCTTGAAGTGTTTCATCGGTTATTTTTGTGAATTTGTGATTTTTTATATATCTAGAGTAAGTCTCTATTTCTTTTTTATAATGTTTGTCTTGGTAATGCACCCAAATGTCATTTCTAGGGATCAATGTCACCGGTTTTGGTTCAATACCACTATTTCTAACCGAATGATCTTCTTTAGATTTTTTGGCGGTTGAGTTCAATTTTGTTCGTCCGGTTTTAGTAAATGGGCGACTGGTTCCGCAGAGTGCTCTTAGCTCCTCTTCTTTTTTCTGCTTTTCTCCGATAATTTCCTTCACTTCGACAGATTTTTTTACGTATTTTTCTTTAAAAGGATAACCTGATAATTTAGCTTCGATTGCTGTCAGTTCCAAATAGACCTTTCTGATTTTTTTCAACTCATCATCCATACGTTTTATTTCGTTTGGGATATCCTGTCTATCTATACCCGCTATATATGAATCAAGTTGAATGTCTGACTTTGCTTGAAGTTTTTCTACTAGTGCTGTCAGTTCTTCTGTTGATGATCGGGCTTTCAGCTTTCGATAGGCTTTTCGTGTGAGCTGTGGTTTTATTTCTTGCGTTTTTTCTTTGAGATTTTGATACTCTCTTTCCATGGCTTTTAGTGTAGTATACCGCAATAAGCTATCATTAGAATATGGGATAGATGCCATAAGGAAATCCCTCCTTTTCGACTTGATTTGTTGAGGATTATAATCTCAGCGCTTTTTTCTGTTTTTCGAAATGATTCTTCTCTTTTTCATCCAGTTAATCGAGACTAGTCCGAGGTTTCTACACTGCAATAGCATGTTTTAACTATTAGACATATCATATATGGGTAATCATCATTTCTGGTTCTGTCCTTCTTCTACATACATCCGTACTCTCAGAAACGTTTTTTCGCTTCTCTTTCGCTTGGTCCATCCTATCTTTGAGGAGCTTCGTATTAGTAGCGGATAAATTCGGCTCTGAAAAGACATGAGATGATTTGCTCTGTTCTTCTTTTGAGCGCACTATTTCTTTTCCTTTGTCTGTAAACGGACTGGTTGTTCCACAGAGAGTTTTCAGTCTCATTTCTACTTGTGTCTTTTCAGTTTTCACCAGATTGTATTCATCAGAGCTTTTGTTATAAGGAAAAGTGTTTAGTGTTTTTTCAAGTTCCTTTTTTTCACGATAGAGCCTAATTACCTCGTCCCTATAGTTATTGATCTGTGCTATTTTTGGCACTAATGCGTCTTTATTTTTTTCTAGTATATCGTTCAAGAATGGTTTGAGATCTAAATAAGGATGTTTTTTTACTTGATCAATCAAGTTGCTAAATCCTTGGAAATTCTCCTTGAATTTTGAATAGGCTGCTGGAGTCAACTGCTGTTTAAGTTCATTCGTTTCTGTTTTTAGTTGCTGTTCATATTTTTTAAGAAAATTAAGTGTAGAGTCTCGTAATTCAGTATACCCAGTTCTTTCGGTTAGTAGAAATTTATGTAATTCATTAATATAGCTTCTATCGTTAAATTGAAGTCGATAATCATAAGTATAAACTGTAGCACACTCCCACCTACCTAAATCTTCATCACGCTGAATTTTGCGAGAATAACCAACGGGCACTTTAACCCACGCCCATATAATTCCATATTCATCGTTATAGGGCGAATATCGATCAAGAGTTTCAGTAAAATAGTCGATGATATGTTTCTGGATCTTAGATTGCACCTCTGGAACTGACATGAGCTTCTTATCGCTATTCAAACAGTTATCATAAAGATTTTGATAGGAACGAGCGATTACCGAATATTCATCTTCAAATGGAATAAGTTTAGGATTCTCATTATTGATACACATGACTAATGGATTCTCTTGAAGTGCTTCATCTGTTATTTTTGTAAATTTGCGTTCATTCACATAGTTAGTGTAAGTGTACGTTTCCTTCTTATAGCGATTATTCTGCTTTTTCGCCCATAAGCTTTTTTTAGGGACTAACACAAAATCCTTTTGCTCTGCCTCACTTTTATCTAGTCCATTCGCTTGATATAAATCTGATGGAACGTTCAATTGTTCCTTTCCTTTTTTAGTAAAAGGGTGACTGGTTCCACAAAGTTCTCTGAGTTTGTCTTCTTTTGCTTGCTTCTCCCAGATGAGCTGCTTGACTTCGGTGGATTTTTTTCCATATTTTTCTTTAAAAGGATACTCTGAAAGTTGCTTCTCAATTTTTTTCTTTTCTATATACACTTTTTTTATTTCTGCCAGCTGTTTGTCTATATTCTCTAGTTTGCTTTGGTTATCCTCTGCATTTTTCTTTTTTAGGGTCTTCAAGTAATTTTGGAGGTGCTTTTTATTTCTCTGTTGCATCTCCCAGATACTTTCGGTTTCACTATCTTCTTGCATAGCTTCCAATTGACTTACTAAGTCGCTTTCACCATATATTTCTTCTTGCATAGTTTCCAAGTTGCTTTCAGGTCCGACATATATCTCTTCTCGTATAGCTTCCAGTTGAGTTTTCAATCTTTCTTTCCCCGACCAAGTTTTAAGGTTTCGATAGACTTCTCGTGTAACCTGTGATTTTAACTCTTCCATTTTTTTTTTGGAAAATTCATAGTTTTTTGTACTAGCGATCATCGCATTGTAATATACTACATTCTTCTCATGATTTTTATAAAGTACCATAAATAAATCCCTCGCTTTTTATTTATTTTGTTAAGTAGCACAATTCTTTATACTGTATCAGCCAAAAAGTGAGTCTATTTATTCATAAAATTCTTTTTCTCATTTTTGAAATCAGCATATTTTGTTACACACAGTATAGTAGACATTTGAAATAGAACTGAAACTTTTTTCTTTTATTTTTGGAATAATTATTTTCTTCTTTCAATAGTTAGTATGAGGTTGAGGTATGAAGCAAAATCTTTACTTCGTACGGAAACCATGTATCTAAAATTGGCTGACTTGAATATCCTCCAATTGGCTGTTTTCTTCTGCTTTCAATTTAGGTATACTGACACTTGTGAAGTGGAGGGAAACGAATGAAAAAGATATTGACGATTGGCGGATCGGATCCCTTTGCGGGTGGCGGAATCCAATCTGATCTAAAAACGTTTGAGAACTATCATCAGTTTGGAATGAGCGCACTTACTTGCGTAGGGATGTTAAATAACGAAGGTGATTTTATTTTGCAAAATGTTTCGCCTGAATGGTTGGAGCAACAACTTGTTTCAATTGATCAGATGGTCAACCTAGATGGAATAAAGATCGGCCTCCTAAATTCTATGGCAGCAATCGATGTTGTGACAGAATTTGTAAAGAAAAAGACAGATATCCCCATCGTTCTTGATCCGGTTTTGGCTTTCAAGGAAACAGACGATCTAGCTCAAGATACGTATAGTAAACATTTAGTCGATCACTTATTCCCATTGGCGGATGTTGTTACACCAAATCTAAAAGAGGCTGCCTTGCTTACCGGTAAAAACGATTCGTTCCAATTAGAGGAAATACGAAAAATGGCCAAAGAAATATATTCATTTGGCAGTCGATCGGTGATAGTCAAAGGAGGCGCTGGTGTATTTGGTGAAGATGCAGTTGATGTATTATATAGTGAAGTGGAATTCGAAAGTTTCCACTTGAAAAAAAGACCTTCAATAACTGTTAACGGTGCTGGCTGTACTTTCTCTTCTGCTATAACAGCTAATCTTGCGAATGGTACTTCCCTTTCTAAGTCAGTCGCTAATAGTAAAAAATACGTGTACCAATGCATTATAAACGGCGTCATGATGAAAGATGGCACAGGAAGTGTCTGGTCAGGTGGCGAAATGAAGGAGGATGATTGGATTGACTACTAAACACATAACGATTTATGCTTTGATGATTGCTTTAACTGTGGCACTTTCACTGACAGTATTGATTCCAGTACCAGCAACAAACGGATTTGTTACTCTCTGTGAAGCGGGAATCTATACGACTGCTTCCCTATTCGGTCCGCTCGGCGGTCTGACTGTGGGTGCAGCCAGTGGACTCTTGATCGACTTGATCTCAGGTTATCCTCAGTGGGCTATTTTTTCTTTTTTGATCCATGGTCTTCAAGGCTTGATAAGCGGCTATTTTGCTAAAAAATCAACAACAAGCTGGCTCATTGGCTTAGTCTTGGGTACATTCGTCATGGTCATTGGCTATTTGTTCGCTGGGTGGTTTTTGTATGGATGGCCTTCTGGCATAGCTTCTATCCCAGGAAACATGATTCAAAATATTGTAGGAATTGGCTTAGCGATCCCATTGACTTCAGCGATCCAACGTCTGCAATTAAATAAAAAAATCAGCAAATAAAAATGGTTGTATATAAAAAAGGAATGGTAATTATGGAACTGACAGAAATTCAGTTAAAAAAACAATTAACAGAAATGGTCAACGATGTTCTGACCGAAGCACATTTAAAAGCCGGTGATCTTTTCGTATTAGGTTGCAGCACGAGTGAGGTTGTTGGTGGTCATATCGGTAAAAATTCGAGCGCTGAAGTTGGACAATGGATCATCCAGACACTCAAAGAAATACTTGATCCTTTGAATATTTCACTAGCTGTCCAAGGGTGCGAACATTTGAATCGAGCATTAGTTGTTGAACGAGCAGTGGCCGAAAACAAACAATTTGAGATCGTGTCTGTCAAACCAGCTCTCCATGCAGGTGGCGCCTGCTCTGTCGCAGCATTTGAACAGTTTTCAGATCCTGTGGAAGTTGAACATGTTGTTGCTCAAGCTGGTATTGATATTGGCGATACGGCCATCGGGATGCATGTCAAACATGTTCAAGTACCTGTTCGCCCTAGAAACAACACGCTTGGTGCTGCTCATGTAACAGCATTGCGCTCACGTCCAAAATTTATTGGCGGTCCTCGTGCCGTCTATGAATAAAAAGCTGAACCCCAGTAGAAGTTGATCTTCTACTGGGGTTTTGGATATATAGAATACAGAACTATAAGATATGATTCATTGTAGGTTGTTTAGTAGCATAGTTTTTTAAATACTTCTTACGAAACAAACAATCACCTTCTCTGTATCCACTAAATTTCAGAATCAAAATAGAAAACTGCTAGTTCTCAACTTTCTTATTCAGCTTATTGCAGCTATTTCCATAAAACGGATAGTAGCAGATGAAGGATAAATATACCACTCACAGCTAATACAATCAGGAGTACACTAGGCCATAACTTTTGTTCCCCGTTTTTCTTATCATATGAATCCTTCGTCGTACCGCCAAACATTAAACCCCAAAAATCAAAAAGATTCACTATACTCCCCTCCTACTTTCTTTATTATTCGTATATAGCTTATCAAAAAAACGCTTTCTTTGTTCCTAAATATCCTGAATTGGTAGGAAAGTACTCCTGAAATACTACTAATTCTCTAATATACAATTTTTGGTGCTAAAATTATTAAAAAAAATCCTACCAAAGTGGAATTTTTTTTGTTTCCAATAGGTCAAAAATCATAAATTTAAGTGTTGTTCTCTGCTTAGTATCAGAATTTTTTAGCACTAAATAGAGCTAGAGTACAAACACTTTTAAAATAAGTAATGCAATCTTTCACTAAAAACGACGTCTATAGTTGATTGGCATAGTCTTTATCCATAGTATCAATCAAAGGAATCATTTGTGCTACATAATTTTCCGGTTTGATTTGTTGATTGTTCATCCAATGAGTAGCTGAACCGTAAAGTGCCCAGCTTAACGTTACAGAAAATGCCTCAATTTCTGGATTAGTTTTATTAGGCCACTGTTTATGTGCCCATTTCGACAGAAAAAAATGAAGTTCATTTTTAAAATGGATCTCTATTTCTGGTGAAAATACTTCATAACTACGATAGCATTTGCTTTTAATTGACAGTTGAAATTTTGTGATGGATGAAAATATTGATTTTATAGTATCTACATTGATTACCTTGTGGTTACTTACCTCTTGAATGACATCTCTCATGAAGCTTTCTCTTATTACTTTTTCAAGTAAGTCGTATTTATCGTAAAAGTGATTGTAAAAAGTTGCATGGTTTATTGTTGCGGTATCAGTTATATCTTTAATGGTTATGTCTTTAAAATCTTTTTTTGCTGTTAATTCAATAAAGGCCTCCATAATTAGATTTTTAGTGCGGATAACTCGTGGATCTATTTTTTTGGTCATGTGATTCACTCCTATTTAATAGACTATTTACGGCATCTGTCGCTTAAACAATGATTACGCTACATTGTCGATTGCTTAAAGGGTTCCTGCTTGCTATAGTTAATATACAATAAATGTCGCATAAACGAAAGTTGTTGGATTAAAGTGTCGGAATCAGGTGTTGATGTGCTACTATCAATAGACATCAAGTGTTCAAATTCTGGATATTTTGATCCATAATTTTTTAAATTATGAGGCATTAATAATAATTTGGAGGTATTTTTATGATGAAGATTGGCGTCAGTGGTGCAAGTGGAAAATTAGGCGGAGCTGTAGTTAACTACTTATTGGAAATGTCTAATGAAAATAGTATTGTTGCTATTTCACGCGCTCCAGAGAAAATCAAAATAGAAGGTGTCCAAGCACGATTTGGAGATTATAATCAACCATCCTCACTTTCAGAAGCATACCGTGGATTAGATAGATTGTTGTTGATCCCATCACTAGATGTTGGTCATCGCCTTGAACAAAATGCTAGAGCTATTGATGCAGCAGTAGCCGCCGGCGTTTCTCACATTGTTCTTATGTCATCTGTTGGGGCAAGAAATGCCGAAAAAAGCAACATGGTGGCTGAACACTTTGCTAGCGAACAATATTTAATGAAAAATGCAAAGAAATGGACGATCTTGCGTATGAGTTATTACACAGAAACGCTTATCGAGGATGCTCAAATGGCTCTATCTTCTGGTGTATTGACTGGTTTTACTGAAAATAAAGTCAGCTTTGTTTCTCGCGACGATTTAGCTGCAGCTGCGGCCGGAATCCTTTCTGGTGAAGGACATAATGGTGCAATTTATGCTGGTACCGGTCCAAAAGCTTTAACTGGTGCTGAAAGAGTAGAAATATTATCTAAAGCAATCGGTTCTCCGTTATCTTATGTGACTGTATCTGTAAGCGAACTTCAAGAGCAACTTCAAAACGCTAATCTACCAGAGCCAGTCATTTCTGCCATTGTTGGGACTCAAAAAAACTTTTCAAATGGAGATTTTGATATCGTTACTGGAGATATTGAAAAGCTGTCTGGACGCCCACCTAAAAGCCTTGAGTCAGTCCTTTCGAACGTTACATTCTAGGATTTCTAAGAGTTTAAGTAATGCTCTCTCTGCCGAATTTAAAGCAGAGAAAAAATAAAAAATTTTAAAGATGAGGTTGGGACAGAAGTGTTTAACTTCGAGAAATAAGAAGAAATTAACGTAAACTGCTTTTCGATTTTTTGTGAATTTCGGCTTATTTCCAAAATAGTTGCTTCTGCTCCCATCATTTATTCGTTTTTAGAGAATGAGATAAAAGTGTTTCTTACTATTGTCTCATTCTCTTTTTTATGAAAAAAAGATATAGTTTGCTATTATACAGACAAAACAAAATAATGTTTGCTATTTGACAAATAAAGACGTAAATATTAAAATAATTTCAAACATAATAAATTTTGTTTGGAGTGAGTTAGATGAAAAATGATATTGTTTATGAAATTACTGATTATGCTCGGGGGTATTATCAGGACCAGGATCACTTCCATTGTTTGTATTGTGAAGCAGGATTTGAGGATGGTTTGATTTATCCTAGTGAGACAGTAACTGGTCCTTGGAAAACGGCAGAAAAAGCGATGCAACAACATTTACAGCAGGTTCATCAAGGCCCTCTTTTTGCTTTGTTACAACAGAATCGCGAAATTAGTGGGCTGACAGAGATCCAACAAACTATCTTGAATTTATTTGCCCAGAGATTGAGTGACACCGTGATTGCACAACGTCTAGGAATTTCTAGTTCAACTGTCCGCAACCATCGCTTCAAATTGAGAGAAAAAGAACGACAAGCTCGTGTTTTTTTAAGTATGATGAATTTATTGGAAAGTGAGGACTACTTGCCACCACATATCGGTGCAAAAATGGTAGATGAACGCTATCAAATCACTGTTAGCGAAAAAGCAACCATCATCGCCAATTACTTTACTGAGGATGGCCGTCTCCGCCAATTTCCTAGCAAGGAAAAACGCAAGATCATCGTTCTAGGAGAAATCGCAAAGCAATTTGAACCTGCTAAAAACTATTCAGAAAAAGCAGTCAATGAGATCCTGAAACGGTTTATTGCTGATTTTGTCACTCTTCGCCGCTATTTGATCGAATACGGTTTTATGCAACGGACGAAAGATGGGAAAACTTATTGGGTGGTGACTGCATGAAGTGGCGAAAATTAGATTGGCCACAGGATCAAACGGAATTTCGGGATTTTCTATTTGCAAATAAAGATTACTTCACTGAGTATCAAACGTATTCCCCTAGTGATGAGGAAATCGAACAAGAGTTTTTTTTATCGATACCAACACATGCTCAACTAACACAAAAAGAAGTATTTGGTATCTACCAAGCTGACCAACTGATGGGTGTGGTAGACTTACTGCATGATTATGAGCGTGGGACAAAAGTAAGAAACACTTTTGTCTCATACTTTAAAAACGAATAAACGGCGGGAGCAGAAGCAACTCCTTCGGAAATAAGCCGAAATTAACAAAAATTTGAAAAGCAATTTTCGTTAATTTCTTCTTATTTCTCGGAGTTAAACACTTCTGTCCCAGCCTCTTTGTTGGTGATTGATCTGCCTTATCGCCAACAAGAGAATGGGCAAATCATTTATCAGCAACTGGAGCATTACTGCTGACAAAAAGGAGTGAAAACATTGCGTTTAGGAGTGCTGGTTGATAACCTGGCAGGTCGGAGGATGTGGGAGAAACAAGGTTTTGTAAAAATAGATGCCAAAATCATCAATGGCAAACATCATCTTGTTTGTGAAAAGAAACTAGTCTAAAACAAACACCAGAACTAGTAAGGAAACTCTTACTAATTCTGGTGTTTAGTTGGGTTATTTAGTGGATTTTGTATTTTTTTACAATTTCTTATATAAGCATGCTTCATAAGGTTCTAATGTACCCGAACTCTTGAATAATCGATCTTGTTGATTTGTGTTGGTAAGCAACAATTGCCAAGCGTGTTGACTCACTTCTTCAGTGAATGTATATTCTGCAGGATCATTCGTTAAGTTGACGATCACTAAGTAACGATCTTGTTCTAAGATTCTTTCGTAACTATATACCTGTGAATGCTCCGTTAGATGTTCGATGAAAGAACCATAGATCAAACCCATATGGGCACGACGGATTCGAATCATTTTCTTATAAAATTGCAAGATCGATGTGGGATCTTCTTCCTGATCTTCCACATTCAATACAGGATAATTTGGGTTGATCATTAGCCATGGCTGATTAGTCGAAAATCCAGCAAAGTCTTCTGCTGACCATTGCATTGGTGTTCTACCGTTGTCTCGGGTCGTGTCTGCAACGATGTCCAGTGCTTCTGCCTCTGATTTTCCTTCTTGAATCAATTGTCTGTATAGACGTTTGGAGTCGACTGCATCGATTTCCTCAATAGATGTAAAAGGTGCATTGGTCATGCCGATTTCTTGTCCTTGGTAAATAAAAGGCGTGCCTTGTAAAAAGAAATACATCATTGCAATTGCTTTGGCAGAAATCGCCCAAAATTCTTCGCTCGTATCGCCAAAAACAGAAACCGAACGAGGAACATCGTGGTTTTCCATATACAAGGCATTCCAGCCTTTGCCATCTAAAGAAGTCTGCCAATCACTCAAGGCTTTTTTTAACTGCAACACATCAAGTTCGCCTTCTTTTTCATGTTTCCATATCGAGATATGATCAAATTCAAAAATCATATCAAAATAGCCATCAGGTCCTACCCACTCTGGTCCTTCCTCTGCCGTCACCCCACTGGCTTCGCCAACAGTCAGGATGTCGTACTCGTCAAAGACATCTTTTAGTTCATTCAAATGTTCTTCGATTCCTGAGACATTTTGAAAAGGCGAGAAAGGATTTTCGGTGGCTTTCACGGAATATTTATCTTTTTTGACATGGGAAATCGCATCTAAACGAAAGCCATCGATACCTTTATCTAACCACCAGCGGATCATCGTGAACAATTCATTTTTCAACTGTGTACTTTCCCAGTTCAAATCTGGTTGTTCTTTTGCGAAAATATGCATATAGTATTGTTGGATTTCCGGCTCATATTCCCAAACGGAGCCACCAAAAATCGATTGCCACTCATTCGGTTTTTCCTCAGGTATGCCATCTACCCAAATATAATAGTCATGATAGGGATTTTCTTTTGATTTTTTTGCTTCAATAAACCATTCATGTTGGTCGGAGCTGTGATTGATAACCAGATCCATGATAATCTTGATACCTGCTTGATGGGCTTCTGCTAACAATAGATCAAAGTCTTCCATGGTCCCGAATTTACCAAGAATCCCTTGGTAATCACTGATATCGTAACCGTTATCAATAAATGGTGAAGGATAAATAGGATTGATCCAAATAAAACCGATGCCAAGATCTTTTAAATAAGGGATTTTTTCACGGATCCCATTTAGATCTCCTATTCCATCCCCATTGCTATCCTTGAAACTCGCAGGATAAATTTGGTAGCCGACAGCTTCCTTCCACCATGCTTTTGCGTATGTCATTTTGCAGACCTTCCTTCCTGTAACTTTCTTTCATTATAAAGGAAGTTGCACCAATTGTGTGTCTGTTACCGTTAACATATAGAAGGAAGCCAGTGCAGATAGAGTCAACGGCTCACGATTTATCATCGTATTTTTTAAGCTACCTACCTTTTGATTATTCCTCTGTTTCCAATTTACCCACTACGAAGATGTACGAGCATGCACCAATTAATGCAATAGCAGCTATGAAAACAAGTGCGGAAGAAAAATTCCCATTTGCTACAAGGTAACCAATGACGATCGGAATAACAATGGAAGAAAGAGCGCCACATAGATTGAAGATACCGCCAGCAAGACCAAGCAAATTACTAGGAGCCAAAAGAGTAACAAACACCCAGGTGATTGTTGCAAGTCCATTTCCGAAAAAGGCAACTGACATAAAAGTGATGATCAGATATGGATTTGATGTGTAATTTGCTCCCATGATCAATAGAGTCAATAGTAACCCTGTGATGACAGGTATTTTGCGTGACATACTTTTAGAAAAACCACGCTTACTTAATTTATCCGATACATAACCAGCTAATATAACTCCGACAAAGGCAGCTAGATAAGGAATACTTGATAAAAAGCCAGTTTTGTTCAAGGAAATACCTTTTTCTTCTGTCAAATAGGATGGAAACCATGTTAAGAAGAACCAGAATGTTCCACTAATAGCAAATTGACCAATGTAAATACCGATCAGTTTTTTTGTAAATAATTTTTTCAAATTTTCTTTTGTTAAACTAGCCTTGGGAGCTGTATCGCTGACTTCTTCAAAAACTGCTCCACCAGCTTTGATATAAGCCAATTCTTGTTGGCTCACCCATTTATTCTTTTTTGGATCAGAATACAAAACGTACCAAACAAATGCCCAAATGATCCCGATCACTCCTGTGACAATGAATAATCCACGCCAGCCGATGGAGTTATGGATCGCATATAAGATTGGCATGGAAAATGCTAAACCTAAGAACTGTGCAGAAGAATAAATACCGATTGCTGTTCCTCTTTCATTTTCGGGAAACCAATAGGAAATTGCACGATTATTTGCAGGCATAACTGGAGATTCAAAGAAACCTACCCCTAAACGTAATCCTAAAAAATGGCCAAAATTATGGATACTTACTTGAAATAGTGTCATTAGTGACCAACCAAATAAACTAATGAAATACATGATTCGCGACCCAAACTTATCTAGCAGGATTCCACCTGGCACTTGCATGGCTGCATAAATCCAGCCAAATGCTGAAAAAATCAATCCTTGTTGGACTGTCGATAAGCCAATTTCTTTTGCCAATTCGGGCATTGCAATTGATACATTCGTACGATCCATATAATTGATAACGATGTTAACAAAAACTAAAGCTAGAATCACATAACGCATTTTAAACTTATTTTTTGGTTGTTCAACATTTTGTAGTGTATTCATGTTATTCTCCTCCATAGATTCGGACTTCATATAATGACTTGAAATTGCTACCATTTGTTTGATGTAGATGTAGTTCTAATTGTTTTGTTTTCACTTTTCGGAACAGATGATTCTTTTGTCTGCTCCGATTATCCTCTTCTTTTGCAAGTCGTACTCTCTCTCCATCAACAAGCGCCCAAATTTCATAATCTTTGATCAATTCGGGAATAATGTCAAAAGCAGTTCGGTGATGATGAAGATTCACGAGGTCTTCATTGACGTCATCATTTAAAGTCAATAAAACTTCTGAAATCGTCTGCGGTGTCTCCCAATTGAAACAAAGGACTTCCGTTTCTTTTGAACCAAGCTTAGATACCCATACATTTGGCGAACCAAATGGACGTTTATACCCGTTTGTGATCTGTTCTTTTGAATAACTCGTAGTGGGAACATTGAATACCACATTTTTACGATTGATTTTTTGATTTGTCCAATAAAGGATAGGTGATTCGCGCACATAATCATGTAACTCTGGTTGACGTAATTCTTGGATCGGGTCTTCAATGAAGCTTAACACTCCAGGGATAACTGTTTCGCTAAGATGCGTTACTACATGTTGATTTTTCTTTAATATTACAAATAAGTTCTCTGGTTCTGCAAGTGTCGGTAAAACAACAGGATGCCACGCACGTCCTTTTGCTGACAGTTGAACCGTTTGTGTCCCTACTTTTTTCTTTGGAATGTAATTTTCTTTCCTACCAGTCGTGTAAAATTCAACTTCTAATTCTGTCTCTGCTTCTGCTTTTAATAAGAGATTCACTGTTTTCGGGTGGTTTTCCAGATAAAATTGGAAACCGACACTTTTTGTCAGTGGAAATTCTTGCAGCTGTTCAGCCTCCGTATCGATCGTTTGCAAAGAGCTTGTGGCACTAATCTGAGCAGTACGTGCTAAATCTTTGGAGTCATTATTTTTCAGTCCAATAACTGAAGCATCATTTTTCAACATTCTTTGCTGATACTCATTGAGATATGACGTATAGATATCTCTAGGTGAGCAATGCAATTCACTAGCCATTGCTGCTGCTGTTCCTGCTGCTTCGCCTAAGATTGCACAAGTAGCCATTACTCGGATCGTTCCAAAAGCTACATGACTAGCTGAGACATTACGGCCAGCGAAATAGAGATTTTCGATATTTTTTGAGTACAGCATCCGGTAAGGTAAATGATAGATCCCATCTGCTACGACATGACGAGCGCCGGCTGCATCTGTGTACATTCCTGTTGAGGGATGTAAATCGATTGACCAACCACCAAATGCAATGCGATCTTCAAAAAATGTTTGATCCTCGATATCTTTTTGAGTAAGCACGTAATCGCCAATAAACCGACGTGACTCGCGTTTTCCAGGAAGAGTCCCTATCCATTCTAAATCTAATGTATCAGCTTCATATTCTCCTGAGTTTTTGATATGATCCCAAATACCATACACTACTGATAACAGTTCATCTCTGATCTTTTCATTATCGTGGATCGTATCCAGCTCCCCACCCCATTCAATCCACCAATAGGCACAACCATTATCAGTTGGATTCAATGTTCGATTTTTTATGATGGTAGTATCTGTGATTTTTTTCGCAAATGATGGTGCAATAAATTTGGTCTTTTCTCCGGTATCTTTTGTATAAAAAAGCAATGTGCTTCCTAACATTCGATCATCTGCAACTTCAGGTGCAAGAGATTCATCATACATTTCTCGACTTTCTCTTCCCATATGGAATTCTGCTTTTGCACCCTCTCCAACTATGCCATCACCTGTACAATCAATGAAGTACTCTCCTAAAAACTGATAGGTATTTTCTGCTCCTTGTGTTCGAGCAATCACAGATGTGATCGTGTGTCCTTCTACTGTAACATCAATGACTTCCGTATTTAAATAAAGTTGGATATTTTGCTCTTCTTTGACTTTTTCAAGCAATAACAGATTCCACTGAAAAACATTCCCCTGTGGATTTCTAAACTGATTTTCTAAAAATAATTCACCCATGATCCCTGTCTCGCGTGCGTACCGATTTACACCGTGTTTTGTTGCGCCACATACCCAGACACGGATCTCACTACTGGAATTCCCCCCTAGAACACCGCGATTTTGAATCAATACTACCTGTTTTCCTTCTCTTGCTGCTGCAATTGCCGCACAGATGCCTGCTAAGCCACCACCAATAACGATGATTTCACTTTGTATCTGTTTCATGTAACCGCTCCCTAATTCATGATATTTTTATTATAGTTTTTGTGATATATTTAACAATATACAAATTAGTCTTGTTTTTGGCTTTTTTTGACTTTTGGAGGTAAAACATGGAAGTGATAAAAATAATCGATCATATCTGGTGGGAGGAAAAAGAAGAATTTTTATTAGCAGAAGACCAAGATAGTTTTTGGGTATTGTATTTATTGGTTGAAGGAGAGTGCTACTATAAGATCGGCGAGGTTTCTGGGATTGCTAAGAGTCCTTGCGTATTGATCTGTCCACCCCATACTGTTTTTGAAAGAAAAGTTCTTGCCCCTCTTTCCTTTCATTTTTTCCGTCTGGATGTTGTCCCTAACCAATCCTATTTGAATTTATCCGCTGGGATGCACCGATTGACGAAAGAACGTTTAGCCATGGATCAAATGGTTCTAAAACAATATGTCTATGATCTGTCTGGATTCAGTTTTTTTATACGAACCCATTGCATCATGGACATACTTCTATTCAGCAGTATTTCTTATCAAAAACCGAATCAGTCGATTCCCCCACTGCGGACCCATAATTCACGTATTATCGACTTGTTGCATTATCTCGATAATCATTATCAAGAGGATTTTTCGATCCAACAACTCAGTGAAAAATATTCTTTCAATGCGTCTTATCTTTCTCGTTTGTTCAAAAAAGAAACAGGCTATTCACCAAAAGAATATTTGCTGAAGGTACGCTTAAAAAATGTACAAAATCTCCTCATCTCAACCAATTTACCTATGGAAGAGATTGCAGAACTAACGGGTTTTAAACATGGATACTATCTGTCCAAATACTTTAAGAAGATTTTCAAGATGTCCCCAAGTACATTTCGGAAAAAGCATTTATTGTAGCAGGTCTTTTTTTGATGCCATTCAAATAGTTGCAGATAAAGGATCAAATTAAAAAATGTCGGCAAAAAAGTTCCGGAAACGAATGTGTGACAAATCTACAGTTTTGCTAGAGACTCTCGAATAAGCGGCGTTCAAAAGTCAAGTTCTTCGGAAATTTCAAAAAAAAGAGTGGGACAAAAGTAAGAAACACTTTTGTCTCATTCTTTAAAAACGGATAAACGGTGGGCGCAGAAGCAACTCCTTCGGAAATAAGCCGAAATTCTCGGAGTTAAACACTTCTGTCCCAACCTCTTTTTTTCTCTAATTTCTCAAACCTAACCGATCATTCTTACGGTATTTCATAAATAACGTGAGATCAATTGGATCAATTGTTTCGGAAACTCATTCAAGTCGGTGATATCAAGGAAACGATTTTCACCATAGATTTCTTTTATTTCTTCTTTGTCTTGTCCGATTGCTGCAGAAACAAAGACCACGCCTTGGCGCTCAAACTCTGATAAGACTTCTTGGATATCCTGTTTTGCTTTCTTCCCTGTATAATCAGGTAAAGCTTTAGGTTGTCCATCACTGATCACTAGCATCAATTTTGTCGTTGCAGCTTGCTGACTAAGCTTAGTTGCAGCAATCCTCAAAGTGGCGCCATCACGGTTATTTTGTCGTGCTTTCATCGTTACTAACTTATCTGTTAACCAACTAAAGTCATCTGAGAATTCTTTGTAAGAAAATAAGGATGTTTTCTCTCTTGCAGATACGTCAGCGGTATCCCCATAGATCATCAACGGGATATTTACGCGCTGTGCAAATTCTGCGACTGCGATCGTTGCTTTTTTGGCGGCTTCGATCCGATCATCACGGATCATCGAGCCAGATTCATCGACCCTGATAGCAACTGCCAATGAAGGCTGTTCGTATGGAGGATTTTTCTTATCGAAATTCCGAAGATCACCATATGCCACACGACTGGCATCGAAATGCTGCCCTTCATATTTACTCTTTTGATAGGTCGCTGATTCGTCGTTTTCAAGTAGATCGAGAATCTGTCTGCTTAAAGAGTCGACCACTGGCAACACTTGTTTCCTTAATTTACGTGCCTCTGGATCATTTGGCGTAAATGTTGGTCGATGAATGATCAGCCCTTCTTTTTCGTGAATGGTTCCTTTCATTGCTTGACGAGCTTCTTTGTTTAGTTCACGCTTGATTTCTTTGTCATGAGCTTCCATATCGGATACAGACATCTTGTTGGAAATATCTTCTGCCTGATCTTGGTCGTCTTGACTTTTCCCTTCTACGTCCTCGCTGCGTTCTTCCTGCGAAACGGGCAAAGTTTCCTTTTGCAGTTCTGTGGGCTCTTTTTCTAGCGCTTTTTCAGTAGCTTCATTTTCTGTCTCAATTTTCTTTTCACTTTCAGAAAGGGAAAAAGTTTCTTCTGCTAATTGGTCGATATTCCTTTGGTCCGCTTCTTCATCTGTTAGCACTCTTCCACGTGCAGATGTTTGAATGTCAGAAGGCTTTCCCCATTTTTGTAACTGAATAAGTGTGCGCAGCTCTTCTAAAAGACCACTCTCTTCTAAACGTTGGGTCAAAATCTTTAATTCTTCTGGATCAGTAGTTAATTTATACAGTACTTTGGGATACAAGGATTCCAATACATCTTGCCCTTGTTTCCAGGTATTTGCCCAATAGAAATAGGAACGCATGCCGGCAACACCCTTGATGGCATTTGCTTTAGCAGTTTCATCTAGAAGTCGGATGATCTCAGCCATTTTAGCTAACAGTTCTGGTTCTTGGATATTCGTTTTTCCTATTGCACGTTCAACCATTACTTCAAGAGTGGGTAGATCCATTTTTTCAGCATGCTGCATCCGGTCACGCAAAGATTCATTCAGCGGACGATTTCCTTGATAGTTGCGATTTGTGGTAATGATGATCACGCAATCAGTATGGCGAGGTACGACTCCTGTTGGTAGATTCAATAGCCCGTTAGGCTCTAGAGCAGAATTCAAGGCCACTAGGACAGAGGCATCTCTGATCACTGTTGGTTCTTGGATCTCTAATAAATACCCTTTCTCGATCGCACGTACGATTTCAGAAGGGTAATATTTGTAGCGGACTGTTTCTGACTTTTGCTCATCGATACGTTGCACAAAGTCAGCTAACTTTTGTTTTGCTAGATCGTCGTTCACTTGATAGTGATCCTTGATAACTTGTAAAACAGCATTTAGCGTATCCGTTTGGTTGATGGCATCGATCAAAGCTTGGTCCTCTTCTTCGTCGGAATCAACAACTGGCAAAAGAGCGCCAAAAACATCCGATTTGTCCATATCTGCAAAACAAGTCACTTTTGTATAAGGAAGTTGCAAATCAGCAGACAGAGCTTTTGCTAATTGTGTCTTACCAGACCCTGCATCACCTTCTAATAAAATATTACTGATTTTCATTTCCGGGTCTTCCCAGTTTTCTTTGATTTCAGCCGCAATCCTTAGTTCCACAGAACTTGTTCGATGACTTGCAGGCTTTTGCCAGATCATTTGTCGTTCAATTGTTGAAAATGAGCGATGATCTGTTAATGAAAAGTTATCCATATGACTTTCCTCCTAATACCCTAAATCATCTAATAGACGTTTTAAGATACGGAAACGTTCACCAATCAGTTCGCCATCTTTTTGTAAAGTATCGTAATATAAGATGATATCTTCATCGATCTTAGGATTTTTGGTATCGACTTCTACAGTCATCCGGTTTCCTTGAAGGCCAATGATATCGATCATCGGATTTTCCGGATCATAGAATTTTTCATAGCGATATGCATCTTGAAAATACAAGCTTCCTTGTGCTGCCAGTATCGCTAGATCTAAAATACGTGTGATTGGAAGTTCTTCTGATTGGCGTGACCATTTTTCACCAGTATGGCGCCATACTTTTCCAGATATATCGACTTTTCCTCGATCATTCCATTGGGCCAATCCCAGTGAGAGCCCTTTTGCATCTGTATGAAGCGCATTTTTTCCGTCTACTTTATCATAATCTTCTACAACGATTACAGGTTTATGTTTTAAGTTTGTTGGTATTTCCATTGGTTAAGCACTCCTTTATTTAGTAATTTACTAAATTAGTAATTTACTAGTTTACTAAAATTTGTCTTTGATTATACGACAGGAGCAATAAAAAAGCAAAAACGAGTGTCTCGCTAGTTTATTCACCGAATATGAGACAAATCTAAAAATCAGTTTTGCTACAGACTCTCGAATAAATGGCGTCCAAAAGTCATTTTTTTCGGAAATTAAAAAAAACGAGCAATACAAAAAAACGTATTGTTCGTTTTTCTCTCCAATTTCTCAAACCTAAATGATTTTTGTCTCGACCTTGTTAGTATGGAGTTAAATTATTCATTTTCGGTTGTGCTTATTTTTGAATCCCACTCTTCTAACAAAGGTATATAGCTTTCAGTTAATGCTTCCTGTTCAACAGCTTTTTGTTCAAGATATATTCTATGCTTCAAGTCTTGCAAGTCTGGTACCAGAATACTATCCAGCAATTTTATTTGGTTTTTAGTTAATTCTTTCGTTTTTAATTTACTACTGTATATTTCTGCATCCATTCCTACCAACTTCACATTCAGAGGATATAATTTCAAAATATTTTGAGCCATTGAGAGCCCATTTGGGTCTAAATCACCAGAATAATAAATCATAGTGTCGCTAATCACTAACTTTTCTACTATTTTTAAAACAGTGTAATTAGGTTGACCACTTGTGGATAAAAAAGGTAAATTTGGAAACATTTCTGTAAGCATTTGGAATACACCATCATTTTCTACTACAAAGACTTTGTTATTTTTAGTATATAAATCTTTGGCGTTTAAAACATGCCCTTTACGGACAATCCAACTGTCTCTTTCCTTGGCATGTGCATTCCAAATAGTAAGGTCGTTTGAATATATGCCTTGAACAAAAGCATATATTGTATGATCCCCTCGTAATAATTTGACGTGAGTATACACATCTTCACTCAATTCAACTTTTGAATAGTATTTTCTTCGTGTAGTTTTTGAAAGTTCAAATGATTTTCTTAACATACTGTTGAATATTTCTCCAGTTAAACTATTTGTGTCTAACTCGTGGGCATTGTGGAATAGTTGATTCGAAAAATAAGGTAATTGTAAAAATGAATTTGGTAGATGATTCAACGCAAATTGAGCCTTTTCTAAAGATTCAATGACTGTCTGATCATCCTTCCATTTTTCAAATAAGTTTTTACGTGTACTTTCTACTAGTAAGGGTGATTTGTCGCTCAATAATATATCAACGAGTGTATCAAATTCTTTTCGTTTGATAGTCTCTTGTTCACATAATTTTTCCTTTGTTATCAAACTTTGTTCAATAAAGTACTCAATTACATTTTCTAAACTATCCTTTTCAGCAAGAGCGCTCCGATTATACCGCATTATAAATTTTTTTATAGAAAATTTATTTTTAGCCTCAAATTCGACTTGAGAAAGCCCTAAAAACTCTTTTATTGGTGTTAAATCAACAGCTCCCAACTCTTCATAGTTGACATACCCTCCAAATGTTCCATACGAAAAATATCGTTTGGCTAATAAGGAAAACCAACTCTCCCAAGTTTTTTTATTTTTTGAAAAAAATTCAATTGTACCTTTATTCAAATTCATCACCTACTATTTTAGAACGGACACGTCCATTCCAACCGTACTTAACCGTTTCCACAAAAGGATCACTTTTTCCCTGCTTGAATTCATACGTATTAATACTTGATACTGTCGGATATTCAGGCCACATCTCTTGAGAATTCATAATATAGTTGAATTCTAATTCTTCAGCGACTCCCATCATAGATTCACGACCTTCTTCATCTACTCCAGAGAAAGCCTCATCCAAAGTAATGATGTATGGTGCATTCTCACTAGCGGATTCAAATCTTAAGCGCATAGCAATAAATAAAGGTAGGTAAAGAGATTTGGCTCGCTCACCACCTGACATCTTCATGAAGGCTTCTTGAGTTAGTCGTTTAAACTCCTTTTGCTTCGCATTCTTTTTATAATTTAAACGAAAGAAAAACCATTGGCGATAATCAAAAACTCTTTTTAATTCTTCTTTTAAATCAGTGGTCCCAGGATTTTCTTTTACTATAACTATGGCATCATCCAAGCCTTTTTTAAAAAAACTGATTACTTTTTTCTGATCTTGTTCTCTTAAAATTCCTTCTTCTGCATTACTCCAAATATCAATTAGTTGGCTTGTAGACGTGACCCCTTCTGCTTGAGAAGGCTTTGGAACCAATTTTAATTCGAGTTGCAAGTCGTCTTTTTCACCATAAACACGTTGTAACATCTTATCCATTTTAACTGCCCAATTACGACCTTCTACTACCAATTCACGTGTTGTTTTTCCCAACTTTCCAAATAGAGCTTGACGGTACATTTCTTCTTGATCTTTTTGATAAGCCTGGTCATTTTCTTCCTTTTCTTTACGTAGCATAGCTTCTAGTAAAAAAGGCGAATTTCGCATATTTTGGGTATCTACCTCGACTGACTCAAAATTATTATAATCATCCCAATTTTCATATAAAACTTCTAATAAATCATCTTCGTTTTTAGAGCGAATAGTGACTTTTCTCAATTCTGATTCAAGATTATAAACAAGCAATTGGTCTCGATTTTCACGAATTACTTTCGTCAAAGCAGCAGAAATTTGCATCAGTTTATTTCGATCAATTTTTCGTCCGAATTGTTTTGAAAAACTATGAAGATCAATCTTAGCATCTAGAGAATACTTTTGAATAGCTGAGCTATATAACTTTAGCCAATCTTCTTTAAGCTGTAACTTTCCTTCTTTCTGTTTTATTAACAAATCCAATTTTTCTCTGGAGTTGTTGATCTTTGACTCTAGTTCACCTAATAATCGATCAGTAGCACCTTTTTCTTCTTCTTTATTTCTGATTTCTTTTTTTAGTTTTTCCTGTCGCAAACTCATTTCTTCAACTTCTTTAAACTCTCTTTGTTCTTTTATCTTTTTTAATGTTGTTGTTTTATCTTCTAATTGATGTGTGACTATTCCTAGATCCTCTATAGCATCCTTACATAACTCCTTTTGGTAATGATAATCTGTTTCTTGCTCAGCTGATCGATTTTTCAATTTTCTTAATTGATGAATTGTCTCTACTATATCTTCAAGTATGTTGTAGTAATTATTCGAGTACTGTTTTATTTCTGTTAGTGTTTCCTCTGAAACATCTATATTTATTAACGATCTTAGATCAAAGAGTTTTTTACGATGCTTTTGTAACTCTGCAGCAGCGATTTCTTTTTGATCTAATTGCATACGTTCTAGTTCACTTTTAACAGCAACTTGATCCATTGCCCTTTTATGAAGCCTTAATGATTCACGCACCTTTAAGTCATTTGGACACGCTTCGAAATCTTCTTCATAAAGACTTCTCTTTTGTTCTAGCTGAGTTATTTCCTCTTTGCATATTTTCTGATGTTCTTTTAATTGTGAGAGTTCATTTTTCAAACTCTCAAGTTTACGTTTGCGTTCCGCTTCACGACTGGACTCTCCAATAAATGCTGCTTTATATTGAGAATTTGATTTTCCTTTCAAAATGGATAATTGATATGTACCGTCAGGATAGATAATAGGTAATGAAGGATCATCACCCTCATTTATTTGAATACTATTTAAGATGTCCCCAACGATTTCGCTTAGTTCATCGGGTAGATTTTTTTCAATTTTTAGATAGTGGGATAGCGTATTGCTTCTTTCTCCTAAAGTGAAAGGTTGGGGAATGATTAATTTATCATTTTCGATTAATGCATTTGCATCAGTTGAAATAATTGCATCTAAAAAGCCACTTTCAGCTACAGCCGATTCAATGGTATTTTTTAAATCTTCTTCAATATTTTCTCTAAAATCAACTGTTTCATAAAACGATCTAAATACTATATCAGATTTTTTTAATGTCTCCCTTGCATGTCTATGCTCTTCAGTTCTGCTAGGTTCTACTATTTTTCCCTTTAAAAGCAGGTCTTGTTCCAGCTTTTTTTGGTTTAGTGATTCTTGCAGTATTTCTACCTGGCTCTGTAAAGGAATGAGCTGTTGCTCAAGTAAATTTATAGATTCTCTTTTTGCTTGTTCTAGAGGTACCATTACATCACTAAATTCTGTATCGTTATCATAAAGTTTACGAATTGCGGATAATGATTTATTCAAATAGTCAGAAGGTATCTTAAAAGTAGTTAAATTAGACCATTCAACAACTTCAGTATAAAGTCTATCTTTTTCTTCTTCTAAAGATTCCGTTGCTTCAGTAAATTGGATTTTAGCTATTTGTAGTTCTTCAATTGCTTTTGAATGATTGATTTCAGCCTTTTTTACTATGCTTTTTGAATGATTTATCGATTTAAAGCAACTTTCAATTAGACTCAGATTATTTTGTAAATCTGTAATCAATTTCTTTTGACGTCTGATATCGGCAATAACTTTTTCGTCTTCACTTGAAAGACTTTCAAGAAATTTTTGATGCTGCTTAGTATAATTAAAACCACTGGCATTATCTAAAAGATCAATAAAATTCTGTTTCTGTTGTTCTGTTTGACCTTCCAAATCTTTTTTAGCGTCTTCAAGTCTACTTTGAAGTTTTTTTAGATAGTTTTCGTGCTTTTTCAATTGAGAGTTCTTTTTTTCTATATCAGAATTTAACTGCTCAAGTTCTTTTTCTAATTCAGAAACTCTTCTGGTTAATTCATTATCACTGGCTATTGTATTTCTTTCATATTCTTCACGCAACAAAGACAAACTTCTCTCTGATAGATTTTGTTTTTCTTCCAGGTTGTGAAACTTTGCATCTAATTTTGCAATGCCTTCTTTAGTAGAATCGATAGAATGAATAAAAATTTCATATTCTTGTTTATTTCTAAGCCATGCTGTTGCTAATTGTCCTAACTTTTCATCAAGATAGTCCCTATATTTTCTGTTTACTTTGGATAACGATTTCAATTCGTTTGTCAAATTCACTTGATCCTCTTGAATACGCTCCATATCTTCAATTACATTTTTTAATACATCTAGTTCTCCTTCAGGTAATTCAGCCATAGAGTGTTCTAAAATTTCTGTCACTGAACTTGGACCAGATTTATCTCCTAATTTAGAAGCGCGTAATGTAATCAAAAGTTTAATCATTGTATTAAATTCTTCTATTTTAGTAAATTGAAAAATTTTTTTGTTAATATATTCTCCATAGGAAGATGGCGTATCAAAGAATCGTGCCCCGATACCATTTATTTTATTTTTTAATACTTGCTTGGTCAATGAAGAAAATGTATCATCTCCGTTGTCTTCAACGACATGAAACCCATCAGTATTGGGTTCAGTTACTCGAGGTGATCCGTTGATAGCAAAATACCAACGCGTTAGGTTAGAACTACTACCATTACTGTTACTTCTGTCCGCTTTCATACCGATACCAGATGTAAAGTATTCCTCAATTCCATTTTCATTCATTCGTTTGTACTCTAATGTAATATAGCCAATTCTACTATCAATACCTAAAATATCTTGCTCCTCTAAAAGGATGTCGCCCATTTTCCGATCAGTTGATTGAAAAAAAGGATCCATTCGCCGAGCATCTACCCTGCCATCCAACAAAGGTGGTAAAAGACTGACCATAGCAACAGATTTTCCACGCCCGTTGCTACCTCTTAAAAACAGTTTGCCATCTGCAAAATCAAAAAAAAATGAACCAGCATATTTCCAAAAATTATGAAATCCTGCTCGATTAATCACCCATTTATTATTCATACATGCTCTCCTTTAAATTGCGCCAATAATTCTTACAAAAACCGGATAAATTGTTATCAATTCTTCATTTCTATCATCATAAATGAAACAGATTTCTTGTAACCGTTTTTTTAAATTGGTATTAAGAAAATCAAAACCCTTTCCACGAAATTCTGTTGTCCAGTATTGGTCATAAAACTTAATCAATTTTTGTGAAATAACTTTTTCCCATGCCGGATAGGTCAAGTTCTTTTCCCCTTTTTCATTTATTTCATGAGTATCTTCATTTCTCAAGATTTCTGACAACTGCAAGATAATTTCATCAATTTGCATTCTTGTTGGAAACATTGCAAGATTAGTAGAAAATTTTTCAGTTGATAAAAATGCTGTATCTTTATAAAGTTCGAAGTTGTATGTAGTTTGATCCCAAAAAGTTTTTAGACTACGTTCATTCTCTGAACGGCGCATATAGACAAACTCGCTATCTGCTGTATTTCTATTAAAATTAATTGCTATATTTTCGATCAGTTGTCGATAGACACGTTGGCGGAGGGCTAAAGTTTCTTGCTGCTCCGTTTTCAAAGAATTTTTATATTCTTCGAATGATTGATACTCAATAAAATTATCAAAAATTCTTGATTGATTATTAAAGAAGAATTTACTAAAGTCACCTAACTCATAGAGAGCGTACGGTCGTTCATCATCTTTTGAAAATTTAGTATCAAAATCTTCTGTTAAGCCATCCATCAATTTAATTATTCCTAATTCAGTCATTAGTTTTAGTGCTTTGACTAACGATTTTCTTTGTAATGAAATCGTCCAATCTAACATTTCTTTATCTGGATGAATGGATACTATATCTTTTACGATATCTCCTAAATAAAAAGATTCATCAATGCGCTTAGCATCAATAATCGCCATTAATAGCATTAGAAATACATAGTCATTTATTTCTTTAAAATCATTAATCGCCATATATGGCTTAGCTTCTAACGGTATATGTCTTACCATAATAAACTCTTTCTGGATGGTAAGTTTCAATCCAAAATAATATTTTAAATTACGAGAGATTTCTATTTGGTTTTGACGTATATGGAAATATAGTTTTGGGTTGCTTTTTCTATATATGATATAATTTTCAAACAAGGGTTGAATTAAATTGAAAATAGATTCGTTCATTTTCACTCATCCTTCCCAAAATCTAGAATAGATAATGTTACACCAGACATTGTTAAAGCACCATTTTCTGAATAAATTCTAGCTTCAGCTTCTTCGTCCAGTTCTACAAGTATTTTTAATCCAAATACTGTATTCGTGATATGATCTTTACGAGTAATTCCATTACTGATCCACTGACGAATAATTTTTCTAGTTTCCTCATCCATAAATATATCTTCACTGAGGTTTAAAACTCCGTTGTCAAAGTAGTCTAATACACGCTCTTTTTGTTTTATTTCATTGTCTAGTAATAATTTTCTGAGTTTTCTCCGATCAGAAGAATATGCTTTTGTTGCTTGGACGTTCTGAGGAACAGTTCCTACTTTGTTTCGCGGTTTTAATTCAATAAGTTCTGGGGAAATCTCCCAGATACTACTAAATTTATCTCCATCGTAAATATACTGTTCACTAGTTTTTACATGTTTCATGTTCATCATTCCAAAAATAGAAACAAACATTTTGGCCACTTCATCTACATTACCTTCTTGATACATCCATTCTGCAACTTTTCGAAAATCTGCTTGTCTATTTCGTTGCATCTTATGTCTGTTGAAGTATTGCACATCCGCATTTGAAAATATTTGAATCATCTGTTCTGCTTGGTTGTATATTTTGCTATACATGCTATGTTCATTATTGCTAAACCAAACTTTAATATTGTTAAACTGGTCAAATACTTGATTTTTCAAGTCGGTTTCATTTATTTTTTCTGGGGAGAATGAAGCAATTTCTTTACGATGTTTTATATGGGTATTTGCTATATTCATCTTAGTTTCTTCACTAATATTTTTAAGTGTACTCCATATTTTTGGACGTTGTTTTTCCAATTCTAAAACATAATCTTTTAGATAGAGTAAAAAATTTATCTTTACATCAATAAATTCCTTAGATTGTAAGACACCTTTTGTGATTTCTTTGTTCAAATAACCAAAATAGCTCACTGTATTGTCATTATTTTCTTGAAAAACGCGCTTTAAATCCTCATAATTCTTATAGATTTTTTCTTGGTCAGTCAATCTAGGCATACGTTCTAAAATAGTATAGATATCTCGAAGTTTATTTCCATTCAATTCCCCCACTAGCTCGTCCATCCGTTGTTCAATTTCTTCAGATAATTCAACGATGTCCACTGTACGAGATTCAATAGAATAAGTATAGTCGTTAGTGTTGAACTCCTCGAGTGTACGTTTTTTTGCTTGTTCTTCAATCACATTTAAATTTCCATAATCCCATAATCGTTTCAAATCAGTCAGAAGCTCATCTTCTGTATAAGGTTCAGGATAATTTTTTAGCATATATTCCCATATGTCTCTTTTTTTTAATAGGTAACTGGTTTGTTGATGCTCCATATAAAAAAAATGTAGAATCATCCGGTATCTTTTTGAATTTGTTGTGTTAAGAAATTTAAATAGACTCATGGCCTCGTCATTCATATGAAATCACCTCAACGAAATTTTACAAATATTAGTTATAATAAGTTTCAATGTTACATTTTCTTATCAATCATTGCTTACTTAAATAAAATTTTTTGTGTAGTAGAAATACTGTTTTGTCCATTATCAAACATGCTTACTTCAACAGGAATAAGGAATAATCCACCAACAATAAATGTAATTCCAGTTGAAAAATAAGAAATTCTGATTAATTGATTGGAGTCTGTATATGGAATGGTACGTAAGGCTGGGACAGAAGTGTTTATTCGTTTTTAAAGAATGAGAACAAAGTGTTTCTTACTTTTGTCCCGTGCTCATTCTATTTATAATTATTACACTGGGATAAGACAGTTGAAGAAAGTTCACTTGGTTTTTGATTAGATAAGAAGATGAAGCAGCCAAATTTTCTACCTTCTCAAGCAAATTTCTTGAAAAGAAATGATAGATAATGACAATAGCAACTGCAAATACTCTAAAAAGACAACTCCTAATATGAAGGAATGATAATAGTTCCTGATCATTTACGGAATTATATTGACTATGTATTGCTCGATATTATGTACTTTGTGAATGGCGATTTTGCTGAAGAATACTTTGTTAAGTTTTTTTATAAAAAATATAGTGCTTACTTAAAAACTGGCTTTTCTTTTACTTTTGATAACACTTTGGCAAACAGTTAATCTATTTTTACTTTCATTCAAACGGATCTTACTACAATATATCTGCTAATTCACTATCATACTTCCATTTGATGAACTTGACTTTTCTTAATTTACTATATATCACTCCTTCATATGAATAAACGCCTATAACCATAACCCAATTATTTTACAGAGCAATCGTAATTGATGAATATTGATTACATTGGTTGATACTATTGGATAAGTATCTGTAGTTGTTGTTTTTAATTCTGAATAAGGCAATTATATCTTCATAAAACAAGTATGTAAACGATTTTAATTTAATTTATATTGTTATAAAAAAATAAAACCACTCTTGATATATTATTTTTTTATAATTCTACAATTAGGCATTTTCATTTTCTAATAAGACTCTTTCTTCGTTTCAATCGAAAAAGACTCACAGTTGGTAAAATTTATTCAACCAACTACCCGTCCAAATAAATTAAAGCCTGCGAAAAAGCAATGCATTTCATTCTCATTATCCGATTTCATGTGATCCAACAACTGAAGCGGGCGTTGAATATGCAGCGGATTCAGACGATGAACTGACTAAAAGTAATCCAGAAGCGAAGAAAAAGTATCGGAAATAAAAAAGATATTGGCGTACCATTCTAAAAAACTAAAAGATCAATAATGCTTCACTCAACCACTTTCCCCTCTTCCAAAGAAAAATTCTGATAGAATCAAACGCTGAAACGTCTTCTTTTTTATGATTTAATTTAAAACAACACGATTTGACTTAGAGCCAAAAAAGAAAACCAATGAACGAATCATTGGTTTTCTTTTTCTTAGTTAATCAATAGCTAAGTATTTGAGTAGGCCATGCCTCTTTACAAAACTCTTACGAGATTTCAAGAGAACAGTTCTCTCTATTGAATGATACTTTCAAGTACTAGTCTTTCTTGCTTCTCTTTTTCAAATGAATAGAAATAAAAAGGAATTATTGCGCTGAGATAGCAAGTCCGATTGCTTTTTCGCCTAAATGACTGCCGATCACTGGGCCAAAATGACCGATTTCAATCTCTGCATTCGGATATTGTTTTTGTAGTTTGGCTTTTTCTTCTTTTGCTACTTCTAAGTTATTCGCGTGAATGACGTATAGTTTCACAGGTGGTGCAATTTCTTCATTTCTTTGACCGATGATTTTTTCTGCGCGAGCAAAAGCTTTTTTACTTGAACGGATTTTTTCAAATAAAACGATCTTTCCTTCAGAGAAAGTCAAAATTGGTTTGATTTTTAAAAGCCCAGCAATCAAAGCCGCTCCGTTAGTCAAACGACCACCTCGGACAAGGTTGTTTAAATCGTCCACGATCAGATACGCATAGGTATTATCTCTAATACGATCTACATGTGTAATGATTTCTTCTAAAGAATGTCCTTTACTACTCATATCTAGTGCTGCTTCAACCATATGGCCCATTGGCATACTTGTGATCTTTGAATCATACGGAACGATCGTGACACCTTCCACATCTTCTTTCAGCCCGTGTAATGTATTCACAAAGCCAGAAATGCCTGATGATAGATGGATGCTTAAAATCGTATCGTATCCCTTGTTTTTCAACTCTTCGTAAAGTACCAAAACTTCCCCAACAGCTGGCTGTGAAGTCGTTGGAAAATCTTTGCTATTTTTTAAGAGTCCATAATATTCATCCGCTTCAATATCGATTCCTTCGTTGTAGATCTTACCATCTAAAATCACTGGGATTGGGATCACGAATAAATCTGGATGATTCTTGATTCGTTCCGGCAAATATGCCGTACTATCAGTAACTACTGCAAGTTTCATTTAATTAAGTTCCTCGTTTCAAAGAATTTTACCAGTCTTCCTAACTATATCATAAGAAGACTTATATTTGAACCTTTGTAAGAAAAAGTGAAGAATCTACTTTGGATCGAGATACCAAAGCAGATCCAAGTGAAAAAACGAAATTTATCAAAACCATTTTTCATGTTTTTGAATGTTTCAGCTGATTTCTAAAAATGATAACTTCTACTCATATCATTTATTCAAGTTTTGAGGGTGAGAAAAAAGCAGCTTTTACTTTCCTCTCACCCTCTCCCTTCATATTCTTTCAGAAAAGTTGTCGAATCATTTGTTAAAAATACCACATAATCAGTTTTCTTGGTGGCGATTTTTGAAGTTGCGTACGTGTTGCAACCCGTTTCTCCCGAATTGCGCGAATAAGAACGTGATGCCACCAACGATCCCGATGACCCCACAATAAACGACTGCATGTGCTTTTGAGGTCATTGAAAGTTGTGTATTCAGCATTAGGAAGACCAATGAACATACCACCAGCATGAAGAAAGTTGAGCGGAATGTTTTTAAGAAATATTGACTGATTCGCACAAATGGCGCAATTCGATATTCTTTACACATGTACTGGTACCCGCGAATAAAAACAATCCCAAAAGCAATTGTATTTGAAAAGCTCATACCGTATCCGCCTAATAAAGCTAACCCGATCACTTGGAACACCAATTTCAAAATGATGGCTTCCACTGTTAAGCGAATCGCTACTAAATGGTGGTTCAAGGACTGCAACATTGTCGATAAAATCGTAAATAAAGAAAAGAATAACGACGCCAACAGAGCAAATTGGAAATAGCCTACGCTGTCTGGATCATACCCGAAAAACAACGTATATAAAGGACCTGCCAATAAGGACATGCCTGCTAACGACGGCAATAAGATCAAAACGGCAATCGAAAAGCTGTCACCGACTGTTTTTTCGATTTGTAGTCGGTCTTTTTTCTTCAAAGTACTAAGGATCGGCAGACTACTGATTGCCACGGTACCCACCATAGAGATCAATATCAGCGTCAATTTATTCGGATTCACAGATGCTCGGCTAAATAAAAACTCTAACTGTTGATCTGCAATCGCTGGTCGAAAGAAATGGAGCAATGGCTTCATCGTTACTTGATCGATCATTTGAACGATCGTGATAACTGAACCAACGAAAATAAAAGGCAACGTTTCTCGAATGATCGATACAGAAGCAGAACGATTTTCTTTCTGGAAATACCGACTTGAAATCAAGAAATCTTTTAATCTAAAGTAGTCATTTTTACGCCCTACAAAATACATATGGATGATCGCTGCGAATCCACCAAAAAATGATGCCACAGTACTGATCAATACGGCCTCAACGATCGAACCGTCTGTTAATACGCGCAAATAATACGTACCTGCTAAAATCACTAGTACACGTACAGCTTGCTCGATGATCAAAGAGCTACCATAAGGACGTAAGTTGTTCTTTCCTTGAAAATAACCTCGCATTGCACTAAGAATCGGGATTGCCACTAATGAAGGGCACAGGCTGCGAATCGCTAGAATCCCATTATTCACATTGGCAATCGGGCTGATTCCAGCAAGCAATGGTGCAAAGAGATACATCAATGCTGCCGAAACGATCCCAATCACGAACATGATGTTGATCGTACTGCGAAAAATCATGCCACATGCCTCTTGATCTCCTTCCTTCGTTGCAACTGCCACTTTCTTGGCAATGGCATTTGGAAAGCCGACTGTTCCTAACATCAAAAACAATCCATATGGGAGATACCCGACATTGTACAGTGTTGTTGCTAACATGCCATCTTGGTTGTTCCCCATCATACTTAACCAAGGAATCAGATAAACGACTCCTAAGACCTTACATAACAAATTGGCAAACGTTAACCAGAATGTTCCTTGCATCAATTTTTTATTCATTAAATTTTCCTCGACTATCTATAGTTAAATCAATATCTCCCCTATTATAGCAAAAAAAAGCGAGAGGACAAATCACTGCTGAAATTTTATGCGCAATGAAAATAAAAAAGCCGCTCTCTAAGTTTAGAGAAGGCGAACTTTTATAACATGGATAATAGAAATACAGAAGCTAATCCGGTTAATACCGACAAAGCCATCGAGCGTGATTTGTAGGCTACTCCTGCCACTAATACCATCGCTAGGACTTTGATATTCCATGCGATATCTAAATGCTCATGGGTAATGAACACATCTTTGAACGCTAGAGCCGCAAAAAGTGCTACCGGTACATATTTCATCCACTCGCTAAACCAAGATGGTACTTTACGGTGTGTAAAATAAAGCATCGGGAACAGCCTAGGAACATAGGCTACCACGAACAAGCTTAATACTAAAAGCAACAGATACGTCTTAGTCACGATGATTGACCTCCTGATCTGGGAAATTGAAAAGCGGTTCGTTGACATGTTTGCCACGATTCTTTAGTCTCTTTAGCTTCTTTGCTTTTTCTTTCTTAAATGCTTTTTCCAGACCAAATCCAGCTAAAGAAGCAATGATCGTCGCAGCAATCAATCCAAACGTATTTTGGAAAAGTACCATGAAGATGACACCTAAAACACCTGAAAGGACACCTGTCAAAATCAGCAGCGCATTTTTCATCTGCATCACGAACATAAAGATAAACATTGCTGTCAAAGCAAAGTGAACAAGATCTGCATCAACACGAAAGACTGACCCAAAAAAGTTTCCAATCATGTTACTACCTGCCCAAGAAGCCATTGAAAACCAATTTACATATAACGCTTTTTGCTTGTTCCATGTAGGATCAGTTGAATATTTCAAATAATTGACTGCGTAATTTTCATCATTTAAAGACTGTGAAAAAACAGCTAAAAAACGTTTTTTTCTTTTTTCATAAATCCAGAAAGACTTGATCCTAACAATGTATAGCGTAATTCCAAGAAAAATACCATCAAAAGTGTGGTTGCAAAAGATGCTTGTGTTGTAAGCATCGAAGCAACTAAAAATTGCGCCCCGCCAGAAAAAACCAAAATAGACAGCAGTCCAGCTAAAATTGGATCAAAGCCAACTTTTTGTAATAGCACTCCACAAGCCAATCCAACCGGGATATAACTTAAACAAAGTGGCATTACTGCGTGCAAAGACTGAAGCCATGGCGCACTTTTCTTTTTATCCATCAAAAATGTCTCCTTCAATTACAACAAATAAACAGCGGATTCATTGTAACATAAAAAAACGAAAATGTAGCCGTTTTATCTAAAAACAAAATTATTTTTTTCTCATTTTCTGACTAATTCCTGAAATATTGCATCAAAAAACTAGGGATTTCCACATAAATAATACTGTGAAAATCCCCAAGGGTTCTTATTGAATCCGTTGATAATTTGGATCATACTTATCCGTTTCGATGTAAATATATACTTTTTTATCTACTAGAGATTGACGGATCGATCTTTCGATCTCATTGACGATCCTGTAAGCTTCACTTTCGCTTGATTCAAAAATATCGATCTTTGCGGCTACTAGTATTTCAGTTGGGCCTAAGTGAACTGTTTTGACATCAATCAAATGGGATACTTCAGGTCGCTCAAAAGCTTTTTTGATTTTTAGCAAGTCACTAGCAGTGACACTTTCTCCAATGATCAAACTGTAAAATTCTTTTGCCAAGAAAATGGCTGCGCCCATCAAAAGTAAACCGATCAACATGCCACTGATTGCATCAAATTCTGCAATACCAGTAACCATCGTTAAGATCGTTCCAAGCAAAGCAAGGATTAAACCAATCACTGCACAGAAATCTTCCGTGAAAATAATCAAGATTTCACTATGACGGCTCTCCCGTAAAAATTTAAGTGTCGACAACTTTTCAGTGTTCAACTCATGGATTTCCTTCATCGCAATACGTAAAGAACTGCCCTCGATTGCCAAGCCGAAAAGTAAAATGATAATTACGATTAGTGGATTACCAACTTCATGGGAAGGATGTGTCAGTTTTTCAAAAGCTTCCATCACACCAAGCGCACCACCACCGAAGAAAAGCATCATTGCTACGATCGTACTAAAGAAGTATTTTGCTCGCCCTTCACCAAATTGATGCAGTTCGCTTTGCCCGCGACTTGCCCGTTTATCTCCAAAAAGTAATAGGATCTGATTGCTACAATCGACAATACTATGGATACTTTCATTTAGCATTGCTGCACTTCCGCTGATCGCATAGCCGATAAATTTACTGATGGCCACTAGGATATTCGCTCCTAGCGCAGCAATCACTGAAAACATCCCGCTTTTCTTTAAATTTTCCATTGTTTTTCCTTCTTTCTTCTAACAGAGGCTGGGAAAGAAGTGTTTAACTCCGAGAAATAAGAAGAAATAAACGAAAATTACTTTTCAAATTTTTGTGGATTTCGGCTTATTTAAGAAGGTGTTGCTTCTGCTCCCACCGTTTATTCGTTTTTAAAGAATGAGACAAAAGTGCTGCTTACTTTTGTCCCAAGCTCATTTCCTTTTCTTGTTGGTGCGACTACAAATGCTTAGATTTTTGCTAAATCAAATACGATCTGCTGATTTTTCTTTAGCACAATCTCCTTTGCGCCTTTCGTTGCACTTTTTCCATTAATCGTGAATGTCCAATATTTTTGTTTCTGCTTATCTTGTTTGTGGCCATCAATCGAGGTAATGAATCCCTGCTCTTCTTCAATAGCAAAATTTTCTTTTAAAACAGTCAAAAGGTTGTCACCCGTCTTAAAAGACACTGTTTTACTTGAAAGCTGTTTACCATCTTCCTGGATAATGATGGTCGTTGTTTGCTGTTTTTGTTGTGTCTGTTCCGTCTTAGATTGCTGATTTTCCTCTTTGGATGAATCAACAGTTGTGCAGCCACCCATCAACAAAAGAATACAGCCGACAAGACTGAACAAATAGATTTTTTTCATTTTTTCCTCCCATTTAATCGATCAAACCGTTCAATGACGGGTAAAGCAAGTAGAAAAAATACAAGATTTCCCGTCGCATGGAACAGATCAAAACTGAGTCCTTGAATATAGTATACAAAAGGATTCGTTAACTGATAAAGTATACTATCAAAAATCGTCATGAACAAGCCAAAGAATAAACCTGCCAAAAAAAAGCAACTACCCGTCAACCATTTTTTCTCTCGGTTAAGGTGCGTTTGTACAACCCAAAAAAGAATTAAAATCAGACTAAAACTAATCCATTGTCCGATCATCCACGGGCCAATCCCAAAATAAAGATTACTTAAAAGGAGCGATAGCGTCATAACAAGCAATGCATCTTGTAGACCAAAGTACAGCACGACAAAAAGAAAAATGGCTGTCATCGGCTGCACATTAGGAATTAACTGAAAAATGATCCTGCCAACCACACATGCTGCAGATAACAGACTCAACTGAGCTATTTTTTTGGTCGTCATTTTTTGGCAACTCCCCTTTCGCTTATTTATACGGAAAAAAAAACATGTGACGGTCGCTAATCTGACCGTCACATGTTTCTAACTCAAGCACCTAGTTCTTGCGAGCCATCAGTGGTACTAAAAATTCATAATTGATAAAGAAATCAATGACAGATCGATGGTAATCGCCAGATGAGATCGTCAATCCCGTTTGATTCTGTTCGTTCTTCGTGATCGTCAACGATTGACCTTTGTCTAACAGAACTTTGAATTTTTCCTCGGTCAATTTTTCGAAATCATACTGTGGATTCTTCATTGCAACAATGAAGATATCATCCAATACTGATTCGCTAAATTCAAATTCACTCTGTAGATTCAAGTGAAGTGGTTTAGTGTTATCAAGCAATGTTTGATTCACGATGAAGCCTAATTTTCTTGCGTGTGCTAAAAGCTGGTTCAGCTTGTGATTAAAAATCGTGATCTGTCCTGCAGAAAAGACCCGATCGACTGACCAGTAACGGATCAGTGATAACACCCGATCATCCTGAACGGTGACCTCCATCGTTTCTGGGATCACTTCTAATAAATTGATCGATTCTACTTGGTAGCGTTGATCGATTGTAGGTAGAACAAAAGAAAAGATCAAATGATTTTGCTCATCTAAACTATAATTGATGGAGAAATGTCTGGTTTCCCAACGATCGTAGGTAGTGGTCGATAACTCTAACCCAATGTCGTTCAGGGGTTTCAACAATTCATAAGTAAAGTACTCGATCAAGCTTGTCTTTCCAATTGGGGAAATCGGCTCATCTTTAAGTAAATAACGGTCAAAAGAATCTAGTAATCCTGAGAAATCTGCTTCAATCAGATATTTCCGTAAACGCAGATCTGCTAATTCTATCTCTGCTGTTTCAATCATATTCACAATATCCAGATGGTCTTTTTCTTTGCTATCAAGGTAAAGTTGATTTTCATCGACCGCGGGTTTACGTTCTTCTACTGGCTCATTCTCTTCGATGGTATCAGTAATTGATTCTGTTTCTACCTCAGGAGCAGCTTCTACTGTTTCTTCATTTTCTTGTTCAGCCAGTCCATCTAGCGATTCGATTGCTTCATTTTCTTGTTCTATTGGTCTTGTTTCATCCTTATGGCTCATTCCTCAGGCCCTCCCTCTTGAAACGTTGGTTCAGGATTTTCACTACCTAAATAAGTCATCAAAAAGTGGTGGATGGCTTGGCTGAATCCTTCTTTTCCACCAAAGAAACGCTTGATTTGACGTTGCTCTTTTTCGACGATTGCCGCTCGAAGTTGGTCTGACTTTGCTTCTTTTAATAGTGTTTCTTTTTGTTGCTGGATTTTTTCAGGTTCTTCTATATAAGGTAGCCAGCCTAATTTTTCATTTGATAAAATTTGTTTTTGTTTCTCTAGCTCTTGGATTTCCTCTTCAATCTTTTTACGGTTCAAGAAGCCTTTATTATCATCTAAACTAGTGATTTTACGATTGATTTCTTTTAGTTCTTCATCTAGTCTTTCGATCTCCGCCTTAGCCGTGATCACCTTGGCATCCAGTTCATTGACCTGTTTGCTAAAATCATTCGGTTGTTGTGTGGCATAAAATCCCCACTCCTCATCGATTTTTGGTAGGACAAAAATCTCTGGTAGACTTGCATCAATCCCAATCGTTGGTCTTTCATGATAATAAGAGCCAATCTTATAATAGCTCATGGTTGGGGAAATCGTTTCGACTAATTCCATAAAAGGAAATTCTTGAATAAAACGATCATGGATTTTTCGCATCAATAACTGATCGATTTCATGATTTTCATTTGAACTTTTTTTTAGTTCTTCCGTTAATTCACTATTGTATAACTGATAGATCTCTGGAATGTTTTCTTCCCTAACAGCTTTTTCAAAGGCTTGTAATGCTTCTAATAGCTGAGAAAGATTGGTGCTTGCTTTTTCTTTGATATCGTAAAAAGAAGCTCCTTCTTCATTCTGATCAATCGTTTCTTGTGGTTCTATTGGATTGGATTCCTTCATCCTACTTACCTCCTTACATTCTAAAAAAAACTCTGTATAGATACTTTAATAGTACCATTTTATAGAAAAAATTGTTACAACGGGCATCTTCTCCTATGTAAAATTCATTTTGTTTTGCTGTACGTTCAGTTCTCTTGACTTGCTACAAGGTAAAAGTAAAACGAAAGAGCGGGAGTTGTCCCACTCTTTCGCACTAATGAAAGTTTTTATTTATTAGGCAGATCTCTGGTTGTGAAGTGGATACGCTGATTCTCATCACGAGTTAAAAGTGTTTCTTCATTCAAGTAAGAAAATTTCAATTCTTCTAAATCAGTATTTTCTAGCATTTTTTCATAACCGGTAAAAATAGAACGAATATATTGTTTATACGCGTTTTTCTTTTTCTGTCTTTTTTTCATGTGACACCTTCCTTATCACTCACTATCATACCAATGAATGTTTTACTAGACAAGCAAGTTTTTGCTAAATTAGGCATACTTTTCGCAAGTTGCCCTTTGGTAGTTGACGAAATCGAAAAAAAATGAAAAAATGCTTTAGTACTTAAGGAGGGAAACTAGTGAAAAAAATCGGTTTTGATTCAGAGAAATATATTGAAGAACAGTCTGCATATATTTTAGAACGAGTAAATCACTATGATAAATTGTATTTAGAATTTGGCGGAAAATTGGTAGATGACAAACATGCCAAACGTGTATTGCCTGGCTTTGAGGAAGATGCAAAAATCAAGCTGTTACAAAAATTGAAAGATCAAGCAGAAATTTTGATCTGCGTATACGCAGGAGATATCGAACGCAACAAGATCCGTGGAGATTATGGTATCACTTACGATATGGATATCTTGCGATTGATCGATGAACTCCGTGGCTACGGCTTATCCATCAACAGCGTCGTGATCACTCGTTATAATGGTCAACCAGCAACAAAAGTATTTATCAATAAACTTGAAAGACGTAACATCAAAGTCTATAAACACGCTGAAATCGAGGATTACCCTGTAAATGTGGAAAAAATCGTTTCAGAAGATGGTTTCGGGAAAAATGACTATATTGAAACGACGAAACCAATCGTTGTCGTTACCGCCCCTGGTCCCGGTAGCGGAAAATTAGCAACTTGTTTGAATCAGTTATATCATGAAAGTCAAAAAGGCCATGCCGCCGGGTACTCAAAATTTGAAACCTTCCCTGTATGGAATGTTCCATTGAAGCATCCATTGAATATCGCCTATGAAGCAGCAACCGTCGATTTAAAAGACGTTAACATGATCGACTCTTTCCATTTTGATGCGTATAACAAAATAGCGGTCAACTACAATCGGGATATTGAAACTTTCCCTGTGATCAAACGAATCATTGAAAAAATCACAGGCAAAGAATCTGTTTACTTATCGCCAACAGATATGGGTGTGAACCGTGTTGGTTTCGGTATCGTAGATGATGCGGTAGTCCAAGAAGCATCGAAACAAGAAATCATCCGTCGTTACTTCCAAACAGAATGTGATTTCAAAAAGGGCTTGATCGATGAAGAAGCAGTCAATCGAATCAAATTGATCATGGAAGAAGTCGGCTTGCGTCCTAAAGATCGTAAAGTGGTGCTGCCCGCACACGATTATGCCAAAACGATCCAAAGCCCTACGAAAGACCCGGTAGCCGTCATTGCGATCCAGTTGCCGAATGAAGTAATCATTACTGGACGTACTAGCTCGTTGATGGATGCTTCGGCTGCGGTCATCTTGAATGCAGTGAAACATTTGGCACATATCGCTGATGATATCCCGTTGCTTTCACCACTTGTTTTGGAACGATCCAAGGAATGAAATCAACTGCGCTTCATTCTTCTGTGGATACCCTAAGCTTGAATGAAGTATTGATTGCTCTATCTATCAGCGCTGTAACAAATCCAATCGCACAAGTTGCCTATGAAAAACTTGCAGAACTAGATGGCGCTCAAGCCCATTCAACAGTGATGGTCAATAAAAATGATGAACAAACATTAAAACAATTAGGAATCGATATCACTAGCGCACCACTCTTCCCTTCTGAAAATCTATACTATCAATAATTCGAGTCTAAGAACTGGAATCCACAAAAAAACTCTTAAAAGTTTCGTGTCATGCTTCTCATAGAGCACATGCTCGAAAAATCTTTTAGGAGTTTTTATTTCGTATAAGCTCTGATTTTCTCATGTATCCGTTTCACTCTAAAAAACAGATGAAAATTGAACAGAAAAATTAGTAATTTAAGCGTAAAACAGGTAAAATTAAACGGAAATTTGATTAGGAGTGATTTTTTGAGTCATATTTTAGGAATTATCGGTTTGATTTTTATTTTTGGGATTGCCTTCTTGATTAGTACGGACAAAAGAGCAATCAAAATGAAACCATTGTTGGTGATGTTCGTCTTACAATTGGTATTCGGTTTCGTATTATTGAGAACCACATTCGGTACGACGGTTGTTTCGTTACTGGCAAAACTATTTGAACAGCTATTAGCCTTTGCAGGCGAAGGGGTAAACTTCGTCTTTGCAGGGGTAGCAAATAAAGGGAGTGCACCATTCTTCTTAACTGTTTTGATGCCTATCGTGTTTATTTCTGCGATCATTGGAATCTTACGTTATATCAAGATCCTCCCCCTATTTATGAAAGGAGTTGGGTTAGGTCTAAGTAAAATCAATGGCATGGGCAAACTTGAATCATACAATGGTGTCGCCTCTGCCATCTTAGGACAATCTGAAGTCTTTATTTCCATCAAAAAAGAATTACCATTTTTATCTGAAAAGCGTTTGTTCACCATGAGTGTTTCTGCGATGTCCACTGTTTCCATGTCCATCGTTGGTTCATATATGGCACTGATCAACTCAAAGTATGTGATTACTGCTCTTGTGTTGAATTTATTTGGTGGGTATATTCTGGCATCAATTGTCAATCCTTACCAGTTGGATGAAAAAGAAGATGAGCTGATCATCGAAGAAGACAAAGAACAAACCTTCTTCCAAATGTTGGGTGAATATATTCTGGATGGTTTCCACGTAGCAATCACCGTTGCGGCGATGCTGATCGGTTTTGTGGCATTGATTGCCATGATCAACGCGATTTTTAGTGGGATATTCGGGGTGACTTTCCAAGAAATACTTGGTTATATCTTTGCCCCATTCGCATTCATCAGTGGCATACCTTGGAACGAAGCCGTTGATGCTGGAAGTCTGATGGCAACTAAATTAGTAACGAATGAATTCGTTGCGATGACTGAATTAGCAAAAGGCAACTTCCAGTTCACTGAACGGACTACAGCAATCATTTCTGTATTCTTAGTTTCCTTTGCCAACTTCTCTTCTATTGGGATCATTTCTGGTGCTATGAAAGGATTAAATGAAGAAAAAGGAAATCTAGTTGCTAAACATGGGCTAAAAATTCTATTAACAGCAACTTTAGTCAGCTTTTTAAGTGCTATCGTCACAGGTCTATTAGTATAATAAGCAACCATTCAATTGCATTTTCTGAAAATACGCATTGTCGATTTTTAGAAATGCAATTTTTGTTAAGGAGTATCAATCATTACAAAGATTATCTACAAGCGTGAGGAGAGTAGAAAGATGAATAAATGTTATGTTTTTATCGGTCCTTCAGGTTCAGGAAAAACTTCGATCGCCGAAAAAATTTTTCGTCAAGACCAAAAAATCATCACCTATACCACTCGACGTCCACGGACTGGGGAACAAGATCAAAAAGATTATTATTTTGTTTCTCCAGAAGAATTCAATCAGATGATCAATGATCGTGCATTTGTTGAATGGGATGAGTACGCTGGAAACAAATATGGATCTAGCAAAGAAGAAATCACACAAAAGCTGGCACAGGATGATTGCTACACGATTTTGACAGCACCAGGTTTTTGGGCAGTTCATGCTGTTTTTGGTGAAAAGATCCAACCAGTCTTCGTCACGATCTCTCACGCTAAATTGGAAGAACGCTTGCGAAGTCGCGGCGACTCCGACACACAGATAAACCAACGACTTGCGTTATTCAAAAAAGATCTAGAAGAGTTGACCGCGTTACAAAAACTGCCACAATTGAACTGCTTGACGAATGATGGGAACCTTTCAGATGCAGTCACCCAATTTTATGCACAACTCAACTAGCATCAGTTTCATGAAGCAAAAAAGTTCCTGTCACAATTATCGAAAAAAACCATGTAAATAGCCTAAACAAAAAAGATGCCTACTAGCAACTGTTTTTGTTTAAGCTCTTTTTCTAGCGATTATTTTTTACTTTTCCTCAATGATGGAATAAAGTGCTTCTATCCTTTTGCCATTCCTAAAGCAAGAATCAGGACGATCCAATGATTGACTGATCAATTCTAAATGATGCAACAACGTCCATTTTTTTAGTACACCTAGCCCTGGAAACTTCTGTTGATGGTAAATCATCAATAACTCTAAGAGTCCTTCTGTAATCACTAACTGATTATGATTCCTCATGACCCATCTTTCTAGTTTTTCCGCCGCTTCAAAAAATTTCAACGCTTGGTCTTTTGCAGATTCATTGGTATCAGAAACAAAGTGTTTCACCCGCAAATTTCCATAAGCATCGATATACGTCACATGCAAAGCTAAAGCTCGGCTGGGAAACCCTTTGTCAAAGTAGTGACTCCCTTCGATGGTAAAATCAGAGAAGCCAATATAACCATCTTCTCGAAAAAAGAGATAATCATCGCTAAAGAAATCATCTATTTTTTCACCATAGGCTTCTACATGTTTCCTTGTTTTAAACGACTCTTTGATCACGATTTTATTTTCAGGCAGCCAAATACGAATACGGCTATTATCTGGAATCAAAAACTGTGCATGTGTGTTCGCTAGAGCTTTCCAAATTTGTCTCTCCCGTGGTTGGTGTTGTCCATCAAAGATAATCATATCAGGTGGATGATCGATGAGCCGTTCGTAGTTTTCTGGTGTAATGATCGATGCATTACGTAATGAACTGTCTTTGAGAATCTCCCATGTATGCAGATGTTGGTCAAATAGTTTAAATTGTCCTACTTGCGGGTTATCGATGATCGTCAAAGGATGCTTTTTTTTCTGGAATAATTCAACGACTCCTTTTAATGTAGCCGAATCACGAACCGGTTCAATGATCGGTTCTATCCTCTTCGAAAGAAGCCCTCGATTCACACTTTCTTTGAGCGCCAGTAGATCGAATTGTTTCCCTCTTAAGTAGGGATAATACATGATTTATCACTCCAATGGTTCCGTCGGTAAACGTTTGACTTGTTTTTGTTGACGTAGATATTCATAGTCTTGTTGTAACGCATAGACTTCTTCTTTCAAATCTTGGATCGCTTGATTTTCCGTTTCTTCAATAAAACGTTCATAATACCGTTCTTTAGCAAAAGGATTTTGACTATCAGAGCGCTTTTTCAATTCTTTATACAATTGATCCGTTGGAAAATACTTCACGCCGCGTTCCATTTGCTTCGCTTTTCTTACTTCTCGGAATAACGAAGCCATGAAACGATTCGTCAATGCCTCCTCTGCCACACCCAGCTCTCTTTTTCTTGCTTTTTTTGCAATAAAAAAAGTCCCTGAAGCAGGCATTTCTTCCTCTAACGCATAGGGACGATAGACTAACACCCCGATGTCTGTGGGTATTTCATCTTTGACGTCTTCGTAAAGCGTGCTTGGTAACACAAAATAATTATAGTGGCCTACAAAAGATAATTTTGCCGTTGAACGGAAATCAGCCTTCGTTACTTTTAATTCATAACAACGCCATTCTGTACTGCCATCGAATTTTGTCAGACAACTTAACGTATCTACGATTCCTTGATCTTCTGGCATGGTTACCTCTTCTACGACGATCCCACCTTGTTCGATACAATATTGATAAAGAGAAGATTCCATTTCGATTGTCAAAGGAGTTTTCAAGACCCCACCTCCGAACATATTTTCGCTTTTTTTATTGTACCTTAAATCCAAGAAAAAATCTATCTGGATATAAATAGTAAAAAAGACGGGAACAAAGTGCCTCAAGCGGTGACTTTTGTTTCCGTCTTTCAATCGATCTTACTTAGAGTTACAGTGCTAGTTCTTTTTTATTTGTTGCGTCTTTTCTTTCATTCTTGCATTATTACCGATAGCTAGGTGGTAAATGGAATTTTCCATGTTCCTCAAATAACTCACCTATCTGAAACAACAAGTCTTCTCTTCCTCTAGCTGCCATGAATTGGATACCCAGCGGTAAGAAGTCTTTCGTCAGATGTGTTGGTAAACTAATTGCTGGCTGACCGGTCAAGTTTGCTAGTTGCGTATATGGCGTAATTTGCAAGCTCTCTTCAAACATCTCTGAGATGACTTCTAAGCTTTCTTTTTCATTGTATTCTTGGATATTTGCAATTTTTTCTCGAATCGCATCGCTTTGGAGATCTCTTGCTACTTCAGGAGCAGAAAAGGCAGTGGTTGGGGAAAGAAACAGATCAACCTCTTGGAATAATTCTTCCATTGTTATAGCTGCATGATCCCAAACATGCAACGAGCGAATATAAGTAGACGCTGACACTTTATTTCCATACTGTAATAATGTCCAAGAGATCGGTTCAAGTTCTGTTTGTCGGACTTGTCGACCTAAGCCATCCTCGATAGACTGGATCATCGCCGCGGTCTCTGCTCCATTCATTTGATAATACGATTGGATAAGCCGACGTCCATCCAATGGATAGTTGATCTCGATTACTTCATGTCCTTGTTGCTCTAAAAATAGCACTGCGTTCGCTACAGCTTGCTTTGCTTCTTCACTGATAACTGATCCAATCGGTGATGCAGTACAAACAGCGATTTTCAAGTGTTTTTTCTTTTCATGCGTTTGCCATTCTGCTGGCGCTACTTGATAAGGAGCACCAGTGTGTATTCCTCGTAGTCCAGTAAACAACGCTTTTGTATCTCTCATCGAAACGGTTAAGCCAAAATCAATTGCCGCACCTTGCCACCCTCGCCAAGCTTGTGGACCTACAGGCATCGTTCCTCTGGAAGGCTTTAACCCGATAAGTCCGCAAAAAGATGCTGGAATCCGAATCGATCCTCCCCCATCGCTGGCACCAGCCAATGGTAGGATACCAGAAGCGACAACTGCTGCTGCACCACCACTTGAGCCACCAGGTGAATAATCTGTATTCCAAGGATTTCTAGCTGGACCATAGATCTGAGCATCGGTTATATTTTTAAAGCCAAATTCTGGTGAATTTGTTTGTCCTAATGGCATAAGACCGATAGATTCCACTTGATTGACAAAGTTGGAATTTTTTGATGCTCGTTGTGTTTGAAATAATCTGGAGCCAAAAGTTGCCAGCCAGCCTTTTTTCTCTTGACCAAGCATTTTCAGCGGGAATGGTACACCATGTAGCGGATGGTCTGATTTTTCATTGAATTGTCTCTTCTCATCCAGTATCTTCTCAGGCTCGAAAGTGACTAGAGCATTTAGTGCAGGATTTTTCTCATTGACTTTTTTTATGATATCTGCCATTAACTCCTCATAACTCAACTGTTTGCTTTTCAGTTGCCTTGCTAGTTCAATTCCATCTTTCAAGTGTATCACTCCTTTTCTATAATTTTCCCATAACCCTTCTAATTGTACAATGATTTCGTTTGCAACCAGTGCGTCTTCTTCCGATTTGCTACTTGCCACCAATTTTTTATAGTGAAGGTATTTGATTCTTCTTTAACATTCGGATATTTCGTTTGAAACGATAAGTTAAAAAAAGCGAACGTACGTATAAATCAATCCCAATCGCTACCCACACACCTGCAATTCCTAGATTCAATACTTTCCCCAACAGTAGCACACCTAAGACTCGTGTGACCCACATCCCGAAGGCCGTGCTGTAGAGAGGCGTTTTGGTATCTCCCATTCCTTGTAACACACCAGCTAATATCAAACTGATAGCTAATCCTGGTTGATTGAATGCATCGATTCTAAGCGCAATAGTGATTTGCTTGATTGCCTCAGCGTCAGTTGTAAACCAAGGTGCAATATAGGGTGTGCCAAAAAACAATCCTATACCTAGTATACTTAATACAATGACCCCGTATTTAACAGCATAAAGAGCCACACGTTTCGTTTCTTCAAACTCTTTTTTTCCAATACTGTTTCCTGCTAAAGTTGCGGCTGCGGTAGCTAATCCATACGCTGGCATATAGACAAAACTTTCAATGCTTCCTGCAATCGAATGGGCGGAATAAGTTTTAGCACCAATGGCTACGATCAAGCCAAAATACAATACTTGTCCTAAGCGCATAACCAGGCGCTCTAAAGCCGCAGGAAATGAGAGCTTCAGTAATTCCTGATAATTGCTACGTTGGAATAGTGACATGAAAGGAAATGCTAGAACGGATGATTGCGCTTTTCGATACAATAAAATAGTTCCTAAGACTCTTGCAATCAGCGTGCCGATAGCTGTTCCCACTACACCAAAAGCCGGTATCGGTCCTAAACCAAAAATCAATATGTAGTCGAGGATGATATTCAGAAGATTGGTGATAAAGCCGATTTTCATCGGGGACTTCGTATCACCGATTGCTCGTAACATACTTCCCAATAAAATCATCGTGGCAATAGCAATTGATCCGCCACCTACAATACTGAAAAATTGTAATGCATAGTCAAAGGTCTGTTTTGTCGCACCCATTAAATCCAACAGCTGCGGTCCTACCAGAAAACTTACCAGACCTAAGATTAGACCTGAAACAATTGCTAACAATAATGACTGTTTAGCAATCAATGTTGCTTTTTCACTATCTCCCGCTCCGATATTTCTAGAAATCAAAGAGGATGTGCCGATCCCTAAAGCAATAAATACAGCAATATAAACATTTAATATTGCATTGGCTATACCTATTCCTGCCACAGCAAACAACCCAATTTGTGCGATCATCAAAGAATCGATGAACCCAACAGAGGTTTCCAATATATTTTCGATCGTGGCAGGAAGCGCCAACTTGATCAATTTTCTTTTAATAGTTGAGTCGTTATTTGATCCTGGCTCTCTTATATCCATCTTCCATCACTCAATTCATTTTATTATATTGGGTAATCACACGTTTTAAATGGTCCATCTCTTCCAATAAATTAGCACCTTCACTTACATGCATCAACGAATGATCGGCTTGAGCTTCCAAAAGAATCTGACTTATTTTTTGAATCGCTGATCGCGCGGAATTCAATTGGATCAAAATATCAGCATAATCTTTATTCGAGTTGACCATTTTCTTGATACCCACTACTTGTCCTTCGATTTTATTCAAGCGTTTGATCAACTCTTCGTTATGGTGTTCGATCAAATGTGACATACGATAACCCCTCCAAAATAGTTCTATGGGGGTACCCCCCATCCCCTATGAATATATGCTTTTGTTTATTAGTTGTCAAAGAAAACTTTTTATAGGATCAAATCCTCTCGATAGCTGCTTTTATCGCCACAAGAGTATATAAAAAAGAGACAAAAGCTAGGAACGCTTTTGTCTGGTTTTGTAATATTCTGTTTAATAGATTTAGTTATCCAACGAATTTCCGAATGAAAAATGCGAGTTTTAAAATCCATTTTCATTGCAATTGATTTTTAAAACTCGCATCACATCATTCGTTTCATTCATTCATCGTTTTCAATTTTCCACGAAACTCAGCAATCGAGTCGTAGCCTTTTTCTTCCATGATCACTGCTAACTCTTTTGTGATACGGTCAAAAATCGCTGGGCCTTCTTTATGGAGTTCAGTGCCGATCTGCAGCATCGTGGCGCCACATAGGAGATGCTCATAGGCATCCTGCCCATTACGGATACCCCCTGTACCGATAATTTTGATTTCAGGGTTCAATCGTGTATAAAACGCTCGAACATTGGCTAACGCAGTTGGTTTTACATACTCGCCGCCTAATCCACCAAAACCGTCTTTTGGTTTGATGACCACTGAATCACTTTTCGGATCGATATATAATCCATTCCCGATACTGTTGATCGAATTGACATAAGTCAACGGAAATTGATTCAAGATCGCTGCCATTTGATCAAAATGTGCGAAATCAAAATACGGAGGAAGTTTGATTCCTAATGGTTTCGTGAAGCGAGCAAAGACTTGTTTCAATAAATCGAATGTAGCGTCAAAATCATATGCCAACTGAGGTTTTCCTGGAACATTGGGACAAGAAAGATTTAACTCTGTGATTCCTTTGAACGCACTATTTTCAATCATCGTCAGCATCTCTAAGTTTCCAGCTGCGCTCATACCCGCAATCGAAAAGAACAAAGGCTGTTTCCCTTCGTTTTCTTTCTCATATGCTAATGCGTAGTCAAGATAATAAGAAAAGCCAAGATTTGGTAATCCCATGGAGTTGATACTACCTAGTGGAACGTCAAAGTAACGTGGTTCTGGATTGCCGGCACGTTCAGTGAGTGTACAACTCTTGGTAATAAAAGCTCCTGCGGATGAACGGTCCAATTCAGCCAATTCGCTGACAGTCATACAGTGGACACCCGAGGCATTCATAAAAGGATTTGCAAAAGTATGATTGAAAAAAGTCGTTTCTAGCGTCAAGTTATTCTCTCCTTTGATAAATCATTTTTTCCAGTGTATCATTCTCTCTAAAAAATGCAACTAAGAGTTGATAAAAATCAATCCTCTGTTTCTGTGGAAAGAACCTCACCTGTTTGACTATTTAATTTTACCTTCGTTGTTTGTTTCCCATTTTCGACTTTTACTTCCCAATAAGTGGTGCCTAAGTCTTTATCTAGATCCCAATCAGTTGCTGTACCTCCACCAACTTTTTCAACTGCTTTTTGAGCAGCTTCCTCCGTTGACAACAAATTCGTTGTATCTAAAGCATCTTCTTCTTTCTTTTGGCTGTCATCTGAATCGAGTTTTTCAGGCGTTTGAGCTTCCAGATCTTCTGTATTGGCATCGATTTTTACTTCATATTCATTTTGGTCATCGGCACCTTCGATCTTGTAAAAATAGCTTCCCCAATCACTATCCAATTCTAAACTCGTCACTTCAGCATCTGGGTATTTGTTTTGGAAAAGTTCAATTGCTTTTGTGACAGAAACTTTGATCACTTGATTTGTCTCATTTCCTGTACTCCTTTGACTGCTTTCTTTAGCAGAAGTTCCTGTACTTGTTGTATCGCTTGTCATAGTGGTCATAGTAGTAGCTGTCGTTTGACTTACAGATGAATTCTCAGACTTTGTCGGCTGGCAACCTGCAAGTAGAAATAAAGAAAATAACCCACAATAAATAACTTTTGTTTTCATTTTTTCATATCCCTTCTTTCATAAATAATCCGGTTTCTTTCAGTATACAGAAGAAAAAAGTAAAAGTCATTTTTATACTATTTGTTCTTTTAAATAAAAAAAGCAGCAAAGAAATCAAAAATGCCTCTCAAAAGTTGGTTCTAACTTTTGAGAGGCATTCATTTTTCTTGCTACTTTCAACGATTATGCACGGTGCATTGGAATATCATTGTTACCTGGTTGAACTAATAGATTTTGGATTACATCAATATTGCTTGATTCAAAGGAAGCTGCACAAGCTTGCAAATACATATCCCACATTCGGTAGAAAGAATCACCCATTTTTTCAGTGACTTTGTCTTGTACCGCGTGGAAATTTTTCGTCCAATGTTCTAGTGTTAATTGATAGTCACGGCGTAAGCTTTCCAAATCGATCAATTGAAGATCGTTTTTAGTGATATTATCGACTAATTCAGTGACGCCAGGAACATAACCACCTGGGAAAATATATTTATTGATCCAAGCATTTGTTGCGCCACCTTGTTGACGACTGATTCCATGGATCAATGCTGTTCCTTTAGGATTCAATAAGTTTTTCACTACTTTGAAATAACCTTCAAGATTATCAGAACCGACATGTTCGAACATCCCTACACTGGTAATATGGTCAAATGTTTCGCCTTTAAGCTCGCGGTAGTCCATGAGTAGGACACGACATTGATCTTCAAGATGTTCTTCTTTGATTTTTTTAGTGATATGGTTATATTGTTCTTCACTTAATGTGATACCCGTCGTTTTCAAGTTATATTCTTTCGCTGCAGTAAACATCAGTGTTCCCCAGCCACAACCGATATCAAGTAATGTTTCATTTTCTTTAATGAACAATTTGTCTAGTATATGGTGTACTTTATTGATTTGTGCTTGTTCAAGCGTATCTTCTGGAGTTTCGAAGTATGCACAAGAATAAGTCAATGTAGGGTCAAGCCACATTTCATAAAAATCATTTCCTAGATCATAATGAGAGTGGATATCTTCTTTGTTTTGTTGCTTGGTATGCTTCTCTTTTTTAGGAAGCCATTTTAGATAATCTTTTCCCCGTAAAAAACTATTTGCTTGTTGATAAGCATCATTGATCAATGCTTGGATACTTCCCTCAATCTCGATGCGATGATCCATATAAGCTTCACCTAACGCAAGAGATGCATTATTGGTGATCTCTTTCATAGGGATTTCTTCGTGGATATTGATTTTGATTTGGGGAGGATTACCCGTATCTCCGTATTGTTTTGTCGTACCATCCCAATAAGTAACTTCAACTGGAAGTGAGAAAGAATGTGAAAATAATTGATTGTATAAAGTCTTCTCTAACATGATTTTCCTCCTTAAAAAAAAAACTACCCTATAACGTTAATACTAAAAATTAAAAGAATCAACTAAGAAGGTCTCTTTTTTTCAGAAATTTTTCTCAAAACACGTCAAATTTTCATTTTTTCCGCATACATTCTCTCATAATTCAAGATAGTCGTCACTTGATCGGCTCATCTTTAAATCCAGTCTTAGCAAAAATCCATAAAAGCAGCAATACAGCAACCGTTGATTGGATTCCTAACATCAGTACAAAATCAAAATGGACCAACCCTACTACAGCGGAAATAATTGAACCAACCCCAATCACATTCAGCATCAGATTCGCACTCTCTTTAAATGTATGAATGGAAGAGAAACGGCTTTTTCGTGTCATCCACAAGAAGAATGCAGCGCCAAATAGGATCAGCGCAGTCATGATGAACAAAATGATCCCAAGACTCAGACTATATGAAAGGATTATCGTTGGCCGATTGCTGGCATAAAACGCTTGTTCAAGAAAGAGTTGGAATTCTTGCGGCGTAGTCACACTAGCAGGGTCAATTGAAGAAAGATAATTCATTTGATACGTTCTAGTTGTATCCCCTTCTTTTTGTTGGATCGTCCAATTGTTTTTTTCAAAGTTGATGAATGCATTTTTTTCAGATTGTTGTGCTTTTGATAGATCAGTACCAATGAGTAGATCATCCGATTCACTAATGATCATTGGCGCTGACTCCAATTCACCATTTACTACTTTTAATTGTGAAAAACGATCGACTCCTGGTTGATCGATCAGCGATTCAACTGTCAAAAATTGTGCCATAGGAATTGCTTTTACTTGATTGGCATAAAACAGGGTGACAGGCACAACCATCAATGATACTAAGAAAAGAAAGATCAAACTGAAGTTAAGCCATGAAAGCTGTTTTCTCCCTGCAAATAACTGCCTAGGTCCAATTAAAGCAGAAAAATAATTCAATGGGAATGTTTGCATATTAACACCTCTATCCTTTTGTTCCTCCAGAAGTCAATCCTGTGACAAAGTTTTTTTGTAAAAAGAAGAATAATAAACAAATCGGCAATGCAATCAAGATGGCTCCAGCGGCAAATAATGAGACCCGCTGATTCGTTACATCAGAGATGAACGTTTGTAACCCTACAGCGACTGTTTGGTTTTCTGGTGTACGAAGTAAGAATTTCGCTAACATGAAATCACCAAATGGTCCCATGAACGCCCATAAAGCTTGAACCGCGAGCATCGGTTTGACCAATGGCAAAACGATCTGCAAGAAAATACGGAAATGACCTGCTCCATCTAATTTAGCGGATTCATCTAAATCGATTGGGACTGTATCGAAATACCCCTTCATCAACCAGGTATTCATTGGGATTCCTCCCCCGATATAGATCATCGTCAAGAACCAATAGTGATCTAATGCACCGAGTAGAAACGCCATCACATAGAAAGCGGTCAATGCAGCCATCGTCGGAACCATCTGGATCACCAAGAAGAACATCAAACTTGATTTTCGACCAACGAAACGATAGCGGCTATACGTATAACCAGCCAATGTCACCACCGTTACTTGGATAGCCATTGTCAAGATCGAAATGACCAACGTGTTTTTATACCATGTGCCATATAACGTTTCGCTGAATAACCGAGTAAAATTATCAAGTGTCCAATCACTCGATAGATCTAAACTGAATGCTGCAATATTTCCTGATTTGAATGCCGTACTAGCAGTGATCAGCAATGGATAAATAATGATGATCGATAGAAGAATAAGAAATAGATAGGTAAAAAAATGAGAAACTCTTCGTTGGAATTTTGCGCTTGAATTAAATTTTTTCATCGTTTAGTCCTCCATATTGAACGCATTTGTCTTTTTGAACACCAGCAAGGAGACACAGATAACGATCGCAGAAATGATCAACGTGATCGCAGAAGCCATGGAATACTGTGGAGACGTTCCTGTTGTCAATTTATAGATCCATGAGATCAGAATATCTGTAGAACCGGCACCGCCACCAACACTACCAGGACCACCATTATTAAACAGATAGATCATTGAGAAGTTATTGAAGTTTCCTGTATATTGAGTAATGAACGTTGGTGCAGCTACGAGAAAAATCGCCGGCAAAGTGATATTTGAAAAACGTTTCCAAGCATTTGCTCCATCGATTTTTGCTGCTTCATATAGATCCTCTGAAATCGACTGCAAGATCCCTGTAACCATCACATAGATATACGGGAAGCCTAGCCAGCCTTGGACCATGATGATTGCTACTTTTGTCCAATTAGGATCTGTTTTCCATGAAATAGCACTAATATCAACAAATGGCAGATTATTCAAAAATGGAATGACTTGTGTATTGATTGCTCCGACACTGTCGTTG
>NZ_BCQB01000010.1 GCF_001544215.1 Enterococcus durans NBRC 100479 = LMG 10746
CTTTTCTAACTTAATTTTACAATTCGCGTAATGAAAATCGGACATCCAACGAGGTGAAGGGAACGAGCCGTAAAGTTAATTTGTTGGGGCGCAACGTTTGTTTGTGACAAATAACTTTTAGCATAAAACACAAACTGAAAGGGTGGGAAGAGAATTACTTTTTCTATTTTTTAGAAAAAAGGGTAGATAGTCAAAGAGGCTTATTGAAGGAAAATATGGACAAATGGTGTGTGAAGTTCAAAAAACAACATGTCCTTTGTCTAATCAAATACGGGACATGTTGTTTTGAGAAATTGCTTCGATTTCTTTTTGGATCATGAGTAGGTCATTGAGAGTAACTTGGGCATTGATCAATAAGACGGGGTGCTCGATAAGTGTTTCGGTCAAAGAAGCAGTACTTAAATAAAGATCGTACTCGTCATCGTTAAAATTAGATCGAATGTCAATGTTGTAAAAATTTTTGAATGGTGCTTCGATCCGTTCTTTGATGTTTTGCTCGAGAACAGGTGGTAGGTCTGTTTCCAATTTTATTTTGATTGGTTTCATAAATTTAGAAGGTGGAAAGATGAGCGTCCAAGCTGTAGCAACATGTAATGCCAAACCTTTTCTTTTTCTTTCTTCTTCATAAATATTCAGCGTTGTTAGTATTTTTTCTGATTGGATAAAAAGATTAGGGAAATTTTGTGAAACAAAATCATACATATCATATCCTGTCAAAGTATGATCAGTGTCACCAAACAGTTCAACTGAAAGAAAGCCTGTAAGGATCGTACGTAGAATCAACTGTTTCTTTTCAGCTGAGAGTTTTTTTAAATCGCTATCTTTAGAAATTGCGATTATCAGTTTTTTTAAATCAGTAGTTGTTTTTGATTGACTAAAACTGTGAGGGAAATAATCATTCAGCTGCTCATCAGAAAATGAAGAACCGAGACTTGACTGTAACCAATAATAAATAAAATTGATTTCTGTTGAGTCAAATACATAGTGTTGATCTAGTTCGTTTTGCAACTGTTTAAAAATGAGCGTATCTTTGTCAATCAATTGTGAGAAAAGAAGTTGGTCTCCTCCAGTTAGCGGAGGTTCCAGTCTTAAAGTATCTGGGTCTATCCGATAGCATTTCCTATATCGGACAACATTCGTTGCTAAAAGATAAGTGGTTATTCTTATTTCGATTTCATTGACTTCTATCTGGGCTGCTTGATAAATATTTCTAGAGATTTGGGTGCACTTTTCTTCTGAGATATTTGGAAAAGGCCAATGTAATCCGGAGAAAATTCGCCAAAAAAAAGTTACCATGAAGTAACGGATTCGCGCTTCGTTGCCTTCCAGATAGACATAGCCTTTGTTTTTCTTCAAAGTAAAACCAATAGGATCAAGTAATTTTTCTAGCTCATAGAGTCTCTTTCGTACAGTGGATTCAGATACATAATTCTCATAAGCAAATTTTACTAGATTGATTTCATTTTCTAAGAAAAGTGTTTCAAATAACTCAAAAAAAGGATTTGATTGTAGCACTTGTTTTGTCAAAGCTTTATAATCTTTCTTTGTTCCAACGAATTTATAACCGAGGCCATATTTACTAATTAAAATATTTTCTCTATCTTCATATGTAAGTAAAGGACTATGCACCAGAAAATCGTAGTATTTCTGAATGGAACGACGATCCATTTTGAGAACATGGCTGATTTCTTCAATACTTACAAAACGATTTTGCTTATACAAAAAGCGCAATAACTCAATTTCTCTTTTTATATCGCTACCAAAGAAGGAGTTGAAGATTTCCATAAATGATTCTCCTATCTATACATAATTTCACCCATGTTTGATTCTTTTGCCATCATATCATAAAAAAAATATTTTTTTGTATCTGAACTATACATTTTTTTGACTCTTTCTTTTCGTTGATTGGCCTATACTAACTTTTGTAAAAATTTATATATCTGATGGCTCCAGGTATCAGTTTATAAAAAAGTTGGGAGATAAGGAGAGAAAGATGATTTCTAATAGAACGAGAAGTACCAATTTAGTACTAGTAGGAATAATTGGCTTATTCATGATTTTGATCAGTACACCAGTTTTTGCTGAGACATATTCATTTAATTATCAAAAGGATACAACTGGGGAGTACTTGAAAAATGGTAAAACTGAAGGAAATACGTATAACTATAATTATGGAAATGCGCCAGATGGTAAGTTTGATGAGGAAGGGTATGTCAATTATTCCGATATAGCATATATGAAGAAAAGCGTACAAGAAGTGGCTGATGAGCAGGGATTATTTGATGTAACTCTGGCAGTGAAAGGGAATCAAGTAAATACACCAATCGACTTAGTGCTTGTTATCGATTACTCGTCTTCAATGAATGGCGAAAAATTGACGAATGCGCTAAAAGGGCTCCAAGTATTTGGAAATGAACTAGCTGATTCACTAGCTGATGGTATGATCCGAATCGGGATCGTTGCTTATAATCGTGATGTTTATTCAACAAATGGATTTTCAACGGATATCAATTATTTAGAAGATTTCTTAAAAAATAAGGTCGTATCACATTCTGGAACTTTCATGCAAAAAGGTCTGATCGAAGGCCAACGGATGCTGTTAGAAGAGAGTAGACCGGAAGCTGAAAAGCTATTTATTCATATAGGCGACAATAGCGCCAACCGAAGTTATCTCCCAGTAGAAGGTGCAGCGCAATACCAAAACAACGGGGAAATCGTTGATTATAACGGGTATCATACGGAGAATTATATCAAAGATTATCAAACTGATTCTGAGAAGTACTATACGACAAGCAACAGCTCTACTGATACAAATGGCATTCCTGTCAATAGTAGTGTAGTGACAGATACCACACTGGGCACGATCGTATCAGTAAAGGAATCTGGTTTTAACTGCTACTCTGTAGCAACAGCCCCTTCAGCCAGAGGGGAGTATATTGGACGGAATATTACTTCAAAACCAGAGAACTATCTGACAACGGATGAGAATCTTAGTGGTTTAGGCTCTGCGCTAACGGAGATTGCCAATCAAATCGATAAAACAATTTCTAATGGAACAATCACAGATCCTATGGGAGAAAATATTTTACTTCAAGGAGCTGGTAATTTTGATTCTAGTCAGTATAAGTTAAGCGGCTGGCGCAAAAATAGACAAGGTGAGTGGGAAAAGGCGGATGATATTTTAGATAACGTGACAGTTACTGAAACAAACCAAATCATAACAGTTGAAAATATAGCATTAGGTGAAAATGAACGAATAACTTTAACTTATCAAGTGCGTATAAATACTGAATCATCTGATTTTAAAGGTGAAACATGGTATTTATGCAATGGCCGAACAACTTTGACGCCTGATAATGAAAGCGAACTGCTGGATTTTCTGATTCCTTCAATCAAGGCACCCGTAGTTGAATTGGATATAACAAAGAAGTGGTTAAATGTAGAAGTTGCGGATATACCTGGATCAATTACGTTTCTGTTGGGCAGAGATACTGTTTCCCAGTCATCAAGTTGGCAAATTTCTGATGAGCTAACCTTAAGTAAAGAAGAAGGTTATCATGCTGTGATCAAAGAAGTTCCTATAAATGGTCAGAAAGTAGTTTTGCCAAAGTATAATAATAACGGTGAAGATTTTAGTTACAGTATACAAGAAACCAATGTCCCAACTGACTTTGACAGTACAGTAACGAGTAATGAAAATTCCTTTGTGATTACCAATACGAAAAAAGACCCAGAACCAAGCACCACAGAACCAAGCACCACAGAACCAAGCACTACAGAACCAAGTACTACAGAACCAAGTACTACAGAACCAAGCACCACAGACTCTAGCACTACAGACTCCAGTACCACAGAACCAAGTACAACAAGCTCAAGTATCACAGACTCAAATACCACATGATCGAGCAAGAGGAACACGAAAGATACAATCCAGATCGGCATAGAAAGTTCAGATGATTCTGAGAAGGAATCATTACCTAAAACAAATGAACGAAAATCTTCCTTTATTGCTTTTTGTGGAACGATCCTCGTAGGAATCATTGGGTATGCTTTTGTTAGAAAAATAAGATAACTATTACTCGAAACTCGAAATGTCTATAAGTAGATGTTTCGAGTTTTTCTATGCTATAGTTGAAAAAAAGCCATAGAAAGGAAAGAATACTATGCAAAAAGCGTTGTTAGTGGTGAACCCAAGTTCCGGAGGAGAGCAAGCAAAAGAATATGAACAACTTGCCCATGAAAAATTAAAAACGATATTTGATGAAGTGGTTATTTTGCACACTAAAAAAGCAGGTGATGCGAAAAACTTTGCACGTGAAGCTACGATTGAAGGATATCACAGTGTTTTTGTCATGGGAGGAGATGGTACCGTCAATGAAGGAATCAGCGGTATCGCTGAACAGGAACATCGACCAAATTTTGGTTTTATCCCTTTAGGAACAGTGAATGATTTAGCTCGCGCTTTAGAGATCCCATTAGAACCAGAAGAGGCGATTGAGAATCTTTCAATCGATTCTTTTAAGTCTTTAGACATTGGAAAAATCAACGAAGATTATTTTATGAACGTGGTAGCAATCGGGACAATTCCTGAAGCAATCAATGATGTCAATCCTGAAAAGAAGACAAAGTTAGGTAAACTTGCTTATTTTATTTCTGGGATCAAGCAATTAGCTGGGACACAATCCTATTCTTTCCATTTAACTGTGGACGGTCAGGAAGAAAAAATCGAAAGTAGTACGTTATTAGTTGGCTTGACCAACTCTATTGGCGGTTTTGAAACATTGATTCCCGATGCAAAAGTTGATGATGGCAAGCTCCATCTGATTTATTTAAAAGATTCTTCTCTCCTTGATACATTGAAAACTTTACCAGATTTATTAAAAGGTGTGGACGAATCAACGGATAACCTAGCATATCAAGCATGTGAAAAAGTCGAAGTTTCTTTGTCAGACAACGCGGAATTAGCCACAAATGTCGATGGGGACGAAGGGGCCAAACTGCCTGTTAAAATCAGTATCTTACCAGCACATTTAACAGTTTATTGTTAAAAAATGACCAAATGGACGAGTGTGGGACAAAACTAAAAATCAGGTTTGCTACAGACTCTCGAATCAACGGCGTCCAAAAGTCAGGTTTTTCGGAAATTTGAAAAAAGAGGCTGGAATAGAAGTGTTTAACTCCGAGAAATAAGAAGAAATTAACGGAAATTACTTTTCAAATTTTTGTGAATTTCAGTTTATTTAAGAAGGAGTTGCTTCTGCTCATACCTTTATTCTTTTTTAAAGAACGGGATAAAAGTGTTTCTTACTTTTGTCCCACACTTTTTTTCTCCAATGTCTCAAACCTAAACGACTTTTGTCTCGACCTCTGTTCATTTGGTTTTATTTTTGAAGGCAAATACTAAAAACAACATCAGCCTTCTTTTGATTTTGGCTTTTGAGGGAAAGAGATATGAAAGATTCAGAGTATACTGGTCTTTCTTGGAGATGACATCTTTATTTCATTCGCTCGATCGTACCACACGGTTCTCCATGAAGAAGTGCGCCAGTTTGTAAGACCAACTCGCTGATCTGTTCTGCTTCTGTGAAAACAACAATCACGGCAGGATCTTTTTTGGCTTGTATGATCTGATCAAAATCCACTTCAACCAAAGGGGTGTCAATGGTGATTTGCTCGTTTTCGTTTACAAGGATCGTGAAAGGTGCGCCTTTCATCTCTACCGTATCAAGACCGATATGGATCAAATAATCGATTCCTGAGTCACTTTTTATACTGATGGCATGCTTTGTTGGGAAAATCGTTGTTACTCGACCAGCTAGTGGTGCATAGATTGTCTGATCCTCTGGAATGACAGCAAAGCCGTCTCCTAGCAATTTTTGTGAAAAAACCGGGTCCTTCACAGCAGAAATTGGAATCACTTTTCCTGAGCAGGGAGCGGTAATCGTTTCTTGTTTTTTCTTTTTGAACATTTTGAACATAACAAGTCCTCCTAATTATCCTTTTCCAAAATTTGATTGATTTCTTGACTGAGTAAATCAGCTTTTCCACCAAAGACAGCTTGAATGCCACCTTTTACCTCGAAAACAGCAGTAGCGCCTAATTGTTGAATCGTTTGTTTATCGACGATTTGACCATCTATGACAGCAACGCGCAAACGAGTGGCACAGGCTTCGACCGTTTCGATGTTTGCTTCACTACCAAGAGCTTTAATGATTGTTAAAGCTTCTTCGTGTAGTGACGTATTTTTGTTCAATGGTTGTTCAGAAAGGGTATCTGTTTCTTCCGTCATACCAGGGATAGCAACTTTGAATTTCTTGATGAAGAAAGTGAAAACGACAAAGTAAATGACTGCCCAAGCAAGTCCAAAAGGAATCAATTTGATCCAGTTGGTTTTATCATTTCCTTGAAGCACACCAAATAATAAGAAATCGATCAGGCCGCCTGAAAAAGAATTACCTACTCGAATATTTAAGATGTCTGCAAAATAAAAAGATAATCCGTCTAAAAAGGCATGGATAACATATAACCACGGAGCAACAAATAAAAACATATACTCTACAGGCTCAGTGATCCCAGTTAAAAATGAGGTTAATGCACCACTGAAATAAAGTCCGCCATTTTTCTTACGATTTTGTTTAGGAATAGCACGATACATTGCGTAGCAAGCTGCAGGGAGACCAAACATCATCGTTGCAAATCTGCCAGCAAAGAAACGAGTACCATAAGTAAATAATCCAGTATGATTTGGGTCAGCTAATTGGGCAAAGAAAATATTTTGTGCGCCGGATACTGAGACACCGGCTACGCTCTCTGTACCGCCCAAAGAGGTATACCAGAAGAGTGGGTAGATCGTGTGATGCAGACCAACAGCGCCAGTAAGACGAAGTAAAAAGCCATATAAAAATGTTCCTAGACTACCCATTTGCGCAATGTGTTCTCCGGCAACTACTAAACCATTCTGAATGGGTGGCCAAATCAAGTAAAAGAAGGAACCAATAATAATTGCAGCTAAACTAGAAATAATTGGGATAAAACGTGATCCACCAAAGAACCCTAAGAATTGCGGTAATTCGATTTTTCGATAACGATTGTGTAAGAATGCAACGGTTCCACCAATAGCAATAGAACCAACAACTCCAGTATCAAGAGTTGCTCCTTTGGCAGAAAATAATTCAAGAAACCCACTGATCGTCGCAGTATAGACTAAATAAGCGACACCGCCAGCTAAACCAGCAGTTCCTTTATCACCATTTGAAAGGCCGACAGCAACACCAATAGCAAAAATCAATGCTAAATTGGCAAAAACAGCATTTCCGGCGTAGCTCATGATACTTAAAATCGTGTGGAGCCATGGTTGGGCTAAAATCGGGTAGGCATTTATGGCGCTTTCATTTGTTAGTGCGCCTCCGAGACCCAAAAGTAATCCGGCAACAGGTAAGATAGCAATCGGCAACATGAATGCACGGCCTAATTGTGAAAATTTCTTAAACATTTTTCTCCTCCTAATTTAATGCATGAATAAAACGTTCAGCAATTTCTTGTGGTCGGGTAATCGCACCACCAACGACGATTCCAGCCACACCTAGTTCTTTGATCTGTCTGGCTTGTTCTGGCGTGTGGATTTTCCCTTCTGCGATGACACAAATTCCTGCTTCGACTAGTTGTTCGATCAATTCGATATCTGGACCATCTTGTTTTTTACTTTCTTCCGTGTAGCCGCTTAACGTTGTCCCGACAAAATCAACTCCAGCTTCCCAAGCATTTTTTCCTTCCTCAAAAGTAGAGATATCTGCCATGAACAGCTGATGAGGATACTTTTCTTTGATCTGAGCAATAAACGCATTGATGGATAACCCGTCATGGCGCTTGCGAAGCGTACAATCCAACGCAATCACTTCTACACCAGTAGCAACGAGTTCATCTACTTCACGCATAGTTTCTGTAATGAATGGCGCTTCTGGGGGATAGTCCCTTTTGATGATGCCGATCATAGGCAAGGAAACTTTTTCTTTGATTTCCAAAATGTCACGAACAGAATTTGCACGGATGCCCACCGCACCAGCTCTTTGTGCAGCTAGAGCAAAATAGGGCATAAGACCTCCTTCCTCTGTATAAAATGGTTCACCAGGTAATGCCTGACAAGACACGATCAGACCACCTGAAATTGCTTCTAAAAATGATTGTTTATCCATTCTCCTAAACACTCCGATTTTGAATTATTTTTGGATAATAACTCCGAATTAAATATAGCACCCGCTTTCATAACTGTAAAGTAGAAATTGGATAATTTTGGAGTTTTTTTTATTATTTTGGAGTATAATGGAGAAAATAACTTGCTATAAAGGAGTTTGTATGAATTATATTTATCTGATCAAAGAGCATTATCCATTATTGACTAAATCCGAAAAAAAAGTTGCTGATTTAATTCTTACTTCTGGAAAAACAATCATCTACAGTACGATGAGCGATATCAAAGAAAAAACCAAAGTTGGAGATGCAACGATCATCCGGTTTTGCCAAAAATTAGGATTTTCTGGTTTTTCAGATTTGAAAATCGAAATTGCGAAAGAAGATTTTAGTCAAAAAAAAGAACAGCCATCTAGTGGAAAATATTACGATGAAATTGCGAATAATTTAACTGAAGCTCTTCATTCTACGGCTCGTTTACTAAATGAAGAAAAATTAGATGAGGCGATTCAACTAATTAGCGAAGCAAATCATCTCTATATATTTGGGGTAGGGTCTAGTGGAAATACGAGTCTTGACCTAGAAAGTATGTTTTTACGTGTGGGTGTCCAAGCAAAGGCTGTTTTAGATCCGCATTTTCAAGCACAAGTTGCTTCTTTGCTAAAAGAAGGGGATGTAATCGTGGCATTCTCGTTATCTGGAAAAACGAAGGATACGTTCGATTCAGTAGAAATCGCTAAAAAAAATGGCGCAAAAATCTTAGCGATCACCAATTATATTCATTCCCCCATTGGGCAAACAGCAGACCTTGTCCTACAAACAGCCATTGAAGAATTTTTGAATGGTGGATCTTTAGCAGGAAAAATCTCACAACTGTATATTTGTGATTTACTTGTACAGGGATATGAGCAAAAGAATAACATCAATGCAGTCGAGTTACGGGAAAGAGTGCTACGATCCATCTTAGATAAAAGCATTGATTGATCGACTAATACTTCGAATAAAAAGTGATAAAAAAACAATTGCATCTCTTATAAATAACGTTTTTTGTTATTTTGTAATAAAAAGCTAAAAGTTCTTGCATTTTCCTTGGATTTTATATATGATTTTATCAATTTAGGGTCAAGGAAAAGGGGTAAAAAGGAATGTCGAAGTATCAACGAAAAGTCTTATTGTCAACATCAGCAGGAATCGCATTAGAGAATATGGATATCATGTTTTTAGCTTTTTCTTTATCTTCAATGATTGCAACTTTTCATATTAGTGGAACGCAAGCAGGAATGATTGCTACGATCACTAATTTGGGGATGCTCGTTGGAGGTATTTTTTTTGGTCTTATGGCAGATAAATATGGACGAGTAAAGGTGTTTTCTCAAACGGTGCTACTTTTTTCAATCGCCTCGTTATTGATGTTCTTTGCTTCAAACATTTATCTTGTCTATCTTTTTCGGTTTATTGCAGGAATCGGGGCAGGAGGAGAATATGGGGCGTGTATGTCTTTGATCTCTGAAAGTTTCTCAAAGAAACAAATCGGAAGAGCTTCTTCGATCGCTGGGATCGGTGCACAAGTAGGAGCTGCCTTGGCTGCGATTTTAGCTGCTGTTGTTATTCCTTGGTTGGGTTGGAAAATGTTATACGTTATCGGGGTGCTACCTGTATTGATGGTCTTGGTCATTCGCCGAGGCTTAAAAGAACCAGAGGATTTTCAAAAAACAAGAGCTACTGGTAAAACGACGAAACTGAGTCATCTCTTTGAAACAAAGCATCTTGCATGGCAAACAATCGGTCTAAGCATCATGGTAACAGTCCAAATCGCGGGTTATTTTGGCTTGATGAACTGGTTGCCATCGATCATGCAAGCACAATTAGGACTATCAGTATCTGGCTCTTCACTATGGACGGTCAGTACGATCGTCGGAATGTCCTTAGGTATGCTGACGTTTGGGATCATCATGGATAAATTAGGGCCAAGAACCGCATTCACTATATTTTTGCTCTGTTCCTCTCTATCAGTATTCTTACTAGTGATGGCACATAGCCAGTGGAGTTTAGTAGCCGCTGCTGTCGTTGTTGGTTACTTTATCAATGGAATGTACGGCGGCTATGGAGCAATCATCAGCAGCCTATACCCAACTGAGATCCGAGCCACCGCCAATAATTTCATTATGAACTTAGGACGTGCAGTCGGTGGATTTTCTTCCATTGTGATCGGATTTTTGATGGATCACTATAATTTAACAGCCGTTATCATCTTCTTAAGCAGTATTTATTTAGTCAGCTTACTCGTTTTGATGACGATCACGGGAGTAAAAGAATTGAAAATCAGTTTGCAAGAATAGAGGCATTTGAAAGATGCTCTGCTTCAAGAATTAAGCCGAATAATTTGAAAATAGCTTTCCATATTTTTGAATTATTCGGCTTGATTCCGCCAAAGCAATCTTTCAAATGCCTTTTAGTTCACACAATGATATGACTAAAATAGCGAAAAATATCTCTTTTAGTCTTTTTTGTATAGAGAAAATATTGTTTCAAAACTGAAGAATGTGGGACAAATCTAAAAATCAGGTCTACTACAAACTCTCGAGTAAACGGCGGGAGCAGAAGCAACTCCGAGAAATAAGCCGAAATTCACAAAAATTTTAAAAGCAATTTTCGTTCATTTCTTCTTATTTCTCGGAGTTGAACACTTCTGTCCCAACCTCTTTGATAACTAGCTATTCTGCTGTTTTTTCTTTTAATGAAGAGGTTTTTCTTGTAATGTGTAACAATTGAAGAACTAGGAATACTGCTAACAGGACAATGATGGCACCAAAAATTGGTGTATAAGTGACGCCAATCGATTTTGTTACTTGTGCACCAACGAATGAACCAAACGCAATGCCAATATTAAATGCTGAGATATTGAATGCTGAGGCTAAAGTAATATCTTTAGGGGTGTATTCTTCAGCTAGTTGAACGACATAGAGTTGTAATCCAGGAACATTCATAAATGAAAACAATCCCAAGACCAAGGTAGCAAGAGTTGCCAAAATCAGTTGATTACTCAAGATCGCTACAAATAAAAAGACAAGAGACAGAGAAAGGAGTCCGAACATCAAGCTAAGTGATTTCAGTGGCTGTTTATTTGAAAAATGCCCACCTATTGTATTTCCTATAGCAACCATGATGCCGTAAACTACTAGTAAAAGAACTACAGCATGGGCAGAGTACCCAATTTTATCTTCTAAGATCGGTGTTAAATACGTGTAAGCAGCAAATGTGCCACCATAACCAAGAGCAGTGACGATGAATGAGCCTAACAGAAACTTATTTTTAAAAATACGGATGATTCCTCTTAGATCTACAACCCCAGGTATCGGTAGGTGCTTTGGAATCAAAAAGAGGTTTGCAGCCAAGCCTAGGACCCCTATGATCGCAATAAAGATAAACGTGAAGTGCCAATTTGTTTGTTGACCAATAAATGTTCCTAGAGGTACACCAGTTACAGTGGCAACAGTAAGACCAGTAAACATGATAGCGATGGCGCTTGCTCGTTTATTTGGTTCAACGACATCTGCCGCGATGACACTAGAAACAGACATAAACAGACCGTGGGCTAAAGCGGAGATGATTCTTCCGCCTAAGAGCATAGAAAACGATAGTGCAAAAGCTGCTACTAGGTTTCCTATAATAAATAGAAGCATGATGACGATCATCAGATATTTTCGATTCCATTTTCCTGTTAAAACGGTCAATAATGGCGCTCCGATGGTCACACCTATTGCATAAAGGGAAACTGTCAAGCCAGCTTGTGCCAAAGTGACGTGGAAACTGTTAACGATCAGTGGCATCAAGCCTACGCTGATAAATTCTGTTGAGCCGATAGCAAAAGCATTGATAACTAATGCTAGTAATGTAAGTATGGGTGAAATTCTTTTGTTCATTTGATATCCTCCTTGTTTTTTCCTGACGAATACATAATATAGTCTGTATTTCCCTCAAAAAGAAGTACCTACTTTTTTGTGAGATAGTTACTTTTTAGTAATAATTGTTGATAGAGGCATTTCTAATGGATAATTTAATGAGTGTTTTCTAATTTTTGTTTATAAAATGCACGTATTTTATATTTTTAAACATTTTTACTTTTCAAATAAGCAATAGGGTGCTACTATTTGATGCGTATCTTTTAAAAGGAGAAAAAACATGGAAAAAATCTATCATATCGGCGTTGAAGCAACTTTAGAAGTAATCGGTGGGAAATGGAAACCTATTATTCTATGCCATTTAGGGAATGGTCCAATACGAACAGGTGAATTGAAAAGACAAATACCAACGATCACTCAGAAAATGTTGACACAACAATTACGAGAGTTGGAGGAAGATCGTATCGTTGATCGAAAAGTCTACAATCAAGTACCTCCTAAAGTAGAATATTCATTAACAGAAGAAGGAAAATCATTACGGGAAATCTTAGTTGCAATGTCTGTTTGGGGAGAAGAACGTATTGAACGGCAACAAGAAGCGGGGAATGAAGTGACCTTGTTACATACACATGGTGGTTATTTGAATTATTAACGATTCTTTTAGTCAATGAAACTAAAAATTTCAATTTAATGAAAATGTTAAAAATAAATTTGCTCTTTTTTTCTTCATAAACATGATATGATAAACAGTGATCGTATTAGAAAAAGGTGAATGATAGATGAACAGTATGGATAAAGTAAATCAATTCAGAGATGAGCGGGATTGGCGACAATTCCATAATGAAAAAGACTTGGCTATTTCTATTTCTTTGGAGGCCTCTGAATTGCTTGAACTGTTTCAATGGAAACAGCCAGAAGAAGTAACAGCGAACAATCTGGAACGGATCAAAGAAGAACTAGCAGATGTCTTGATCTATTCTTATATGCTGGCAGATAATTTAAATCTTGATCTTGATGAGATCATCGAAGAAAAGTTGAAGAAAAATTGTTTGAAATATCCGTTAGAAAAAAGTAAAGGTCAACGAACAAAATATACGGAACTGTAGGGCAGAAAAGGAGGCGTGGTAGTGAAAAAAGAAGGAAAAGTAAAGAAATGGCTGATCAATATTCTTCTATTCTTATTGTTACTGATTGGATTGGCGCTGATTTTTAATGAACAAATCAAAGATTTTTTTGTTAAAAACACAGGAGATCAATATGCGATTGCAAACTTGACGAAAGAAGATATCAATAAAAATAAGGAAAAAGACGCAAGTTTTGATTTTGATGCTGTCGAATCCATGAGTACAGAAAGTGTGTTGAAGGCTCAGTTGAACCATACAGAGCTACCAGTTATTGGAAGTATCGCCGTACCATCTGTCTCAATCAATATCCCTATCTTCAAAGGATTGGATAATGCCAATCTGCTTTATGGTGCTGGTACCTTGTCACCTGATCAGCAGATGGGTAAGGGCAATTATGCTTTAGCTAGCCATCGTGCAAACAATCCAGAATTACTTTTTACTCCCTTAGAGAATTTAACATTAGGCGATAAAATCTATTTAGTCGATTTGGACAACGTGTATACGTACAAAGCAACGTTCAAGCAAAAAGTTGCCCCAACAGACACACAATTGCTGAACGTTCAAGAAGGAAAAGAACTTGTTACCTTGATTACTTGTGGAGACATGAACGCAGTGACGCGCTTAGTTGTTCAAGGTGAATTGGAAAAAATCACTCCGATGAAAGAAGCCACACAGGAAATGAAAAAAGCCTTCGATATGCCAACGCGAACCTTTTGATCCAAGTAGTTCTTTATGAAAATGACAGACACTCTTGCTTGAATATAGTAAGAGTGTTTTTTTCTATTGAAAGAAAAAATAAAAAACGTGATGAAAGGGGTTGCAAAGTTGAAAAAAGGATGTTATGCTTATTTCAGATAAGAAATGGATTGTTACTGTGCGGCAGGCAAAACCAGAATTCAGCTCATTGTTAGGCGGATTCTAGGTTTTTTTATTTTTTTCGAGAGGGCGAAGCAGAATGGTCATTGAAAAAGTATTGAATAATAATGTCGTCGTTTCTAAAAATGAATTGGGTAAAGAGATCATTTGTATGGGAAAAGGCATCGCTTTTCAAAAAAAGCCAGGTGACCATATCTCAAAGAATGACGTTCAAAAAGAATTCATTTTAAAGGATTCTTTTGCTACCCACCAGTTCCAACAATTGATGGCGGATGTGCCGCTGGAGGAAGTCGAACTAGTGAAATCCATTGTTGATTTTGCCGAAGAAAAATTGCAAGTTTCGTTTTCTCCTAATATTTATCTGACGTTGACGGATCATATCCATTATGCAATCAATCGTGCAAAAGAAAAGATCGAGTTACCTAATCCATTATTATTTGAAACTAAAAAATTCTATCCTAAAGAATACCAAACAGCAATAGCTGTTCTTCAACTGATTGAGCAAAAAATGGGCATTTCACTACCGATGGATGAAGCTGGTTTCATTGCGTTTCATTTTGTCAATAGTCAGCAAAGTAATGGAGATATGCAAGTGACGATGACAGCTACAACGATGGTTCGAGATGTAGTAAGTATCATCAGTAAATTTTTTGGGATCGTATTCGATGAAGATTCGTTGAATTACCAACGACTCATCACACACCTTCAATTTTTTGCGCAACGATATCTAAAAGGAGAAAGCTCAGACGAACAAGATGAATTTCTTTATGCCTTGGTCCAAGGCAAGTATCCAAAAGCATTTCGCTGTTCTGAACGGATCAATGAGTACCTTGTCCAGACGCAAAAAGAACCAATGGGTGTAGCAGAACAAATTTATCTTACGATCCATATCCAACGTGTAGTAACTGAAAAACAAAGTACCCAATCTTAAGGATTGTTACTGGTAAAGCAGGCAAAACCTAGATTGAAAAAATAAGGACACGAGATTTTGCGTGACCGTTTTTTCAATCTAGGTTTTTTATTTTATAAAAAATAAATGGAAAGAAGGAAATGAAATGGATAATCAAGCAGTTGGTAAAAGAGTTTGGGAGGCAGTCGGCGGTAAAAACAATGTGAACAGTTTAGTGCACTGTGCGACTCGATTGCGTTTTAAATTGAAAGACGAATCTCTTGCGAAGACACAAGAACTAAAAAATGATCCTGATGTGATCCAAGTTGTTCAAAGTGGTGGTCAGTATCAAGTGGTGATCGGCAGCAATGTAGCGGATGTGTACCAGTCCATTGTAGATGAGCAAGGCCTAGCGGATCATGCGGATACAGAAGAAAAATCAAAGAATCCATTAAATCGTTTCATTGATATCATTTCGAGTATCTTTACTCCCTTTTTAGGAGCAATGGCTGCAGCTGGTATTTTGAAAGGATTCCTATCTTTAGCAATCGTATTAGGTTGGCTGACCGTTGATACAGGTGCTTATCAAATCCTATATGCAGCAGCAGACGGTGTTTTTACCTTTTTACCAGTAATGTTAGCATTTACCGCAGCAAAAAAATTCAAGGCCAATCAATTTCTATCTGTGGCGATCGCGATGGCTCTGGTTTATCCAGCCATCACTGAACTTGCAGGAGCCGGTGGCGCTGTTGACTTCTTTAGCTTACCAGTCATTCTCTCACCATCTGGCTATACATCTTCTGTGATCCCGATCATTTTGGCTGTATGGGTCCAAAGTAAATTTGAACCACTAGTGAAAAAGGTGATTCCACAATTTTTACAAATGATCTTTGTTCCGATGATCGTGTTGTTAGTAATGGTTCCACTCACATTCCTTGTTTTAGGACCAATCGGGACGGTTATCGGTAATGGCCTAGGTAGTCTTTTCAATTCCATCTATGGCTTTAGTCCATTAGTCGCAGGCTTTATCATGGGAGCGTTATGGCAAGTATTCGTGATGTTTGGTATGCACTGGGGATTTGTGCCGATCATGTTCTTGAATATCGAACAATATGGCTTTGATGTATTGATGCCAATGCTTTTACCAGCTATTTTAGCACAAGGAGGAGCAGCTTTAGCTGTAGCTGTACGCACAAAGGATGCAAAACTTCGTTCATTAGGGATCTCTTCTATGATCACTTCGCTGTTCGGAATTACTGAACCAACGGTCTACGGAGTAACACTACCACTGAAAAAACCATTCATCGTTGCGTGTCTTTCAGGAGGGATCGGAGGAGCAATGATCGGATTTGCGGGCGTCAAAGCTTTTTCTAGCGGATTAGTTAGTTTATTGACGATCCCAACATTTATTAGTACAAATGAAGCAGTCGAGTCTAGTGTGATGATGGCAGTGATTGCAACAGCAGTATCATTTATCTTAGCATTTGTAGGTACATTGATTATTGGTTTTGATGAATCTGCACAAGACGAAAATCTAGAAGGAAACAAGCAAACGACAGCTGGGGACTCCATTGGAACAGCTCGTCATAATCTAAAAAGCCCATTGAGCGGCAAAGTCTTACCTCTAAGTGAAGTACCCGATAAAGTCTTTTCTTCTGGCGCGATGGGTAAAGGGATTGCAATCGAACCAGAAAATGGTGACTTGCTTGCTCCGGCAGATGGAGTGATCACGACGATTTTTCCAACGGGTCATGCAGTAGGGATCACTACCACAGATGGTATCGAGTTATTGATGCATATCGGAATGGACACAGTCGAACTTGAAGGCAGAGGCTTTGAAGTATTTGTGAAACAAGGAGATACTGTTCATACAGGCGATTTACTTGTCCGTTTCGACATCGACACGATCAAAAAGGCGGGCTATAGTGTGATTACGCCAATCGTTGTAACGAATACAGATCATTTTGCCGATGTTTTAGAGTTTGATCAAGAAGAAATCATTGCTAGTGAAGATTTTCTAGCGATTGTAAAATAAGGAGGAAGTAAGGATGACAACACGTTTTTCAAAAGATTTTTTATGGGGCGGCGCAACAGCAGCCAATCAACTAGAAGGCGCCTATGATCGTGATGGCAAGGGATTATCTGTGGCAGATGCAATGCCTGGTGGGAAAAAACGCTTTGAGATTATCGGTAGCGAAACATTTGACTGGACGATCGATCCAGAAAACTATAACTATCCGAATCATCAAGGTATCGATCATTATGATCGTTTTAAAGAAGATATCGCGTTATTCGCTGAAATGGGTTTTAAATGTTACCGTTTCTCGATTGCTTGGACACGAATCTTTCCTCAAGGGGATGAATCAGTACCGAATGAAGCTGGTCTTACTTTTTATGAGCAAGTAATTGATGAATGTTTAAGCTATGGGATCGAACCAGTAATCACGATTTCCCATTATGAAATGCCTCTAAATCTAGCTAAAGCATATGGGGGGTGGAAGAACCGCCAATTGATCGACTTTTATGAACGATTTGCCAGAACAGTTCTTGAACGTTTCAGTAGTAAGGTGAAATATTGGATGACCTTCAATGAAATCAATTCAGCGTTCCATTTTCCGGCATTGAGCCAAGGATTGGTAAAAAGCAATGGTGCGGGTGAGTATCAAAATATCTTCCAAGCATGGCACAATCAATTTGTAGCAAGTAGTAAAGCAGTAAAAATCGCCCATGAATTACGTAAAGATATCCAAGTAGGTTGCATGATCATTTACGCAACTACGTATAGCATTGACGCCAATCCAATCAATCAGGTCGCAACATTGATCCAAAATCAAGAATTCAATTTCTTTTGTACAGATGTACAAGTCAGAGGAGAGTATCCAGCCTACACGAAGCGTACCTATGAAAAATATGGTGTAGATAGTCAAAAATTAGAACAGACAAAAGAAGATTTTGACTTATTAAAAGCTTATCCAGTGGACTATATCGGGTTTAGCTACTATATGTCGACAGCAATCAATGAAACCGATCCAACAGCGGCAACATCAGCGGGTAACCTACTCGGTGGTGTGAAAAATCCATTTTTAGAAGCTAGTGAGTGGGGCTGGCAGATTGATCCGGAAGGGTTGCGAATTGCTTTAAACGAATTGTACAATCGTTATGAGAAGCCATTGTTCATCGTGGAAAATGGCCTAGGTGCGATCGACAAAGTCGAAGAAGATGGAAGTATCCATGATGATTATCGAATCGATTATCTACGTCGCCATATCGAAGCAATGGGTGAAGCAGTAGCGGATGGTGTTGAACTTATGGGATATACGCCTTGGGGCTGTATTGATCTGGTCAGTGCTTCAACGGGTGAAATGAGTAAACGCTATGGCTTTATCTATGTGGATTTAGACGATGAAGGCAAGGGAACTTTGGACCGTTCAAAGAAAAAGTCATTTGATTGGTACAAAGAAGTTATCGCCTCAAATGGGGAAAAGTTGTAGAAGGAAGCGTGGGATAAAAGTAAGAAACACTTTTGTCTCATTCTTTAAAAACGAATATATGGTGGGAGCAGAAGTAACTCCTTCTTAAATAAGCCGAAATTCACAAAAATTTGAAAAGCAATTTTCGTGAATTTCTTCTTATTTCTCGGAGTTAAACACTTCTGTCCCAACCTCGATTCATTCTGATACGTAAAATGGAAGTTTCAAAAACTACTCTCTTTGTTTAAAGCAAGTTCGCTTTATTCCAAAAAGTAGATAAGCAAATGATGTGAGTCAAAAGAGGTCGAGACAAAAGTCGTTTAGGTTCTCGAAATTTCCGAAAAACCTGACTTTTGGCCGCCGTTTGTTCGAGAATCTGTGGCAAAACTGATTTTTAGTTTTGTTCCACACTCTTTTTTTATTTTTCACCCTTTATTATTGCTCAGGTCAAACCATGCTTTTCATAACCTCTCTTATCTTTTATATTCTTTTTTTATTTTATCTATGCTATTCTTTTAGTAACAGCAAAACGAAAGGTGACGCCATGAAAAGAACCCGTGTATTATATTTAGAAGTTGCAGATAAGATCAAAGAGGATATTTTTTCAGGGAAATATCCAGTTGGCACGATGTTGCCTACTGAAAATGAGCTAGAGGAATTGTTTCAAGTGAGCAAAATAACTGTTCGTAAGGCAATTGAATTACTAGCGGCAGATGAGTATGTTGAAAAGAAGAGTGGTAGAGGAACTACGGTCCTAAGTAATCGCCCGTATAATCGATTGTCAAAAGCAGCAAGTTTTACGCAAATTCTCAAAAATTCACAATATGAAGTTCGAAAAGAAACACTAGAGTTAAAAAAAATTGCTTTAAAAAAAGATGATCCGTTGTATGGTTATTTTGGTTCGCATGCTACTCGATTTAAGCGCTTATATTATTTGAATGATGAGCCCTATATTTACTTTATCCATTATTTGCCGAGTGAGATGATCAGAGTGAAACGCAAGGAATTTGACGAAGAATCCCTTTATCGATTGCTGACGCAAAAAGGAGAATACATAGATGTATTTTCAGATGATTTTTCTGCTATTTTTCTCAGCGAGGAAGAGCAAGAAATCTTAAAGACATCTGCACAAATTGGCATAAAGAGAATTCGTCGATCATCCAATCAACAAGGAGAAATCCTTGAATATTCAGAAGCAATCTATCATACAGATTTACATCCTTATCATATTGACTATGAAACATAATGTCTAGCAATAAATACTTTGCTTAATAAGTGGATAGATCTGAGTAGTATTTCTTATCTCTCAGGAAAGTTCACTTGTTAGGCAGGGATATTTATTTCACTATAAGAAAATAATCTGGATAAACACCCAAGTGAAGGACTAGCTGGGTGGCCCATTTTGTAGGTGATGGGGCAGGTATGCTATAGTCTAGTGTCAACTTCTTTTTTTAAACATTATGAAAAACGTTTACATTTGAAGGTAGTTATGCTACTATCAATGCGTAAACATTATAATGTTATATAAGTAGTGAGCGTAAATGGATAAATTTGTAGGGATCATCGAGCGAAGAATCATGCCGGTTGCCAATCGTATCGGTACTCAGCGACACATGACAGCAATTAGAAAAGGGATCATTGCCACCATGCCGCTAACGATCGTCGGTTCGTTTTTCACCATTTTACTGAATATCCCCATCGAATCAGTAGCAGCAGTCATTGAACCGTATCGTGAAATATTGGATATTCCTTTTTGTTATACAGTAGGAATCCTTGCATTGTATGCTACATTTGGCATTGCATCATCATTAGCCAAAAGTTATAAACTGGATTCTTTGACTGCAGGTATTTTAGCTTTGATGTCCTTTCTGATTGTAGCAGCGCCAACGCTTCGAGTAGTCGAAGATTTGGAAGGGGTTACGGCTGGCCGTTATATCAATATTGCGAATTTAGGTTCTGGTTCATTATTTGGCGCTATCGTTACAGCAATTGTTTCTGTTGAAATCTATCGTTTTTTTATTGAGAAAAAGATTACGATCAAAATGCCTGATGGTGTACCACCAGAAGTGACGAATTCTTTTGTAGCATTGATTCCAGGTGCAGTTATCTTGATTTTTTTCTGGGTAGTGCGTCATATGCTGGGATTTGATTTAAATGGGTTCCTAAGCCAATTATTGATGCCTCTAAAAGGTGTACTAGCTGGTAATAGCTTGTTTGGCGGCTTGTTGACTGTCTTTCTGATTTGTTTCTTTTGGGTTCTTGGGATTCACGGTCCTGCAATCATGGGACCAGTTATTCGACCATTTTGGGATATCTCGATTGCCGAAAATATCGATGCATTCAATGCTGGAACAAATGCTCAGAATATGCCAAATATTTTTACAGAGCAGTTCTTGCAATGGTTCGTCTAGATCGGAGGAGCTGGGACAACGCTAGCTTTAGTTGTACTATTTATGTTTTCTAAATCAAAATACCTGAAAAGTTTAGGACGATTATCTATTTTACCTGGCCTTTTCAATATCAATGAGCCAATGATTTTTGGTGCACCGATCGTCATGAATCCTGTCTTAGGTATTCCTTTTATTGTTGCTCCATTAGTGACAACCACCTTGTCTTATATATTGACGGTAAGTGGAGTCGTACCGATGATGGTGGCACGATTACCTTTTGCGATGCCTGCACCGATTGCCGCGTGGATGAGTACCAATTGGAGTGTGGCAGCAGGAGTTCTTGTTGTCGTGAATTTCTTGATCACTCTGGCAATTTATTATCCATTTTTCAAAGTGTTTGAAAAACAACAGCTGGCTCGTGAAGCAGAAGAACTAGCTAAGGAAGAAGCGGCTAAAATGATGGATGGCATCACGCAGGAGCAAGCATAGTAAGTAAAGAAGAGGGGGAGAAAAATGAAGCGTTCATTAGGCGTGTCCCTTTATCCAGATCATAGTGATTTGGATGAGGACAAAGAATATATAAAATTAGCACAAAAATATGGGTTTACGCGTATTTTTATGAGCATGTTAGAGGTAACAGAGGACCCTGAAATCGTAAAAGAAAAATTTCGTCAGCTGATTACTTTTGCTAAAAGTTTGGGATTTGAAACGATTTTAGATGTCGCACCGAATATTTTTGAACAGCTGGATATTTCTTACGACGATCTTGGATTTTTCCATGAAACAGGTGCAGACGGAATCCGTTTAGATTTAGGTTTCGATGGCAAAAAAGAAGCATTGCTTACGTATAACCCCTATCAATTAGCAATTGAGTTGAATATGAGTAATGATGTGGCCTATCTGGAAAATATTTTAAGTCATCAAGCAAACCAGCCATTTTTATATGGATGTCATAACTTCTATCCCCAAGAAGGAACGGGATTACCCTATGCCTTTTTTCAATCTTGTAGTGAACGATTTAAGAAGCATGGAATTCGAACAGCGGCCTTTATTTCGTCACAGGTGGGAACGATCGGGCCATGGGATATCAATGATGGGTTGCCGACATTGGAAATGCACCGACATTTAGCGGTAGAAACGGCGGCGAAGCATCTGTTTGCTACCAATTTGATCGATGATGTGATCATTGGGAATGCCTATGCTTCAGAAGAAGAACTACAAGCTTTAGGAAATCTGGATTGTTACCAAACAACGTTTACGGCCGAATTTGTATCTGGATTAAATGAAGTTGAGCGAGCAATCATGTTGAATGAACAGCATGTTAGACGAGGAGATATTACGGAACAAGTGATTCGTTCGACAGAAGTGCGTAAAAAGTATAGTGGACAAAGCAATCCTGCCCATGATACAACCTTTGAATTTCAACGAGGAGACGTTGTTATCGGAAACGACAGCTTTGGCAAATATAAGAATGAATTGCAAATTGTTTTAGAACCGCATAGTGATTCAAGAAAAAACAAAGTCGGTTCGATCATTCCGGAAGAAAAAATCTTACTTGATTTTATTCATCCGTGGTCAAAATTTAAATTTATAGAAAAGCAGGCGCGATAATGTTTGATTTGGTAATCAGAAAAGCTCATACAGTAACAGGAAAAATAATGGATATTGGAATTGAAGATGGGAAAATCAAAAAAATTGCTCCGACCATTCGTGAAAAAGGAAGAAGAGAAGAAGTCTTAGCTCCTGATCAGTATTTATCTGCTGGTTGGATCGATGATCATGTGCATTGTTATGAAGAAATGACACTTTACTATGATTATCCTGACCAAATTGGGATAATGAAAGGTGTGACAACAGTCATTGATGCAGGAACTACTGGTGCTGAAAATATCAGTCAATTTTATGAACATGCCCAACAAGCAAAAACCAATGTCTACGCACTATTGAATATTTCAAAATGGGGAATCATCAAACAAGACGAACTAGCGGATCTGACAAAGATCCAAAGTGACTTAGTGAAAGAAAAATTAACAGAACTTCCTGATTTTATTGTAGGTATCAAAGCACGAATGAGTAAAACAGTTGTGGGAGAAAATGGGATCATCCCACTTCATATGGCAAAAAAAATCCAACAAGAAAATCAAAATTTACCCTTGATGGTCCATATTGGTTCTGCTCCACCACATTTATCTGAAATTTTAGATGGACTGGACCGCGGAGATGTCTTGACGCATTGCTTTAACGGAAAAGCAAATGGGATCATGGATCAACAGACGAAAAAAATCAAGCCTTTTGTTAAAAAAGCAATAGAAAAGGGAATCATTTTTGATATTGGACATGGGACAGATAGTTTTAATTTTGAGGTAGCTGAAAAAGCGTATGAACAAGGAGTCAAGGCAGATTCGATCAGTACTGACATCTATATCAAAAATCGTAAAAATGGTCCTGTTTATGATTTAGCAACGATAATGGAAAAGTTGCACTTGATTGGGTATACATGGCCTGAAATAATCGAAAAAGTGACGGTTGCCCCTGCTGAAAATTTTCAGTTAAGAAAAAAAGGGAAGATCGAAGAAGGTTTCGATGCTGATTTCACAATATTTGAATGGCGAGACCAAAAGAAAACAGTGACTGATTCAAACGGCAACCAACGAATGATAACGGAACAAATCAGACCAGTGTACACGATTATTGGAGGAAAGAAATATGAGTGTGAGTAATGAAAAATTCAATCTAAAAGAAGTCATTAACGCTTCAGGAAGAATGACAGTGTTGGGTGTGTCGAAAGTTTCAGAAGCTGTTCTTGAGGCCCAACGTTTTGGTGGTACACATTTTTTTGAAATGGCTGACCTTAGTGAAAAAACGGGAGGTTACTTAGCTCAACTCTTAGACGTAGACGATGTCCAAATCGTCTCTTCTGCTTCAGCCGGCATTGCGCAATCCATTGCCGCAGTCATTGGGCAAGGTAGTTTGGCTCATGTATATCACCCTTATTCAGCTACCATCAAGAAAAAAGAAATCATTTTGCCAAAAGGACACAATGTTGATTATGGTACTTCTGTGGAGTTGATGGTGCAACAAGGTGGTGGGAAAGTCGTTGAAGCAGGCTATGCAAATATGTGTACACCTGAACACATCGAAATGATGATCACAGAACAAACAGCGGCAATCTTGTATATCAAGAGCCATCACACCGTACAAAAGAGTATGCTGACTATTTCGGAAGCAGTCGAGGTGGCAAAGAAGAACGATTTGCCTTTGATCGTTGATGCCGCAGCGGAAGAAGATTTATTGAAATATACACAATTAGGCGCAGATCTAGTTATTTATTCAGGCGCAAAAGCAATCGAAGGACCTAGCGCTGGTATGGTCATTGGAAAAAATCCTTATGTGCCGTGGGTACGTATGCAATCAAAAGGGATTGGTCGTTCGATGAAAATCGGGAAAGAAAACATCCTTGGTTTTACTCAAGCAGTCGAGGATTATTTGCAAAATGGGAGTGAATCAGGGGAATCAATGAAAAAACGATTGCAACCATTTATAGAAGAATTGAACAAGATCGAACATCTTGACGCAAAAATCGTGCAAGACCCAGCTGGAAGAGAAATCTATCGTGCAAGTGTGAAGGTCACAGGGAAATCTGCAAAAACAGTTATCAGTGAGTTAAAAGAACAAAATCCAGCAATCTATACCCGAGAATATCAAGCAAATAATGGCATCATTGAATTTGATATCCGTTCGGTCGATCAAACAGAGATGAAAAAAATCATTCAACGGCTGAAGGAAATAGTGAAGGAGAGAGTATAAATGATACGAACACCCAATTATTTAAAAGATCAGATTTGCTTGAATGTCTTGGCAAATTCGCTCCAAAATGCAAAAGAATGCTACGAAGCAGCAGAAGGACACATTCTGTTAGGGGTGCTTTCAAAAAATTATCCGAATGATGAAGCGGCAATCAAAGAAATGAAGCAGTATCAAGAAGCTACCAATAATGCTTTATCAATTGGTTTGGGGGCAGGAGACCCGAATCAAAGTCAGATGGTCACTCGATTAGCCAAAGTCTTGCAACCGCAACATGTCAATCAAGTATTTACAGGTGTGGGGGCAACACGAGCTGTCTTAGGACAGTCGGAGACAGTCGTTAACGGGCTAGTTTCTCCGACAGGAAAAGAAGGATATGTCAATATTGCCACAGGACCATTAAGTTCACAAGGAACAGCGGGGGTGGTAACGATCGAAACGGCGATTCGCCTCTTGCAAGACATGGGAGGAACATCGATCAAATATTTCCCTATGAAGGGATTAGAACATCAGAAAGAATATGAAGCAGTAGCCCAAGCCTGTGCGCTTTATGATTTTGCTTTAGAACCAACTGGTGGCATCGATTTAGAGAATTTTGAAGAAATCGTTCAAATCGCAGTTGATGCAGGGGTAAAAAAAATCATTCCTCATATCTATAGCTCCATCATTGATCCGACTACTGGAAACACAAGACCTGAGGATGTTCGCAGACTATTGGAGATCACAAAAAAAATCGTAGAGTAAGGTGAAAAAATGAAAATTGGTGCATTTGGTGAAGTGATGCTGCGATTGACACCACCTGAATATTTGATGCTAGAACAAACACATACACTTCGAATGTCTTATACAGGGACCGGCGTGAATCTTGTAGGAAATTTGGCGCATTTTGGCATTGAAAGTTATTTGCTGTCTGCATTACCTGCTAATCGGCTAGGTGATGCGGCGTTAGCCAGTTTAAAAGGGTTAGGCGTCCATACCACTTATATTATTCAAAAAGAACAGCATATCGGGACCTATTTTGCGGAAATGGGGTATGGCATTCGTCCAACTGAGGTAACGTATCAAAATCGGAAGCATAGCTCTTTTGGACTAGCCGAAAAAAGGGATTATCAACTAGATGGATTTATTGAAGCAGTTGATCTTGTGCATATCTGCGGTATCAGTTTAAGTTTGACTGATCTCTCAGCACAAACAGCAATTGCTTTGGCAAAAAAAGCAGATGAACAAGGGAAAAAAGTTTGTTTTGATTTTAATTTCCGTCCTAGTTTAAATCAGGAAAAAGATAAAAAAGCGGTGCTGAAACAACGCTATGAAGAGATTCTTCCCTACTGTACACTTTTACTAGGCTCGATTCGTGATTTGACGGAGTTGATGGAATGGCAGTCTGAATTTTCTGAGGCCGAAACGCCAAACGAATATATTCGTTCTTTCCTAGATTACTATGGGATTGAATGGTTTGCAGGAACGAAACGGACGGTGAGTGGGGGAAACAAACGATTAAGTGGTTATTTGATTACTTCACAAGAAGCTGTAGAGACAGAGTTGTACGATCTTTTTGTGCTAGATCGAATTGGTGCAGGCGATGCATTCGCAGCAGGGATTTTATTGGGGTATGCAGAAAAATGGGCACTTTCACGAACTGTAGAGTTTGCCTTGGCAAATGCACGACTTGCACATGCTATCCAAGGTGATGTTCCTTTAACTACCAGAAAGAAAGTCCAACAATTGTTAGATGCACCAGATGTGGATCTGATCAGATAAAAGAAACAGTCGACGGACACAGACATCCATCAAGATGGGCTATTCTGCCTTGTTCTGATGGGTGTTTTTTGAATAATGGTAATTAATTATTTTTAATTATATAGATATTTTATTGTTCAGAAAAGTTGTCAAATTACTATTTTTCAGGATATATACTAAATAAAAAAAGTTTTCTACAAAAAGTTGGTGGAAAAACAGAACAGTTTTTTGTGATTTTTTGGATTCGCTTGACTACTGTTCAAGTGATCAGTATCATAAATGACAGATAGAAACAGCTAAATAAAAAAGGCGCCTCCATTTCTAGTGGCAGCTAGAAACAGAGGCCTTGAAAAGTCATACACAGTGACCAGTCAAGTTTGCCATAGTCAATGGAAACCATCGACTTCGTTTATTGTATCGAATCTTAGAGGAGAAATCTAGCCTTTTGGAGAGAAAAAATAAACAAAATGAATGCGTTTTATTTGCTGTGTCAAAAAAGGATTGGGCAACGCGTGTCCAATCCTTTTTTTATCCAATAAATACACCTGAGGATAAGAGTATCTAGCAAGGATCAAATGGCGGCCAGAAGGTAGATACGTTGATGCAGTTCATCTGGTTGTGTGTATGGATCTTTTCAGGATAATGAATGACCTCGTGTAAGTGGCATTCAGCCAATCATTATTTGGTTGTTTTCTATCGTTGATCAAAAGGAAAAATGATCATGTATGCTAGGCGTTAAGGGGAAAACGACCAAACGTTCATAATTGCTTACCAAGTAAATAAAATAAAAAAAAGCAAGGGTTACCATCTTTTGTATGGTGGAAAGCCTTGCTTTTTTATTGCATGTTTATACATAAAAAGCTTTTTTATTTACGTAAGGTCTACTATAATAAGAAAAAAGTTACCTAAAGTAATTATTTTTGAGCGATAAAGGAGTGATAGAATGGATCAAGAACGATCAGAGGCTTATTTGGGTGCTTGTATGATTGCGAAACGAACGACTGAATTTTTGCCTACACCACCAAATGGACTGCAGCGAAGGCATATTTATATTTTGAAAACTTGTTATCATTTGAAAGAAACAAATGGCACTGTGAAAATCAGTGATATCGCTAAAGCAATCAAAGGAACTCTACCGAGTGTGACAAAAAATGTCGCAACCTTAGAAGAACTAGGGTATATGAAAAAACAAACAAATAAAAAAGATCGGCGCATCATCAATGTTGATTTAACCGATAAAGGCTTGGCTCTTTATCGTAAGGATGTTTCTGGATTCCATGAGCAAAATGCAGAAATTTTACAAGAAATTTCTATTGAAGATATGGATACGACGATTCGAACAATCAAACGAATCTATGAGTTGATGAACGATAGTATGAGTTATCAGAAAGGAGAGATGGAATGTATCGAACATTAGGAAGATCATTAAGACAATATAAAAAACCGGCTGTATTTACGATGATCTTCATGGCTTTGGAGGTATCTATGGAAGTCATGCTCCCTTTTTTGATGGCAAAGATACTTGATCGCGGTTTTGAAACAAAAGATATCAGTTACATTGTCAAGATAGGTCTGCTTATGTGCTTGGTTGCTAGTCTATCAATGTTATTTGGCGTATTGGGAGGGAAATTCTCCTCAGACGCTTCTGCTGGATTTGCAGGGAATTTGCGGGAAGATATTTATAAAAATATCCAAAGCTTTTCTTTTCAGAATATTGATCGGTTTTCAACCTCAAGCTTGATTACTCGTTTGACGACTGACATCATGAATATCCAAAATGCTTTCCAAATGGTTCTGAAAACAATTATTCGTGCCCCATTCACAATTGTTTTTGCCTATGGGATGGCTTCCTATACCAATACCAAATTAGCATTAGACATTTTGATCATCATCCCAGTAGTCGCAGTTATTTTGATTGGGATTGTTTACAAAGTCCACCCTTATTTTCTTCAGGTGTTTAAAAAATATGATCGTTTGAATCAGACCGTTCAAGAAGATATCAATGGTGTCCGTGTCGTTAAATCATATGTCCGTGAAGAAAAAGAGATCGACAAGTTCAAACATGCTTCGGATGAGATCAAAAAGATTTTTATGAAAGCAGAGAAGATCATTGCACTGAATAGCCCAATCATGCAGATTGCCATTTACAGTACATTGCTTGTTGTCTATTGGTTCGGAGCAAAGTATGTTGTTGGAGATATGATGTCTGCTGGTGAGTTAACGAGTTTTATCATGTATATGATGCAGATCTTGAATAGTTTGATGATGATTTCAATGATTTTTGTCATGATCGTTATTTCCGAAGCTTCCGTTGAACGTGTTTCAGAAGTGTTGACAGAAAAAAGCACATTAACTAGCCCAGAAAATGCACTGAAAGAACTTGAAAATGGAGCAATCGAATTTAAAGACGTCCGATTTAGTTATAATCCACAAGCAGCAGAACCCAACTTAAGCCAGATCAACTTACAAATTGCTTCAGGTGAGACGATTGGTATATTGGGGGGGACAGGAAGTGGGAAAACTTCCTTGATCCAACTGATCCCACGCTTATATGATACTTCTACTGGAGAAGTATTAGTAGGTGGTAAAAATGTAAAGGAATATGATCTAGTGACCCTAAGAGATCAGATCTCAATGGTTCTTCAAAAGAATACACTGTTTTCAGGCACGATCATTGAAAATCTTCGCTGGGGCAATGAGCATGCGAGCTTAGAAGAAGTAAGGCATGCCGCTAAATTAGCACAAGCAGATGGGTTTATCAATGAGTTTCCAGATGGCTATGAAACGGTCTTGGATCAAGGTGGGACCAATGTTTCAGGTGGTCAAAAACAACGGTTGACGATTGCGAGAGCACTGTTGAAAAATCCTAAAGTATTGATTCTGGATGATTCAACAAGTGCTGTAGATACGAAAACAGATCGTATGATCCGCCAGTCTTTGATGAAAGAAATCCCCGACATTACGAAAATCATCGTGGCACAAAGAATCTCTTCGATCCAAGATGCAGATCGAATCGTCGTTTTAGATGAAGGAAAGATCAATGGGATCGGCACGCATGAAGAATTATTAGCGATGAACCAAATCTACCAAGAAGTGTATGAATCACAAGTGAAGAGAGGGCGAATCAGTGAGGAATAATCAATTACAAACAAGTCCAGTCAAATTGTTGAAACGAATTTTTTCCTATGCACTGAAATATCGTCTTCGTTTGATCGTTGTGTTTTTTAGTATCGTGATCAGTGCGGCAACGAATGCTATTGGAATCAGTTTTATGAAACAATTGATCGATCGATTTATTGAACCATTGTCAAAACAAGAAAATCCAGATTTTGGTCCACTATTAAAAATCATTACTTTAATGGGCATCATGTATTTTACAGGGGCAATGTTTACCTACGTGTATAATCGAACGATGGTTACCGTGTCACAAGGAATCTTAAAAGATATTCGTGATGAGATGTTTACCCATATGGAAAAATTACCTGTTCGCTATTATGATTCGCATCCAACTGGTGATATCATGAGTCGTTACACAAATGATATCGATACATTGAGACAGATGATCAGTCAATCGATTCCGCAAACAATCTCTGCACTGGTGACAGTGACTGCTATTATCATTGCTATGCTGATCATCAATATTCCAATGACGATTTTTGTATTGATCATGGTTTCTTTGATGGTCTTTATCATTCGGACTTTAGGAAGTAAGAGTGGCAAGTATTTTTCCTTACAACAAGGATCTTTAGGCGCTGTAAATGGTTACGTGGAAGAAATGATCGAAGGGCAAAAAGTAGTCAAAGTTTTTAATCATGAACCGCAAGCAATCCAAGGTTTTGTTACATTGAACAATGAGTTAAAGTTGAATTCGACTAAGGCCAATACGTATGCCAATATTTTGATGCCCATCATGGGAAATATTGGAAACTTCACGTACCTTCTAACAGCTGTGATTGGAGCTATTTTTTCAATCACTGGCGTTACAGCATTAACACTAGGAAGTATTGCTTCATTTGTTCAATTTACGAAAAGTATCACGATGCCTATTTCACAGATCTCGCAACAATTCAACGCGATTATTTTATCTTTAGCAGGCGCACAACGGATTTTCGATTTATTGGATGAACAGCCAGAAGAAGATGATGGAACGATCGAGTTGGTCAACATTGAGAAAGATTCTGATGGACGAATCCGCGAATCCGCAACTCGGACTGGGGTTTGGGCTTGGAAAGACGTACAGCAAGGTACGGTACATTATACTGAACTAAAAGGGGATGTTCGTTTCAATCAGGTGACTTTTGGTTACAATGCGAATAAAGTGATTCTCCATGATATCCAATTGTTTGCAAAGCCTGGACAGAAGATTGCTTTTGTTGGGGCGACTGGTGCGGGTAAAACGACGATCACGAACTTGATCAATCGGTTTTATGATATCCAAAAAGGAACGATTACCTATGATGGTATCAATGTCGAACAGATCAAAAAGTCATCTCTTCGTCGCTCATTAGGAATCGTGTTACAGGACACACACTTATTTACTGGAACGATCAAAGAAAATATCCGTTTCGGAAAACTTGATGCAACGGATGAATAAATCTACGAGGCCGCTCAGTTAGTCAATGCAGATCATTTTATTCGTCAATTACCTAATGGCTACGATACAGAGTTGAGCGATGACGGCAGTTCTCTTTCTCAGGGACAACGACAGTTACTTTCTATTGCTCGAGCAGCTATAGCTGATCCGCCAGTACTTATCCTTGATGAAGCCACATCTAGTATCGACACTCGCACGGAAACGATCGTCCAAAAAGGAATGGATTCCTTGATGAAAGACCGGACTGTTTTTGTCATTGCGCATCGTCTATCTACGGTACGAAATTCGGATGCGATCATGGTATTGGATCAAGGAAGAATCATTGAGCGAGGAACACATGATGAGTTGATTGCCCAACAAGGAGAATACTATCAATTATACACGGGGGCATTCAAGCATAGTTGATCGTTAGAACAATAACAAAAAATAGGTTTCAAGAAAAAAGCCGAATCACTTGAAAATCGCTGGATTTTTGAGTGATTCGGCTTTTTTCTTGAAAAATTGAGCGATACTAACTCTACAGGTGACTCATTGTTTTGGAAAAAGTACCAGTGTGTATCAAAAGGAGATTTTGTAAAAAAGCAGCGAAACATTTTCTATTAGTGAAACATAACATTTGAAAAAAATCAGGAATCAACTATTTCGCAAAAATGAAAGAAAACATTAGAATGAGAAATGTTATTGACGCATGAAGTGAAAGCATAGTTTTCTCTAGAAGAAAGTCGTTTCATATTTTTTTACATAGTTATTTATTTATATTTGCTCATAAAAGCAATCCGGAAATTATGTCATCCTAAAATACTATATCTAGTGTTTTGTATTCTCTATACCATTAAAAAAGCACAAAATCTAGTCTTTTATTTTAAAAAAACAAGAGTAGAATAAAGATATACTTTTGAGTTAGGAAGTGTTTTTTTTTGAAACTGACAGTTTTTTGCGGCTCCCGTTTTGGCAATAAAGAAAGTTACAAATTTATTGCTCAAATGTTAGGAAAATATATGGCACAAGAAAATATTGAATTGGTTTATGGTGGCTCGGACTCCGGCATTATGGGTATATTTAGCCAAACCGTTCTAGAAAATAATGGAAAAGTCACAGGGATCTATCCTACCGGACTTTTCGAATTAGAAACTCCTAAGGAAGAAGTTACAACGTTCATTCCGACAGATTCAATCGATGAACGGAAAGTATTGCTCTTTGAAAAAGGCGATGCTGTACTGATTTTTCCTGGGGGATTAGGCACTTTGGAAGAGTTCTCACAACTCCTTTCTTGGATAGCTATCGGTCTCACGCCAGATAAACCAATCGGGATTTTGGATATCGGCGGCTACTATAGCGGATTGCAAACATTGCTAGAGACATTTGCCAAAGAAGGCTTTATGGATGCAAAATGGTTAAATCGGATCTTTTTTTCAAATAATCCCTTAAAGCTAGTGGATCTATTACGAGAAGAAACAACTGGATTATCAACATTATTGAAGGAGGCAAAATAATGAGTCGAATCTATTTAGCAGGCCCATTTTTTTCAGAGGAACAAATCGAACGTGTAAGTAAAATCGAAAAGGCATTGGAAGAAAATAAAACGGTGAGCAGCTTTTATTCGCCACGACACCATCAAGAAAGCAATTATGAATTGTTTACAGCAGGCTGGGCTCAAGAAGTCTACGAAAAAGATATGGAAGAATTAACTGCGGCTGATTTTGTCGTTGCTATTTTAGACTATGAACACCAATCAACTGATCCAGGTACAGCTTACGAAATAGGAGCTGCAACGATGATGAACAAACCAATGATCGTCTTTCAGGAAGAAACAGTTCCAACGAATTTGATGATCACGCAGAGCTTGCACACTTATTTGAAATCAGTAGATGAAATTCGCAACTATGATTTTGAAAAATTACCTGTAACAGCATATGTTGGCGAATACTTATAGAAAAGGAAGGATTGTATGTCAGTGATATTGATATCAGGAACAATTGGCGCAGGAAAAAGCAGTTTAACAGATATGCTTGCAAAAGAAATTGATTCAAAACCATTTTATGAAAGTGTAGAGGATAACGAAGTTTTACCGCTTTTTTATTCTAATCCGGAACAATACGCGTTTTTATTACAAATCTTTTTTTTGAATAAGCGATTTCTAGCCATGAAGAAGGCATTAGTGAATGATGACAATGTATTGGATCGTTCAATTTATGAAGATAGTTTACTCTTCCATTTGAATGCTGATTTAGGACGTGTAACAGATATCGAAGTCCAACAATACGACCATTTACTAGATACTATGTTGAATGAACTAGATGATGTGGCACCGAAAAAAAGACCAGATTTGATGGTCCATATCAAAGTATCATTAGATACGATGTTGGAACGGATCAAAAAACGTGGTCGTACGTACGAACAACTTGAAAGTGATGAAACGCTATATGGATATTATGAATCATTGAATCAGCGATATGATCAATGGTACGAAGATTTTGATGTATGTCCTAAGATCCAGATCGATGGAGATCGGTTTGATTTTGTAGAAAAACCGGAACATGCCCAAGAAGTGATCAAACAGATCCAACAAAAATTAGGTGAATTAGAAGGAGAGTCTTCTGGCAGTTACTTTACAGAAAACAATCATGCGAAAGGGCAAGGGCTTGGATTGTAAAGAGAGTATCCTTTAAAACAATAGTGAAAAAGTCAAAGGACAGAAATTAAAAATGAGGGTAGGATAAAAGCAAAAAAACTTTTATCCTACCCTCATTTTTACTTAATTATAGAAATCTCCGACGAAGCTTTCTTTTGTATAAGTTTCAAATGATTTAAATGAATCTTTGATTAATTTATGACAATGGTCACAAATACTTAGGCTTCCTTGATCGCTAAATTCAGTATGAATATTCTTGCTACTTGTACATGTACAGTAGTCGTGACTATCAAATATACTCATTGTTTTCTCCTTTATTTCAAACTGCTTACTCAATATAACAGAAAAATATGAAATATCCATAAGAATTAAGCAAAATTAAAAAAATGTTCCACGAATCAACAGAAGAATACAAAAAAGAGGTCGAGACAAAAGTATTTCTTACTTTTGTCCCAACCTTTTTTTGAAATTTTCGAAAAAACTGACTTTTAGACGCCGTTTATGCGAGAGAGGCTGGGACAGAAGTGTTTAACTCCGAGAAATAAGAAGAAATTAACGAAAATTGCTTTTCAAATTTTTGTGAATTTCGTCTTATTTCCGAAGGAGTTGCTTCTGCTCCTGCCGTTTACTCGAGCGTTTGTAGCAAAACTGATTTTTTGATTTGCCAACATTTGCGAAACAGATAAATTTATTTCGGAGTTGCTCATTTTTGTATGGACAACGCGTGTAGCCTATGCAAAACGATTAGAGGCTATAGATATTTCCATCCTCGTCTTCTATGCGATAATTTCCGATTTTAGTGAATTGAATCGACACGTCTTTTCCTTTTTCTTTTCCTGTGATCGTATAATTATCTGATTTAGTTTTTATCTTGATATCGGTTAAAGTGATTGCTTTTTTTGTAGTATTGGAAGTATCCGTTTCATCTTCAGCATACGTGCGTACCCAAGTCATCTTATTATCTGTGAAGGTGAGTTGACCACTGATTAGATTCATATCTTTGCGCACCTTCAAGGAATACTGGCTATTTGTAATATCTGACTTATCTGCCATCAGAATAGATGAGTCAGTGGTTTGTTCGGATGATTGATCTGCCCCACCAAACAAACTACAGCCTGATAGAGTAGAACTTGCAAAAAGCAAAACAACCATTACGATTAATTTCTTCAAAATACTGCCCCCATTTTATAGTTATCAAAATTATACCATTAGACAGGAAAACATGAAACGGATGAGCGTGAAAATCCGTGATTTTAGTGAGTCTACTTTTTAAACAAGAAGGGAAAAATTATTTTTTCGAATTGGTTCTTCAAGAAAAACGTCCTGTACTTTGCTAAGTATAGGGTTATTTTAAAAAATGTCAATTGGTCTAATCCTTTTTAGAAAACGTTTCATAAATAGGCTTGTAAGTTGAGAAAACGTTTGCTATATTGATGGGGAAGTAACGAGTGATGAGATTCACAAAAGTTATTGTAACTCTATAAAAGAAGGTGCGACTATGACAAATTATCAATTTCCTGCTCACTTTTGGTGGGGGTCAGCAGCAAGTGGTCCTCAAACGGAAGGCCGTGTATCTGGTGATGGCAAAGGAGAAAATATCTTTGATTATTGGTACAGTAAAGAACCAGAAAAATTTTTCAATCAAGTAGGACCGGGAAAAGCATCACAAGTTTATACAAAATACAAAGAAGATGTCCAATTAATGAAACAGACAGGCCACAATTCATTTCGGACATCTATTCAGTGGAGTCGTTTGATTCCTGAAGGGATCGGCGAAGTCAATCCAAAAGCAGTTGAATTTTACCATAGCTATTTCGATGAATTGATTGAAAATGGCATCGAACCTTTTGTCAATTTATATCATTTCGATATGCCGATGGCACTCCAAGAAAAGGGTGGTTGGCTCAATCGGGAAACAGTGGAAGCATATGAACGTTACGCAAAAATCTGTTTTGAATTATTTGGAACAAAAGTCAAGAAATGGTTCACACATAATGAACCAATCGTACCTGTAGAAGCTGGATATCTTTACCGCTGGCATTATCCGGAAGAGTCAGACATGAAACAAGCTGTTCAAATAGGCTATCACGAAGCATTAGCATCTGCTTTAGCAGTTAAAGCGTATCATGAAATGGAACTAGAAGGTCAAATCGGTATCATTTTGAATTTGACACCAAGTTACCCTAGAGATGAAAAAAATCCAGAAGACGTGAAAGCAGCTGCAATCGCTGATGCCTTTTTCAATCGTTCTTTTCTAGATCCAGCGGTCAAAGGAGAATTTCCACAGGAATTAGTAGCAATCGTCAAAGAACTAGGGATCATGCCTGCAATCAATGAGGGCGACTTGACGATCATCAAAGAAAATACGATCGACTTGTTAGGGATCAATTACTACCAGCCTCGAAGAGTAAAGGCAAAAGAAACACCGATCGATCAAGAAAACGGTCCGATGCCAGAAGACTATTTTGATAATTATCAGATGCCTGGTCGTAAAATGAATCCTTATCGAGGATGGGAAATCTATGAAAAAGGAATCTATGATATTTTGGTCAATGTTCGTGAGAACTATGGCAATATCGAATGCTTTATTTCTGAAAATGGGATGGGTGTCGAAAATGAAGCTCGTTTCATCAAAGAAGACGGGATGATCCATGACGACTATCGAATCGAATTTGTTCAAGAACACTTGAAATATGTGCATCAGGCGATTCAAGAAGGTAGTAATTGTTTAGGCTATCATATGTGGACGTGTATGGATAATTGGTCTTGGACGAATGCCTATAAAAACCGATATGGGTTCATTTCTGTCGATTTATCAAACGATGGAAAACGGACGATCAAGAAATCCGGCTATTGGTTTAAAGAGTTATCTGATAAAAATGAAATGATTTTATAGCAATAAAGAGGAGGTTGAGACAAAAGTCGTGTAGGTTTGAGAAATTGGAGAAAAAAACGAGCAATACGTTTTTTGTATTGCTCGTTTTTTTTGAAATTTCCGAAAAAACTGACTTTTGGTCACCGTTTATTGGAGAGTCTGTAGCAAAACTGATTTTTACCTTTGCTCCACATTCTTTTTTTAGTACAGACGGTAAAAAGGTGTCTGTTGTAATCATGTATAAGTTTATTTTGCAACAAGAAAATCTGTCATGGATATTTTCCTCAATAAAAGCATCGAGCAAATGGAAGAGAAAAAAGTGGTTCGAATTAGGAGAAATGGGTATGTGCATCCTTTTTTTAGACGATAAAAAATAATTCTAGTTTTTTAAAGCTTTTTTTTATTTTTTCCTCTATAAGCCCCTTTTTTTGTATATAATAGTATAGGTAAAATTGAATAGGAGTGAAGGAAGGCATGAGAAAAAAGAGACCTTTTCTTCTCTTTTGGTTACTTGGTTTTTTCCTACTGCTTATTTTGTCTGCTGCGGCTTCAGGAAAAATGACAGCTGATATTTCTCAAAAAAATACAGAAAAAATAGTTGCAAGTAAAGAATCAGTAGATAAATTTAAAAAAGAATTTTCGACGTATTGGTGGGAAGATTATAAATTAGTAGCCAACTACGATAAGGGAGAATTAGAGATCTATTTGCCAAAAGATAAGGAAAATAATCAGTTCATCAATATAGATGATGTGCTGAGTGCGATTTCATTTAGACAATATCAATTCAAGGACAAACACTTGACGGTTTTATTACTAACCAACAAAGGGGAACCCTTGGCCCGATTAAAAAATGGCAAAGTCAAAACCAGTTATTCGGATAAAATCAATGTAGATGTAGTCGATAAACGACTAAAAGAATGGATCAAAACAAACGAGCAAGTGAAAAAAATTCAGAGTCTACCACTACGTCAGATTCTCCGACAGCACCTCCTTCGACTAGTGGGGAAACAGGTGTAAATACGGTCAATAATCAAAGTGAATTAAATCAAAATAATCAATAGAACTATCTAAAAAGAGTAGAAAAACGAATTAGTTGTTTCTATTCTTTTTTTTTTTTTGAGATAAACCGGCCAATCAGATGGGCGTGTTTTTAGCTAATTTCTAAAAAAATCTTAAAATAATTTTTTTTTTAGAGAATTTTCATTTTTGAAGAGCAGAATATACAAAAATGAATAGAGAGAAGTGATATGTGTGACACGTTTGAAAAAATTGTGCCAAAATCGTCTGATGATTGTTCTGATCGCCAGTTTTTTCTTTTGGTTAAAAACAATTTTTGCCTATTGTATTGATTTTTCATTGGGAGTAGAAGGAAGTATCCAATACTTTATTTTATGGATCAATCCGATTGCAACAACACTGCTTTTTTTTGGCTTATCTTTATATATAAAGAAGCCCAAACCAGCGTTGTTTGTCCTTTTGATCATTGATATTTTAAATACATTAGTTCTATATTTGAATATTATCTTTTACCGTGAATTCACTGATTTCATTACGGTGAAATCTGTATTAGGATTTTCAAAAGTATCACAAGGTCTTTCAGGAAGTTCTTTTTCTTTGATGGAACCCCATGATATTTTATATTGGGTGGATATTCTCATCTTTATCGGTCTACTTGGTTGGTTAGTCGTGAAAAAAGTTCCACTAAAGAGTCCGGCTGTGCCCAAACCAGTTGCGCTAGCCCTCACTTGTCTATCCGCTTTGATATTTTCTGGTAATTTAGCGCTCAGTGAAGCGAATCGCCCTCAGTTATTACAACGAACGTTCGATCGTTCTTACATCGTGAAATATTTAGGGATCGATGCTTATACGATTTACGATGGCATCAAAACGGGAATGACGAGTAGCGTACGCGCGCATGCAAGCAGTAATGGAATCGATGAAGTACTAGATTATACGAAACAACATTATGCTGAACCAAATCCCGATACATTTGGCATTGCCAAAGGAAAGAATATCATTGTATTGCATTTAGAAAGTTTTCAGCAATTTTTGATCAATATGAAGGTGGATGGTCAAGAAGTCACGCCATTCTTAAATAGTATTTTTCAAAATCAATCAACGATCAGTTTTGACAATTTCTTCCATGAAGTGGGTCAAGGGAAAACAAGTGATGCAGAAAATATGTTAGAAACTGGTACTTTTGGGTTGCCTCAGGGTTCATTGTTTACAGAGCTTGGCTCAGATAATGTCTTCCAAGCAGCGCCAGCAATCCTTGGACAAAGCCAAGGATATACAAGTGCTGTCTTCCATGGGAATGTTGCTAGCTTCTGGAATCGGGATCACGTGTACAAAAACCTTGGGTACGAGAATTTCTTTGATCGTTCTTATTTCAAAGATTCAGATGAAACTCTTGGGTATGGCATTTTGGATAAAGATTTATTTAGTGAATCTACCCAATATTTGGAACACTTACAACAACCTTTCTATGCCAAATTCTTATCTGTCACGAACCATACTCCTTATTATACAGATGATAAGAATTTTGACTTTCCGTCATTGAATACAGGGAATAGTACGGTAGATAATTATGTACGAACCGCTCATTATCTTGATCAATCATTAGAACAGTTCTTTACGTATTTGAAGAAATCTGGTATCTATCAAAATTCGATGTTTGTGATCTACGGGGATCATTTTGGAATCTCCAACACAGACAATGCAGATCTCGCAACAGCGCTAGGGAAAGATGCTGCGACTTGGAATGAATTTGACGATGCTCAAATGCAAAGGGTACCGTTGATGATCCATATCCCAGGATATACGCAAGGAAAAGTGAATCACGAGTATGGTGGAGAGATCGATGTATTACCGACTTTGTTGCATCTAGTAGGTATCGATGATAAGAATTATATCCATTTTGGAACAGACCTATTGTCTGCCAAACACGATCAAGTAGTTGCATTTAGAAATGGAAACTTTGTTACGCCGGATTATACCGTCTTAGGTGGAAAAACCTATAATAATCAAACAGGTGAAGTTATCGATGAAAAAACAGCAGGAATCGAGGAAGAGATCAAACAAGATCAAGATAAAGTGAAAAAAGCGTTAAGTCTCTCCGATAAATTGAATCAGGAAAATCTTCTAAGATTCTATGTCCCAGAAGGATTTGAAACGATCGATCCTAAAAAATATGATTATAAAAATGAAGCACAAAAAAATGAATCAATCGAAAAACAAAAAGGAAATAGTTCAACGAGTGTCTATTCAAAAAATGGCAATAAAACAACGACGAACCTTTATCCAATAGAACCAGCAACAAGCAAATGATCATACTAAAAAACTTCTAAAGAGACTGGATGTTCCATTTCTTTAGAAGTTTTTTTTATAATTCATGAATTTTTTATTTTTTGCGTATTTGATTAATGAATGAAACAAATTTTTAGTATTGAACGTTCTTGCTTCATTCTGTTCTTGGATGAGGGAAGAGCCAATACAAAAATCTGGATGTATTCAAACGATGGAGGAGGAATTTTATGTACGATGGGAAATTGATCAAACAACTTAGGGTGAACAGAAAACTGACACAATCACAATTAGCGCAAGGAATCTGTTCTAAAACGTCTTTAGTAGGGATTGAAAGTAATTCAGTAAAAAAAATATCCTTTTTGACACTGAAAGCATTTTTAGAACGATTAAATATTTCTTTGGCTGAGTACGAATGGTTACGTAATCAAATGGATGAACCAAAGAAAATCAAGAAAAGTCGTCATCTTTTAAACAAAGTCCAAGAAGATAACTTCGATCCTTATAAGGAAATTGCAAATAATCGCAAACAATTCAAAAAAACGACGGATCTCTATTATCTGGTATTGAATTTACAGATGTTTTGGGAAACAGAAGGGGAGTTGCAATTAGAGTTTTTAAAATATGAATGTCGGACAATTGAAGAGTATTTTATGCAAATGAGAGAATATGGACTCTTCGAATTGGGGATATTAGCTGAGTTTCCTTACATATTCAGTGATTCATTCATTGATAATCATTATTTAAAAATCAAGAAAAGAATGCGGCTGTTGCCAGATTCAAAACTATCGGATCAATATTTATTTACTTTTTTAAAAAACTTAACCATTTACTATATTGATAAAAAACGTTTCAAAAAAGCCCGTAGTATCAATGAAGACATGTACCGCAGTTTAGCTCACAAAGAAAAGTCAACGATCATTTATGAGATGCTGATGCTTGAGTATTACCGGCGGATGATTGCTGCAGCTTTAGGCGAACCGATCATAGAAGGAACGAATACACTATTTTCTGTGATTGAATACACGTTGGGAAAGAAAGAACGCGTGGCACTTGAAGAAAAATTAGCAGCCGTTGGACACCAGAGAAGCGACGGCAGATAAAGTGGATTAGTACAAAAAAGCACAACAATGACCAGCCAGAGATTTCCAAATGCTAAGCACAATTAGAAATCTCTGGCTGAGTGATTCAGTGAAGGTTCTGGTATCATCTTTAATTGTTTAAATCGGGGTGGATGATTGCTGCCTTATTCTTTTGCGTATCAAATAAGGGAAAGAACCGATTGATTTCATTGGTTGCAGAATCACGGGAATCAGAAGCATGAATGATATTTTCTGTTCCAGGTAAAGCATAATCACCACGGATCGTTCCTGGAACGGCATCGACAGCTTTTGTTGCGCCAACCATCTTGCGGACGATGTCGATTACATCGTCACCAGCTAAGACTAAATAGACAACTGGCCCCGAAGTCATGTAGTCGATCAATTCAGAAAAAAAACTACGCCCAGATAAATGTTGGTAATGCTCTTTTGCTAATTCTTCTGTCATAGTAGCAAATTTCATTTCGGTGATTGCTAAACCCTTTTCCTCAAATCGTTGGATGATTCGGCCGATTAAATGACGTCTTACACCATCCGGTTTAATAATGACAAGCGTTCGTTCCATCTCAATCACTCCTGTTCAATTGTTATAGTCTTATTATACTTGTGTCTATAAAAAGGTACAAATATTAGTGAAGTCTAGAATAGGTGACTGACAATAAAAAAAGCTAACAGTCGTTATTTAAAGATTTTCAAAAAAATCAAAAAAATAAGTTTGACATTCCTTCTATATGTTGTTATATTTACGGAGGAAAACTAAATAAGATTTGTTAGGTGAGGCTCCTATACAAACATAGGCTACTGCCCAAAAACGTCGAGAGACGCCAATGGGTAGAACAGGAATTGTCGAGACAAGGCTTTTCATAAGGTAGCTAAAAGCAAGAAGTTGCTTTTTACGTTGTACAGTGTCAAAACTCAACGATGAGATCAAAGAAGCTTTTTTCGTGTGCTTTTTCGACCTTTCGCTGGATTTTGGCGAAAGGTCTTTTTGCTTTTTTTACATTAGTCTTCCAAATTATGCGTAAAAGGGGTGATTTTGTTGGGAAGTTGAAGCTGAAAATAGAAAAAAATATGTTGGAAAGTAAACAAATAAAGGAGATGAGAACAAATGGATGACAGTCCTGCGAAAAAACAAGAGCGAGAGAAACTGCTGGCTGAGACTATTATCTATCTGTTTTCAGCCCCTTTAGGAACAGCTTTTTCTTTCTCTCTTCAATAAAATAACTGATCAGTAAAAAAGCTACCAGTACGTACTTTTTGGCTGACAAAAAGGAGAAGAATGAGATGGAAAAAAAGAAAGATACACAAAAAATCTATGCTGCATTTGCAGGTAAAACAAAAGAAGAATTACTACAATTTTTTCATTCAACAGATCGTGGGATGGAAGAAGAACAAGTTGAACAAGCAAGAGAACAGTATGGTGAAAACTCAATTTCTTATGGAAAGAAAACACCGTTTATTGTAGAAGTTTTGAAAGCATATATCACGCCTTTTACATTAGTTTTGATTGCTTTAGGTGTTATTTCATTTATCACAGAATATGTCTTAGCCGCACCCGGCGACAAGGATCTTTTTGGTGTTGCAATCATTTTTACAATGGTCATCGTCAGTGGAACAATGACATTGATCCAGTCTGTTCGTTCGAATCAGGCAGCTGAAAAATTAAAATCATTAGTAAAAGTGACCGCTGCGGTCAAACGAAATGGCAAATATACTGAAATCCCGATGGAAGAAATCGTCTGTGGTGACCTAGTGCGCTTATCAGCGGGAGATATGATCCCAGCAGACATGCGGTTATTATCCGCAAAAGATTTATTTATTTCTCAAGCGGCTTTGACAGGTGAAAGCTATCCAGTGGAAAAACAAGCACATGTTTATGAAGATGCGACACTTAGCGAAACAAGCTACGATAATCTTGCATTCATGGGAAGTAATGTCATCAGCGGAAGCGCTGAGGGCATCATCATTTCTGTAGGAAATCAAACGTTGTTTGGACATGTTGCGCAGACCCTCTCTGAAAAACCGATCAAATCAAGTTTCGAGATAGGGATCCATAAGACATCGATGTTGTTGATCAAGTTTATGGCGTTGATGGCACCAACGGTTATCGTTATCAACGGTTTTACTAAGGGTGACTGGTTAGAAGCCTTTCTATTTGGTCTATCGGTTGCCGTAGGATTGACGCCAGAAATGTTACCGATGATCGTCACTACTAACCTTGTCAAAGGTGCAAGTGTGATGGCGAACAAAGGAACAGTCATCAAAAATCTGAATGCGATTCAAAACTTTGGTGCAATTGATGTGTTATGTACAGATAAAACAGGAACGTTGACACAAGATAAAATCATTTTGGAATACCACATGGATTGTGAAGGAAAAGAAGATGACCGTGTGTTACGACATGCTTATTTGAATAGTTATTATCAAACGGGACTAAAAAATCTACTTGATGTCGCGATCATTGAAGAAGCAAAAGAAACATTGGCAACGGATAGCATCAATTATCGAAAAGTGGATGAGATTCCATTTGATTTTGAACGTCGTCGGATGAGTGTAGTAGTGGAAGATGTTGCGGGAAAAACGCAGATGATTACAAAAGGTGCAATTGAAGAAATGCTTAGCATCTCTAGCTATATCGATCTTGGGGGTGTTGTTAGTCCGTTAACGAAAGAGTTAAGAGAATCTGTCTTAGCAAAAGTAAGAGATCTAAACGAAGACGGTCTTCGGGTCATTGGAGTCGCACAAAAGACGAACCCAAGTGTAGTTGGAGAATTTTCTGTCAAAGATGAATCCGAAATGGTCTTGATCGGATATCTTGCTTTTCTTGATCCACCAAAAGAAACAACAAAACAAGCACTAAAAGCATTGAAAGATCATGGGGTGGCCGTAAAAGTTTTGACTGGTGACAATGAGTTGGTTACTCGTTCTGTTTGTCGACAAGTTGGATTAGAGATCAATGAACTGATTACAGGAGAAAAAATCTCAGAGATGGACGATCGTGAATTGGCACAAGTAGCTGAAGATCATGAAGTCTTCGTCAAATTAAATCCACAACAAAAAGCACGATTGACTACAGCTTTGCGCCAAAATGGGCACACGGTAGGATTTTTGGGTGATGGAATCAATGATGCACCTGCGATGAAAGTAGCTGATATCGGTATTTCAGTGGATACAGCGGTGGATATTGCCAAAGAATCAGCAGACGTGATTCTTTTGGAAAAAGACTTGACGATTTTAGAAAAAGGTCTTTTGTCAGGTCGAGAAACTTTTGGGAATATCATGAAATATATCAAAGCAACAGCAAGTTCGAATTTTGGTAACATGTTTTCTGTATTGATCGCTAGTACATTTTTACCATTCCTACCAATGTTACCGTTACAAATCTTGTTCTTGAATTTGATTTATGATGTATCTTGTATCTCTCTTCCTTGGGATCAAATGGATAAGGAATATTTAACTGAACCTAAGAAATGGAAAGCATCTAGTATTGGAAAATTCATGGCCTATTTTGGTCCAACCAGCTCAATCTTTGATATCACCACATACTTATTGATGTATTTTGTGATTTGTCCAGCTGTTGTTGGGGGAAACTTCCACTCATTGGATGCGAAACAACAAGTCATATTTATTGCATTGTTCCATGCCGGATGGTTTGTCGAATCCTTGTGGACACAAACGTTGGTACTGCACGCACTACGTACACCGAAGATTCCATTTCTACAAAGTAACGCAACATTTGCGATGTTCATCATTACCACTTTGGGAATAGTCGTAGGGTCCATTTTACCATTCACAGGCTTTGGTGCAGAATTAGGTTTGTTGCCTTTACCAGGAACGTATTGGATCTGGTTGATTGTGACGGTACTAGCTTACTTAGCTTTAGTCACGATGGTCAAAAAAATCTATATCAAAAAATTTGGTGAATTGTTATAAAATGAATTGATCTTACTGACAAAAAAAATCGATGTAGAAAAGAAAAAAAATCCACCTGAGCCAAAAAGAAGCGTAAGATGGTTTTGTATCAAGCAGGAGAATGTGGGACAAAAGTAAGAAACACTTTTGTCTCATACTTTAAAAACAAACAAACGGTGGGAGCAGAAGCAACTCCTTCTTAAATAAGCCGAAATTCACAAAAATTTGAAAAGCAATTTTCGTGAATTTCGGCTTATTTCTCGGAGTTAAACACTTCTATCCCAACCTCTTTCTGTGTTGAATCGAAAGGACAGTTTTGACACTGGTTATGCGATGTAACTGCTGTATAGTGATTTTGTCAGCACATGGATTAGGATAATTTTCATGAAATTTGCACTCATTTCTATACTTTCAACTGGTACTCATGCTAAACTAAAGGTATTGTTTTTTGAAAGGATTAGTGAAAGTATGAAAGGCGCAATATTTGATTTAGATGGTCTATTAGTCGACACCGAAAAAACATATCGTGATGGGTGGCTATGGGGCTTTGAGCAATATGGAATAGAAATACCAAAAGAAATCGTAGATGCCTGGAGCGGTAAAAACTGGAAGCAGAGTTTTGATATTTTAGTTGGAGCTGCCGGCAGTCTAGAGAAAGTGCAAGAAGTTCGAGCAATACGGGAGGAATACTTTTACCAAAAACTACGTGGTGGAGAAATCGCACTCAAACCTTACGCAAAAGAAATTTTGACTGAGTTAAAAAAACGCCAACTCAAATTAGGTTTAGCGACTACGACTGTTACAAAAAGAGCCACAGATATCTTAGAACAATTTGATCTGTCGCACTATTTCGATACGTTGACCTTTGGTGATGAAGTAGCGGAAAATAAGCCTTCACCGATCCCTTATTTGACAGCTCTCGAAAAGACAGGATTGCTTGCACATGAAGCCTTTGCGATAGAAGATTCACTAGTGGGAGCTACTTCAGCTTCACGTGCTGGTCTAGGAGTTGTTTTGATTCCAGATGCTAGTTTTGATCGAAACTACTCCGCCAAAGAAAAAGCTGGATTAACATTATTGGTTGAAGGAAAAGATTTGCGTATCGTTGTTGAAATGCTCGATAAAAAAACAATAAATTAAGCGAGATATAATTTTTTTTATTTTTATGCTTGACTTTTAAATTTTGTTAAGGTAAATTATGTCCAACAACAAAATAACTTTTCGTTGATGAGGAAAGTAAACTTGAAAGACTTCTCAGAGAGACTCTGTCCGGTGCAAAGAGTCAAGTTCGCAAAGTTGAAAAATGGCCTCGGAGAATAATCTGTCGATAGGTAGGCAGGTTCGGTTCACGTTCATCCGTTAAAATGAACACCAATCTCTTCAAATGAAGATGTTGGGCAGAGGGAAGGAAACTTCCGAATAAAGGTGGTACCACGATTGATCGTCCTTTTACTAACACAAAGTGTGTTGGTAAAAGGATTTTTTTTTAATATTTTTTGCGATGAGATAGTAAGTACAACTGGAAATCTTTTAACAGAGAGCTTCGACAGCTGAGAAGAAGCAAAGAGGAACAGTTAGAAAATGGCTATTGAGCATTTCACCCCGAGCAAAAATTGTGAGGCGGTGACGGTTGCGACCGATATCTTGCTAGAGTATGTATGTACTTGAAAAGGAGTTGAATGTGAGTTCAACTCGAAGATGAGGTGGTAACACGCAAAAGGCGTCCTCAAGAAAGTGATAAAGATCATTTTCTTGAGGATGCCTTTTTTAGTATAAGAAAAGGAGGAAACAAGATGATTGAATTACAAAATATAAGTGTCCGTTTTCACCAAAAAGATAAAGTGATCCAAGCTGTAGAAGATGTCGACTTGTTTATTGAAAAAGGGGACGTATATGGGATCGTTGGTTATTCCGGTGCAGGAAAGAGTACGTTGGTCCGAGTGATGAATCTGTTACAAAAACCTACAGAGGGAAAAGTCATTATCAATCAAACTGATTTAGGCAAGCTTTCGGCAAAAGAGCTAAGAAAAGAACGAAAATCGATTGGGATGATTTTTCAACATTTCAATTTAATGGAGAACCGCACGATTTTTGACAACGTTGATTTTTCACTGAAGTATACGGGAAAGTCAAAACAGGAACGTCGTCAAAAAGTGAGCGAACTTCTAGAGTTAGTTGGATTAGAAGAAAAAACATCTGCCTACCCGAATCAACTATCGGGAGGGCAAAAACAGCGTGTAGCGATTGCTCGCGCATTAGCAAATGAACCGAAAGTTTTATTATGTGATGAAGCCACGAGCGCACTTGATCCAAAAACGACACATCAAATCTTAGCCTTGCTAAAGGAACTTAACCGTAAGCTGGGATTGACGATCGTCTTGATCACGCATGAAATGCAAGTAGTCAAGGAAGTATGCAACAAGGTGGCGGTGATGGAAGATGGGAAAATCGTAGAAAAAGGTAGCAGTGTCCAGATATTCAGCCATCCACAAGAAGCGTTGACAAAAGATTTTATTCGTACAGCTACGCATTTAGATCAAGCACTTGAAACAATTATTGGACATCGAGCTTTTGCAGAACAGATCACGAATAAATGGTTGGTTGAATTGAGTTATGTGGGGAATCAGACGAATGAACCGTTGATTGCACAGCTCTACAGCAAATACCAAGTGACTGCTAATATCCTTTATGGAAATGTTGAATTGTTGCAAGAAACACCGCTTGGAAGTTTGATCGTGACACTCGCAGGTGAAACGAATCAACGGCAAAAGGCACTGGACTATTTGATACGTTTGGGTGTTCGAGTCAATGTGCTACAGAAGAATGAAGAAAATGAACAAATCAAAATTGCAGAAGGGGGAATTTGACATGAGCAGTTTAGTTGAAAAATATCTACCGAATGTTTACTTGATTCCAGATGAATTCATTGAAGCGACAAAACAGACCCTGTATATGTCTTTTTGGACAGCGTTGATCGGTGGTATTTTAGGAATTATTTTAGGAATCACGTTAGTGGTGACTAGACCCAAAGGATTGTTAGAAAATCGTTTATTCTTTGAGATTTTGGATAAAGTGATCAATGTTATCCGTTCAATCCCGTTTATTATTTTGTTGTCTTTATTGGCAGTGACGACCAGATTTTTAGTTGGTACAACAATCGGTGCAAAAGCAGCACTCGTTCCTTTGATTTTTGGAGTCGTTCCTTTCTTTGCCCGCCAGATCGAAAATGCCTTACTAGAAGTTGACTCAGGAGTCATTGAAGCAGCAGAAGCAATGGGAACGAGCCCTATTGGAATTATTCTTCGTGTTTATTTATTAGAAGGCCTACCTGGAATCGTGCGAGTATCTGCTTTGACGATCATCAATGTGATTGGATTAACTGCAATGGCAGGTGCTGTCGGAGCAGGAGGACTAGGGAATTTAGCTATTTCTAGAGGATATAATCGATTCCAGACAGATGTAACGATCGTAGCAACATTATTGATATTAGCACTTGTTTTTTTAAGTCAATTCATCAGTAATCTAATTATAAAAAAAATAGCACATTAAGTTGGAGGAAAAAAATGAAAAAAATTATTCGATTTGCCACAATTGCCATTGTTGCCCTGATTTGGTTAGCAGGATGTTCCCAAGGAAAAGCAGCTACCAAAGATACAGCAAAAGAAACTACCGTAAAACTAGGGATCGTCGGCGAGGATACGGATGTATGGGATGATGTAAAAGCACGTCTCAAGAAAGAAAATATCAATTTGGAATATGTAAAATTTACCGACTACAATCAACCAAATGCTGCACTAGCAGATGGATCGATCGATTTGAATTCATTTCAGCATCAGTTCTTTTTGGATAACTATAACAAAGAGCATGGAACAGATTTGGTTTCGATTGGGAACACGGTAAATGCCCCATTAGGTATCTATTCAAACAAGATAAAAGACGTGAAAAAAGTCAAAGATGGTGCAAAAGTAGCTATCCCGAATGACGTCACTAACGGAGGTCGGGCATTATTACTTTTACAAACAGCAGGACTGATCAAAGTAGATAAATCAAAAGGTCAAACGCCGACAGTCTCAGACATTACTGAAAATAAAAAACAGTTGGATATCTCAGAATTAGATGCTTCACAAACGGCGCGATCATTGAATGATGTAGATATTTCTGTTATCAACAGCGGTGTGGCAGTAGATGCAGGATTTACCCCTACAAAGGATGCGATTTTCATAGAACCAGTAGATGACAGTGCACGTCCATACGTGAATATCATCGTTGCTAGAAAGAAAGACGAAAAGAACAAGACTTATCAAAAAGTAGTAGATGCATACCAAACGAAAGATACAGCGAAAGTGATTGAAAAAACATCAAAAGGGTCAAGTGTACCAGCATGGGACACATTTGGACGCAAATAACAAAACAAATTAGAGGAGGAATTACTTATGACAACATCAACGATCACAACAAACCAATTGCAGGAAGCTATCCAAAAGAGATTATCAGCTTACCAAGAACTAGCACTAGATATCCATAATCATCCGGAAGTGAGCAACTATGAATTCTATTCTTCAAGCGCATTGGTCCATCAATTGGAAAAAGAAGGATTTGACGTAAAGACTGACGTAGCAGGACATCGCACTGGCTTCGACGCTCGTTTTGTTTCTGGCAAACCAGGGCCAGTGATTGCTTTCCTAGCTGAGTTTGATGCTCTACCAGGTATTGGTCATGCGTGTGGGCATAATTTGTTTGGCACATATTCAGTGTTAGCAGCAAGTATCATCCGTGAAAGAATTGCAGAAATCGGTGGAGAAATCCGTGTATATGGTACTCCTGGCGAAGAAGGAGGAGAAAATGGCTCAGCAAAAGGCAGTTTTGTTCGTGAGGGATTTTTCGAAGATGTAGACGCAGCATTATGTGTGCATCCTGCATATCGCTATGGAAAAACAACAGAGTCATTAGCGAATGATCCAGTGGACATCAAATTTTATGGTGTAGCCTCCCACGCTGCAGCAGCTCCAGAAAAAGGAATCAATGCACTAGAAGCACTGATCCAAGTATTTAACGGCATCAATGCATTACGTCTTCAATTGCCAAAAGATGTCAATATCCACGGTATCATCACAGATGGTGGCGTAGCGGCAAATGTTATCCCAGAATATGCTGCAGGAAGATTTTATTTGAGAGCAAGCAATCGACCAACATTGGATGAAGTATACAAAAAAGTGGAAAATATCGTTAAAGGGGCAGCATTGAGTACAGGAGCAACTTATGAATTTGGCCTATTCCAAAATGCAGTTGATGATGTGATCGTTACACCTTCATTTGATGAATTGTTCTTCCAACATACTGCAGAAGCTGGAGTTCCGGAGGAAGAAATTGAACGGAAACTACGTACAAGCTTGGGCTCTTCAGATGTAGGTAATGTCAGCCAAGTGATTCCTACCATCCAACCAACTGTGTCGATTTCAGATGATTATATCGCTGGCCATTCGGAAGAATTCAAAGCAGCGGCTAAGAGTGAAAAAGGATTGGCTTCGATTGCGATCGCGGCTGAATGTTTAGCAGCGACAGCGTTGGATCTTTTTGAAAACCCAGAATTGTTAGCACAGATCAAAGAAGAGCATCAACAAATCGTAGCAAAGAAAAAGGACGAGGGCTCTACGTTCTAAGCAATTCATTGCAACGTTATTTTCAGAAAAATAAGAAAATTATTCCATTTAGGTTGACAAACAAAGAAGAAGAAGGTAAACTTCATGAAAGTCAACTTTTCACATAGTAGCATTTGGGTGTTTAGTCCAGAAAGTCGGTGGTTGCTGTGAACCGATCAAGCCTTGATGACGAAGTACATGAAAAGGATTCAATAATTGAATAGCTAATCAAAGTGAAAAACAGATCTGTTTTTAATTAAGGTGGTACCGCGGAGTCATTCGTCCTTAGTTGAAAACAGGTCTTTTTGTTTTAAATGAAGGAGGAAACGCAGATGAATTGTGGCGGGGTCATTCGATATTTACTCTTTTTTAGGTCTTAGATTAACTTAAAAAAGGAGAATTATCATGGAGAGAAAAGCAAAACCAAGTTTTAAAGAAGCAGTTTTAGTGTTAACAGTGATTGTATTAAGTATTGCGATTGGGGTAGTTGGGCTAAAATTATCACCCAATATCACAATTTTGGCAGCGATCGGCATGGTCATGCTTTACGCTGTTGTGAAGAGATACCCAACGGAATGGCTTCATGAAGGAATCATCAACGGGATAAAACCAGGGATCATTCCGATCTTTATCTTCATATTAGTTGGTTCACTGATTGCGGTATGGATACAAGCAGGGATCATCCCAACATTGATGGTCATTGGCTTCAAACTGATTAGTGTTCAATGGTTCGTTCCATCTGTATTTGTTGTTTGTGCAATCGTTGGTAGTGCGGTCGGTAGTGCCTTTACCGTTATGTCTACGATCGGCATCGCCTTTTTCGGCATCGGTACAACATTAGGACTGAACCCAGCTTTAGTAGTAGGTGCTATCGTGTCAGGGGCTGTCTTTGGCGATAAAATGTCACCTCTATCTGAATCAACTAATTTAGCAGCGGCAATCGTTGATGCGGATCTATTCAAACATATCAAGCATATGATGTGGTCAACAGTTCCTGCATTCATTGTTTCCTTTATCTTGTTTGCGATTTTAGGTCATACAAGTAAAGGGGCAAGTTTATCAGCAATCCAAGAAGTCACAACGACACTAGAAGCCAACTTTACCATCTCCATCTGGTCATTGATACCGTTATTTCTTATGTTGTTATGTGCATGGAAAAAAGTTCCCGCCATCTTGACCATCTTATTGAACATCGCTGTTGCAGTAGGTATGATTTTCATCCAAGACCCACAGACATCACTGAATGGATTGGCAACTGTCATCGAGTCAGGATTTGTAGCAAAAACAGGAAATCAACAAATTGATGCGTTACTTAGTCGAGGCGGGATCGAAAGCATGATGCCAACGGTTTCCCTGATTATTTTAACTTTGTCGCTAGGTGGTTTGCTTATTGAGTTTGGGTTGATCTCAACCGTTATGGATGTCGTTTCTAAAAAAATGACGAATACGCCAAAATTGATTTTTACTACTTTAATGACAAGTATCGGTGTGAATCTGTTTATTGGAGAGCAATTTTTATCAGTGATTTTGCCTGGTAATGCCTTTAAAGAAACATACCAAAAAGCTGGATTTGATCCGACCGTACTAGGACGGACATTGGAAGATGGCGGTACAGTTATCAATTACCTTGTTCCTTGGGGAATCGCCGGCAGCTTTGTTGCTAGTACTTTTGGGGTTCCGACGTTGACATACTTGCCATTTGTCTTCTTTAGTCTATTGTCGCCAGTGTTCTCAATGGTCAGTGCTTTTACTGGATTAGGTGTAGAAAAAATTAGTAAAGAACCTGTTGAAGCACAACAAGAAAACGCCCAATTTGAGTAAAGAAAAGTAGAGTCGAACGCTCCTGTTCTAGTTAGTAAAAAGTCGTATCACTTTGAAAATCGGGAAACCTTTTTTCAAGATGATACGGCTTTTTTAGTGTCATCGTTTCAAAACAAGCGGATATCCATAAAAGTTGAAGCGCTCGATCATTCAATTTTATCTTCTAATCACAATAAAAAACAAGCAACTGATTTGCGACAATCTAGTTCCTTGTTTTTTGTGATTCATTCAATTGTTTTTTAGCCTTTTTGCATGGCGAAGGAGTCATTTTTTTTACGATAACTAAAGAAAATGATCAAGTAAAGCAATGCAGTCAATACAGTAACCCCGATAGAATTTGTTAACAAGATACCTATCAAGATCAATCCTAAGATGACCAAAGCGAGTAAATTCACACATTTTGCAAACAAGGTACCTCGTTTTAAAGAGAGGATAAAAGCTGCGGCACTGATCATGATCCATATCACTAGTACTGTATAGGAGAGGGAACCGGCAAGATAACCAAACAATTCATCCCCTACAAAATAAGAAAGTACAACGCCAAGATATAAGATACTTGCACAAAAAAGCACAGAACGTTGAGGGACATGGTGTCGATTCAAAACAGCAAGTTTATTGGCTGGACCTTTTTTATCCTTCAATCGAAAATACAACAGACGGGAAGAAGCATAGACACCGGAGTTGATTGACGAAAAGAGTGCGAGTACGATCACGAAATTGACGATATCTGGTGCAAAAGGAATATTCATTTTTTCAAATACCATCACAAATGGGCTAACTGTTGTTCCTGCCAAATTATTCCAAGGGAAAATAATCAATAGTAAAAACAATGGAATAATATAGAATGAAATGATTCTTCCCATTACCCCACGAATTGCTTTGGGAATAGCTTTTTTAGGGTCATCAGCTTCACTAACCGTGATAGCGATCAGTTCTGATCCGCCATATGAATAGATCACTACGAGTAAAGAGTTAATGACTCCTTTCATGCCATGGGGAGCAAATCCGCCATGGTTCGTGATATTTTGCAAAGTAGGGAAAACGCCATGTCCCAACATTTGCTGACCCACTAGATAGATACCGAAAATGATCAGCAAGATGATCACGCTGATTTTAGCAAAGGCTAACCAATATTCTGTTTCAGCGAATAATCGGACAGAATACAAGTTGATCAACGTAGTTAAAACAGCTAAGATCAAAACAAACGCCCAAGTAGGGATATGAGGAAACCATAATTGCAAGAAAGAAGCTGCAGCAACTGCTTCTGCAATGATATTGATCGTCCACATGGAATAATAGACCCAATCCACAAAATCAGCAGAATGCGAACCTAAGAAAGGACGGACAAGACCTGAAAGACCATGCTGAGTATCGCCACCATCTAGCACCAGTTTCCCTAAACCATTCATAACGATGAATAAGACACATCCGCCAATCAAAAAGGCAATCAAGACAGAAGGGCCGGCAATACCGATTGCTTCGCCACTTCCTTTAAATAAACCAGCACCGATAGCACCACCTAATGCAAGCATTGTGATGTGTCTGGAGCTAAGTTGTTTTTTTAGTTTGGTGTTTTTAGTTTTTTCCATAAAGAACTCCTTTTCTAGTAATATCAAACCGAAATGTTTGTTTTTTAATAATTAAATAATCAGCTACTTTGAAAATAACTTGTTTTATCATAGCAAATTATCTGATAATTTCAACTATTCTGTAAATGTTTTCGGTTACTTTAATGAAAACATCATAAATTTGCCATAATGACTTGTCCTAGTAAGTGTGATTGTTCGCTTTTATTTTGCGAAAGCAAGCGTTTTATTCGCTTTTTTGATCGTTAAGGCGATATGATAGCAAAAAGTAGTATTCTTCTATATTGAGATTTGAAAGCGAGGGGATTGAGATGACTGCATCACCTATTTTATTGATTCCAAAAAATCGATCGTTGTACTTTTTTCCATCTATTGATTCACTCGACGTAATAACAGCAAAAGAGTTATTTGTCCCAACATTTTTTTCTTCCTTTCAAAAAAAGTTGGCGACCTATGAACTGATCATTTTTTTAGATTATGGCTTTGAACTTGAGATGGCGCAGATGATTCGTCCCTATACAAATGCGAAGATCGTGCTTTTTTTCTGGAATCATTTCAAAGAAGAGCATTTCAATTTATTAAAAGCAGCAGAGCAAGAACCGGCAATCAATGAGATCTATCATTTTGATTTTCTAGAAGCACGAGAGATTGGATTGAAGCATAACAGTTCTTTTTATTCTAAACATATGGTTATGCCAAAAGTCGAGATCACGTCTGATCTATTTTTTGGTGCGACGAACCATGGACGTAAAAAACGTGCAGAAGCGTATAAACAAGAGTTTGAAAAACGTGGAATAAAACCAAATTATTTTATTCTTCCGCTGAAAGGAAACGAACAAGCCGGTTATCTTTCTTATACAGAATACCTAGAACGAACGGCTCATTCCCGGGGTATTTTAGAACTTGTACGGGAAGGACAACGGGGAGTGACCTTGCGAACCTTTGAATCACTTTATTTTGAAAAAAAATTAGTGACGGATAACGAAGCGGTGAAGCATTATCAATTTTATGATCCTCAAAATATTTTTCTTCTTCAAGAAAGAGCATTAGACGAATTGCCTGATTTTTTAGCTACACCTTATCACCCAGTTGATACAGCGCTTCTTGAATTTTTTGATGCGCAAGCATGGGCTCAACGTTTTTTACAGCAAGATCAGGAGATATACCGACAGTATGAGTACCGTGAAGTAAAATAGAGGAAACCAACAAACAAGAATAATGAAGTAAATGTGGGACAAATCTAAAAAACAGATTTGCTACAGACCCTCGAATAAACGGCGGGAGCAGAAGCAACTCCTTCTTAAATAAGCCGAAATTCACAAAAATTTGAAAAGCAATTTTCGTGAATTTCTTCTTATTTCTCGGAGTTGAACACTTCTGCCCTAGCCCCTTTTTTCTCCAATTTTTCAAACCTAAACGACTTTTGTCTCGACCTCTTTTTCAAAACAAAATCTCTATTGGAATCGAGGAAAGGACCCAAAATACATAATTGTCACGTGCATGTTTGTCATAGCAGATTTAGTTACAAGAAGGGTCTCGCTCATTTGGTGTTGTACTTCAAAGAAATGATTTTCGTTTTTTCGCAGATTTTGAAATGATTTTTGTTGATCGTCTGAAAACTAAGATACTTTAGAACAGTTAGATCAAAGCTCAGCATTTTCTGATTGGCTGGTTATCTTGTTCTTTGGAGTGTCTTTTCTGGAAGGGATATTTGGAGGCAAAAAAAAGAGTGTGGGACAAAACTAAAAATCAGTTTTGCTACAGACTCTCGAATAAACGGCGGGAGCAGAAGCAACTCCTTCTTAAATAAGCCGAAATTCACAAAAATTTGAAAAAGCAATTTTCGTGAATTTCTTCTTATTTCTCGGAGTTAAACACTTCTGTCCCAGCCTCTTTCCCTTACATTTATTATACAGGAAAAAGTGAGTGAAAAACAGACTAGTATTTTTGCCGACAGCTCGTATAATGGGACATACTCTGAGAAATGGATGTGAAAACGGATGGAAAAGTAACGCATGTTAGAGGAACATCATTTATCATTTGTTCATCAAAAATTGGTTACTCGCAAAAACACCCTACGCTCTTTTCTAGATAAAAGCTATGGGAGCCATTTGAAGGACCTCCAAACAATGGGGACGGATATTCGGCTCAACTTTGATAACTTGTCAGATAGCCTAGAAACTTATGCTGCTATTGAGAGCAAAAATCGCGAAATTGACCAAATGAACCTGAGCTTACAGACAGCAGAAAAAGAACTGGCTACCATTGAACGTTTGCTTAAATCACCCTACTTCGGGAAAATAGTCGTTGATTTTCTTGATGGCGAATCCGCCGAATCTTTTTACATTGGCATCAACGGTTTTGCAGATGAAGAAAGTCATAACTTGATCTATGATTGGCGTTCTCCAATTGCAGAACTTTTTTATAATAATACGTTGGGTGATTCTTCCTATCAAGTCAATGGTCACATGATTGCTGTATCTATAGAAAACAGACGGCAACTAATTGTTGCGTATGATAAATTAATCCGCTTTTTCGATACGTCGATTGCAATCCAAGATGATGTATTATTGGATGCATTAGAAAAGAACGACGGAAAAAAGATGCGGGACATCACGGCATCGATCCAAAAAGAGCAAAACTCAGTCATTCGGGATCAATCGAGCCAAACCTTATTGGTCAATGGAGTCGCAGGTAGCGGAAAGACCTCAGTTATCATGCAACGTGTTGCTTATCTGTTGTATCAATACCGTAGTCAGATCACTTCTGACAATGTGCTGATCCTTTCACCAAACCAAAAATTTATCCACTATATCTCGGAAGTCTTACCTTCATTAGGTGAAAAGAATCCTTTGAATCAAACGATTCGGCAGTTTTGTTCGTTCTTGTTGCAAGAAGCAAAAACAGTTCCTTTAGAAAATGAAGAAGCCTATTTTTCCCGATTGCAAGAACCTGTAACTTTTCAGACAGAAACGATCCGCAGCAATGAGTTTGTAGCCTTTCTGAAAGAAGCGGCCAGTAAAACAGCGCTGATCGAACCTTCTTTTCACTCGATCCTTCGAAAAGGCAAAGTCGTTATATCTAAAGAAAAGATTCAGTCAATCTATCAATCTACGCCTCAACTCCCAATGATCGAGCGATTACAGGCAACTAAAAAAAGATTAATAAGTGAGTGGGAGTCACGATTGATCAGAAATAGCAAAAAACAAGAATTACAGGATCAAGTATTAACACTTTCTGAACAACAACAACAAAGATACTTTGGTCATTTGATCGAGGATGATTCTCCAACGAGTATCCAAAAATATACCATGCAGTTATTAAGAATGAGGTATCACGTCGTTGATGACCAATTGAAAGATAATAGTTGGATCGATGAAGATCGATTTTTAGATCACTATTATACAGCGTTCACTCAACGACCTTATTTAAAGCAGTCTACAATAACTTTGGATGAAGCAGTAATTCGCTTATTCAACCGACATTTGTTTGTCGAGAAACTTGCCGTACCATCGCTGTCTTTTCTGTTGATTGATGAGATCCAAGACTATACTCCGGCTCAATGTGCACTGTTATTGACGCTATTTCCCCGAGCAGCCTTCACTATGGTTGGGGATGAAAATCAAGCAATTTTCAATTCGGCGATCCCGTTTAGTGAGATCCAAAAAATCTTCGAGACAAACAACCGAACAGTAAAACGTTATGATTTACGAACGAGTTACCGTTCTAGTGGGGAGATCACTAAACTATTTGCAAAACTTGTCAATGATGAAACTCTGTCAATTGTACCTGTTCGCCCAGCAGGAGAGTCTCCCCGATTTATTCGTTTTGAAAATGAAAGGAAATGGCTGGCAGCGATCACACCTTTCATGAAAAATGAAAACCACTATACGATATTGACAAAGAGCTAGACGGAAGCTGCTTTTTTGAAAGAATATTTCAAAGGACAGGCAAACCAACGATCTTTTTCGATTTATTCTATTGATATCGCTAAAGGAAGAGAATTTGATCATGTTATTCTTTACGATATCTCAAAAGAAAAATTTCATACCGCTCAAGACAAGCGAATATTGTATACAATGTTGTCACGGGGCATGGAAAGCATATTTGTCACCTATAAAAAAGAGCTTAGCGATTTTTTTCAAATCTGAAAATCATTCAATGCTAGAAGTCGAGACAGAAGTCGTTTAGGTTTGAGAAATTGGAGAGAAAGACGAGGCTGGGACAAAAGTGTTTAACTCCTAAAAAATAAGCAAAAATCCACAAAAATTGAGAAGCAATTCCTGTGGATTTCGGTTTATTTTCGGTTGTAAACATTTCTGTCCCAATCGCTTTTTGCCGTTCTATTTTTATTTGGCGGCAAGTAGTCCTTCTTTTGAGTGGATCAGTTGAGTCAGAAATGCACAATAAGGTGTTGGAATGTCATATTTTTGTCCTTTTTTCCATACCGCACCATTGATATAGTCGATTTCTGTTAATCGATGATTTTTGATCAGGTCTTGGTACATGGATGGATAATGCAATCCGATATTGTCAGGATCATAGGTTGCTTGGATATGTTGATTTACTTCTTCTTGATCGAGTTCAATACCTTCTTTTTCTGCAACTGCCGAAAATTCAGCAACGATGGTACGTACCATATCATTTGTTGGTTGCTGTTCGCCTAAACCAGCGATGTTGCAGTCTAAAATAGTACATAAACCATTTAGAGTACCGTTGACACAAGCTTTTCGCCAAATCGAATACCGGACATTGCTACTATAAGTTGGATTTAATTTGGCATCTTTGAATACCGCAACAACTTCTTTTGCAAATGCTTCTCCTTCGGGTTCAAGATTTTCCAATTCGATCTCACCGTCCCCCAACAAAGTAACGTGACCAGGTCCGTCTAATCCTGCTGTCCACATGGTGATCCCAAATAAGATATTCTTTTTCGGTACATATTTTTCTAAGACATCTTCGTGACCAAGACCATTCAAAAGACAAAGGACATGAGTCTGTTCCGTGATGATCGAGTTGATTGCTTGAAACATACCATCTAGCTGATTCGCCTTTGTTAGCGCAATGATCAAATCTGCTTGAATGTTACTTTTTATTACTTCTTCTGGGGAATAGATCGGGATTGCTTCAACGATTTCTTTCCCATTAAAATTTGCAATCAAACCATTGTTTCTGATTGCTTCGATGTGGGCAGGCCAGCGATCGATCAAAATCACTTCATTTCCGCTTTGATGAAGCATCAATCCCAAGCGACTACCCATTGCGCCAGCACCGGCTATAGCAATTTTCATATAAAAAATCTCTCCTTTTTTTACAATACCTCTTTAGTATATATAAAAAAGTAAAAAAAGAGCATTGTTTTGTTTGAAAAAAAGGAGAAGCCGTGTCTTACTAGAGGAGAGAAGAACAATTCAGGAGGAATGACCATGGATATAGTAGCTGCAATTGATTCCTTTAAAGGGAGTGCAACATCTCTCGAACTAAACCAAGCTGTGTTGGATGCATGGCAATCGACAGAAGGTAAAAAAGTCAATTTGCCTGTAGCTGACGGAGGCGAAGGTACAGCAGAGGTGATTCATCATGCGCTAGGTGGTACGTGGCGTCAGTTGGAAGCAATCGATCTGCTTTTTAGGAAAAAAATCTGTCGTTATCTGCTGACGAGTTATCAAGGTAAAAAGATAGCAGTCATTGAATCTACGGAAGTGATTGGGATCGACTTGCTGACACAACCAACCGACCAAACAATTCGTTTAGCATCTAGCTTTGGCTTAGGTGAATTAGTAAAAGATGCCCAGAACCAAGATGTAGATCAGATCATCGTGACTTTGGGTGGCAGTGGCTGTTCAGATGGCGGTTTAGGGTTGCTTCAATCGTTAGGCGCACGACTTGAAGGGGTCACGGAGGGGAATCCATTGCTTTCGACTAAAAAGATCGATCTTCGAAATCTACAAGAAGATTTTGGAGAAGTCGAACTATTGATAGCTGCTGATGTGACAAGCCCTTACACTGGTGCGCAAGGGGCAGCCCGCTTATTTGGAAAGCAAAAAGGAGGCTCTCCTGAAACGTTGGCATTTTTAGATGGACAAGCTGTACGTCTAGCAAAACAACTGGCAACAGATTATGGCATCGATCTAGATCGTTTGTCCGGAAGCGGTGCAGCTGGTGGTATTGGAGGGGCATTACTATTGTTAGGTGCTAAAATGGCTTCTGGGTTTACCGTTGTTTCACAACTGATCGGTCTTGAAGAACAAATCAAGAAATCGGATCTTGTGATCACTGGCGAAGGGCGTATCGATCAGCAAACGATTCATGGTAAAGTTCCTTATGGTGTCGCTCGGTTAGCAAAAAAGTATGGAAAAACGATCATTGCCTTATGTGGAGGTCGTGAGAAAGACTTAGGAGAATTAGCAAAATTTTTACCTAGTGTATTCAGTATCCAACTTGGGCCCATCTCTTTAGAAGAAGCAATGAGACACGAGGAGACGCTAACCAAAGTCAGTATCTTATCTGAGAATCTTAGTAGATTAGTAGAAAATGAATGACCTTAGTTGACAGATAGAAAAACAATATGTTAACCTAAGGGCAAATAAAGTGAAGTGAGGGATCCGCGCATTGAGAATTTAAGTCAATTATTGAAGCTGCATCAAGACTGTCTCCATCATCATACCATGGGGAGAGTGTGCAGATTTTCAGAATTGGCTAGTTCACAATGGTGGGGTCTCTTTTTTGTTCCCGTTCTTTAGTGACCAGTTCTGAAAATAGGACTGGTCTTTTTTTAGGGGGAATGAATATGTCCAAAATAGAAATTAAACAATTAACCTTTGGCTATGACAACTAAACGACATTATTATTCGATCATGCAACACTAAATTTTGATACAACTTGGAAGTTAGGACTGATTGGCAGAAATGGTCGTGGAAAAACAACTTTATTAACTATTCTGCAAAATAAACTGGCTTTTCAAGGACAGATAAAACACCAACAAGAATTTCTTTATTTTCCACAAAAAGTAACAGAAAAAGAGCGTTTGACTTACTACGTTCTTGTTGATATCGCTGATTTTGAGCTTTGGGAGATTGAAAGAGAACTGAATTTGATGGAGACAGACGTGGAAATCCTATGGCGCCCCTTCAATACTCTATCTGGTGGTGAAAAAACGAAAGTCCTGCTGGCTCTTTTGTTCATTGACGATCAGCATTTTCCATTAATTGATGAACCAACGAATCATTTAGACGTAGTGGGAAGAAAGCAAGTCGCCAATTACTTGAAAAAGAAGAATCAAGGATTTATTGTCGTCAGTCATGACCGCGGATTTATCGATGAAGTGGTCGATCATGTGCTGGCGATCGAAAAAAGTCAATTGGAATTGTATCAAGGAAACTATTCTGTTTATGAAGAGCAAAAACGGTTAAAAGATGCGTTTGAAATCGGCCAAAATGAAAAAATCAAAAAAGAAGTGAGTCGTTTAAAGAAAACTGCTGCTGAAAAAGCAGAATGGGCACGGTCTCGTGAAGGAGATAAAACGAAAAAAAGTGTTGGATTTATTGATACAGAGAACCGACGAGTCAATCGTGGTGCAATTGGGGCTGATGCGGCTCGTACGATGAAGCGCTCGAAAGCAATCGTTAATCGAATGGAAACGCAAATCGATGAAAAAGAAAAATTGTTGAAAGATATTGAATACATTGATCCATTGACGATAAATGTGACCAAAACGCATCATAAGCGATTATTGGAAGTGGAGGATCTCCAATTAGGTTATGACGAGATGCTTTTCGCTCCGGTTCGCTTTTCTATTGAACAAAACCAATGTGTGGCATTGACTGGACCAAATGGTATTGGCAAGTCGTCCATCATACAGTACCTTCTTGGAGATTTTACTGGGAGAGCAGTTGGGGAAGTCAAGCAGCCGCAACAGCTAACGATTAGTTATGTCAGACAAAATTATGAAGATAACAAAGTGACCCTAAGCGAATTCGCCGAAAAAAATCAAGTGGATTATCAAGCTTTTTTGAATAATTTACGCAAACTGGGAATGGAAAGAGAAGTCTTTCATAATAAAATCGAGCAAATGAGTATGGGGCAACGAAAAAAAGTTGAACTTGCAAAATCACTGTCCCAAGATGCCGAACTGTACATTTGGGATGAACCGCTAAATTATTTAGATGTCTTTAATCAAGAACAGTTAGAACAATTGATTTTAGAAAACAAACCACCTATGCTGATCGTCGATCACGATCAAACATTTCTCAAAAAAATAGCAAGTCAGGTTGTCTTGTTGACGCCAGCGAGATGAATCCAAGAAGAGAAACTTGTTTGACGAGTGATTTATGATACAATCGAAACAGAATTAGCGAAGGGAAGTTATTTGATGTTATACGTGACCAGACATGGAGAAACAACTTGGAATGCACAAGGGTTAGTCTGTGGCAGAGCTGATGTGCCTCTAATCGATAAAGGAAAAAGACAAGCAGATTTATTAGCTGAAAAAGTCACACAACTAGATATACCAGTGACAAAAATCATCCATTCTCCTTTACAACGTGCCAAGCGAACAGCTCAAGCTGTGGCTGACAGACTAGAATTATCGATGGAAGAAGATGATCGTCTGATCGAAATGGACTTTGGAAAGTATGATGGTGTACCGAGCAAAGACGCAGCTTTTCAGGAAGCACGTCAGGAGTTTGCTGTACGTTTCCCAAATGGTGAATCCGTGCTAGATGTCTATGCTCGTGTGGTTCCTTTATTAAAAGAGTGTTTAGAAGATGAAGAGAATGTCTACTTGCTTTTTTGCCATAATGCATTGATGCGGGTGATCAATGCGTATTTCAATCCGATGCCAAATCATACTTTTTTTGATTTTTATGTGGATAATACTGAGTTAGTGACGTTCGAAAAAACGATTGATTAAATAAAGCAACTAGTTTCTAACGTTGAAAGTCAGCTGGGAAAATAGTGGATGCGCGTAATTAAATAAAAGAAATTCTCTTTGATCAGTGATGAAAAAATGAGAACTTTTCTTGATATAATTGCTTTGGGAAATTGTTTATTTGATAGGAGGAAGACGGACATTAGATGTCCGTCTTTTATTTTATTTTCTGATCAAAATCACATCAAAAAAACCTTTACAGAAATAAAATTAATATATTTTTATAAAAAAGTTGAAATTTCATTTCATTCGAGTTATACTCTGTTCATAGAAATGAAGACGGATACACAAATGGGGGAGAAAAATGTTTGGATTTTCGATTTTTATGAATGAACCTTTGACTGAAGAAAAGAAAGCATATATCAAACAAATGGCAGACAGTGGATTTCAAGGGATCTTCACGTCCATGCATATTCCCGAAGATGATCCCACGGCCTATAAGAAGCGTTTGATGGCACTGGGAGAATGTGCAAAAAACCATCAGCTTGATTTGATGGTTGATATTTCAGGGGATGCTTTAAGTCGTGCAGGTTTTTCTTTTGAAGATTTGAAACCGCTAAAACAGATTGGTGTAACCGGTTTACGAATGGACTATCACATTTCGAATCAACAAATCGCTGACTGGTCTCATCAGATCAAAATCAGTTTGAATGCCAGTACGATAACAGCTCAAGATGTCCAGGAATTAGAAGAAGCTAAAGCCGATTTTACTCAACTTGAGGCATGGCACAATTACTATCCGCGTCCTGAGACAGGACTTGACTATCAGTGGTATGCGAAAAAGAACCGCTGGCTAAAAGAACAGGGCTTCACGATCCAAGGATTTGTTCCAGGTGATAAAGATTTACGCGGACCAGTCTATCAAGGATTGCCAACACTTGAAAAACATCGGAATATCCATCCTTTAGCAGCAGCCATTGAGTTAGCCGCTTGTCAAACAGATCTGGTTTATATCGGTGATGGTGGTTTGTCAGAAGAAGTGCGCGAGCAGTTTTTGATTTATCAGCAAGAACAAAGCATTTTATTGCACATAGATGTAATTGATCATGAGTTTTGTGAATATGTTTTAGGAAATCATACTAATCGCCAAGATGATGCAAGAGATGTTCTCAGAAGTGCTGATGCACGTTTTAGAAAAATCCCATACATTCCAGTTCGTGATACGAATGAACGAAAAAAAGGATCGGTCACTTTAGATAATGAGAAATACTGTCGATATATGGGTGAGATCCAGATCACGAAACGAGACCTACCTGCAGATGAAAAAGTCAATCGGGTAGCGCGAGTCATTGAAGAAGAATTACCGTTACTTGAGCAAATACATGCAGGAGTAAATTTTAAACTAATCAAAAAAGAAAAGAAGGCAAATTAGATGAATACAATCAACTTAGAAAATTTAACAACTGAACGTAGAAATGAACAAACATTTGGACTTGACGAAATGAGTATCACGCAAGCTGTCAATTTGATGAACCAAGAAGATCAAAAAGTAGCACAAGCAGTATCAAAGGAGTTATGCAATATCGAACCAGTGATCGAACAAACAATCGAATCATTCAAAAAAGGCGGTCGCTTGATTTACATGGGTGCTGGTACAAGTGGAAGATTAGGTGTCTTAGATGCAGCAGAATGTGTTCCGACATTTGGCGTAGAGCCTGAAATGGTCGTTGGGCTGATTGCTGGCGGAGAAGCAGCAATGACAGTGGCTGTTGAAGGAGCAGAAGATTCTCTTGAGTTAGGAAGAGAAGATTTGATCAACTTACATCTGACAGAAAACGATATGGTTCTAGGTATTGCTGCAAGTGGTCGAACACCTTACGTTATTGGCGGTCTTGATTATGCGCGCTCGATTGGTGCCAAAACAGCGACGATTTCGTGCAACAAAGATGCAGAAATCAGTAAACACGCAGATTTTCCGATTGAAGTGGATGCTGGGCCAGAATTTTTGACCGGTTCTACTCGTTTGAAGTCAGGAACAGCTCAAAAATTGATTTTAAATATGATCTCAACAATCAGCATGATCGGTATTGGTAAAGTATTCAATAATTTGATGGTCGATGTTAAACCAACCAACGAAAAATTAGTAGAACGATCAAAACGAATCATTATGCAAGCAACAGACGTTGACTATGAAACGGCAGAGAAGTATTTTGATGAAGCAGAACAAAATGTCAAATTAGCCATCGTTATGATTTTAACAGACAGTGACAAGAAAACAGCACAAGAAAAATTGGTTGACGCAAATGGGTTTGTAAAAGGTACCTTATAAGGGGGAAAGACACATGGCAAAAGAGGAATTGACTTTAGAAGAATTAGCTTCACGGATTTATGCTGGAGTAGGTGGAATGAACAATGTGGAAAGCATTGTTCATTGTATGACTCGTGTACGCATGAAGATCATCGACGATGCATCAGTCGATGTTGATGAATTGAAAGCGATACCTGGTGTTCTAGGTGTAGTAGAAGACGAGCAGTTGCAAGTCATTATCGGTCCTGGAAAAGTCAATAAAGTCGCTCAAGCAATGGTTGATCAAGCCGGAGTGAAATTAGGTGAAAAAATTTCTTCTGGTACACCTAAATCTACTAGTACGGATACATCTGGAAAAGCGCTAGTGAATGAACGCGCTCAAGCAATGAAGGCAGCCCAAAAATCAAAACAGAAACCTTCTAAAATAAAATCGATCTTGAAAGATATCTCTAATATTTTTGTACCAATGATCCCTGCATTCGTAGGAACAGGGATTGTTGCAGGGATTGCAGCGGTCTTAGCTAACTTAGTGACAGCTGGTACGTTAGATGCTGCAACATGGCAACAATACATCGACATCATGAATATTCTGAAAAACGGAATGTTTAGTTATCTAGTTATCTACACGGGTATCAATGCGGCCCAAGTATTTGGCGCAACACCAACGCTTGGTGGTGTAATCGGTGCGGTTGTTATGCTTACTGGGATGAACCCAGAAGCACCTCTTAAAAACTTATTTACAGGTGATCCATTGGCAGCAGGTCAAGGGGGAATCCTAGGAGTTATCTTTGCGGTATGGTTATTGTCGATCGTAGAGAAAAAATTGCATAAAGTAGTTCCTGATTCAGTTGATATCATCGTCACACCAACACTGTCATTGATCGTGATCGGGTTAGTAGAAATTTTCTTGATCATGCCATTAGCTGGATTTATTTCAGATGGTATGGTTGGCGGCATCAACTGGGTGCTAGGTGTCGGTGGTGCCTTTTCAGGTTTCGTATTAGGAACACTTTTCTTACCAATGGTTATGTTTGGATTGCATCAAATTTTAACACCTATCCATGTACAAATGATTGATGAAACAGGTAAAACACTTTTATTACCTATTTTAGCAATGGCTGGTGCAGGACAAGTCGGTGCAGCATTGGCTTTATGGGTACGCTGCAAAAAAGACAAAGAATTAACTGAAATGATCAAAGGGGCATTACCTGTTGGGATATTAGGGATTGGTGAACCATTGATCTATGGGGTAACATTACCATTAGGCCGACCATTTATCACTGCCTGTATTGGTGGAGGTATCGGTGGTGCTGTGATTGGAATGATCGGAAATGTCGGCGCCATTGCGATCGGACCTTCTGGAGCTGCATTGATTCCATTGATTTCTGATGGAAAATGGTATGGGTATGTCTTAGGGTTATTAGCTGCTTATGCAGGTGGATTTGTAGCAACTTTCTTCTTTGGAATCCCTAAAGAACAATTGGAAAAAGAAGCTCTTGCAGAAGAAACGATCATCAATGAACCTGTTGCATCAACTGTCGCTGCAACGAACATGGGTACAAGTGAAATCACATTGACAGCAGTTGCGGATGGAACTGTTGAACCGCTTGAAAATGCAAGTGATCCTGTGTTTTCACAAAAAATGATGGGGGAAGGCTACTTCGTTGAACCTGTAAATGGACAAATCTATTCTCCTGTTACAGGGAAGGTCAGCTCAGTTTTCCCAACAAAACATGCGATCGGCATCACTACAGCAAATGGCTTGGAGATCTTGCTCCATATGGGAATCAATACAGTTGATCTCGGTGGCAAACCTTTTGATCTAAAAGTTGTAGAAGGACAGCAAGTGACCTCAGATACATTAGTTGCGGATGTGGATTTGGCAGCAATCAAATCAGCTGGAAAAGAAACATCGATGATGGTACTTGTTACAAATATGGATCGTGTTGCAAATTTTGTTCTTGAAAAAACGGGTAAAGCAAAAGCAAAAACACAAGTGATGGATGTCGAAACAAAGGCATAGAAAACAAAAAGTAAACTACCGCCCTTGGTTGTCAGAATAAATTTCTAACAATCAGGGGCGGTAGTTTTTACGATTATTCACTCTATTGTTAAGAGGACTACTTCGCGTTATATGCAGAAAAAGTTTTAGCTAATATCGCATATACATTTGCCACATCTGTAGGAGTACCTCGTAATTCATAGTCGGCGAGAAATGGGAAGCCGAATTTTCTTGCGTACTGTTTGGCGGTCAAGCAGTACTGGTTGTTAAAGTTTTTGTTACCACTTCCAACGACACCAAGACAAAGTGTGTGGTTTTCTTCATATTCAAGATATTCACGCAACGTTTCAGTCAAGATCTCAGTGTCTCCGTTGTCCAGACCGTTTCCACCATCTAAATAGGTAGGAACAAAAGTAAAGAAAGGTTCGCTTTCTTTTTCAAAGGGACTGTTTTCATGGATTTCTTTTAATGAAATCTCCGGCATCTCAGGATTATCTGCGTGTTGCTTTTCAGCATATTCCGCTATATGTTTAGCAAATGCACGTGTATTTCCAGAGATGGATAGATACAAAATATTCATGCCATTTCCTCCAATCATTCCTATTTAGTATAGCATCTTTTTGGTACTTTTTGTGAAAGGGTTTTGAGTCGATGAATATTCAAATTCCTTGTATAATTAGAAAAGAATCGTTACAATTATTTTTCTATTAGAATTTTTATAAATAAAGTAAATTAGACGAAGTTTTGCTATACTTTTGCTAAAAGCGCTTTAATTTTGGAGGATGTTTAAATGGATACAGAGCGACAGAACAAAGGAATTGGATTGGTTCCATTAGCGGCCTTAGTAATTGGGTCAGCGATCGGAGGTGGCGTGTTTGGTATCATGACGGACATCTCAGGATCGGCTGGAGATCCCGCTATTTTCAGTTGGGTACTTGTAGGTACGGCAATGATGATGCTCTCGTTATCAATTAATAATATCAATAAAAAGCGTCCAGAACTAAAGGGTGGAATCTTCAGCTATGCAGAAGCAGGTTTTGGTCGTTTCGCAGGTTTTATCAGTGGTTGGGGTTATTGGTTGACGTGTTGGCTAGGTAATGTGGCTTTTGCTACACTATTGATGAGCGCACTAGGCTACTTTTTCCCTGTCTTTGACGGAGGGCAAAATGTTGCATCGATCATTATGAGTACGATCCTTCTTTGGGGGTATGCGTGGTTAGTCAATCGAGGAGTCGAAAATGCCAGTTATGTAAATGCTATTGTCACAATCTGCAAACTTGTTCCGTTATTCTTGTTTATTGTTGTTGCTATCAGCACGTTTTCGATCCAACAGTTTATAGATAATTTTTCGAGCGAGATCATTTTGAATGCCAATGGGCAACCAATTCCTTTTTCAAGTCAGGTATTGAGCTGTATCATGGTGATGTTGTGGGTGTTTGTTGGAATTGAAGGGGCCTCAGTCGTGGGTTCCCGTGTTAAAAAGAAATCAGATGTCGGAAAAGCAACGATTCTGGGGATTTTCGGATTGATCATTGTATATGTCCTTGTTTCAATGCTTCCGTATGGCACGATGTCGATGCAAGAACTACAAGGAATCGATACACAGCCAGCAATGGGGTATGTCTTTGAAATGATGGTAGGAAAATGGGGAGCTGTTCTGATCAATGGAGGCTTGATCATTTCGTTAGTCGGTGTTTGGCTGTCTTGGACGATCTTACCGATTGAAACCATGCGAAACATGGCAGATGATGGATTATTGCCAAAACGTTGGGGAAAAGTGAACAAAAAAGGCGCGCCAACATATGCAATCATTTTAACGACTATCTGTACGAATGTTTTCTTGCTCTCTTTATTATTTACAGACAGCGCGTATAATTTTGCGTATACGCTAGGTACAGCAGCAATTTTCTTTACTTGGTTATTCTTAGGGTTATATCAAATGAAACTCTCTTATCAAAGAAAAGAATGGGTTCAATTTCTGGTAGGTTGTTTAGCTACGGCGTTTCAGATCTGGGCCATGCTTGTTGTAGCATTCAATGAAGTGATGTTGGTCTTAGTTTTATTCTTGCCAGGTATCGTTTTTTACCTGAGGGCGAGAAAAGAACAGAATGAACCGATACCACATCTCCATCTAGACAGGATTTTATTGATCGTCGTCACAATGATTGGTTTGATCGCTTCTGTCTTGTTTGTGACAGGGATCTTACACGTTTAAAAAGAAAAATCCAAACATCCGAAATCATCTTTTTATTCAACCTTAACTGGACTGAATAGTAGACTTCAGGGTGTTTGGATTTTTTTGTGTCAAGAGCCGATGATTTTTCGATTTAGCAGACATTCAGGAGACATCTACCAAATAATAAATAGTTGAAATATGTTTTACTCTTTAAAAGGCATATGCTCTACCATTGGTTTCTTCGAGGGAATCAATGGCCACTTGTCATCTTTATTCCGATAATACTGATCAATAAAAGTCCGACAAAGAACCAGGTTTGCGGAGTTAATTTGTCATGGAACAACCCAACTCCTATGATGACTGAACCAAGCGCGCCGATACCTGTCCAAATGGGGTAAGACAAACTCATAGGTAAAGTCTTGATTGCTTTTGATAGGAAATAAAAACTAGCAATCATACCAAGAACTGTATAAAGAGAATAATTTAATTTAGAGAAGCCATCACTCCATTTCATCATCGTTGACCAAAAAACTTCCAAGAGACCGGCAAAAATCAATTCGATCCATGCCATAAGTCATTCCTCCTTCTACACAAAAAAGAGGAGAAACATTCCTTCAAAGACCTAATGGAATGCTTTTCCTCTTTTATACTACCCGGTGGCAGTTGTGTATTTATTTTTGTAGCTATAGTATACCACATTTTTGTTTTTTTATTACTATAAGTAAAAAAACAGACAGGATAAGCATAGAAAATTGTTTGGAAAGAGTCATTATAAGAAAATAAGAAATTTAGAATAACCAATAAAAAAAGCGGATTTTAATGAAATTGACTGAATTTTCACAAAAAGAAGTGGATTAAATTGGATTTTGACTATATTTTCATTGCTTTTTGATTTATAATAAAAAAACATCTTGTAATCTTGGGGGAGGAAAACATATGGAGAACTATCTTAGTCTTTTAGGAGTATTGATCGTGATTGTCGGTTTTGCCCTTAAATTAGACTCAATCTTGATCGTAATGGTGGCACTAGTTGTAACGGCGCTGACAGGAGGTCTAGGAATAGGCGGCATGCTTGAAACATTAGGGACAAGTTTTGTCAACAATCGAGGAATGGCAATTTTTATTATTATCATGCTTGCTACAGGAACACTAGAAAGAAATGGTCTGAAAGAATCAGCCGCTTCTTTAATCAAACGTTTCAGAAAAGTATCGGCAGGAATGATCATCGACATCTACGGTGTATTTCGAATGATTTTTGCCGCATTCAATGTCAGCTTTGGTGGGGTGGCAGGTTTTGTTCGACCAATCATCATGCCGATGGCTTTAGGGACAGTTGAATCAAAAGGATTAGAAATCGATCCAAGACACGAAGAAGAATTAAAAGGGATGTCTTCTGCAATGGAAAATATCTGCTGGTTCTTTGGTCAAGTACTGTTTGTAGGGGGAGCAGGTGCATTGCTTGTTCAATCTACATTGAAAGATCTAGGCTATGAAGTCACATTAGGACAATTAGCTTTAGTTGAAATACCAGTAGCAATCGTTGCATTAGTGGTTGCGAGTGGTTACTTCTATCTAAAAGAGAAAAAAATAGCGAAGAAATATTATTCAGGAAAGGGGCAATAAAATGAGCTTTTTTACAAGTCCTGAAATTTTATTGGGAGATAAATTATTAGAAGTACTATATATTATCATGGGTCTAGTCCTTATTTATACAGGGTTCAGAAATATCAACGATAAAAGCAACCCACATCGTTATGGCTCCGCATTTTTCTGGATAATTTTAGGTGTAGTCATTGCCGGTGGACGTTGGATACCTGCACTTTTCAATGGGATCTTGATCTTTGCTATGACGATTCCAGCAATTGCGCAAAAAGTAAGTAAAGGTGAAAGTCGTTTACCTTCAAAGCAATATATGGAAAAAATGTCGGATAAATTAGGGATGAAAATCTTTATTCCTGCATTGAGTATCGGTGTACTTGCTATTTTATTCGCGCTATTCACAAAACTTGGTGCATTAGTTGGTGTTGGTGTCGGTGTATTTGTCGCAATGCTTATCTTGATGTTTTTCTCAAGAGACAATCGTCCAACAACTTTCTTGGATGATGCGGCAGACATGTTAGGCACAGTAGGACCATTAAGTATGCTACCAATGTTGTTAGCTTCTTTAGGTGCTGTCTTTACTAGCGCTGGTGTTGGTACTGTGATTTCTAATGCTGTAGGTACGATCGTCCCAGAAGGAAATGTAGATGTTGGAATCGTCATCTATGCATTAGGGATGGTTATCTTTACGATCATCATGGGAAATGCGTTTGCAGCAATCACGGTAATGACAGTCGGAATCGGAGCACCATTTGTATTCAGTCAAGGAGCAAATCCAGCATTGATCGGAATGGTTGCTTTAACATGTGGGTTCTGTGGCACATTATTGACACCGATGGCTGCGAACTTCAACATCGTGCCAGTCGCAATGTTAGAAATGAAAGATAAATATGGCGTAATCAAGAATCAATTGTTTGTGGCTATCTTTATGTTAGTTTTCCAAATCGTGTATATGATTGTATTTAAATAGCATAAACTTTATAATAAGTAAGTAGTCCATTAACAATAACGGAGGAATGTAAGATGAAAGTATTAGTAACAGGTTTTGATCCATTTGGTGGAGATAAAGTCAACCCAGCTTATGAAGCAGTGAAAAAAATGCCTGATGAAATCGCAGGCGCGAAAATCATTAAAGTTGAAGTACCGACTGTTTTTGCTAAAAGCGGCCAAGTGGTAGAAGAAGCAATCAAAAAACATCAACCAGAAATCGTTATTTGTGTCGGGCAAGCGGGAGGACGTTCAGCTGTTTCTTTTGAACGTGTTGCGATCAACTTAGCAGAAGCTAGGATCGAAGACAATGAAGGAAACCAACCATTTGATACAGCATTGGAGCCAGACGGACCAGCAGCTTATTTCACTTTATTGCCAATCAAAGCGATGACGAAAAACGTTCATGATCATGGACTTCCAGCTTATATTTCTTATACAGCAGGAACATTTGTCTGCAACGATATCATGTATCGTCTCCTTCATTTAATCAATACAAAATTTCCAACGATCCGCGGTGGGTTCGTTCATGTGCCATTTTCACCAGATCAAGTGATTGATCGCCCAGCCGGCACACCGTCGATGTCACTAGATGATATTGCTGCTTCACTTACGTATGCTGTGGAAGCCGCTGTTACAAATAAAGAGGATATTTCTGGTAACGCAGGAACTACTCACTAATAAAGAGAAGATAGCATCGGCTGGTAGATAAACGATATCTATCAGTCGATTGTTTTTTTGAGAGGAAACAATAAGTAGTGGAAGAATGGCAACAAGTACTTCAAGAATGGTACCCTAGAGAAATCAATAAGACTTATCCCATCAAGATATCGAAACAATATACCAGTAATCAAAGATGGGAGATCTATGAAAAACTGACAAAAGACCAAAGAAAGTTAGTCGATCAGCATCGACGTTATCTGATCAATTCGCGCTTCATGGAAGAAAACTATTTGGCAGCGACAGATTGGGTGTTTGAAGATTTTAAGATCAATCCTTTTTTTCGAACCAAAAGAAGGCAGCAAAAATTGTATTGTGATTGTGGAAGAGAACTGAAAGTACAGTATGTCGTCAAATCACCGAAGACTGGAAAACAGCTGAAATTGGGAATCAATCATTTTGCTGAACACCTCCATGTAAGTCCACAGATCGCTACGTCGATCAACCAAGGAATGACCAAGGTCGATCTAGCCTTAGACGAACTTTTATGGCTGAAACAGCAAAATATTGAGTTCCCAGAAGATTTATGGCAAGAATATTGCTTTATGCTCTACCAAAATCGTAAACTGAAGAATCCTTATCTTCCAGATGAAAAGCTAACTAAACGACTAGCAGACTTCCGTTTGGCAAAAATGCCTATTTATATTGCTGATCATCAAGCATTGAGCCATGAAATCAAACAGATCGAAAAACAAATTGCTGGAAGTACAAAAACACTTCGTGGGAAAAAAGAACTATTTGATGACTTCTCTGATGCATTGGAAAAAGATGTTGAAGCATTTCTCCATCAGTATAAAATCTTTTTACAAAAGGATTGGGCATCTATTTCAATCGAAGGCGGAAAGAAACAATCTATTGCCTTTTTTGAGGCATTTATTGCAACTTTGCGCAAAACAAAGCAAATGGCAGGAAGACAACAAAAGACCGAAATCGAGAGATTGGCTCAGGATCAACGCTTTATCCAGCCAGCAATCTATTTGTTTATCTGGGAACAGTATGTACGCTATGGTTTTTCAGAAGGTTTTTTTGATAGTATTCCCCGAGTGATGCGTAATGGTTTTTTGAAGGTATTACGAAAAGAGAAAAAACAAAAATCCTATGAGTTACAGAAAGAGACAGTACCACGACCAAAAATCGTGTCCGAAAAAAAGTGGGAGGAACTAGCACAATCGGTAAAGGAAAAAGGAACAATGGCAGTTTTGAAGCACCTAGAGCGAGAAGGCTACCAGTTATCAGATGAGCAACAAGAAGCATTACACTACTATCGAAAAATCGAATATGTTGCTCGGTCTGATAAGGCCGAAATAAGACGATTGCTAAAAGAGTTACTATAAAAGAACAGTAGGACATTGCAAAAAATCAGAATTTCAAATTGGAAACAATGAATTGCGAAGATTTCCACTTGAGTATTTCAAAAAGGGGAGTGTGAGCAACAAATCAAAAAAATGCGGTAGCCAGGGCTAGAAAAATTTGG
>NZ_BCQB01000011.1 GCF_001544215.1 Enterococcus durans NBRC 100479 = LMG 10746
TTTACCAACATCATTTGACAAAGAGCCGGAATTAGATGGTTAAAAACTATTAACACTATGCCACCGTCTTTTTAACGGGTCTACATTGGGGACTATGTTAGCGCATAGTTCCTTTCCTTTATATTAGCTTAAGTTGTTGAGTCTTGCAAGTAAGCTGTATATGTACGAACAAAATTATGCAAAGAGGTTGGGACAGAAGTGTTTAACTCCGAGAAATAAGAAGAAATGAACGAAAATTGCTTTTCAAATTTTTGTGAATTTCGGCTTATTTAAGAAGGAGTTACTTCTGCTCCCACCGTTTATTCGAGAGTCTGTGGCAAAACTGATTTTTAGTTTTGTCCACGCTCTTTTTAAAGTAAGGCGAAGTTCTTTGTCTTTATCAATAACACATTTCGAGGAAAGAGAATCAACATGGATGACTGGTTTTTGAGATAAGGTTTTCTTACGTTTTAGGATAAAGTTTGAAGGACTGGTAAACATAGATTTTTAATAGGCTGTATGCTAAACTGGATGAGATTATGGCTCTTTTTAGAGAAATGTGGAGGGAAAGTATGTTTACCAATGAATTGAAAATCATGTTGTATGTCGATGATGTAGAAAAAAATACAGCGTTTTGGACAGCTGTCGGCTTTAAAGAAATAGATCGTCAAGAAATGGATGGCACATTGATCGTTGAGGTGGCTGCCACAGAAGGTGCTTCGACATCTTTCGTGTTGTATGATCGTGCGTTCATCGAACAGCATTCACCTGAAACGGCTGGAAGTTCACCTTCTTTGATGTTTTATAGTCAAGATATTTTCGGCTTATATAAAAAGATGCAAGAATACGGTGTTACATTAGGTGACCTTATTCGTATTGGTGAAGAGTATGTCTTTAATTTTGCTGACCCTGACGGCAATTACTTTGCTGTGACAGGAAAAGAATAAACGATCGCTCTATTTGTGAAAAGTAGACTGCCAAGGATATATGTTGGTGGTCTTTTTTTCCTGTTTTCCACAGGCAGACTGTGATTGAGTGTACGGGTTACAATCTAGTATGTAGCGTAAAATTTTGTGGTCAACTACCAAATAAAAAACAATAATTATATTATGTAAACTTTGGGTTTGAACAGTAATACACAAGCATAAAAATCGTCAAAGTACACTTCCTTTTTTATACTATTTTGGAAGGAATAGAAGGAAGGAAGAAAAAAATGAACTACCAAGTATTACTCTACTATAATTATACGACAATTGCTGATCCCGAAGAGTTTGCGAAAGACCATCTTGCTTTTTGCAAGGCATTGAATCTAAAAGGCAGAATCTTAGTTGCGCATGAAGGAATCAATGGCACTCTTTCTGGAACGATCGAAGATACAGAAAAATATATGGAAGCGATGAAGGCAGATGCTCGTTTCTCAGATACCTTTTTCAAAATCGATCCTAGTGAAGGGCATGCGTTTAAAAAGATGTTTGTTCGAGCACGTCCGGAACTTGTTTCACTTAAATTGGAAGAAGATGTCGATCCCAAAGAAATAACGGGTGCGTATCTTTCACCAAAAGAATTCAAAGAAGCAATCTTAGACGAAGATACAGTAGTGATCGACGCAAGAAATGACTACGAATATGATCTTGGTCATTTCCGCGGTGCTGTTCGCCCAGATATCCGCAGCTTTAGAGAATTGCCAGAGTGGATGCAGGCACATAAAGAAGAATTTATGGAAAAACGTGTGGTTACTTATTGTACCGGAGGGATTCGTTGCGAAAAATTTTCTGGCTGGCTTGTCAGAGAAGGCTTCAAGAATGTTGGCCAACTTCACGGCGGCATTGCAACATATGGTAAAGATCCTGAAGTCCAAGGAGAGTTGTGGGATGGAAAAATGTATGTCTTTGATGAACGGATCGCAGTAGATATCAATCAGGTCGACAAGCAGATTGTTGGGAAAGATTGGTTTGATGGTACACCATGCGAGCGCTATATCAATTGTGGCAATCCCGAATGCAATCGGCAGTTCCTCACATCTGTTGAGAATGAAGAAAAACACTTGGGTTCTTGTTCTGTTGCCTGTGCACAACATCCTCAAAATCGTTATATCAAAGAACATCAACTAACGAGCGAAGAAATTGAAGCGAAGCTGTCTGTTTTTGCTTAAAATCATTTATTAGAAAAACGGAGAACGAAGCTGTAAGAAACAAGAGAAAAATCAGGGATTTCACTTTTTGAATTTTCGAGGATCTCAACATTTAAAAAGGGATATTCGTTCCAGTATTTAGTCAGTTTAAGAGGAGGAGGAAAAGTATTTTTTTACTTTTGAATCTTCCTCTTTTTCTGTTCTCTGATAAAAATATGAGCTATACTGAGGAGCAAAGGAGGGGAATGAAATGAAACCTTATATTTATGCAATCGGTGATGTCCATGGAGAGTATGATCTTTTTCAAAAACTTGTTGCACACTATGATCCCTCAATCCATCAACTGGTTATGCTGGGTGATTTAAATGATCGCGGTCCACGTACAAAAGAGTGCTTTTTATTAGGAATGAAATTGGTAAAGGAAACGAATGCGGTCTATCTTCGTGGTAATCATGAAGAATACTTTTTACAATTTCTCCAAGCACCGGAAGATTGGTACGCTCCCTACGTACGTAATGGGGGCAAAGAAACGTTTGAAAGTCTGTTGCACCCAGGAGCTACAGAAGAATATTCCCCAACCGAGATTGCCATGATGATCCGTTCGAGATATCCTGAGTTGATCGATTTTTTGTGTGAGCGTCCGCTATATTATGAGTGGGAAGAGTACTTATTTGTTCATGCAGGCGTTGATTTAACAAAAAAAGATTGGCGACAAACAAGTGATCGGGATTTTCTATGGATTCGAGAACCTTTTCATACAGGAAAAAACAATACAGGGAAAATGATCGTCTTTGGACATACCATCACACCTATGTTGCATGGTGATATGCAGACGACTGATTTATGGTATGGTGACAATCTGATCGGTATTGATGGTGGGGCAGTCTTTGGTGGTTCATTGCATGGCGTTGTTTTTGATCAATCAGGGATCGTTCAAGATATCGAATATCAGAATAATGAAGGCAGTTGGAGAGGCTAGAAAACCAGAAAAGTGACAGTTGTTTTGTGTCGCTTTTTTGTTTTATGATCAGTTCCTATAAAATATGATAAAATAGAAAGGAACTATATTTATTTGGCATTCTTGGTGACGGTCACGAGTAAGGATGTCTCTATTTGCAAAGGAGTTTTTTAATGACGGAGAAATTAAATCAAACAATTGTTCAGCTTGTTCAAAAAGAACTGGCTGATTATCATTCAAAACAGTTAGTAACGGTCTTGAATTTATTAAATGAAGGAAACACAGTGCCGTTCATTGCACGTTATCGTAAGGAAATGACGGGCAGTCTCGATGAAGTCCAAATTCGAGAAATCGAAGAACGATATGCGTATTTGGAAAATCTAGAAAAACGTAAAACAGAAGTTATTCGATTGATTGATGAACAGGAAAAACTAACACCAGAGTTGGAAAAGGCAATCACTTTGGCAGTGAAGATGCAGCAAGTGGAAGATCTTTATCGTCCTTACAAACAAAAGCGGCGTACCAAAGCAACGATTGCAAAAGAAAAAGGTCTTGAACCTTTTGCACAATGGTTGCTCCAATTCACGCAAGGGGATATTCGCGAAGAAGCGAAAAAGTATCTAAGTGAAGAAAAAGAAGTACAAAGCGTAGAAGAGGCACTACAAGGTGCGCATGAGATCATTGCTGAGCAAGTCAGTGATGACGCAAAATTCAGAACGTGGATCCGCTCATACACTTACAACAAAGGGCTGTATGTCAGTGCTGTCAAGAAAAAAGAACTCGATGAAAAAGGCGTATACGAAATGTACTATGATTTTTCCGAGCCTATCCATAAAATTGTTTCTCACCGTATTTTAGCAACTAATCGAGGAGAAAAAGAGGATATCTTGAAAGTATCATTACAAGTGGATGAATCGGCGGTGTTGTCTTATTTAGAACGCCAAATGATCAAAGATCCAGATTCACCTGCGGCTGTTGCGGTAAGGGAAGCATACCAAGATAGTTACAAACGTTTTATTCAGCCTGCCATCGAGCGTGAAGTACGTAATGAACTGACAGAAAAAGCAGATGAACAAGCCATTGCGATTTTTGGCGAAAATCTCCGTAACTTGTTGTTACAGCCACCGTTGAAAGGCAAAGTTGTTTTAGGGTTTGATCCTGCTTATCGTACAGGCTGCAAGTTGGCAGTAGTAGATGCCACAGGTAAGGTTTTGGCAATCGAAGTGATCTACCCACATAAACCAGCAGCACAAGCAAAAAGAGAAGCGGCAGGACCGGCTTTTGTCAAATTGATCAATCAGTACAAGGTAGATATGGTAGCGATAGGAAATGGCACAGCTAGTCGTGAATCTGAGTTGTTCGTCGCAGAACAGTTAAAAGCAGCTGACCACAAGGCATATTATGCGATTGTCAACGAAGCTGGTGCATCGGTCTATTCAGCCAGTGACATCGCCCGTCAAGAGTTTCCCAATCTACAAGTAGAAGAACGTAGTGCTGTCTCGATTGCTCGACGCTTACAAGATCCACTAGCAGAACTAGTGAAGATCGATCCAAAAGCTGTTGGAGTAGGGCAATACCAACATGACGTCTCTCAAAAACGATTAGCCGAACAATTGGATTTCGTGGTTGAAACAGCGGTGAACCAAGTGGGTGTCGATGTCAATACAGCGAGCCCGCAATTATTGCAACACATTTCTGGATTGAACAAAACAACAGCTCAAAACATCGTGACTTACCGTGAGGAAAATGGTGCTTTCGATACGCGAACACAATTGAAGAAGGTGCCAAGATTAGGACCGAAAGCTTATGAGCAAGCAATCGGATTTATCCGTGTGCCTGGTGGGAAAAATGTATTGGATAATACAGCGATCCATCCTGAAAGCTATATTGTAGCCAAAGAGATTCTAAAAACAAATGGGTTGTCTGAGAAAGAGTTAGGGAAAGCGGAAGCCATTGAGATACTTTCGCATTTATCCGCTACTCGTTTAGCTGAAACACTGACTGTAGGCGAAGAAACCTTAGCTGATATATTAGATGGACTGACTAGACCAGGAAGAGACATGCGTGATGAAATGCCAGCACCATTGCTTCGTTCAGATGTTTTAAGCATGGAAGATCTAAAACCTGGCATGGAATTGAAAGGGACAGTTCGTAACGTGATCGATTTTGGTGCTTTCGTCGATATCGGGGTCAAGCAAGATGGATTGGTCCATATCTCTAAATTAAGTAAAAAGTTCGTCAAACATCCAACTGATGTCGTTTCTGTAGGTGATGTAGTCACTGTTTGGATCGATCAAGTCGACACGAACAAAGGACGAATCAGCTTGACGATGCTTTCTCCTTATGAGGAATAAACTGTGACTCAAGAAGAATTGCAACAGTTGGTTGAAAAGATCTCAATAGAAAGTTTCCATTTACCTTTTAGGCATCGCGCTGTTTTTAATGCTCGGTTAAGGTCCACTGGTGGCCGTTACCATTTAAGCGATCATCATCTAGACTTTAATCTCAAGATGTTCAAAGAGGTAGATGAAAAGACAAAGATCGGGATCATCAAACATGAATTGTGCCATTATCATTTACACTTAAGGAACAAAGGCTATCGTCATCAAGATGCCGATTTTAAGAACCTTTTGAAAAAAACTGGCGGTATTCGTTATGCGCCGAGAGTATCTACCAATCAGGTCAAAAAAATCGAATGTTACGAATGTCAAAATTGTTCAGCACTCATTTACCGCAAACGAAAAATAAATACAGAACGTTATATCTGTGGAAAATGTCACGGAAAATTAGTATGGAAAGAAACAAAAAATGTAGCAGAAAAGTCATGCTGATGGGGGAAAAGAATGGATAAACAGGCAGAAAACTATCAAGACTGGAACCAGCTGTTAACTTTTTTAGCTGACAAGAGTTCTAGCCAAATAGATGAGGCTTCTTTAGTGATTCTAGCGGGTAACTGCTTACCCATATTAGCGGATAAGGCAGCAGAACTTTATCAAAAAGGGCAAGTGAAGAAAATATTTCTTGTTGGTGGCATCGGACATGCTACGGCAAAACTTCATCGTAATTTTGAGAAGCTGGGGATTTTTTTAGATCCAACATTAAGTGAAAGTGAGATGTGCTTTCAGTATCTCAAAGAAAAATATCGGCTCCCAAACGAGGCATTCCTTTTAGAAACTGCATCTACCAATTCAGGTGAGAACGCCCGCAACGCCTTAGCAATATTGCGTCAAGAGGGAGAACTTCCTCGCCAAATCTTACTGATGAACGATCCTACTTTGCAAAGAAGGACAAAAGCGACTTTTGAAAAAGTATGGCAAACAGAAAATGTCAAATTTATCAATTATGTTCCTTTTGTGCCTCAAGTGGTCGCTATTGGGGAAGAAATTCAGTTTACTCAGCCAGAGTTGGATGGCCAATGGTCAAAAGAATACTTTTATGCACTGGTTCTAGGGGAAATGGTTCGCTTGAAAGACGATGAAAATGGCTATGGACCAAATGGCAAGGGCTATATGAATCACGTAGAAATGCCTGAAACAGTTTGGTCAGCTTATCGGCGGATCACTGCTCAATTCGATGAGCGATTCGTTGGGTAGGTCATAGTAACGAAGGTTAGTCAAAGAATGAAAAGTTCCATCATTTATTTCTGTTTTTTGACAGCCAATACGATTTGGTCCTCTTCGAATAAATTTGGTTGAAATTTTCAAAGGTTTATAAGATAATGGGTGTCGTGTTGAATATAGTGAAAAAAATGGATGATAGTTAAGAGAAGAGGATTCAAATGGAAAATCAAAATAAATTGTATCATTTCGTTGGTATCAAAGGATCAGGAATGAGTTCCTTGGCTCTTGTTTTACATGAACAAGGTTTAAACGTGCAAGGATCAGACATTGAAAAATATTTCTTTACTCAAAGAGATTTAGAAAAAGCAAATATCAAAATTTTACCTTTTAATGCGGATAACGTAAAACCAGGGATGACAATCATTGCTGGTAATGCTTTTCCAGATACACATGAAGAAATCCAAAGAGCGAAGGAACTAGGGTTAGAAGTTGTTCGCTACCATGATTTCATTGGAGATTTCATCCAAAATTACACTAGTATCGCTGTTACTGGCTCACATGGGAAAACTAGTACGACTGGTCTGCTTTCCCACATGTTGACAGGTATCCGTCCAACGAGCTATTTGATCGGAGATGGTACAGGTCATGGGGATCCTCAAGCCGAATTTTTTGCGTTTGAAGCATGTGAATATCGCCGTCACTTTTTGGCTTATTCACCTGATTATGTCATCATGACAAATATCGACTTTGATCATCCTGATTACTACACAAGTATCGATGATGTGTTCACTGCGTTCCAATCAATGGCTAAACAAGTCAAAAAAGCAATTTTTGCCTATGGTGATGATGCGTACTTGAGAAAATTGGAAGCTGATGTGCCGATCTATTATTATGGTGTATCTGAAAATGATGATATCCAAGCACGTAATATCGAACGAACAACAACTGGTTCCGCTTTTGATGTGTATCATGGCGAGGAGTTTGTTGGACATTTCGTCGTTCCAGCTTTTGGAAAACACAACATTCTAAATGCACTAGGTGTGATTGCGGTCGCTTACTTTGAAAACTTAGATATTGAAGAAGTCGCAAAAGAAATGCTGACTTTCCCAGGTGTGAAACGTCGTTTTAGTGAAAAAATCGTTGCCGATATGACTGTAGTTGATGACTATGCGCATCACCCAGCAGAAATCAAAGCGACGATCGATGGTGCACGTCAAAAATATCCTGACAAAGAAATCATTGCAGTTTTCCAACCACATACATTTACACGTACGATTGCGTTGATGGATGAATTTGCTGAAGCACTTGATCTTGCAGATAAAGTATATCTTTGCGATATTTTTGGTTCAGCACGTGAAAAACAAGGCGATGTAAAAATCGAAGACTTAGGAGATAAGATCAAAAAAGGCGGACAAGTCATCAAAGAAGACAATGTCTCTCCTTTATTGGATTATCATGATGCAGTGATTATTTTCATGGGTGCAGGAGATGTCCAAAAATTTGAACAAGCCTACGAAAAATTATTGAGCAGTACAACAAAGAATGTTTTGTAATTTCTTGAACATGGATTATTCGATCCAAGAAGGGGTGTGACGATATTTCGTCGCATCCTTTTTTTGTGCAATTAGTTAACTAATGCACAAATAAGCGATTTATTGAAAAAATCCATTGGCAAAGGGGATAACTAGTAGTATTCTTAACTAAATAAAATGGTTTCAAATAACTATAACTAGTGGAATAAGAATCGGTATGCTTGGTAGAAATAAATGTTTTTTGTTCCTTAGAATGAAGGTGAGGGAAAGAATGAATTATCCATTATTAGCACAAAAAATGCCACAGCGCATCAAAAAAGTTTGGCAAAAAAGTATATTCTTAACTAGCGCTATTTTCGTATTATTGGGTATCATCATGTTTGGGATACTCCGTTATTTACATCAACTGTCAGCACTGTGGGGTAGCATACTCATTGGCTATTTTCTCATCGTATTGATTGTGACTATTCTGAAATTCATCCTTGTTCCTTATCGTTATGAATTTCATCGCTATGAGATCACCCCAGAAGACTTGGTCTTTCAAAAAGGGTTTATTTTTCGCTCAACGACCTATGTCCCAATCAATCGAATCCAACATGTCGAAACGGAGCAAGGACCTTTCCTACGCCAACAAAACCTGATTCAAATTGCAATCCACACGGCTGCCACCACCCACCGATTAGCTGGTTTAGATATGGAGGAAGCACAAGCTTTGCGTCAGCAGATCATCGAATTAGTGAAGGTGGCGAAGGAAGATGTCTAAAAAGATTCATTATCACCCGTTGACCATTCTTCTCCATATTTTATCTGCATTAAAAGCGTGGGTACCATTTATAGTCATCGGAATTTTCAGGAATGGGCTCAAAGATGGTTGGGAGATGCTTTTGATTTTTGGAGGAGCCGCCATGTTGCTTAGTATGTGGGCCTGCGTAAAATACTTCTTTGAGTCTTATACGATCGATGCAGATAAACTGGTGATCTATGAAGGAATCATCCGAAAAAAGGAAATCGAGGTAACGTATGAACGAATGCAGGCAATCAAGCAACGCCAATGGTTCTTTTTGGTTCCCTTTCATGTCGTAAGTCTACAGATCGAGACTGCTGGAGGAGAGAGCAAACCAGAAGTCAATATTCCAGCCATACCGATCCGGGTGTTCAATGAAATCGAACATTACCGGCAGCATGCAAACGACAAACAAGAAAAAAACTTTCCTGAACAGCAAGCAGAGGAAGCGGTTATTGAGAAGAGTCCGCTTTACGAAGAACAAGCTGTTAAATATCAATTAACGAATCGTCAGATCTTTCTGTTTGGCATCACGGATCTAAGTGTGTTTATGGGGATTTTCGTTGTGTTATTGACAATCGAACGGTTTATGTCAAAAGAGTGGGTCGATGAGGTTGCAGATGTGACGATCTCGGCTGTCCAAACTGGTGGACTGTTCGTTGTGGCATTCGGAATTTTATTTATGGTCGTTGCGATGCTTTTTGCAATGATCAAAAGCATGATTACGTACTATCATTTCAAAGTGAGCTATTTCGAGAAAATATTGACGATCGAACGAGGATTACTTGAAAAGCATGTTCAAAAGATTCCACTCAACAAAGTGCAAGGGATTCGAATCAAGCAAAATATATTGAGAAGATTACTTGGAATCTCATCAGTGGAATTGATTTTAGCAGGTGGACAAGAACAAAAAGAAAATGCAGATAACACAGCTAAAGTCCTGCTCCTACCAATAATCAGTGAAAGCGAATTGTATCCGGTGTTACAAATGATCTATGCTGATTGGCAAATGGCAAAACCAACCATACAAGCTGTTTCACGAGGACGCTGGCTTTATTTTTCCCGCTGGTCCATCGCTGTGCTATTGCCACTAGCAATCATTTCTTTTTTCTTTTACTGGTGGTTGGGAACGATCCTATTGTTGGGGCTATTCTTTGGCACAGCAGCGGACTTACTGAATAGCCATAATCAAGGATTGGCTTTTCTTTCAGAGTCGCGACTTTGTATCCAAAATTACCAATATTTTACAAAAGTCCAAACATTTATTGACCGAGCAAAAGTCCAATCGATCGAAGAAACCAGTACGCCTTTTCTTTACCGTAAAGATTTAGCCCATCTTAGTTTGCAGTTGAGAGAAGGAAATGGGCGTCTAAATGTCAAATTACGCTATATGAAGGGGAAAGATATCCACCGAGTCACTCGTTTTTTTAGAACTGCAGTCTAAGAAAAAGCGAATCATTTTCGGACCAGCAGGATTCTTAAGTATATCTAGTGTTTAGTTAGTGGAACTTGCCTTTTCTGTTTGTTTTGGTACAATGAGTAATGATTAATATATAAACTGGAGGGTTTTTATCTTGAACATAGGTAAACCGCGTAAATTAGGAAAAACAATCAATGAAATCGAGGAAGGAGACTCGTTATCTTTAACAGAATCGATCGAAGATAACCAGTTATTGTTATATCTAGGTTTGACAAATGATGCCAATCCTTTGTATATCCAACATGATTTTGCTCAAAAAACAGAATACCACCAACCAATCGTTCCATCGGTGATGTTGATGGGGATCATTACCAGTGCAATCTCGAAACATCTGCCTGGGCCAGGTTCACATGTCGTCAATTTTTCTGTGAATTTTATTGAACCAGTTTTCCATTACGAAACATTGACTTTTCAGTTTGAGGTCATCAAAGTAGACAAAATGAAAAATGTAGTAACAATTTCTGTGGAAGCAACCAACAGTGTCGAAAATCGAGTATTAGATGCTGTAGTAATGGTTCAACCAGCAGAAGAACCAGAATTAGAAATTACACTTGAAAGTGAAGGTGAATAATATGAACAATCAAAATACTATGGCAGCAGGAATCAATCGATTTTATGCCAAGGTTTATGCTTTTCTAGGTGGAGGGCTTGCATTGAGTGCTATCGTGTCTTATTTGACACTTCAAGTTTTCCCTTACCAAATCGCTTCATTCATCAACAACTTCCCGTTAGGATTTATGGGGCTGTGGATCGTAGAGTTGATTTTAGTCATGGTTCTCGGAGTGAAAGCACAAAAGAATCCTAGCTTAGCTATTGGTGGCTTTGTCGCTTACTCATTGCTAAATGGGCTGACATTGGCTGTTACATTATCCTATTATGATATCGGCAGCATTACCAAAGCATTCATCACTGCTACAGGTATGTTTTTAGGGATGTCAGTTGTCGGGATGGTCACGAAGAAAGACCTAAGCGGCGTTGGTCGTGCGGGAATGGCTGTATTGATCGGCGTGATCATCGCAATGGTATTGAACATCTTCATTTTGCGAAGCAGTGCAGTTGAATTATTCATCTCGCTTCTGCTTGTGTTGATTTTTGCAGGGATCACGGCTTATGACAATCAAAAAATCCGTAGTATCTATGTGCAAAGCAATGGAACAGCCCACAGTGGGATCGCCGTCTTCTTGGCACTACAATTGTATCTCGATTTTATCAACTTGTTCTTAGCCTTTTTAAGAATTTTTGGTAAAAACAATTAACAATAGAAAAAACGTATTTAACAGGGGTGTGACAAAAATCTTGTCACACTCTTTTTTTGAATAAACGGTGCAGAAGTACTTCTGCAATAACCGTATTTTTTATTTATAGAAGAAAATTTCTCACGTTTTTCTTTTCGCTTTCCTACGTATTCTTTGTTAGAATGAAGAAGAACTTTACAGTAAGGAGTTAAACAAATGACAAAACATAAATTATTACTCGTTGATGGGAATAGTGTAGCCTTTCGGGCATTTTTTGCGCTCCACAATTCATTAGAACGCTTCAAAAATAGAAACGGTCTCCATACAAATGCTATTTATGCGTTCCATAACATGTTTGAGAACGTGATGCAAAAAGAACAACCTACCCATGTTTTAGTCGCCTTTGATGCGGGAAAAACAACTTTTAGAACAGAGATGTACGCAGAATATAAGGGTGGCCGTTCCAAAACTCCTGGAGAATTCAAAGAACAGATGCCTTATATCCGTGAATTACTAACTGGTCTAGGTGTGAAATATTATGAACTGCCGAATTATGAAGCAGATGATATCATCGGTACACTGGCAGAAAAAGCCAATAAAGATGAATTTGATGTGGTCGTTTTATCTGGTGACCGTGACTTGACGCAGCTAGCTAGTAAAGAAATCAAAGTGGATATCACTGTCAAAGGTGTGAGTGATATTGAAAGTTATACACCTGAACATGTGGCTGAAAAATATGATGGATTGACCCCAAAACAGATCATCGATATGAAAGGACTCGCTGGCGATGCCTCAGACAATATACCAGGAGTAACGAAGATCGGTGAAAAAACAGCAATCAAATTATTGAAACAATATGGTTCAGTCGAAGGAATCTATGAACATATCGATGAAATGAAACAAAGCAAGATGAAAGAGAATCTTATAAATGACAAAGATCAAGCCTTCTTATCCAAAGAACTAGCGACGATCAATACGCAAGCGCCTGTCGAAATCTCTATCGATTCCTTGAAATATGAAGGAAAAGACTTGGATAAATTGGTACCATTCTACAAGGAAATGGAATTCAAACAGTTTCTTTCTAAACTGGCTATCGTAGAAGAAGAAACGCCAATGACCGATATCTTATTTGAAGTCGTTCATGAGTTCCATGAAGACATGTTCACTACAGATATGGCGCTGTATGTCGAAATGATGGGAGACAACTATCATACTGAGGATATCGTTGGTGTTGCTTGGGGAACGAAGAAAAAAATCTATGTGACGAATGATCTGGCTATCTTTGAAAACGAATCTTTCCATTCTTGGTTAGCTGATCCTACTCGGTTGAAGAAAGTGTATGATGCAAAACGCACGTATGTTGCCTTGAATCGTTACACAACGAAAACAAAGGGCATTGATTTTGATGTGTTATTGGGAGCCTATTTACTGGATACCAACGAAAAAAGTACAGATATCGAAGGAATCGCCGCTCATTACGGCTATCATGAAGTCCAATCGGATGAAGCTGTCTATGGCAAGGGAGCAAAAAAAGGATTACCTGAAGATGAAGAAGTCTTTTTTGCACATTTAGCTCGAAAAGTCTCTGCTATCAATGTGCTAACGCCTCAATTAACCAAAGAATTAGCAGAAAAGAATCAAGAAGATCTTTTCAGAAAAATGGAATTGCCGTTATCGATCATCTTGGCTGAAATGGAAATCAGTGGGATCAAAGTCGATGCGACTCGTTTACAAGAAATGAAAGTTGAGTTTTCTGATCGTTTGAGAGAAATCGAACAAAAAATCTACCAAGAAGCAGGTGAAGAATTCAATTTGAATTCACCTAAACAACTTGGAGTCATCTTATTTGAGAAAATGGGACTGCCAGTTATCAAAAAAACGAAAACAGGTTATTCCACAGCCGTCGATGTATTGGAACAACTAAGAGAACAAGCGCCAATCGTTGATGATATCCTAACCTATCGCCAAATCGCCAAAATCCAGTCTACTTATGTTGAAGGGTTACTTAAAGTGATCCAATCAGACGGAAAGGTCCATACTAGATATGTCCAAACCTTGACACAGACAGGACGTCTAAGTTCAGTCGATCCGAATCTGCAAAATATTCCGATTCGCTTAGACGAAGGACGGAAAATCCGTCAGGCGTTTGTACCAAGAAAGAAAGATTGGTTGATTTATTCATCTGATTACTCTCAAATCGAATTGCGTGTCCTTGCTCATATCTCAAATGATGAACATTTAAAAGCTGCCTTTCTTGAAGGGCAAGATATCCACGCAAGTACAGCAATGCGGGTATTTGGAATCGAAAAAGCAGAAGATGTGACACCAAACATGCGCCGTCAGGCAAAAGCAGTCAATTTTGGGATCGTGTATGGTATCTCCGATTATGGATTATCGCAAAATTTGGGGATCACTAGGAAAGCGGCACAACAGTACATTGATACGTATTTCGAAAAATATCCTGGGGTCAAAGAGTATATGGAACGAATCGTTCGAGAAGCAAAAGATCAAGGATTTGTCGAAACATTGTACCATCGCCGTCGCTATTTACCAGACATCAACTCACGAAATTACAATATTCGTTCATTTGCAGAAAGAACGGCGATCAACACACCAATACAAGGAAGCGCCGCTGACATTCTAAAAATCGCAATGATCGAACTAGACAAGCGTTTGAAGGAAGAGAAATTGGAAGCAACGCTGTTGTTACAAGTGCACGATGAACTTGTATTTGAAGTACCTGAAAAAGAATTAGAAACACTTGATCACCTAGTCAGTGAAGTAATGGAACACGCTGTTTCCCTCCATGTACCGTTGATTACAGATAGTAGTTGGGGAAAAACATGGTATGAAGCAAAATAAGTGAAGAAAGAGCGAAAGAATCGAAGGTGAAATAATGCCAGAGTTACCAGAAGTTGAAACTGTTCGAAAAGGCTTGGAGCGGTTAGTCGCTGGAAAAACAATCAAAAAAGTACAAGTATTGTGGCCTAAAATCATTGAACAGCCAGAAACACCGATTTTTGAAGCGACATTGATTGGTGAACGAATCGAGTCAATAGGACGAAGAGGAAAATTTTTGATTTTCCATTTAAGCCATTATGAGTTGATCTCCCATTTGCGAATGGAAGGGAAGTATCAATTTGTTGAAACAAATCAGCCTATTGATAAGCATACCCACGTCCTATTCTTCTTTGAAGATGGAAGTCAGCTGAGATACAATGACGTACGTAAGTTTGGACGTATGACACTCGTTGATAAGGGAGCGAGTGACACGTATAAAGGTATTTTGAAATTAGGGCCGGAACCTTTACCAGATCAATTTTTGCTTGATCAGTTTATTCTGGGCCTGGGTAAGTCCCATAAGGCAATCAAGCCTTTATTACTTGATCAAAAATTAGTTACAGGATTAGGAAATATCTACGTGGATGAAGCACTCTGGGAAGCGAAAATACACCCAGAGCAACCAGCCAACACATTGAAGCCAAAAGAAATCGAATTATTAAGAAAAGCAATCATTGATGTATTGTCACGTGCAATAGAAGCAGGCGGAACTACGATCAGAAGTTACCTCAATGCATTAGGTGAAGCAGGTAGTTTTCAAGTAGCACTCCATGTCTATGGACAAACTGGCCACCCTTGCGTTCGCTGTCATACACCAATTGTTAAGACTAAAGTAGCGCAAAGGGGGACGCACTATTGTCCAAATTGCCAAAGACTGAAAATAAAATAGGGTTCGTATTAGGGTTGACAGGTGGAATTGCTACAGGAAAAAGTACAGCAGCGGCTATTTTTAGCAATCATGGTATACCAATTGTTGACGGGGACATTATCGCTCGTGAGGTAGTCGCACCGAAAAGCGAAGGCTTATTGGCACTAGTCAGTGTATTTGGAGATGTGATCCTCCAAAAAAATGGCACCCTTGATCGGAAGGCATTGGGACAAATCGTTTTCAATTCTGCCGAGGAACGAAAAAAGATGAATCGGCTACTTGATCCGTTCATCCGTACAGCGATCACAGAACAAATCGAACAATTGAAAACTGAATACCCGTTAGTTGTGGCAGACATCCCGCTTCTTTATGAGGGGCATTATGAGCAACTCATGGATGCAGTGGCAGTGGTTTATCTGCCTGAAAGCATCCAAATACAGCGACTGATGAAAAGAAATCATCTAAGCCTTGAAGAAGCAAAACAGCGAGTCAGCAGCCAGCTGTCCATTGAAGAAAAAAAAGCACTCGCTGATATCGTTTTTGATAATAGTGGGAGTAAAGAGATGCTCGAAGCACAGATCAAAAACTGGTTAGCGGAATCTCGCAATCGATTTCTTTGAGTATATCCAGTAATTTTGCTATGCTGAATATAAATCGAAGAGGAGGATTGCTATGGGGACTTTTAAAAATCAAAAAGATAAAGTGGTTGGCTCAGCAAAAGAAAAAATCGGTGAACTCATCAATAAGGAAGAATTAAAAGATGAAGGCCGTACTCAAGCAGAAATTGCGAAAGAAAATGAAGAAAAGTATCAAGCCAGAATAAATGAAATTGAAGATGAGCAAGCAGAGGCAGAAGCGAAAAACCAAGATTTAACGAAAGAACGAACAGCAAAGAGTGAGCGCAAAAAAGCACCGCTTCCTGAAGCAGAACATATCCCTAATCAGCAAAAAATCGACGAACAACGTATGAAACATTATACGGGCATCGAAGAAAAACTTTGATCGATCTACATGCAAAAAATGAGTTGAATGAATACACGAATAAACCAAATCCTTGGTAACACCCGAGGATCTTGGTTTATTTTTTATTTTCTAAAGATAGCCCAGAAGTTCAGTCAATCTCAAAAATGTTCTGATCGGTGTTTATCTGTTTGATGAACGTTTGAAGTAATTGTGCTAATAAAATCAAACTAAGCTAGACTTACTGATGGATCAACTAGCCAAGAATAGCGATACAATTTTTAGAAATATCGCCCCAGTTGAATGAGAGCGGGAAAATAATCATCTTAGTCGTACATGATAAAATAGTACAGTTGGGCTGATACGATTGCTCTCGGTGGACAAAGAGAAATAAGACAATATACCTGTCGATCTTACACCGAGTGTGCTCGATGCAAAATAAGCAGCCTTAATGTTCGATAGTGGGGGCAAGGCTAGTTGTTTAGGACTCTATTTCACACGTCCAATGTGAATATAGAAATCGAACAAATTACGTACAAAATTGGAAAAAAATGTTCTTGTATTCGCGTTTTTTTGTACAGGAAAGTCGCGTTGAACACACGTTTCGTGTTATAATACAACTAGTTGCAATTTGTAAAAAATGTAAATATTTATAAGAAAAAACGTATTTACTATTGTAAGCAACGATCATTTAATCGAAGTCCATCAAATCAGCCATTTCTACTTTCAAGATTTGGGTATTTGATATGAAAATAGTAGTTTGATAGAAACACTCACAAGAAGAGGTGAAGAAAATGAGATGTCCTAGATGCCAACATAATAATTCTCGCGTCATTGACAGCCGACAGGCAGATGATGGACGAGCAATCCGAAGAAGAAGAGAGTGCGAAAGTTGTTCTTTTCGTTTTACTACATTTGAAAGAATCGAAGCGGCACCATTATTAGTCATCAAAAAGAATGGTGAACGTGAGGAATTCAATCGCGACAAAATCTTGCGTGGGTTGATCCGCTCAGCAGAAAAACGACCAGTTGCGATGGAGCAGATGGAACAAATCGTAAACCACGTAGAAAACCGGGTCAGAAGCCTTGGTGAAAACGAAGTATCGACCACATTGATCGGGGAATATGTCATGGAAGATTTAGTCAATCTTGATGAAATAGCCTATATTCGTTTTGCAAGCGTCTACCGCCAGTTTAAAGATATGTCTGTTTTCTTAAAGGAATTGCAAGATATCGTTGATAAAGCAAAAGAAAACAATAAAGAAAAATAAGAAGTAAGGAGGCCTATTTCCTTGGATAATGCATGGAAAGAGCTTCAACCCAAAAATATCTACCAAGGAAGAAAAAGTCATCCTCTAAAAGAAGATGGAAGATCCGCCTTGTTGTACCTGTATCAGCCATTGATCGGTGGAGAAGCTCTGAGTCTGTATTTGACCCTCTTATCAGAAATATCAGCTGAAAATGGCCAATCACCAGAAGGATTGCATGCAGATCTCTTGAGTAGTTTGAGTTGTGGATTGCCCCAATTTTATGAAGCCCGTAAGCGATTAGAAGGAATCGGTCTTTTAGATGTTTTTTACAAAGAAGACGCCAGCTTAGGAGCTTGTTTTATTTATGAATTATTAGAACCAATGGATGCCTTCGCTTTTTTCAAAGATAGCGTACTTTCCTTCTTGCTTTTAGAAAAGGTGGGAGAACGCCGCTATGAACAGTTAGTCCAATTATTCCAACCAAAGACATTTTCGTCTCAAAGCTACCAGAAAATCACAAAAAAATTTTTGGACGTTTATCGGTTCAGTGAAGCTGCTTATGCTGCTAATCAGGACAAGATCGAAAATGTGCAAGCAGGATTTCAACAAGAAAAACCAGGTTTATTGGTATCTGATTCAGACCAACCTAAACTAGATTGGGTCTTTTTGACAGAGTGGCTGACAAAAAAACATATCCCAGTTCTTGAAGATCCATTAAAAGATCAAATCGAGATGTACCATCAGCTTTACGGCGTGGATGAATTGACTATCGGTGAATGGATTGTTCTAGCCTATGATTTTTCTGAACAAAAAGTCTCGACAAAAGAACTGCAAAGAATCGTTTTGACAAGTCAAGCACAAAAACCAAAAAAAAGTGATCCAACAAGTCCAGAAACAGGTATAGAAGAAACGGTTACTGCTGACAGTTCGTTACCGAACGCCATAGTAGAGTTGATCAAAGAAGCCCGAAGTATCCCACCAATGAAGTATCTTGAAGCATTAAAACAAGAAAAAGGCGGTTTTGTCTCAAAACAAGAAACATGGTTGATGCAAGACTTAGTTTCTCGTTCAGGCTTATCAAGTAGTGTGATCAATATTTTAGTCAACTATGTGTTGGTCATAAGAAATCAAGCAAGCTTAAATGCAAGCTTCGTCAACACGATTGCGAATGAATGGGCCCAAAATAAGATTACTACTCCAGAAGAGGCAATCGAGCATATCCGTACGATCAGTAATCAAGCAAAACTAACGAAAAAAAAGACAACACAGTCATACGCATCTACGCGGCGCAATGTACGCCGTGAAAAACTCCCTGATTGGGTAAACAAACCCAAAGAGGAACAAAAAATCAGTAGTGAGAAAAAGGCAGAGATCGAACGTAGGTTTAAAGAATATTTTGCAAAAAAGGAGGGCGATAGCTAGTGGAAGATGTCGGAAAAGAGCTAAAGAAAATCATTAGCAGAAGAGATTATCAGCAGAAATTTACTGAGATGATCCAAGAAGTCTTGAACGATCCAGATGTTCAAAGTTTCTTATCAGAACATCAAGAAGATTTGACACAAGCAGATATTGAAAAAAGTTATGCTAAACTGTATGAATTTGTTCAAGAAAAACGGAAGTATCAAAAAAATGATCCTACGATGATCGCACCAGGCTATGAGCCCAAATTGACTCTGAACTTTCACTATGTCGATGTGACGTATGTACCAACAGAAGCTTTGCTTGCGAAAAAAAGACAAGAAGAGATCAAAAGTCGGATCAAAGCAGTGGATATGCCAAAAGATATCCAAGATGCCTCATTCAAAAATTTCGAACGTACAGATGGTCGGAGCTATGCCAGCTTCGAGGCGCTTGATTTTGTCGAACACTATAGTGCTGATCCTAAGGGGTACCACAAGGGACTATATCTAGTCGGTAGTTTTGGAATCGGAAAAACGTACTTGCTAGGTGCAACAGCAAGAGAGTTAGCTATCAAAGGGTTCACGACCACGCTAGTCCACTTCCCGACTTTTGCGGTAGAAATGAAACAGGCGATCGGGAAAGACCAAGTGGCGGAGAAATTAGACGCAGTCAAGTGTTCACCAATCCTCATGATGGATGATATCGGCGCCGATGCAATGAGCAGTTGGATCAGAGATGAAGTATTCGGTGTGATCCTACAATATCGGATGCAAGAACAGCTTCCGACATTTTTTTCTTCAAACTTCACGATGGATGAGTTGGAACAACATTTATCTGTCACGCAGCGTGGCGATGAAGAGCCATTAAAAGCCAAAAGGATCATGGAACGGATCCGCTATTTGACCAAAGAAATCGAAATGACTGGGCGTAATCGAAGGAATGGTTGAATAATTCTCCCGAGCCTTTAATAAAACATGCAAAATTGTGAAAGATGTTTTGTTCAGAAATCATTACACCATATACGATAGTATCAAAGAAAATAGAACAGAAGTATTCAGCTTCAAGAAAAAAGGTTTTCCGTAAAATACTGCTAAAATTTTGTAGGATTTTCGTTTGAAAAACTATTTTTTGAAACATCATGTATTCAAAAAAGAGAGTGTGACAATTTTTGTCACACCCTCTTTACATAATTATATGCACTACCTAAAGGGAAGCGAATCCATCTATTAGGCAAACATATAGTAGTCGGGCGCAACCATCAAAATAAGTCAACTAAAAATGAGCTGGAGGAAATTTTATGAAGATTTTATTTTCAACAATGATTGCGGCTGGTTTACTTTTTACATTAACAGGCTGCGGAAACGAAGACTCAAGTAAAGCATCGATCGATTCGATCAGTGCGGAAACATCGACGGAAGTAAGCAACTCTGCAACGCAAGGTCAAAGTATTTTTAATGGCGAAATCGAAAGTATCTCAGAACCGGATGATTCGACGATCCAAATCAAAGTGATCAACGTAAAAGAAATAAAAGACCCGGAAAATATCGGAAGCTCTTTTACGAATGATGGTGTCATTTTGAATGCGTCTGAGGAGCAACTAAAAGATGGAAAAGAGGCATTCGAGAAAGGTGATCAGATCGAGATCATATTAGTAGAAAATTCCATAATGACAATGTCGATCCCACCGCAGATCCCTGGTAATTCGATTGTCGAAATAGCGCGGATCGAAGAATAGGACCACTTATTAAAAAATCAACTTGAATTAATAGTTTGCTAGTCCACATAAGTACCGCAAAGTTAGGGAAGTAGTGAGAAAAAACTCATATTCGCTTCCTAACGAAACAGAATAAGCAGCGGGAACAAAAGTAACAAATCCGAAGCATAAAAAGCAGATTTTTAAGAATTTGAAAAACAAATTTTTGGAATGTTTGCTTTTTTCTTGTGACATGACACTTTGTCCGAGCTTCTTTTACATAAATGAATCTACATGGACCAAAGAACAACAAATGTAGTTGCTAAAGGCAAATAGCTAGACACGATCGTCAAATAAGTGAACGACAATGATTTGAAGGAGGTATTCATGAAACGTATTTTTTCATCGATAATCGCTATCGTATTCCTTTCTTTGACTGGTTGCGGAAACCAAGAGAACGATTATCTCTCAGAAAAAAAAGAACGGTATGTCTACACTGGAGAAATTTTCAGTATTTCGGAAAGTGAAAAATCGATATTTACTATCATAGTAACGAATATAAAAAACATAGAAGAATCAAAGGATCGTGCTGGTGATATGGTTTTGAAAGCGACTGCTGAAAAATTGAAAGATGGCAAAGACTCAATACATGTTGGTGATCAAATCAAGTTTGTACTGAAGGATTTGCGAATGACCAAGTCGGATCCTCCGATAGTCTTTCTTGATTCTTTGATCGAAATAGCACGTATTGAATCGTAGACAGTAGGATTTTAGAAAAAAATAAAAAAATGAAGGAGATTTGAAATTTTTTCTTTTCGAATCTCCTTAAATTATAATGAAAATGTTATAATGGCGTGGAAGGAGTGAAGGTATGAACCATTTGGAATTATCTAAACGTTTAGCGAAGGTGGGAGAATTTGTTCCAGAAAATGCTCGTTTAGCAGATATTGGCTCTGACCATGCTTATTTACCAGTAGCACTAATGTTAAAAGGAAAAATCCAATTTGCAGTTGCTGGCGAAGTAGTAAAAGGTCCTTATGAATCAGCGAGGAAACAAGTGCGAAAGGACGGCTTAGAAAAGCAGATCACTGTACGTCTGGCAAATGGCTTAGATGCAATCGAAGCAGAAGATCAAATTGATGCAATCACGATTGCTGGAATGGGTGGTTCATTGATTCGGGAAATTCTAGAAGCTGGTAAACAAAAAAATCGCTTATCTGGGAACGAACGCCTGATTCTTCAGCCAAATATCGGTGAACGAACATTGAGAAGCTGGTTGCAAGAGAACAATTATCAACTCATTGCAGAAACGATTTTAGAAGAAAATAAAAAAATCTATGAGATCCTTGTGGCGGAAAAGACACAAGAGAAAGTCACCTATAGTGAAAAAGAATTGATGTTTGGTCCCCACTTATTGAACGAGTCCAATGAAGTGTTTCTCAATAAGTGGCAACGAGAACTGAAACAGCGACAAACGATTCTGCAACAGCTGGCTCATGCAACAAATCAGCAAGCCAGAAAAGAACGAATGGAAAGTGAAATCAAAATGATTGAGGAGGTGCTAGGCTAATGACAGTCGACGGCAATGTGTTCATTCGCAAATTTGAAGAATACTGCCCTCAATGGCTGGCAGAAGACGGCGATCCTGTAGGTCTACACATTGGGACGTTGAATAAACCGATCCAACGAGTGATGATGACGCTTGATGTTCGACCGGAAGTCGTAAAAGAAGCCATTGATAAAAAGATCGATCTATTGATTGCAAAACACCCGCCTATCTTTCGACCAGTGAAACGTTTAAATACAGATGTTCCGCAAGAAAAGATGTATGCGGATCTATTGAAACATGATATCGCTGTGTATGCTGCACATACCAATATGGATATCATTGAAGATGGGTTAAATGATTGGTTTTGTGAATTGCTCGGTGTCAAGGTCGAAAACTACTTAGTCAAAACACATGAACGTCATTATAAAAAACTAGCTGTATATATACCTGTGGAACAAGCTGAAGAATTACGTAAAGCATTGGCTCAAGCTGGTGCAGGCCAACAAGGAAACTATGACTCCACCAGCTTTACTACGATCGGCCAAGGACGTTTTCGACCAAATGATTCTGCTCACCCTGCAATCGGTGAAGCTGGTCAACTGGAGAAGGTCCAAGAAGCGAAAGTAGAAGTCATTTTTCCTGAACATCTTGAGCAAAAAATTCTTCGAGCGATGTACGCGGTCCATCCATATGAAGAAGTGGCTTATGATTTGTTTAAAATCGATGAGCCAACTAAAACATGGGGACTTGGCCGTATCGGAGAATTATCAGAAGAAATGCCTCTCGACACTTTTGTAGCCAAAGTGAAAGAAGCGTTCCAATTAGACGGACTTCGCGTCGTACGTCCCACAGAAAAAGAAGTAATGGTCAAGCGAGTGGCAATCTGTGGTGGCAGTGGGGAAAAATTTTATCCTCATGCACTGTCTCAAAAAGCTGATGTTTATATTACTGGCGATATTTATTACCATACAGCACAGGACATGCAGAGCGCAGGTCTTGCAGCCATTGATCCGGGACATTATATCGAATCATTGTGCAAAGAGAAGTTTATCGAAAAATTTGAATCTTGGAAAAAAGAAGAGGATTGGTCTATTGACTTCTTTGTTTCTGAAACAGATACCAACCCATTTCAATTTAACTAAAAGGAGAGAATTTTATGTACGAAAATCTTTTACCTCGTTTTTTACGCTATGTTAAAACAGAAACACGCTCAGATGCAACAAGTCAAACGACACCATCTACTCAAACACAAGTCGCTTTTGCACAAGTTCTAAAAAAAGAACTAGAAGAACTTGGATTGTCGGATGTTTTCTACAATGAAGAAAATGGTTTTGTGATCGGTACATTACCAAGCAATGTGGATCGTCCTGTGCGTTCGATCGGTTTCATCTCCCATATGGATACAGCTGACTTCAATGCGGAAGGGGTCAATCCTCAGATTATTGAGAATTATGATGGGGAATCAGTGATCGTACTGGATAGCGAAGAACGCTATACGCTAAATACTAAAGACTTTCCTAATTTAAAGAATTATGAAGGCCACACATTGATTACGACAGACGGCAGTACGCTACTGGGAGCAGATGATAAAGCAGGGATCGCTGAAATCATGACAGCAATGGAAATCTTGATCAAAAACCCAACGATTCCACATGGTGAAATCAAAGTAGCATTTGGTCCAGATGAAGAGATCGGTGTAGGGGCGGATAAGTTTGATGTTGAAGCATTCAATGTTGATTTTGCATATACTGTCGATGGCGGTCCATTAGGCGAATTGCAATATGAGACATTTAGCGCAGCTCAAGCAGAGATTTCGATCCAAGGAAAAAATGTCCATCCTGGTACAGCAAAAGACACGATGATCAATGCGCTGCAATTAGCGATTGATTTCCATAACCAACTGCCAGCAGATGAAGTACCGGAAAAAACAGAAGGTTATGAAGGCTTCTTCCATTTGATGGCCTTGAATGGAAATACAGAAGAAGCAACGATGAGTTATATCATCCGCGACCATAATCGTGAAAATTTTGAAGCTCGCAAAGCATTGATCACGGAGATCCAAGAAAAATTGAACCGTCGATTTGACCAAGAACGAGTAAAAGTCAATATGTACGATCAATACTACAATATGCGTGAAATCATTGAAAAAGACATGAGTATCGTCGAACTAGCAAAACAAGCAATGATCGATCTAGAAATCGAACCGATCATTGAACCAGTCCGTGGCGGAACGGATGGTTCAAAAATTTCATATCTAGGTATTCCGACCCCTAACCTATTTGCTGGTGGAGAAAACATGCATGGACGCTTCGAGTTTGTTTCTCTTCAAGTAATGGAAAAAGCGGCAGATGTAATTGTAAAAATTGCGGAATTGAACACAAACGTTTAAAATTGAATAGGATGTCGGATCAGTCAGCTAGTCGAGCGGTTCGATAAACGTTGGGGGGAGGACGAATTCCAAGTGGAACCGTCTATCCCCTTGATTTTTGTGTGAAATTAGGAGGTAAAAGAGTATGGAAAAATTGCTGGTCTTTTATAATGAAAGCTCAGGAAATGACGAAGGCGAAAAATTAGCAAAATGGTTCAAAGATTACGTGAGTGAAAAGCGACCAGAGCTAACCGTTTATTTAACGGAAACCGGTCCCTCGGTGAAACACAAGACACTTGTAAAAAAAGCAGAAGAACACGAAGCAGATACCTTGATCATCATTGGGGGAGACGGAACGATCCATCATATCGTCCAAGCTTTCCAGAAGAAACTAGAACATTATCAAGTAGGATTATTACCCGGTGGAACAGTCAATAATCTAGCAAAGGTACTTGGAATCCCTATAGACAAAGAAGAAGCGGCAGATGTTATTTTAGGGGAAGCCATTCGTAAAATCGATTATGGAAAAGTAAATGATGAAGTGATCATTTCCACATTAACGATCGGGATACTCGCTGATACAGCTGTTTGGATCAGCCAAAAGGAAAAACAACGATATGGATCTTGGATATTTATGAAGCGTTTTGTCAATCTATTGCTGAAAAAGAAAAAATATCATCTAGATATCAAAACAGAGAACGAACACTGGAAAGGAAAAACGCAGTTACTGACAGTTACGATGACGAATTCTGTTGGCGGGTATACAAATTTTGATGATTCTGCTAGTCCAGATGATGGAAAATTCCACATAACGATCATTCCATCTCTTGATATTTTCCGATTTATCTTTTATCTTCCTCGTATAATCAAAGGAAAAATCTATTCAGTCCCTGGGATCACTTATTTGACAGCAAGCCAAATCAATATCCAAGCGCAGGAAAAAAAGGTTGGCACTCGTACAGATGGTGATACCACCGAGGATCTACCAATTGAATTAGTCGTTGTTCCCAAGGGACTATCTGTATTTGTTCCAAAAGAAACAAAATAATTTTTCTGACTAGTTGGAGGAAAAAACATGAATGCAATTTTATATAACCCTTTGTGGTTTTATCTGGTACTTGTAAATATTTATTTGTTTTGTTTGATGGGGTATGATAAACGTCAGGCAAAAAAAGGAAAATGGCGCGTACCAGAAAGTAATTTGATCTTTGTTAGTTTACTAGGCGGCGGTATTGGTGGCTTGCTTTCACGAAAAGTCTTTCATCATAAAACGAGAAAAAAGAAATTTACAATTGGATTTATGGCGGGTGTACTCGTTGATTTGATTTTGATTTATTTTTTTCATTAAGGAGTAGTCAATGTCAACTAAAGGAACAAAAACAAAAATAGCCTTAAATCTGCTTTTATTGATAGGAATACTAGCCATTATTTATTATTTGATCAATCAATCATTTGCAGATATATTTGCTGAATTACTATCGACAAGTTTAGTTGTTATTGTTGCAGCATTAGTATTAGGAACACTTTATCAACTTGTAGAAGGACGCTCCATCAAAGAAATTGCAGAACCTTTCGCCAATGATTTTTCTACGATTGACGGCTTCTGGACATCCTGTTATATTGCATTTTATCGGATCGTATCGTTCGGTACAGGAACGTTGATCTCGGAGATTTATTTCTACAATAAAAAAGGAATGAAATTCTCTCAAGGCGCTGGTGTAACTGCATTGCACATGATCATGTACAAACTGGCTGTGATCACGTATGCCATCATCGGTTTGATTGTCCAGTTCTCGTTATTCTATTCTAAAGGACCATCCATGATCTGGTTCATTATTGCGGGGATCGTCTTGACGGGGCTCATTATTGCTTTTCTGTTATTGATCTCAATAAGTTTGAACCTTCAAATTTTCTTTGTCAGTGTGTCAAATAAATTATTCAAAAGTCAAAGATTGCGAAAATGGGTCGATACTTGCAATACACAAATCTATTCACTAAGAGAAACAGTTCAGACGATCGTAAAAGATCGAACAGCATTGCTCCGAATCTATTTTTGGAATATGCTCAAGCTCTTGTTCTGGTATGTGATGCCATATATCTTCTTGGTCGAAAATCATCCGAATATTGATTTCTTACTGACCTTTTCATTTATTAGCTTTGCGGTAGTATTGTCTGGCGTGATACCGACACCTGCGGGAATCGGTTCATTTGAATTTGTCTATCTGTTATTATTCAAACCTTTAGTCGGAACTGTCGATGCAGTTTCGTCCTTACTTCTCTATCGTTTCAGTTCATTTATTTTGCCATTTATCTACGGGTTCTTTTATGTCGTAGCTGATCGCAGAAAAGTACTAAAAAAAGAGATCAAAGAAGTAAAAAGAGAAAAAGAGCAAAATCATTGATCAAATAAGAGAGGAGGTTGGGACAGAAGTGTTTAACTCCGAGAAATAAGAAGAAATTAACGAAAATTGCTTTTCAAATTTTTGTGAATTTCGGCTTATTTCCGAAGGAGCTACTTCTGCTCCCACCGTTTATTCGGAGTTAGAGTCTGTGGCAAAACTGATTTTTAGTTTTGTCCCACGCTCACTTTTTTTGACATTTCCGAAAAAACTGACTTTTGGACGCCCTTTATTCGAGAGTGTGTAACAAAACTGACGTTTAGATTTGTCCGCATTCTCTAAACATAGTAACAGGCGGAAGCAGAAGATCACTTTTTGTTTCAGCCTATTTCTTTTTTAAAAATAGGTAAAGAAGTGTAAGATAAAAGGTAGAAAAGTAACGTTATTCTTTGACCAATATTGACCAAACGAGTATAATAATAATCGTAAAGAATTGATGAAAAACAATTCATACTCTTTATTTAGGAGGTAAGAAGATGAATATTGAAAAAATGACAACTACGCTACAAGAAGCGATTGCCGAAGCACAGCAAATTGCTGTCACTCGGAAGCACCAAGAAATCGACATTGCCCATTTGTGGAAGATTTTTTTACAACCAAATCATTTTGGTCGTAATCTATACACAGATGCCGGCTTAGACGTCGAGGGCTTTGAAAGAGAAGTTGACCGTGTGCTTGACGAATACCCGACCGTATCAGGAGGAAATGTCCAATATGGTCAAAATCTCAGCCAAAATTTATTCCATTTGTTAAATGAAGCTGACCAAATCAGAGAAAGTTTCGGTGACGAATACCTTTCAACTGAAGTGGTTATTTTGGCGTTGATGAAATTGAAAAATTATCCGTTGACTGTGTACTTAACGAAAAACGGACTATCGGAAAAAGAACTTAGAAACAATATTGAAGAAATGAGAGGTGGAGAAAAAGTGACCTCAAAAAATCAAGAAGAACAATACAAAGCGTTAGAAAAATACGGAGTGGATCTGGTCCAACAAGTACGTTCAGGTAAAATGGACCCAATTATTGGCCGTGATGAAGAAATTCGTGATGTGATCCGCATCCTTTCACGAAAAACAAAAAACAACCCTGTGTTGATTGGGGAACCAGGGGTAGGTAAAACAGCGATCGTTGAAGGATTAGCACAACGAATCGTGCGCAAAGATGTACCAGAAAATCTAAAAGACAAAACGATTTTTTCTTTAGATATGGGCGCATTGATTGCGGGAGCAAAATTCCGTGGTGAATTTGAAGAACGACTAAAAGCTGTCCTTAAAGAAGTAACGAAAAGCGATGGTCGAATCATTCTATTTATCGATGAAATCCATAACATTGTCGGCGCAGGCAAGACCGAAGGAAGCATGGATGCTGGTAATTTGCTAAAACCAATGCTAGCACGTGGTGAGCTTCATTTGATCGGAGCAACCACGTTGGATGAATATCGACAATATATGGAAAAAGACAAAGCCTTGGAACGTCGTTTCCAAAAAGTACTAGTCAAGGAACCAACAGTAGAAGATACGATAAGTATTTTACGTGGCTTAAAAGAACGCTTTGAGATCCATCATGGAGTCAATATCCATGACAATGCACTAGTTGCTGCTGCTACACTTTCTGATCGCTATATCACAGATCGATTCTTGCCAGATAAGGCAATCGATTTGATCGATGAAGCCAGTGCAACCATTCGTGTAGAAATGAATTCTATGCCAACAGAGTTGGACCAAGTCACACGCCGATTGATGCAATTGGAAATCGAAGAAGCTGCATTAAAGAAAGAATCAGATGATGCCAGCAAGAAGCGATTGAAGAACTTGCAAGAAGAATTAGCGGACTTGCGCGAAGAAGCGAATGCAATGAAAATGCAGTGGGAAACAGAAAAAGAAGAAGTCAATACAGTTTCTTCTAAACGTGCAGAAATCGATAAAGCAAAACATGAACTAGAAGATGCAGAAAACAATTATGATCTTGAACGTGCCGCTGTTTTGCGTCATGGAACGATCCCACAATTAGAAAAAGAATTAAAAGAGTTAGAAGCAAAAGCTAAAGATAGTGACATCAAAATGGTGCAAGAATCAGTGACTGAAAATGAGATTGCTCAAGTAGTCGGTCGCTTGACAGGGATTCCTGTGACGAAATTAGTTGAAGGTGAAAGAGAAAAACTAATGAAGTTGAACGAAACCTTGCATAAACGAGTAATCGGACAAGATGAAGCAGTAGATGCAGTCAGTGATGCAGTGATCCGCTCTCGTGCTGGGTTACAAGATCCAAACCGTCCGTTAGGTTCATTCTTGTTCTTAGGGCCAACTGGTGTCGGTAAAACGGAACTAGCCAAAGCATTAGCCGAAAACTTATTTGATTCTGAAGAGCATATGGTACGGATCGACATGAGTGAGTATATGGAGAAACATGCCGTCTCTCGTTTAGTAGGAGCTCCTCCAGGCTATGTTGGTTATGAAGAAGGCGGTCAGCTAACGGAAGCGGTAAGAAGAAATCCTTATACCATCGTTTTACTCGATGAAATCGAAAAAGCACATCCTGATGTCTTCAACATTTTATTGCAAGTGTTGGATGACGGACGTTTGACTGACTCTAAAGGACGTGTCGTAGATTTCAAAAATACCGTATTGATCATGACAAGTAATATTGGTTCACAATTATTACTAGAAGGCGTAACAGCGGAAGGTACGATTCCAGAAGAAGTCGAAGAACAAGTGCGAACGATCCTTCGTGGCAATTTCAAACCCGAATTCTTGAATCGAATCGATGATACAATCCTCTTCACACCGTTAAGTTTAGACAATGTAAAAGGCATCGTAGATAAGATGGTGGCACAATTAGCCAAACGACTAGAACATCAAGAAATCTTCTTGACGATCAGCGACGAAGCCAAAACATGGATCGCTGAAAATGCGTATGAACCAGCTTATGGTGCACGTCCATTGAAACGCTTCATCACGAAAGAAGTGGAAACACCTTTGGCAAAAGAAATCGTGTCAGGTCGTATCACACCAAAATCAAAAGTAACGATCACTTTACTTGATGAAAAACTTCATTTCAAAGCAGAAGAATTAGTTGAAGAAGTATGATACGAAACATTGACCAATAAAATAGATAGTTGAAAATAGCTTCCTGAAGCACATTCCAAAATGAGGCGGGACAGAAGTATTCCTTACTTTTGTTCCGCGCGTATTGGATAGGCAACAGGAAGCTATTTTTTATCCAGAAGAAAGACAAAGCAAATTAGCTTCAGTTAATTGTTTAATTGTTTCATTTTACAAGATCCCCATCAAACTAACCTACAGCTAATGAAGAGAAAAAGGGGAGAGGGAAGCAAGTGGTATTTTTATCACACCTATTAAATCGAACTGCCATCGAAAAGTTGATCTTTTTGAAAAAAATAAGTCGAAATTCTCAAAAACTAAAAAAAGTTTTCGCGAATCTCGACTTAATTTCTTAAGATGTCATATAACTGTAAAGTGCATTCAGCTATTTGCTTTTTATGATCTCTAAACGGTAGCTTTCAAAATAAGCCGGATCATTTTTTCCTTGTACCCAAGCAAAAATCCCCATGAGCAAGGCACCAACTGTGTTCGTCAGTAAGTCCCCCATCGTGTCCATCAATGCAGCCCGACCAACGAATAGTGTACCATCAGAAGCCGCGAATCGTTGCAGATTCATTCCTAAGAATTGATCGCAGAGAAATTCCCAGAATTCCCAAAAGACACCACATAGACCAGCAAAGGCAAAACCGAAAAGCAAGAACAACCAAGGACTTGTTTTAGCGATAGGCGCTTTTTTTAGAAGCAACCCGATCAATCCATAGCCCAATGCTGTCAGCACCATCGGACTCACCGCATGTAAGATTTTATCCCAAAAAGAAATGATACTGATCAAATGCATCCCAGTTCCTAAAAAGACCGAGATAAACAAGAAAAACCAATAAAATAGCACGATAGCATCTGGAATATGCAAATGAAATAATTTCTTCATGATCTGAGGGAGAAAAATCAATACGATTCCTGCTAAAGATTCAATAATAAATGTAATCCCTTGAGTCGTCGAATATTTATTGGTGATAAATTCAAAAATGTTGTAGCAAACTACAAAAAGACCGAAAACAACAAGGGCAATCTGCACCTTTTTTACTGTTTTACTCATTCAATTGTACTCCTTTTAAATAGACCTTCAACGCTTCTAGCAGTTCTGTTTCATCAGAAACGATCGATCCGTTTAATTTGATCAGGCCAACTGTATAGAGATTAAGGTAATGGAATTGATTTTCCGCGACTTGTTGCAACGCCTCAAGTTTCTTAGGGTGTGAACCACCTTGTTGACGGCTGTCGGTATACAGACCGATGACCGGGATACCTTTTGCGTAAGCCACACCAATTTCTGAAGCAACGCCAGCGTCAATCGTCAATCCATCAAGTAAAGCAATCATCAAGTCACTTTCTAAAACTTTTTCCGTATCAGCTAAAGCAATCATTTTGCTATCTGCATAAGCTGTTTTATCATTGATTGCTTCATTTTCTTGAGGCAAATAAACAGTCAGATCCTCTGAGACAGCTCGGATCTTCTTTACAAGCATGGCGTTATAGAGTAAATCACTTTTAGCAAATAGTGGGGCAGCAAAATATATATTCATTTTTTATCATCCTTTATTTAGAAATAATCACTGAAGTAAGCTTCCATATTCGGAATAATCAATTCCAGTGTCTTTAATGTTTCTTTATCTGTTTCGATCCGTTCGATCCTGGCCAAATAAGAAGCTCTGCGATAATTCATCATCAAACAAGTCAATGTTTGAACAGAAAGACGAACAGGTTGGCCAACAGGTTCGTTGACTATTTTTAACTGTTCATTCTCATCCCAAACCAAGCCAAAGATACCATTGTTCCAAGGAGCTACCGGATCTTCCACGATAAAATGGAAAGGTTTGGCAGAAGCGGCAAAAGGAAAACGTGCAAGGAATTCTTTCACATCAACGATTCTTGCCATAAAATAAGGTTCGATCTGTTCTTTGATCTGGCTATCTTCAATCAAAAAGGCTAATGGTTCATTTTTATAGATATCGCCATGAACCCAGTAGATCATAGAAAAGTGGGCAGAAATGAAATTCCATAGACCATTGCGCGCCTCTTGATTCAAATAGAACATTTCCTTCACATGGAAAATTTCTTCCGCTACCCAATAAAAAAGAACACCAATCGGTTCTTGAGCAGAATTGTAATAAACAGCAGCCGTCCGTTCATCTTCATTCTCAAAACGCCAGTATTCTTCCCAGTGGAAATCACTTCGGAACAATGCCCCATGATTTTGACCAGCAAATTTTTGATAAACTTTATAGACATCCGGATGATCAACAGGCAATCGTTCCACCATACCACTCACCGGCACTTGCTTTGGCAACTGGGTATCACGTATCTTAAAAGACAGTTTATCAGACATGATCTCCCAGCCCTTACGACGGTAGTAAGGAATACTATAAGGGTAAAGATAGGAAATCCATTGCTTGTTTTTACGCATATTATCTAATGCTACGATGATCAAGTCTTGCATCAACCCATGATTTGCGTATTCGGGATAAGTTCCCACACCAGTGACACCTCCCATTTTATAAGGCGTACCATGGATATTCACTTCACAGGGATAGATGGCAATCTGTGAAATCAGTTTTTCTTCGTGAAACCAACCAAATACTTCAGATAACTCCAAAATTGGTCGTTTTGAGCGGATAAAGGCACGCTTGCTTTCAAATCCGCTCTCTTCAATATCCGCTTCAGTTACTTGGAAGACATAAGAGAGCAATTCATTAAACTGATCCACATGTTCTTCTGTAACAGGTTTTAATTCAAGATTTTCTCTGAAATCTCTTTGATCCATTCTTTCATCTCCAATTATTTACTTGTTACTAGTATAGCAAAATTTCAGCAAAAAAACTTCTAAAGCCGACTAGGTAAAAAGTCTTTAAATTCATTCTTTTCATTGATATAATGGAAAGTGCTGATTATAAGAAAAGAGGAGACGCTATGGATATAAAAAAAATGAAACAACGCCAAGAGCAAATTCGGAATTTCTCGATCATCGCTCATATCGACCATGGGAAATCTACATTGGCCGATCGTATTTTGGAAAAGACGAACACTGTGACGTCTCGTGAAATGCAAGATCAGCTATTAGACTCAATGGATCTAGAGCGTGAACGTGGGATCACGATTAAATTAAATGCTGTAGAACTAAACTATACAGCTAAAAATGGAGAATTATATATTTTTCATCTTATCGACACCCCAGGACATGTCGATTTTACCTATGAAGTATCACGAAGTTTAGCTGCGTGTGAAGGAGCTGTTTTAGTCGTTGATGCTGCCCAAGGAATCGAAGCACAAACACTAGCAAATGTTTACTTGGCTTTAGATAATGATCTGGAGATCTTACCAGTCATCAATAAGATCGATCTACCTGCAGCAGACCCTGAAAGAGTACGTCAAGAAATCGAAGATGTCATTGGACTCGATGCAAGCGAAGCAGTTTTAGCCAGTGCCAAAGCAGGGATCGGTATTGAAGAGATCCTAGAACAAATCGTCGAATATGTTCCTGCACCATCTGGAGATTTAGAAGCACCATTGAAAGCACTGATCTTTGATTCAGTCTACGATAGCTATCGCGGGGTCGTATTAAATGTCCGCATCACAGATGGCGTGGTAAAACCAGGAGATAAGATCCAGTTGATGAGCAACGGCAAAACATTTGATGTAACGGAAGTAGGTGTTTTTTCACCTAAAGCTGTTGCAAGAGACTTTTTGATGGTCGGTGATGTCGGTTATATCACTGCAAGTATCAAAACAGTCCAAGACACACGAGTAGGGGATACTGTTACTCTAGCTAACAATCCAGCAAAAGAAGCACTGCCAGGTTATCGAAAAATGAATCCAATGGTTTATTGTGGACTATATCCTATCGATACTTCCCGTTACAATGATCTGCGTGACGCACTGGATAAGTTGCAATTAAATGACGCTGCGCTCCAATTCGAACCAGAAACTTCTCAAGCATTAGGTTTCGGTTTCCGTTGTGGATTCTTGGGATTGCTACACATGGATGTCGTTCAAGAACGGTTAGAACGTGAATTCAATTTAGAACTGATCACGACTGCACCATCCGTAATCTACCATGTCAATAAAACAGACGGCTCTATGACAGTCGTAGACAACCCAGCAGATTTTCCTGAACCAGTAACCATCCAAGATGTTGAAGAACCTTTCGTCAAGGCACAAATCATGGTACCGAATGAGTATGTCGGAGCTGTAATGGAACTTTCACAAAGAAAACGTGGAGATTTTATCACCATGGATTACTTAGATGATTACCGTGTAAATGTCGTTTATAATATTCCACTTTCTGAAATCGTTTTTGACTTCTTTGATAAACTAAAATCAAGTACGAAGGGCTACGCCTCACTTGATTATGACATGTCAGGCTATCAAAAGAGCAAGCTAGTGAAAATGGATATTTTATTGAACGGCGAAACAGTCGATGCATTAAGCTTCATCGTCCATCGTGACTTTGCCTATGAACGAGGAAAAGCAATCGTTGAAAAATTGAAAAAACTGATTCCACGACAACAATTCGAAGTACCGATACAAGCCGCTATCGGTCAAAAAATCGTCGCCCGTTCAGACATCAAAGCGTTGCGTAAGAACGTTTTGGCAAAATGTTATGGCGGAGATGTTTCGCGTAAACGAAAACTTCTTGAAAAACAAAAAGAAGGTAAGAAACGCATGAAACAAATCGGCTCAGTAGAAGTCCCACAAGAAGCCTTCATGGCCGTTCTGAAAATGGATGAGGAAGAAAGTAAGAAGTAGCAAGGTTTGTTTGAAAACAGTGTAAAAAATAACCCATGTTTACATGGATTTGCCACCGGTTTGCCACCGGTGGTTTTTTTCGGTGGCAAAACTTACGAATTCTTTCTCAGATTCTCCATGATATCGACCGTTTCATTTCTCATCTTATCTGTCACATGCGAGTAAGTATCCATCGTAATTGAAATTCTGCTGTGGCCCAATCGTTCAGAGATTTCTTTCATTTTTGCGCCATTTTCGAGAAGAAGTGTAGCATGAGTATGTCTGAGAGAATGGAAGTTAAAAGAGAGGGAGAGTGCATTCGATATCCTTCTTGTGTTCCATTTCACCACACTTGGCGTAACTAGCTCACCGTCTTCCTTCGTACATACTGCATTTGAATCAATGTAGAGCTTTCCATACTTCATTCGATTTTCTAATTGTTGTTTCTTATGTTTTTTCAGAATTGCTAGCAAGGTTTGTCCAATAAAAATCGTTCGATTGGAACTGCTTGTCTTTGGTGTACCATATACCCATTCGCCATCATTCTTTACCATTTGTTTCTCTACAGTAATTGTTCCATTTGAAAAATCGACATTATCCCACGTCAGACCACAAACTTCGCCAACGCGCATTCCCGTATAAAATCCAATATTCAAAGGAATATAGAAAGGATGGCCTTCAGGAGTAATTTCTAGCATATGATCAAAGTCCTCAAGAGAAATGATTTTTAGATCTTTTTTAGTCGTTGGTCGTTCTTCGTATTTTGGTATCTTTACATACAGCATAGGATTTTGCTTGATTAACCCCCAAGGATAAACCGCCATATTCAGCGCATTCTTAAGGACAGAGTGAGTAATAGTCATTGTTTTCTTCGAGTAACCCTTTTTAAATTCAGCATTGATGAAATTTTGTAAAAGAGCAGGGGAGAGATCCGTAAGTTTTTTCTTTCCTAAATAACCGTTTATATGATTTTTGATGGTAAATCGGTAGTTTTCATAGGTATTGTATTTTAGATTTAGTTTAACGTATTCCTCCATCCAAAAATCAAGGTATTGTTTTACTCGAGTATCCGTACCTAAAAAGTATTGTCCTGTTTCGTCAATATCTGATAAAACTTTTCGTAAAGCAGCTTCGGCCTCTGGTCGGGTGTCTCCGCCAACTTTCTCCACTTTTTTTCTTGAGCCATCATCATTGATGTCTTCAAAATAATAATACCAACGTTTTCCACGTTTTCTCACACCGCCACGCATAAAATCAGTCCTTTCATATTGCTATGTCATTAGTACGATAGTTAAATTCTTTTGGTACATATAGAGAGGGAATAGATGTAAAATCCGTATTTTCAATAGAAGTATACGAACTTATGTTCTTTTGCGTTTAAAAAGAAAAGCCCGAAGGCTGATCTTAAACTATTACAATGCAACTAATTAGGGACGAGCGTATTGATTCCCTCGAGGGGCACGACTATACCCAGCATTATCAGCATCTATTTGAGTCATGTATTGATAATTATTTGGATTTGTAACACGAGAATAGTACTTTCCACTATCTGAACGAGCGAAAACCATACCATTTGCAGCGATAGACCACTGGCCATCAACAGTGTATGAATTATTTTGTTGTTCAGCTTGACGTTGAGCTTCAGCAGCTTGCTGTTCTTGAGCCTGACGCTGAGCTTCAGCAGCTTGTTGCTTTTGTCGTTCTGCTTCAGCTGCCTCATTAGATTTTATAGTTGAATCAACATTGACTAAGCGATTTAATAATTCTTGGTTTCCACCAGGTATAGATTGAATAGCTGATAATGCTGCATTGTAGTTATCTCTAGTTGGATTAGCTTCAGCTTGTTCCAGAATGGTTTTAGCTGTTGAAGTTTTTTGATTAATTTCTTCTTGGCGTTTTTTCTCAGCTTCTTTAGCTTTTTGTTCTTCTTGGCGTTTTTTCTCAGCTTCTTTAGCTTTTTGTTCTTCTTGGCGTTTTTTCTCAGCTTCTTTAGCTTTTTGTTCTTCTTGGTGCTTTTTTTCAGCCTCTTCTTTAGCTTTTTGTTCTTCGGCCTTTTTCTTTTTAGCTAATTCTTTAGCCTTTTTTTCATCTTTTTCTCGGCTTTCAGAAGAGACAGATACACTAGAAGATGAAGATTTAGCGTCTTTGTGTACATCTGCTTGTCCAGTTGTTGGTGGAGCAAGAGCCCCTCCGATTACCATAACTATAAAAGCTACTAGAATTCCAATACTAATCTTTTTCTTTGAACGTTTCTTCTTGGAGAAAAAAGAATATACTAAAAAACATACTCCAAATAGAAAACCAAAGAACCCAACTAAAATTAAAAACGTACTCATTTATTCCTCCTTGTTGAATATATCACTGGGTAAATCAAGTATTTACTCCCACTTGAAGGCAGGTAGTGATAGTCGCCATTAATAAAAAGAAAAGCCCGAAGGCTGATCTTTTAATAATCGATAATTGTTACGTTCCCACTATTAGAACTTACAGGAGTTATTGTAATTTCAACAGTGGTATCTCTTTCAGCATTAAAAGCATTTGCTATAGTGGCTTCAGCTTTATAATACCAACCGCCATCTTTTTGAGTCCAATCTTGAATTACCCCCATTATTGAATGTATTTTGCTACCTTTGTAAGGATATTGTTGTTCGAACTGTTGCTGTGCTAGATCGTTCAGTATAGTTCTTTGTTCAATAGTAGGATCATTACTTAATACTGTTATATCTTTTTTCTTAGCATCCTCAGCAGCTTTAGCTTCGGCTTCTTTTTTCTCAGCTTCAGCTTTGGCAGCATCTGCGGCTTCTTTCTCAGCTTTTTTCTTAGCATCTTCCTTAGCTTTTTTTTCAGCTTCTTGTTTTTCTATCGCAGCTTGTGCATCATTATAGGCCTTTGAATCATTGAAAACTGAAACATCTAAACTTTCTTTATTTAATCCTTTGGAATCCGCTTCTAATGTGAAAGCTTCTAATCCTTGTTCTTTTGTGAGATCTACGCTGAACTTAAAAGTTCCTTTTTTATCAGCTGTAGTTTTTTGATTTTTAAAGCCAGTTTCTTTTGCCTCTGCATCTGGTGTAAGTGTTACTTTTGCATCCGGTAAGGTTGTTCCTTTGATCACTGCTGTCCCTGCTGAATTTGTGTTAAATTGTGCTTCATTATCCCCATAGTCATTTTCTTCAGAGACTTTTATAGCTAATTCATCTTGTTTCTCTTGAGCGTTATGCTGCATTTCAACGCTTATTCCTATTATTATCATACAGATAACTACTAAAATAATTGAGTAATTTCTATATTTTTTATTCTTGTATTTTTTAATGAAATACCAAATACCCACACATCCTAAAATAAATAAGAGCCCAACAAAACTTATCATAATTCCTCCAACAACAAAAAATATTTACTCCCACTTAGGGCAGGAAGTAGTTGCCGCCAATTAAATTAAAAATCTATACACGCTTTCAGGAAGCCCGTACAAATTTGTTAATTCCTCAACTTTTCTAGGGTATCGATCGTTGTCTTCTTTATAAAGAGAAACAATGAGATTAGCAGCAAAGCAATTCGCTTCGCTTTCTGATTTGCTTCTAGAATTTCTTGTAGAGACGTGATAACTTGATAATCCTTTGTGGAAAATGGCATGACCAAGCTCATGGGCGCAAATATAAAAACGCTCTTCTGATTCTTTCAATTCGTGGCTTAAGAGAATGACGGATCTCCCTAATAACTCTTGAAATTGTCCTTTCGGGTTATTCATAAATGGCACGTACTTAATTTGAATGCCCATTTGTTCACAAATGATAAAAGGATTAGCAGAATTATATTTCTGCTTTAATTTACCAGCTAGATTTATTACGTCTCTCTCCATAAAAATCACTTCTCTTTGTTTTTATCTTCTTTTCTAAATTCCCAGAACAAACCAGTTAAAATATCTTTAACACGCTGTCTCTCTTCATCTGTTAAAGTTTCACCGCCATAAGCCATATCTACGTTTGAATCAAGTATTTTATCGAGTTCAATCAAATCATCTTTATCTGCCCAATCCGGAGTTTGATTTCGACCTAATAAATAATCAGTTGTGACATTAAAATAATCAGCAAGTGCTGTTAGGGTTTCTCTGTCGGGGCTTCGTTCCCCACGTTCATAACCAGAAATTGAAACTTTAGATACATGGATAATATCACCTAATTGTTGTTGGGTTAATTTCTTACTTTTTCTTAATTCTTTTAATCTGGTTCCAAAGTCCATGTTAACACCTCGTTTCTATTATGATTTTATCGTTAACAAACGGTTAACACAAGGAATACAAAAAAAGTTAACTAATTGTGTAATTTTTTATTGACAATTAACAGATAGTTAATTAAAATATAGTTAACTTGAAGTTAACAAAAGGAGGAACTTAAATGGTGCTAAAAAATCTAGAAAAAATTAGAAAGGAAAACGGCAAAACTTTTCAAGATGTAGCTGATAAAGCTGGTCTAACTAAAGAATTTTACTGGATGATCGAGAAAGGAAAAAGAAAACTTTCCTATGAAAATGCAGTCAAAATCGCTATGGTGTTTAATAAAGAACCAGACGATATTTTTTTAGAGACAGAGTTAACTAAAACGGAACTAAACTGAATGATGAGGAGATGATTCTAATGACACGACAAGAAAAAATAAAAAATCTGCTAAAACTCTCAATACAACCTAAAGTTGAAAACCCAACAATTTCACCAAATTATGAAATTAAATTAAATGATTGGACATTAGGACGTGGAGTAACAAATATTGAACTATTTATGCCAGCATCAGGCAAGCCAAAACTAAAAATCGAATGTTTTATAGATGAAGTTGATATAAAAGATGTTTTGGTAGGACCAGAAATTCTCCCTTTGAGTAAATACTTCAAAAATTCAAAAGGAGAATAACCAGAAATTATTTATTAATTACAATTGGAACAAGCTCACTATAATAAATTTCTGTTTCTAAAATATTGTCGGGATATTTTAAAGGAGGTTTCTAAATGAAATTTTTAATAATAGCAATATGGATATTTGGAATATTTTGTATTCAGACAATGCGTAAATTAGAACCTAGCAATAGTTGGTACCCTTTCTACGCATTGTTAGTTTTATTAATAATTACTAGTTATCTATTATCCGTCTAATATCGTACAAAAGTGTTTCTTTCATGTACAAGCTAGTCTTGCTGATGTCGCCACTAACGACTAATTCATAGAATTCCGTAAAATGATCGTAAGCTTTTTCTGGAACATAAGGTAAACATTTATAAAAGGAAGATTTTAATGCCATTTCAGATTTAGTACTAAGTGTATTGCCCATATATTCCCCGTAATATTTGAGAAAGTCTTCGAATAGAGTTCGAACATGGCTGGAGTATTGTTCATATTTTTTCTGCTGAACTTCTAACTTTTTTACTTTCAGTAAATACCGATTGTTAAGTAGTGTAGTTAAAATCGGTGAAATAAGGGCCACTAAAGCAACAATTACGGAAATTGTAATTGATAGATTAAATTTCATAATTATCACCTCGCTTTCGAGATGATTATACCAAATAAAAATAACGAGGAGGAATCCTTTTATGACACGCCAAGAAAAAATAAGCATCGTTTTAGATGCAAGACCTCGAATGATCCATATCATCAAATGTGCAAATGATGATCAACTCGATCGTCTAGTTGAAGAAGTCCAAAAAGAGCTTGAACGTGAATTAGACGAAGCAGCTTTCGTTTGATTCTTTAAATTAATAGTATAAAAAAATTGCTCGTATTGATATACGGGCGAATAAGAATATGAGGTGTTTAAACTGTTAAAAAAATCAAGTGTTATTCGAGAATCGTTAGTCGAAGTAATTAATAAGAGTGGTGAGACCAAAAAGGAAATAGCAAGACAAATCAACGTCTCTCAACAGTCATTAAGCGATTGGACAACATTGCTTAATACGAAGCCCGTGACGTTGGAAAATGCTCAGGCGTTAACGGATCATTTTAGAGATTCAGATTTCACTCTTCAAGTGATTCATGAGTTCTTTGGTTTATTTAAATCAATAGATGGTGATGTTTATAGAAGAGATCCATCTTCATTAGACAAGTTGCAAATGATTGAATCAGATGAGCGGAAACAGAAGAAGCAAGAAGTAGAAAAAATTCTTCTTAAACAAGTAAATTACTTAACTGTTGATGATCGTCAACAAATCATTGCATATGCTTATGAATTTTTAGATGAAATCATGGTGGAAGTAACACTAATAAGTGCATTATGCGAAATACTTGGAATCGATATTCGCAAGCTTAGTGAGGAACGGCTATCGTACTGGGTGGTACAAGGATATATGAAAGGATGATGGAAATGGAAACATTGGAAAATATTTTTCCAAAAAAAGTTGTCTTGAAGCGCAACAATAAAAGAAACATTGAAAAATTAACATACTCAGTTACAGAAGCAGCATTGGCCATAACAACAAATCCACAAAACGTAAAAGCTTTGATCGATATGGGGTACTTGGGTTGCTTAAAGATTGGAGAGATACGGATACCCAAAGCTGAAGTTAACCGTTTTTTAAACAATTATATGAACCAAGATTTGGCTAGTGAAATTTCAAATTTTAGAAAGGGGAAAAAAGTATGAAATCAAATTTTAGGATGAACGTCAGAGCAGGACTGCTACTGATGCTGATAGGTAGCGTTCTTTCAGCTTGGAACTGGCGTTTCGCTGCAATTTCATTTGGAACATTAGTGGTAACGTATCTAGTCCGCGAATCAATGAAAGAACATCCACAAAAAAGACCGACTAGCGACGGCCATCGCTAATCGGCAACATAACAAAATATCTTATCTGTATTTTAGCATGAAAGGAAGGCTAAAACAATGAACGATTTTGGACAAGCATTAGATCAGTATTTAACTACTCCAGAATGGGGCACACCACACGAAGAGGAGGAAGACGATGAGTAAGTCTACTTTAGAAATGAGCCATCAAGAATGGCTTGAGGATCGTCAAAAAGGTATTGGTGGTTCTGATGTTGGAACGATTTTAGGATTGAACAAATGGAAATCACCTTATCAATTATGGCTTGAAAAAACAGGGCAAGTCGTACTTGAAGAAATAGCAAGTGAGCCAGCTTATTGGGGCAATATCTTAGAAGAAGTAGTTGCTAAAGAGTTTCAAGAACGTACAGGTAAAAGGGTTCGCAGAAGAAACCAAGTCTTTGAACATCCATTGCATCCGTTTCTAAGAGCGAATATTGATCGTGATGTAGTGGGAGAAAATGCCATTCTGGAATGCAAAACAGCCAATCAATTTCTCGGCAAAGAGTGGGAAGGTGAAGAAGTACCACTCAGTTATCTCTGCCAAGTTCAACATTACATGAACGTTCTAAACAAAGACTATTGTTACATCGCTGTCTTAATCGGTGGTCAAAAATTTATCTGGAAGCGGATTGAACGAGATCAAGAGTTGATCGATACAATTACTGAACAATTAGTAGAGTTTTGGGAAACGAATGTTCTTGGAGGCATCGAGCCAGTTATTGACGGTAGTCAAGCGACAGCTGATTTCTTGAAAGAAAAGTATGCAGATGTTGAAGACGTTCAAACGGCGTTGCCAATTCGTTTTGATGAACTAGTTGAACAGAAAAACGAACTCAAACGGACTAAGAAAGAAATTGAATCAGCTATTCGACAGGTGGACAACGAGTTCATCAGTGAATTAGGTAAACGTGAAGCTAGTATCGGGATCACTCAAAAAAACATCATCAGTTGGAAACTTGTCCGTACGAGACGTATGAACTCGAAGAAACTAGCAGAGAAATATCCAGATATCGCAAATGATGAAGAGATTTATAACGTTACTGAATCAAGAAGGCTAACCGAAAAGGAGATCAAATAATATGGCAACAAATGAATCGTTAAAAAATCAATTGGCAGCAAAGCCACAGAAACAAGTTGCACCAGGTCAATTAGGACTTAAAGCTTTGATGAATACACCAACAATGAGAAAGAAGTTTGAAGAGGTGCTTCACGATAACGCTAATGCTTTTATGTCGAATGTGATGACACTGGTATCAAATGATAGCTATCTTGCTGACAGCGAACCAATGTCCATCATGAGCGGCGCACTGACTGCTGCGACATTGAATCTTGGGTTAGACAAGAATCTTGGATATGCCTATCTAGTTCCTTTTAATAGCAAAAACAAGCAAACAGGAAAATGGGAAAAGAAAGCTCAGTTTTTACTCGGCTACAAAGGGTACATCCAGTTGGCTCAACGGTCAGGTAAATATAAAGCATTGAATGTCATTGAAGTATATGAAGGCGAATTAAAAAGCTGGAATCGTCTTACTGAAGAGTTTGATTTCGATCCAAACGGACGGAAGTCAGATGAAGTTATTGGGTACGTGGGTTACTTTGAACTGCTAAACGGGTTTAAGAAAACTGTCTATTGGACCAAGCAAGAAATAGAAGCACATCGTATTGCGAACAGCAAAGATCGTGACAAAACCAAATTAAGCGGTGTGTGGGCATCAGATTACAATGCGATGGCTCGAAAAACCGTTCTTAGAAATCTCCTTTCTAAATGGGGAATTTTATCCGTTGAAATGCAAGAAGCCACCACCTCAGACGAAAAAGTACAAAAAGTCCAAGAAGATGGGAGCATCATTTCTGAAACAGAAGTCGAAGAGGATATCCCTGAAAGAAAAGAAGCAGAAAAAGTGGAAATAAATACTGACAATGGCTCAACAGCATTTGAAGAATATGCAGAATCAGTTCAGACAGATGAAGCACAAGAATCGCTGTTCGATGCATCGAATCCACCATTAAATAAATAGCGAGGGAGTTATCTCCCTCTTAACATCAAAACGAAAGGAGGAATACAATTGGATTACATCGGACAGCTTAATGCTTTTGACAATTGGCTTGAATATAACGAGCTTGGCGCTGGTCCCCAACTGCTTTGGTATAAGCTAATGGCTATAGCAAACAAAAGTGGATGGCAGAGCGAATTATCGATTGCCAATACAAGGCTACAAGCAATGACTAAAACGTCTGAAAAAACGTTGATTAACAATCGTAATCAATTGATCCAAAACGGACTCCTTCAATATAAAAAGAGAGGTCGCACTAAAGCAGGTATTTATCTTATTACTGATTTAACTGGAAATTTTACAGCAAAAAAGAAAGTAATTGATACAGTAGAAAATCCCACTACTGGAAATATTACAGTAAATAGTAAAGTAAATCCGAAAGTAAATAGGGAAGTAAATCCTTCAGTAGATTCTACAGTAAATCCTTCAGCTTATATAAACAATACAAAACAAGACAATACAAATAAAGAAGATGAAGACGACTTAGGCGTGTACGAATTTATTCAGGTCAGTTGGGGTAAACCACCAACAGGTCTTTTGCAAGGTGCATTAGGCCCAATGATCAAAAAATGGGGATCAGACATCATCCTGTTTGCGTTTAGACTAGCATTTGAGAATAGCGTTGAAATGCCCGGTCTAAAAAAATACGTTGAGGCAATATTGGAATCGTGGAATAAGCAAAATATCAAAACATTGGACGATGCTCTGAAAGCTCAAGAAGACTATAAAAATCGTAAGAAGAAACAGTCTTGCACTCCGAAATATCAAAAAAACGTCCGTCGAGAAAAATTGCCTGATTGGGTTGATAAACCTCAAAAAGAACAAAAGATTGATCCTGAGAAAAAAGCGGAAATCGACGCTAGATTCGAAGCCTATTTTTCTCGGACAAGTGATGAGAAGGAAGGCGCAAGCAATTGATCACAACAAAATATGGCAATAAGAAAACTCTCTATCGTGGTATCAAGTTCGATTCAAAAGCAGAAGCAGAGTACTACGACTTGGCACTGTGGCAAGCACAGGCGAATGGTTGGAAAGTGAAGCTCCAGGAAAGGTTTGAGCTGATGCCTAAGTTTGAACTAGAGGGCAAGAAGTATCGCAAGATCGAGTATATTCCCGACTTCACATTTTATAAAAACGGCAAACTTGTCAAAGTCGTAGATGTTAAAGGGATGCAGACAAAAGATTTCAAAATCAAAGCGAAACTCTTCTGCAGTCAATATCGAGTACCGCTGATCTTAGCGAAGAAATATCGGAATACGTTCAAGGAAGAACGGTTTTAACGAGGTGATCCATCATGACAACAGAAGAAGTGATTCAAATGCGTATTCGAAGCATTCAACGTGAGATTGACGATCTGGAGCGGACAAAGGCAGTGATGGTCAATGAAACGGCGAGGAAGGCAATTCATTTGCACATTGAGAATTTAAGAAGGAAAATTCGTAGATTGGAGGAATGAGCGTGGATAAGAAAGCAGCAATGAAACGAATTGCTGAATTAACCAAGTCAGAATCTTGGCAAGAAGACAAAGAAATAGTTGCAGAAGTCCAAAAGCTTGGTAAACCAATGTGGACTGAAAAGCCTAAACGGAAAACGCCGAGAAAAATTGCAATCTGGCATGGTGATCGAATTTTAGTAACAGGTACTGCTGAACAGTTATCTGAAATTACTGGATTAAGCAAAAATATTATTTGGGATAGGGCTAAACGCGAGAACGTTGATTCGAAAGGTCGTCAATTTAAATATTTGGAGGAGAAAAAATGCTAGACATGAAAATCGAAGATTATCGAATTACCAGTGATTCTAGAAACATTGTCTTATCGAAGGTAAGAAGAGACGAAGAAGGAAACATCCGCTACACCGAAGCAAAAGAAGAATCACGAGCAGATATCGGCTACTTTCAAACGGTCTCATCGTGTTTAAAGGCGATACAACGCGATTACGTGTTAAGTGAAGAAAGAACGATAAAAAGTATTATCGAGTACAAAAAAGCGTTAGAAAACATCACTAGACAGTTTGAACAGGCATGTGAGATTGAGGAGGAGAAATAATGAGAACAGTCATTCAGGGAAAAGAAATCACAGTAACAATTAAGTCAGAGCGAGAATTAGACACACAAGAAATAATTGCGGCACACCAATTGGCTACTGGGAATTTTGAAGCTTTATTTATCAAAGAAGATAGCAAAACATCCAATACCAACAAAGAAGTAAAAACAAAATCTGTAGAAAAAGATATTCCGAAGTGGATCCAAGTAGAAATCACATGCCCTGTATGTACTCATGAAAGCAGAACAACAACTAAATATGGCAACGTATTTACAAAATGTCCAAGTTGTAAGACACCTTTGTATAACAAATATGCAACAGGAATTGCTGGTGAACATGATAAAGCAGGCAACTACTATTATGCTCAGGAGGTCTTACGTCCTAAAAATGGAGGATTGACTGACGAGGAACAAGAACTATTAAAATCAATGAGCCAAGTAGTGACTAGTGAAAACGATGGATAAAATCAATGAATTGTTAAGCAAATATGATTTCCCTTTACCCGTTCTAAGCGATGTCAATCATCGCTTGGAATGCTGCAAAGAAGAAGCATATGTTGCTCAGCAACTTAGATATTTAGAAAACTTAGTGAAGTTTGGAAAAGTAAATTTGAAAGTGGAGGAAAAGTAATGGGTGATATGAGTGAATACTGGAAAGATATTAAACCGCATCTAAAAGAACGTAGAAAACAACATGTCAGAAAGATGGGCAATTCAGCAACTAAAAATATTGAAACCTTGGGATTTGAATTTACTCATTATCCAAACAATCATCAATTTGCAATTAATACCCATAATGGAATTATTGACTACTGGGGAACTACAGGAACGTGGATTGAGCGCAAAACAAAAAAACGTGGTAAAGGGATACGTAGTTTGAGGAAATATATTAATCAGGAGGACAGCAAATGATACCGAGATTTCGAGCGTGGGATAAGCGAAAGAGCGTTATGAGAGAAGTAGCAGTCTTACATTTTACTAAAGGTGGCAAGGTCAACAGTATCGAATATTGGAAGACGCCTTCCGAATTGAAATCGTATCATGTACGAAATTTAGTCCTCATGCAATCCACAGGGCTGAAAGATAAAAATGATGTTGAGATTTTCGAGGGGGATATTGTATTAGTCAGCGTACAAAATGGATTCGACTATTTAGATAATAAAGTTTGTATTGTCAAAAATTCAATAGGACATTCGGGATTAGTGTGTGCCACTGTTGATGAAGATTTAGAGTATCGAATTTTTAACACAGAGCTGTTTGAAGAATACACGTATGAAGTCATCGGAAATATATACGAGAATAGCGAGTTATTGGAGGAATAAGATGAAATACATCATTACCACTGACAACGAGGAACAAGGTTGGCTTGATTCCTTTAACACTTGGTCAGGTCATTCTTACGAAATGAATCAAGAGGTTAAAGAAGATCATCTTGATTGTGTGGAAACGAATATTGATAGATTTAATAATGAGGTTGCTTGTGGACCGGCAATTAGATTGGAGGAACAGTGATGAATAAACAGGAATTGATTGAAAAATACGAGACAGAAGTCGAATTTGAGTAAGGAGGATAAAAAGAATGAACACATTAGAGTTTAAAGAAGGTCAAACCTATGTTTGCACAAAATCAGATGAACGATGGTGGACAGTAGGTAAAGAATATCCAGTATTTTTGGATAGTGACAACGAACCAGTAATTAAAGATGATGATGGTGACAAGCGGTATTCAAGCTATATAAGAACATTTAACAATCAATTTAAACTAAAAGAGGAACAACCAAAAGTAACACTAGACGAAACGCAAAAGCCAGTGGTACCGAAGTTTGTGGCGGAGTGGTTTGAGGATAATAAAGATGATTTAGAATTTGCCATTTGGGAATTGTGTGTAGATTCTTATGGTTCTGCTCAGCAAGGGATGTTGGATTGGATTCAACAATCCGAAAACAAACCAATCGAAACCCTTGTCCGCATGAAAGACGGCTACGAGGTCGAGAAAGAGCCGTTGTACAGTGTAATAATTGCTGGCGATTACCTTTTCAAGGAGATCAGTTGCAGTAATGAAGTTAAACTAGTATCAACAGCTTACCTGCTGCAATACCTTGCACACCACTACCAACTGACCGAAAAACAGATTAAAGAAATTGATGAAAGATACTGGCCATTTGCTGTGCCAGTGGAAGAGGTGGAAATAGCAGAAAGCGAGGAATAACATGTTGAAAATTGTTATCGGGACAAATGAAGGAAAAGTATTATGTATTTCAAATAACAAAGACGAGATCAAAGCATCAATGGTTAATTATTTGATTGATACCGACCAAGAACCAACAGAAGATTTCTTCGAATCTCGAAACTGGGGTGAATATGATATTGAGGTATACGAGTATCATCAACCGCAACTCAACGAGAATCAGCAGATTGTGTTGGAGTGGTTGAAATATCCGTTGAATGACATACCTAATCGATTTGCCAAAAACTATTTTGCGTATGTCACGTGTTTATTTTTAGGACAAGCGCCTGATAAAGTTTTAAAAGCCTATCAAGAATTGTCACTTGAACAGCGAAGACAAGTCCTAGCAGCATTCGCTCAATGGGGAGAACAGGAGGAACAGTGATGAAAAAATTTGAATTTTCATATAACTACAAGGGAGTAGACAAGTGGGTAATCATTGGAGCTAGTAATGAAGAGGATGCTTATAGAAGATTTGTTTTTGCTTATATGCACTGCGAAGTAGAAGAAGTAGAGGAGGAACAGCGATGAGTATAACAGTAAAAGAGCTGCTAGATGTGGTTGGTTCTGGAACGGCTTTTTGGGTTCGTACAGCTAATCAAGGTGAGTGCATTAATTATTCTCGTGAAGAGGTTTTTGGACGTTTTTCACATAGAGATATTTTTGAAATACGTTGCGAAGATACAGATGAGCTAGTTATCGTGTTGGAGGAAGAGGAATGAAAGAACAAACATACTACGCAATTGATTCTGAAAATGGTTATGTGAGAGGGTTGAATGTTGATGGGTCGCTAAGTTTGGGCGGTAGAAATGTCATTAAAAACCTGAGCGATAATTACATGTATGTAAAATATTTAATCGATTTGATTCATGAGTATACAGACCATGAAGTGAGTCTGAAAAAAATCGCGATAACGATGGAGGAAAAAGAATGAAACTAAAAGACGGATTTTACGCTAGTAGCCACGGTATCGGCGGTTTAATGCTAGACATGCCGACAAAGAATCCTAAAACACGTGAGAAACCAAAATTCAAAGTCGGTGACATGGTTCGATGTGAAGCAGAAGAGTTCATCTATCCATTTCGTGGATATGTAGAACACGTCTATAATCACTCAGCAATCATTCGCATTGAAAACACGATGGAATGTGACAAGTGGTTAGCGAAAAGCAAAGAGAATTTAGCAGTGGTGAGATTGGTGGATATGGAACTAATCAATGACAAATAAAAAAGCCGGATCGCTCCGACCGTTCTAATAAATTCCACAAGTTTATTATATCACATAAAGGAGCGGTTTGACTTGATGCAATTGTTACGAGAGGTAGATTTCAAACAGACAAGATGTAATGCGAGAGATGTGCTGAAGAACTTTCGGCGTTTGGAGCGGATGGCAGGTCGCTCTTTGATAGATATTAAGTCGCCGATTATTACGGATATGCCTAAGGCACCGAAGCATGGCAATAAGGCAGAAGACGCGATCATTCAGATGATGGATATAGAAGCAGAGAGAGATGCGATTTTAGCGGCTTTGATGGCACTTAGTCTGATTAGCCGTCAGATACTCTACTACAGCTTCTGTGACGTAAATAAGCACTCTAATTATGAAATAGGGCAATTGATACGAGGATACGGTGAAAAGAATGTAGAGAAGCTGAAATCCATCGCATTGATCGAATTTGCTGAAGCATACAAAAAAGGCGTGTTAGTTCAGTATCGTTGATTTTGTAGGGTTTTTGTAGGGATAGTGTAGGCTTTTTAAGCGGTTTAACGTGATATTATGATAGTGTCGAAAGATTAGGAAACAGGACTTCGACAAAATAAAATGTAAGGGAGGAAATCTCCCTCATCGTTTTAAATTAAGCTTCGATAGATAGCAGCAAATATGAAGAAAAGGATGTGAACTCAACTCCTTCTGAATTCTTCGTATGCTGCTGTCTATTAAATTATTTAAGGAGGGGATTGTATGCATCATTATATTACTAAATATCAAGATGAAAATGGAAAATTGAGAATTGTATCATGGTTACAAATTAATCTATTTAACAAATCTTACTGTTTTTCAAAAAAAGAGCTAGCTGTCCCTAAAGACAACTAGCAGTAATCTTATTTTTTGGTCCATTTGTTTCCTGGCTTAGAAGTTGGAGGAAGTCTGTCTCCTTTATCGATAGTAGCATTATGACCTTTAGGAACATTTCCTCCTTTTGGACCAACTTCTTTGTACTTACCGGCAGGCTTATTATCTTCGCCTGGTTTGAAAAGATTACTCATATTTTTCACCACCTTTTAATTTATTTCAGCGGACCACTCGCTGATAACTAAAATTATACGCTTAGTATTTATTTTCACAATATTAATTTGTCGCTGTGGCGGAAAGGGTAGACGCTAAGCATGTGTGCTAGGTCAATGCTTCGGCAACCATGCAATGTTCGATTCATTGCCAGTGACTTTGGGTTTATGTTAATCCCAAACTACCAGTTAGTAAAAACACAATGATGTCTGGTGCATAGCAACTGCTGACAGGAAAGTTGTTAATGTAAAGCGATTCGAACGGACTATACCTGACAGAGATGTCCTATTGTCGAATTGAGTATCAGAGCTGGAAACCTCAACTGATGCACCTGTCAATTAGCAACCGAGGTATTGAGGAAGTGGGTAGGCGCAGGAAGTATTAGACTTGTCTGTGTGTAGGTTGCTATTACATATTAGATCACTCTTTGAGTGGTCTTTTTATTTTGCATAAAGGAGGTCACGTGATGAGAAAACTACTAGATAAGTTAAGAAGACTCATCCGCCAACGGAATGGAGTGGTAACGACATGAGAAACTGCTGGTATGTATCACTAACAAACCGATATCCGCAACCGAACACTGATGATCCAGTGAGGGTTGTCCAATCAGTCCAAATAAAAAAGAAGTACTCCATCATTGAAATGGCCAGAGAAGCAACACCAAAAGAGATTGATAAATGCAAACTTCTTTATTGCTGTCATGGTTTCTATTCAGATAAACACATACAGGGAAATCTTTCAAAGTATGTGTAGATTACAAAACAAATGTTGCAAACAAGCGAGGTGGTGTCACATGTGAAGAAATACGAACTAGCTAAAGATGATTATGAAAAAGGGTTGAAGTATAGAGAAATAGCGGAAAAGTATGGTGTATCCATCAGCACAGTAAAGTCATGGAAATCCCGTTACTGGTCTCGAGAAAAGGTTGCAACCAAGAACGCAACTATTCCGAACAACAAAGGAGCGCCAGAGGACAACAAAAACGCTGTTACCCATGGCCTTTTTGCCAATTGGTTACCTTCTGAAACATTAGAAATTATGAATGAGGTTGCAACCTCTAAACCTGAGGATATATTATGGAATAATATCATGATCCAGTACACGGCTATTATCCGAGCACAGAAAATCATGTATGTTGATTATGAGGGTAGTTTGTCCAAAGAAGTTTCTAAGTGGTCCTCGAGTGATTCTGGAAGTTCAGAAGAATATGCTATTCAATATGCTTGGGACAAGCAAGCTAATTTCATGAATGCACAATCAAGGGCTATGAGCACGCTATCTAGCTTAATTAGACAATTTGTCTCTATAGCTGATGAACATGATGAACGTAGAAAGAAACTAGAATACATGGATGTACAAGTCAATTTAGCAAAAGCACAATTGAAGCAGTTAGATGATGGTTATGATTCGTCAGAAGAACAAACAGTGATTGTTGATGATATCCCGATGATTGAAAGTGAGGTTGATTCAAATGGGAATGAAAGCCAAGACGAAGCCTCAGATTAAACTAACTGGAATGATTAACCCACATTTTTATAAGATGTGGCACACACAGCGCCCTTATATCTTAATGAAAGGTGGACGTGGTTCATTTAAGTCGTCAGTAATCAGCTTAAAGCTCGCGACTGAAATGAAGAAACATACGCAAGCAAAGCATAAAGTCAATGTTGTTTGCATGATGAGTCAGCACAAGTATTTACGTGATGCGGTTTATCTTCAAATCAAATGGGCATTGAATATGCTTGGGATTGCTAATGAGTATAGGTATCGAATGTCGCCATTGACGATCATCCACAAGCGAACTGGTTCAGCATTCTACTTCTATGGCGTTGATGATCCATTGAAACTTAAATCTAATGCGATAGGCGATATTATCTCATTGTGGTATGAAGAAGCTGCTAACTTTCAAAGTAGTGAAGTATTTGATCAAACAAATGCTACGTTTATTCGCCAACGCTCTAAGTATGTGGACCAAGTAAAAGTTTATTATTCGTGGAACCCGCCAAAAAATCCATACGATTGGGTCAATGAATGGGTAGAGAAATGTAAAGAGCTGGATGATCACTTAGTGGACCATTCTACTTACTTAGATGATGAATTAGGTTTTACTGATCCACAACAACTTAAACTAATAGAGACTTACCGCAAGAATGACGAAGACTATTACAAGTGGCTCTATCGTGGTGAAGTCATTGGATTAGGGACTCATATCTACAATATGAATCATTTCCAACCTTTAGATAAAATGCCGGATAATGACTACATAGCGAATCTTTATTTCTCAATCGATAGTGGTCACCAGGTATCTGCAACAACATGCGGGTGTTACGCGCTTACTAGAAAGAAGAACGTAATCTTGTTAGACACGTATTACTATAGCCCGGCAGGTAAAGCAAATAAGAAAGCACCGACCGAACTATCAAAAGACTTGCATGATTTCATTGATCGTTGCCAGGCTGAATATGATAAATATGCGTATCAAATTACGATTGATTCGGCGGAAGGCGCATTAAGAAATCAGTATTATCTAGATTACAATGTTCGACTGCACACAGTAGCTAAAGCTAAAAAAGTAGACATGATTGATCACGTTCAAAGCTTACTTGCACAAGGTAGGTTTTTTTATTTGGAAAAAGAAAGCAATAAGATATTTATTGAGGAACACAAAAAGTATCAATGGGACGAAGACACGTTGAACAGTGATGATCCAAAAGTTATTAAAGAGGATGATCACTCTTGTGATGGTTTTCAATATTTTGTACGTGATAATCTTCAAGACTTAGACCTGAAATGGTAGGTGAGAAAATGGGAGTATTCCAAACGATTAAAAGTATATTCAAGAGAGGAGTTGATAGCGTGAATATGAGTTATACTGGTCGTGATATTGCTAAGGTAACGGATCATCCTAAAATAGGGATTGATTCAAGAGAATACGATCGGATTGCAAGAAACTTTAGGTACTATTCCAATCTATTTCCTGATATACAATATCGTAATTCATACGGGGAAACACAGAAAAGAGAATTTAAGTCCCTAAATATCACCAAGACAGCTTCTAGACGGTTAGCGAGTATCATCTTTAATGAGAAGTGCAAAGTAGCACTAAAAGACAAGGAGGAACAAGCAGAAGCTTCGAAAAGCATCCAATCAGCTGTAGAGTTCCTAGATAAAACACTTTATGACAACAATTTCTACAATCTATTTGAGTTGAACCTTGAAAAAGGGATTGCTGCAGGCGGTTTTGCTATGCGTCCTTACGTTGACGGTGACAAGATCAAAATTTCATGGATCCGTGCGGATCAATTCTATCCGTTGCGATCAAATACTAACGAAGTAAGTGAATGCGCCATTGCAACAAAGACCATTCAAACAGAAGGTGACGTGAATTACTACTATACGTTGCTAGAATTCCATGAATGGCAAGATGATAAGTATGTTATCAGTAATGAGCTTTATAAATCTGATAACGATAATATTGTTGGTAAACAAATTTCATTAGCGGTTCTTTATCCTGATTTGGCTGAAACTGTCACATTAGAAGGATTGAAAAGACCGCTTTTTGCATACTTTAGAACACCTGGTGCGAATAACAAATCGTTAGAAAGTCCATTGGGCGCTGGTATTGTCGATAACTCAAAAGAGATTCTGGACACAATCAACACAACGCATGATCAATTTGCTTGGGAAATTCAGTTAGGTCAACGACGTGTTGTTGTTCCTGCAGAGTTTCTTAGAGTAGATCAATTGCGCCCGCCGCTGTTCGACACTGATCAGAATGTTTTTGCTGGTGTGTATGGTGCTGAAAATATCGGGGTTAAGGATATCACTACACCTATTCGGACGGTTCAGTATAAGGATGCTATTAGTCATCTGATCAAAGAGTTTGAGGTGCAAGTAGGTTTATCTGTTGGCTCAATGAACTATGCAGACGATGGGATTAAAACGGCAACAGAGATTGTTTCTAACAATTCTATGACGTATCAAACGCGTTCAAGCTATTTAACGATGGTTGAAAAAGTTATTAACGAACTAATCCATTCTATTTTTGAGCTTGCGGGATACGGAGAAATGTTTGAAAGCGAGAAACCGCTATTCTCTATTGAATATGATAGTTATTTAGTAACAGTTAGTTTTGAGGATGGTCTATTTGTCGATCGTAACAAACAATTAGAAAATGATCTAAAGGCTGTAACTGCTGGCGTAATGCCTAAGAAACAGTTTCTTATCCGTAATTACAATCTAAACGAAGAGGAATTAGAAGATTGGTTAGCTGCATTAAAAGATGAAATGCCAGAAGCGGGATCAACCGAACGGCGTAGTCAAGATGCCTTATTCGATTTAGGTGATTAATTATGATTACACCAGAAAAGATGCAAAAGACTGCGAATTCAATTATTAATATCTATTCAGAACTGGAAGACCGAATCTTTAACATCATAATCAAAGCGTTAAAACAGTCTCGTTTTCAAGATGTTGCAAAAGAAGACGTGCTTTTGTGGCAAGTAAATCAACTTTCTAAAATGGGTACACTGAACGATAAAGTTATTGATTTGTTAGCAAGTTATACTGGCGAAACTCAAGAAGCGATTGAACAATTGATTAAAGGAAACGGCGTGAAGATCGTTGATGAAATAGACCGTGAGCTTGAGCGAATGGTGCATAAAAGTATTCCTGTATCTGACGACGTAAATAAAATTCTAGACTCTTTGGTTCGTCAAACTTTCCAAGACTTAAATAATAATGTCAATCAAACGCTGATCACTACTAATTTCAATGAGAATGCAGTCATGAGAGCTTATCAAGCAATTCTCAAACAATCAACCATCGAATCTATGACAGGTCTTAAAACGCATGAGAAAGCCGTAAAAGATAACGTCTACAAAATGGTTGATATGGGAATCAAATCGGGTTTTGTTGATAAAGCTGGTCGAGAGTGGTCGATGGAAGCTTACTCGAGAACAGTGATTCAATCCACCTCACACAGAACGTTTAATGATCTTCGTTTGAAACGAATGGAGGACTTCAACTGTGTCACTGCATTAATGAGTAGTCATCCAGCAGCTCGCGAAGCCTGTGCGCCAATCCAAGGCGGATGGGTATTAACTGTGCCGAAAAATGAAGCGCCAGAAGAATTCAAGCATTTACCATCTATTTACGATCACGGATACGGCGAGCCAAGCGGAACGCAAGGAATTAACTGTACACATATTCTTTATCCTGGCCGTCCTGATGTGAACACAAACAATCAGCCGCGATATGATCCAGAAGAAGTACAAAGAAATGCTGAGATCCAGCAAAAGCAAAGAAGATTAGAGCGTGATATTCGTTACCAGAAAAAGCGAATGAATGCGGCGTTAGAGTTGGAAGATCCCGAAACTGTCCAGATGTGCAAACAAGTGATTGCTAACAAACAGAAACAGTTAAGAGAGCTTATCAACGAACATGAGTTCTTAGTTCGTGATTACAGTAGAGAACAAGTACAAAGTTAATAATTTTAGGCTTAGCAATCGCTAGTCTTTTTATTTTGCCCCGAATACGGCGTTAAACTGTTCAATCCATCGAGGGCGTAGCCTCGTTAAACAACGAAAGGATGAATGAAATGAAACGAGAAGAATTAAAAGAATTAGGTTTAACAGACGAACAGATTGGATCAGTAATGGCTTTGCACGGCGTAACTGTAAACGAACTGAACAGCAAGGTGTCTACCGCGGAACAGCAAGCGACTAAGTATCAAGAACAGTTAGACAAAAATCAAAGTGAGCTTGATGACTTTAAAGCAAAGTCTAAAGGGAACGAAGATTTGGAACAGCAAGTGACTGATTTACAAACGCGCCTTGACCAAAACAAAACCGATTCTGAACAACAGATTGCAGATATTAAGAAATCATCAGCAATTGACTTAGCTCTAACTCAAGCTGGAGCTAAAAACATTAAGGCTGCTAAAGCCTTATTAGATGGCGAATCATTGGAACTGACAGACGAAGGATTAAAAGGATTAGACGACCAACTGGCCGCGCTTAAAGAAAGCGACGGTTATTTATTTGGCCAATCTGAACAGGTTCCACCTAATACCGCCGGTAAGAAGGCTACCTTTTCTGGGAATGCTAGTTCTGCGCAAAACGTTGAAGAAGATGCATTCGCTAAAGCATTAGGAGTTTTACCAAACAAAAATTAAATTTGGAGGGAATAAAATATGGCAATTAATTACATTACAAAAGACAATGGGATTTTCGATCAGAAGATCACTCAAGGATTATTAACGACGATCTTAGGTATTCCACAAGTTGAATTAGTGAACGGTGGTAAATCATTTACATTGACTACTATTTCAACTTCTGGTTTAAAAAACCACACACGCAACAAAGGATTTAACAGTGGAACTTACGGAAATGACAAAAAAGTTTATACAATGGGACAAGATCGTGACGTTGAATTCTACATCGATAAACAAGATGTTGATGAAACAAATCAAGATTTGGCAGTAGCTAACATCTCAAATGTATTTATTACAGAACACGTGCAACCTGAAATTGATGCTTACCGTTTCTCTACTTTAGCTGCAGGCGCAGGCAAGACTAAGGAAGAGACAATTACTGAGAAAAATGCTTACTCTGCAATTAAAGCTGCTATTTTACCAGCACGTAAATTCGGCCCGCAAAACCTAGTAGCGTTTGTATCAACAACAGTAATGGATGCACTAGAACGATCTACTGAGTTCACTCGTAACATTACCAATCAAAACGTTGGTCAAACCGCCTTAGAATCCCGAGTAACTTCGTTGGATGGTGTGTTGTTAGTCGAGGTTTGGGACGACACTCGTTTTAAAACAAAATACAATTTTTCAGATGGATACGTTGCTACCTCTGATGCAAAAGACATCAATATCTTAGTTGTCGCTAAACAAGCAGTTATCCCCGTGGTTAAAGAAAACACCGTCTTCTTGTTTGCGCCAGGCGAACATTCACAAGGTGATGGCTACTTATATCAAAACCGCTTATACCACGACTGCTTTATCAAAGAACAACAAAAAGAAGGTGTATCTGTCTCTTTGGCCCCAAAAGGATAGACCCATCCGGCGTAACTTTGAATAAAACAACAGCTACGCTAACGGTGGGAGCAACAGAAACATTGTCTGCTGCTGTATCACCAGAAACGGCAACTGATAAATCAGTCAAATTTACCTCTAGCGATGAAACAATTGCAACAGTAACACCAGTGCAAGGAAAGGTTACTGCTATTAAAGTAGGAGCTACGACGGTCACAGCGACAACCGTAAATGGTAAAACTGCTACGTGTGAAGTCACGGTAACCGCAGCAAGCGAAGGATAGTGTAGTAGCTATCCTTTTTTATTGAAAGGAGGCAGTTATGAGCTATCTTACGCACGATGAATATTTAAAATCAGGATTCAACAAAGTATCAGTTTCGGAGTTTGATGACTTAGAAAAATGTGCTGCACGTCAACTTAATCGAGTGACAGGAGATTTCTACATGAGACATTCTTTAGCTGATGATACGTTCAAATATCGAGTGGATAAGTTCAAAATCGCAATGGCTGTCCAAATTGAATATTTGAAGTCAGTTGGAGTTACTTCGTTATCAGACTTACTAAATGCTTCCCCTTCAAGTGTAAGCGTTGGTCGTATGCGTATTGAATCTGGAAGCACGAATGCAGCAACAGTTGGCAGAACGATGGTTGCAACAGAGGCTTATAACGAGTTGATCTATACAGGACTTCTTTACAAGGGAGTTGACTATCGATGATTCCTTTAATGCCAAAAGAACTTTGTAACCAGTCAATTACTTTGAGGCTGCTAGATGGTCATGACAAATGGCAAAAACCTATCTTTTCAGACCCAATCACGATTAATCATATGATTTTCCAACCTCAAACAGTGTACAGCGGTAGTAATAACAATCGGCAAGTGGTAGCCAACGCTATCGCTTTTTTGTTTGCTGGAGTATCTGATCCGATGCCAGTGATTAATAAAAATCATGTTGGGTCAAAGATTGACTTTGAAGGTGAGACTTACACTATCACGACGATCGTAGATAACCGTAATCCATACAGTAACGAAGTCTACTCGTATGAGTTGGAGGTGCTGTAATGCTACATGTGAAAGTCAAAAAAAATGGTGTAGATCGTAAGTTGTCCGTGATGAATATCAATTCAGCAATGTATTATATGACATCTCAAATGCACATGGATATGAATCTATATGTGCCTAAACGCCAAGGAAATTTAAGGGACAAATCTTTCGTTAACAAAAACCGAATAACTTATGCTGCTCCTTATGCACGAGCTCAATTTAGAGGGTTTGTTAACGGCAGCAGAGTCAGAAACTATACGACTCCAGGTACCAGCCGTCGTTGGGATCTTAGAGCAAAAGCTAATCATATGGATAGTTGGCGTAGAGCGTTTATCAAAGGAGGAAACTTGTAATGGATTTATGGGAACGATTATCTGACTCGATAGATTCTATTCAAGGCCTTCCAATGCCATGCTCGATGGGGTTCCTTAATGGGGAAGACACGCTTTGTGTTTATTCGATGCCAGGTAGTCGGACAGTAGAAGAATACTTTGACGGCACGAAAGAACGTGAAATGCTCTATGAGGTCGGATTTAACACTAAAGACCAAGAAAAAGCCAACAAAACATTATGGCTTATATCAAATCATTTAGACGAACTCTCAACTCTGAAGTCAGAAGATGAGAGCTTCGTCTTTTTAGGTATCGAAATAAGTGAGACTCCTTTCGTAAGCGAACAGGACGTGCAAGGGAACTCAACTTATTTATTAGGTATCAAAATCACCATTCATCAATTCAAAAATTAGGAGGAAATTTAAATGGCAGAAAATAGTAAAGAATTTTTACTAAACTTTAAAAACAAATTGGAAATCGATACTTCAGGAAGTACAGATTTAGATAAAATCGCATCGGCTAAATTCGCACCATTAGCAGCAGGGATCACAACTATTACTCCGGCTGCAGCGGACACTACAGATGCATCCCATTACTACGATGGAGAAGGATTCGCTGATTCCACTGTAACTGGTAAAAATATCACGTTCCAAGTTGCGGGACACCGTGTATTTGGAGATCCAGCTCAAGATTATGTAGCGTCTAAATTCTTGTCAATCGGAGATGAATTACGCACGTTAGCACAATGGACTGATGCCAAAGGGAATAAGGTTCAAGCGGTCGTTACACTGACTTCTATTGTACCGTTTGGCGGTGCAGCCAATGCTAAACAAACCTTCAGCTTCACAATGGCATTCAATGGGAAACCTAAAATGGTGAAAGCGGGGGAGTAATTAGCCCTACCAGTGTAGCGTTGAATAAAACGACGACTTCACTTGTGGTTGGGGCAAACGAAACCTTAACAGCTACCGTTTTACCGGCAGACGCAACAGATAAAATAGTGACATGGAAATCAAGCGATGCAACTATTGCAGGTGTTGATTCAACAGGGAAAGTTTCAGGAGTTAAAGCTGGAACTGCAGATATCACAGTGACTACTAAAGATGGTAGCAAGACTGCTAAATGCACAGTAACCGTTACAGCTGCATAAAAAAAGATTGAGAATGTATAACTAGAGGCTATGAAGCCTCTGGTTATTAGGAGGAAAACGAATGGCTATTAACAATATTATCAATTTAGATGAAAAGTTATCACTAACTAAACGATTACGAATTGCTGGTCAAGACTACGATGTCATTATTTCTGATGAGGTAGATCAAGCATTAGCTAACTATACAAACATTGAAGTATCTGTCCAACTGCGAGACATGGTTTCTAAGTTAAAAAAAATGGACGATACAGAAACGGCTACAGCAGATCAGTATAAATCATTTACTCAAAATGAAATTGATTCAATGCGAGATAGCGCCTTAGCTACGTTAGATGCAGTTTTAGGTGAAGGAGAAGGCCGACGTGTTTATGAATTTTATGGTTCAAGCACAAAAGTTCTGAACACAGTTATCGGATTGATTCAAGCAGAACTGGATAAGGTAATGGTCGAACGAAAGAAAGCAGCAGACAAACATTACAGCAACCGTCACAAAAATAATAAAAAGAAGTGATCTGATTGTTTGATTTAATTGATGATTTAGAGACAAGCATCTTAATTGATGATATTGAAATACCAATCGATCTTTCTTTCGATACAGTTCTTAAATTCTATGAGTTGTTAGAAGACAAGAATCTCAAATCTTTTGAAAAGATATACAAAGCTTTCGACCTCTTTTATTTCGGTGACGATAATTTTGCTAAGAGATTTACCTTTGACCAAAAAAGTAAATTTGTGGAAGACATCATCAACTACATTCAAAAAAATGCTTATGGTAACTCTGAAAGTGATGAATCATTCGAGACTGACGGGCAACCAGAAAAACTATATTCGTACTCACAAGATGCTGGTGCAATCTATGCGTCTTTTTTTGCGGATTATGGAATCGATTTGCTGACTCAAAGAGGAAAGATGCACTACTTAACGTTCAAAGCGTTACTGGCTGGATTGAGTGAGAAAACACACTTTCAACGCATCTTATCTATTCGCTCAAGAAGTGTTGCTGGCTTAGAAGGGGAAGCATTAACGGCTTTGTTAGAACTGCAAGAATACTATGCGATTGATTCTGAAAAGACTGTAAGCAACTTAGACAATCAGCTTGGAAGCATGTTCGACATGTTAGCTGCACAAGCTAAAAATTAATTAAATACACAATAAATGGAAAGGAGGAAAATGAATGGCAGCAGACGCAACAATAAATATTGATGTAATGCTCTCTAACCTTCCGAATTTCAAAAACGACGTCTCTTTCGTTGATGACGTTCTGACGAAGCTAGGAATGAACACTGGATCAAAGATGGATGATTCATTCAAAAATGAAACGACAAAGATAGAAACAATTGCTAAGTCTACAAAAAAAGATGTAGACAATACTTTTGATAATCCAGTTAAGTTCACTATCAAAGCGGATAACTCAGATGCTGAAAAAGATGTCAAAGAAACAAAAGCTTTTTTGAAAGATATTCCGAAAAGCAAGATCACTGAACTCAAAGCAGATAACGATGGCGCTAGCTTAAAGATCAAAGCAACTAAAGAAGGTATTAGTGAAATACCTAAACAAAAAGAAACTATTTTGAATGCTGATGCCACTCAAGCAAAGTCTGAAACAAAAGAACTTGGGGAAACTGCTGAACGAACAGAATCGAAGTATATGAGCTTAAAGGACAAGCTTTCTATTGGTGCTGTGGCTGGAATTGCTTCAAGTGCAGTTCAAGTAATCACAGGTAGCTTTAGTGATCTTATTGGTGAAGCGATAGAAGCTTCTGATTCAATCGACAAATTCCGTTCTACTATGAAATTGGGGAAATTCGGCGATGAGGAAATATCAAAAGCGGCTAAAGAGGTCAAAAAATATGCAAATGAAACTGTGTATGATTTATCAACAATTTCAAATACGACCGCTCAATTAGCAGCAAATGGAGTCAAAAACTTTACTGAAGTAACAGAAGCGGCTGGTAACTTAAATGCTCAAGCTGGTGGCAATGCAGATAACTTTAAAGCAGTTGCGTTAGCGATGACTCAAACTGTTGGAGCTGGGAAGTTAACAACCGATAATTGGAATCAAATAGCTGATGCTATGCAGGGAGCTTCTGGCGTATTACAAGAAGCAATGAAAAAGAACGGTGCATACACAGGTAATTTCCGTGATGCAATGGAAAAAGGCGAGATTTCTGCTGACGAATTCAATAAAGCGATAGTGGAACTTGGGATGACAGATGGTGCAATCAAGGCAGCTAAATCAGTTGAAACCTTTGAGGGTGCAATTGGTAATTTACGAGCTGGAATTGTAACCGGATTGGATGACATTATTAAGCATTTAGGCAAAGACAAGCTTACAGGTATAATCAATGGCGCATCTGGTTCTGTTGTCGGGTTATTCCAACATGTTTCTGACGTCTTTTCTTATCTGGACAAAAACAAGTCCACGATTGGAAATATCACTGGCAACGTCAAAGATTTAGCAAAAGCGTTAGTCTCAGGAGCTTGGGATCAAGGAAAGGATATTCTCCTTGCTGTTGCAGATATGTTCGGTTTGATCGATGATAATACAAAGAAAATCAAAGATCCTCTCAAACAGTTGGATAAAATCATTGAAAACCTAGCTGACAATAAAGATAAAGTTGAATTACTGGGTAAAGCACTTGTGACTATGTTCGCAGTGAAAAAAGGTTTTGAATTCATTTCGATGATCAATCAAGCTCGTAAATCTCTACTTGAATTTACTGCAGTCGAAAAAGCAACTAGCTTTTTAAGCGGTGGTGGCCTTTCTTTTGGGAAAAAAGCAAGTACAAAAAATATAGGAAATGTGGGTGCTGAAATTGCTGAAACAATCTTACCAAAAGGTGGTAAAGGAGTCGCTACTATTGCTGATGATGCACTAGAGTCTGTTTCTAAACTAGGTGGGTTAGCAAAACTAAGTAAAGGAGTAAGCAAAGTGCTACCTTTTGCTGGGGTACTTGCCAGTGCAACTGAACTGTTGGGTAAAGGATCAGCTTCTTCAAAACTAGGGGCTTTTGGTGGTTCTTTAGGCGGAAGTGCGGCAGGAGCAGCTATTGGAACTGCTATTTTACCAGGAATTGGAACTGCAATTGGTGCAGGATTGGGTGGACTTGGCGGAACTGAATTAGGTAAAAATCTAGGGAAAGATATTGGCAAAGGATTTAAAAGCTATGCACCTAATTTAACGAACTTTTTGGGAGATATAGGGCATGATATAACTAAAAAATTTAGTAAAAATGTAGGATCAAATGCAAAAGAGCTTTCAAAAACTTACACCAAAGAGATGGAAAAACTTAATAAAATAGCTGTCAAAACACCAAAAGGCGATAAAGAATTAAAAAAACAGAAAGCCCAAACGACTGAAATATTCAAAGATATGTCAGACTCTATACAAAAATATTATAAAAAGAAAGAAAAATCATCTAAAAGTGATTATGATTATTTCGTTAAAAATGGATTAATGACCCAAAAAGAAGCTGACAAAGCCCTAGCTAAACAAAAGAAAAATGATGGTGAACAGAAAAAGAATCATCAAAAAGCTCTCAAGGCTATGCAAGTTTATTCTGGTGAACATTATGCCAATGTGGAAAAAATCGAAAAAGGTGGTACCAAAAAACTCCAAGATATCGCAAAAAAATATGGAAAAGATAGTAAAGAATATAAAAAAGAATTGAACAAAGAGTTAGAAGAAGAGCAGGAAAAATATGCTAAAAACATGAGTAAAGCGCAGTCTAAGCTGAACGAGCAAATTAGCAAAGAAACGAAAATAGCTTCGGGAAAACAGCTAGATATTTTGCAGGATTTGAAAGACCATAAGGGCAAACTCTCTCATGAAGAAATGAAAAATGCTATCTTAAATTCTAAAGAACAACGTGACACGATCATTAAAGATGCAAAAAAAACAGCAAATGATTCAATAAGTGCCGCTGATAAAAAATACAAAGAAACTGTTGAAAAAGCAGACAAAGAACGTTATGAAAATGGGACTATGTCTAAGAAGCAGTATGATGAGGTTGTGAAACAAGCAAAGAAAGAGCGAGATGATGCTGTCACAGCTGCTACTGAGAAAAGGGATAAATCAATAAAGAAAGCCCAAGAAACTCATAAAGAAGTAGTAGATCAAGCAACCCAACAGGCCGGAGAACACAAAGGTGCTGTTGATGGTGAAACAGGTGAAGTTGTAGGCTCTTGGGATGAAATGAAAACAAACATGGGATCCATTGTTGAAGGTGTCGCACACAGTATTGGCCATTTGATACATGCATTGAACAAAGATTGGGGAAACGACCTTATTAATTTCAAATTTGGTGCTCATGCAAAAGGTTCTAGTGGATTGACCGAAGACGAAATTTCTCTGGTTGGAGAAGAAGGATTCGAGCTTGCTCATCATCCATCTAAAGGTATTTTCCCTGTGGGTGTTAGCGGTCCAGAAATTCGTCCTCTGCAAGCTGGTACTTCAATTTTACCCCATCATATGTCTAAAGAATTCTTGGCAATGACAAAGGGGCTACCCGCACACAAAGACGGTGTCTGGGGTACTATCACGAATATGTTTGATTGGGTTAAAGATAAAGCTAAAGATGTATGGTCTTTCGTTTCAGATGGTGCCGGCAAAGCTTATGATACGATTGCTGATAAACTTGGTGTCTCTGACTTTTTAGATAACCTTGGTGATTCAGCTGAATATAAAGTTGCTGCAGGTGGTATCTCTAATATAAAAGATAAGATTATCGAATACGCACAAAACTTCTTTGATAAGTTTAATGAAGAAAATGGAGGCGGCAGTTTCGATGGTGCAATGGCAGATAATGTCTATAAGTATTTAGTAGATATTGCAAACCAAGCCGTTAGGAAATTCGGTATGAGCGGGATTACTTCAGGTTACCGACCAGGAGATCCATATTGGCATGGGAAGCATCAAGCGATTGATATTGCTTATCCATCAAGTATGAATGGTTCAAGCAAATATTTTGATCCTGCAAACTGGGTATTTGAGAATTTTGCTGATAAAGTTGGATATGTTATCACACAGGGAAAAGTGCGTGATAGAACTGGCCAATCAGGTCAACCAGCAACTGGTGCATGGGAGCCATGGCCAGATAATGATCATTACGACCATTTGCATATCACTGGTAAATTAGGATCGGGAGATATTTTCAAAGCAGGAGGCGGTAGTTCTCCTGCTGGTTCAGGTGCTGAAAGATGGCGAAGCCAAGTAATTGAGGCTGCAAAAATGGTCGGATTTCCAACAGATAAAGGGCATATAGACAGAATCATTAGTCAGATCCAAACAGAATCAGGCGGAAATGAGAAAGCTGTTCAAGGTGGTTATACAGATAGTAATACCATTACTGGAGACTTAGCAAAAGGATTGATGCAAACAATTAGTGCTACTTTCAATGCTTATAAGATGCCAGGTCATGGCAATATTTTTAATGGATATGATAGTATCTTAGCCGGTTTAAGATATATCATGGCTCAATATGGAACAGGTGCTGGCTTCTTTGCAAATATCGGAATGGGGCATGGTTATGCTGATGGTGGAGAAATAAATGGTCCTGAATTAGCATGGATTGGGGAAGACCCTGCTTATCCAAAAGAGTTTATGATAAATCCTGCTAAACCTTCTGCAGATGACTTGATTATAAAAGCAATCCGCTCGAGGGAACAATTTAGACCCGCTTCAGCAAATAATGTATCAAGCAATTCGAGTGGATTTTTAACAAGCGAAATTTCAGAAAGTTCACTTCAGAAGCTGTCTCAAGCTTTGAATAATCGTCCAGTTGAGGTAATTAGTCATCTAGACGGTAAAAAAGTCAGCAAAAGTGTAGATGAATATACTGGTTCATCATTAGCAAGAAAACTATATATGAGAGGAAAGAATTTCAATGGATGATAAAACATCAGTATTTCTCCAATTTAGTACAGGTAAATTTTACTTACTAGCAAATTACCGAATAAAAATCATTGATATAAAAATTGGGATGCCAGTACCTAAAAATGAATTTTCTTCTTATGCAGGTTCAGTAGGAAAAAAGCTGCTGACACACTCATTTGATTCTTTTCCTATTACTTTTGAATTTGATTATTTTGCAGACAACTTAAATGATCTTATTTTAACTGAAACAGAGTTGAGAGAATTGTTTAATAAAGAAGCTGAATACTACTTTATCTATACGAAAGAACCTGGTAAAAGATTTCCAGTGATCGTTGAGAGTATTACTATAACCAAAAAGGCATATTTTAAAGGAAATTGTGTTGTATCATTTTCCGCCTATAAAGGATATTCTGAATCGATGGCAACGACTTTATCTGATTTCAATTTGGATGAGGATTGGCAGTTTTCTCAAGGTCTAGTTTCTGAAGATTTTAGTTATACACACAATACTAGTTTCTTTAAGATTTTTAATGCTGGCAGTTTTGGAATTGATCCGAGAGAGTCAGATTTACGTATTACCCTCGAAGGAGAATCCGAAGGAAATGTTACCATCTTTAATAAAACAACGGGTGATCGCTTTATTTATTATCCATCACTTTCTACAAATCTCGGTCAGACACTAGTGTTGGATGGTGTATACCCAAAATTGAATGGTGTAAGCTGTGGTATTGATACAAACCATGGACTAATCACTTTAGCTGAAGGGGTCAATGAAATCGAAATTCAAAATATTACTAGAGTGAAATCTTCTTGGGATTTCCGTTTCTTGTATAAGTAGGTGATACTTTGAAAAACATATTAATACGCAATTATGAAGAAACAAAAGAGGAAATCCTTATTAACTACGATAAGGATTCTTTTTCTGTCTCGTGGCAACAAAATGAAACATGGGAGTTATCTGTTACTGTACCAAGGACAAAAGGAAATCAGATAACCTTCGACTTAATCGATTATGAAAACTATGTTGTATTTGACGGTCAACAGTACTCAATCAAACAGATGAGATCATATGCTTCTGGGAGCCAAATATATAAAGATGTAGTAGCCACCCACATTTATTACACCATTCAAGATGGCCGACAGTATGATACTGTTTCCGGAACAAAGTCGATTAATGACCTGTTGACTCATATTTTTAAAGCAGGAAATCGTGGATTCAGTTGGGAAGTGATTGATCCCAATAATATTTTCTTAAAGAAAGAACAGGAAAATTTTGGGAATGATAATTATTTAAATCTCATAAATGAGATTTTGAATGATTATGGTGCTGTTGTAATACCCAATAATAAACATTTAGTTTTTTATCCAATTTCAGAGTATGGAAAAACTACTGAACAACAGATTCGTTATAAATATAATACAGACGATGTATCGTTTGATATTGATACTTATGCCCTGAAAACACAAATCAAAGGCTATGGTAAGTTGAAAGAAAATGCAAACACAGACAATTTAAAAGATAGTGATTATGTCTTTCCTCCCGTAACTTATACGAGTGCTGAATCAGAAAAATGGGGCATTAGAATACAAGATCCAGTGGAAGACGAGAGTTACACAATTCAAAATAATATGCTCGTGTATCTGAAACAACAGTTACATGATTATCCAGATATTTCTGGTTCGGTGACATTGAAATGGGCTGTATCTCTTGATAAAGGAGATAAAGTCCTTTTTGTGTATGAACCTTTAAGTTTAAGTACCTATATCCAAGTTGTCGGTATTACAACTTATCCCGCTATCCCTAACAAAGCACCAGAAATCACATTGAGCAACACAAAGAAAACAATGACGTCGATACTCACTGAAATGGCGAAGAAAGGAGTGATTTGATGGGGTTATTAAAATTAATCAGTAACCGTATCTCTACGGAATGGAAAGAGAAATTTAATAAAAACATTGACTACCTCAATAATCTCGAAAAGAAACTGTCTGATCAAGACAAATCGACGAACAGTCGAATCGATAACTTAGTGCTGCATTCAGGTGGCGAATCGCCGAATGAAGTGGTTGATGCACGAGTTAACAATAAAGGGGAAGTTTTTGACACACTGCATGGCAGACTATTAGAACATGAAAACCTGTCAGAAGAACAAATTAGCGAACTGAATACAAACATGGATAGTCAAAAAGAGCAAGTTCAACAATTGAACAAGTCTGTCCAACAGATTATTGGTGGGTATAGTGAGCCAATAAATATGTACGTTTCAAAAAACGGTAGCGATATTTCTGGTGATGGATCTGAAGAAAAGCCATTTCTTACCATCCAAACAGCAGTCAATAATATTCCTCTGATTACAACAGGTTCTATTACGGTTTGGATTGATAGCGGAGTTTACTTGGAGGATGTGATGATTCAGAATCTAAATTTTACATCCTTTTTGATTCGTCCCATAGATAATTTCAATGCTATTGATCCCTCAAAAACAGATTTACCTGTCAAAGTTCGGTCCATCTGCTTCACTGCTTGTAAAGGCTATTGTCAAGTTGCTGGAATGCAAATTGTGGATACAGCAAACGGAGCAGACTATGGAATCAGAAATGAGCAGAGTGGCTATATGGCAATCAATAGATGTAAATTCGCAGAGAACACAAAAACACTTGCAAGATATAATGCAGTTTATGTCGGCGGAACATCAAAGATTAATATGTACGGAGACACGACGTTGATTAACCAGAAAGTGGCAATTTACGCTGTATTGATGGGTGAAATTTTTGTCAGTGCGTTTGGTTCAGGAAATGACGTAGGAATTTTGTGTGAGAATGGCACTGTACGAGGAACTGTATCAACTTCTTTTGCAACTACACCAACCAAAATTTCTGGTTATGGACTAGTTATCACGAAAGGTACGGTGTTGTCTTAATGGTATACAAAACAAATGAATCGCTCATTGTGATTCAAGCAGAAGCCATTAATCCAAACAGGACAGATGTTGTCTTTTGGTCGCATGACCGAGGAACAGCTAAGCTTCGAATGAAGTTAGTTCGGAAAAACGGCATCCCACAAAGCTTACCCGAAGGAACAACCGTTCCAATTCGTCTGATGTTCCGTTCTGCAACAGCAGAAGGCGGATATGGGAAACATGACTATCTCGCCACCATTGAAGATCGTGTAAATGGTATTGTGTCCATTGTGCTGGAAGATAATATTTCAGGCTATGTTGGAATAGTCGAGGGTAGTGTTTATATTGATTTCCCAAATGATCAGTCGTTAGACACGGCTGGTCGTTTTACTTTTGACATCAAACGCAGTCCGATAGATGATAGCACAACAGAGCTAGAAGATTATTATTTCAATGGTTTCAGTCAGACTATTGATAAAATTGAGCAGATAGTTTCTAATGCAAAGACAGAAATTGGTACTAAAGTGGCTGGGACAAAAAAAGAGTTTGATACAGAAGTTGAAAAAATTAAAACGTCAATCGGAGAAGCAAACCAATCTCTTACAACTCTGAATGGCGATATGACTGCACTTAGCGAAAAGATTACAGAAGCGGATCAACACTTTATAAATAAGGAAAGCGTTGAAGTAGGTCCTTTGATTTTCAAAAATACAACGATAACTACTCAAGATTGGAATAATATCACTGAAAGTGGTGTTTATTATTGTGCAGGTTCTTCGGGAATTAATGCACCATACACGGGCAAACTTTATGGATTACTAACTGTTTATAGTGAACAAGCAGTCACTATACAAAAATACGAATTTCAGAATTCTATTTACATGCGTACGTTTGCTGGTAATCCCGCAGCATGGGGAAATTGGAAAAAAGTTGCTTTGTCTAGTGAGGTGATGAATCTTACAGATCCGCAGACCGCACTTGGAGTAAAGAATTTTTCTGATGGTATTCAAATAGACGGTGATCAAGTAGTTAGTGAAAATGAACATACTATATATAAACTAGATAAGTCAAATAGCAACTCTTTTATTGATGGCTAC
>NZ_BCQB01000012.1 GCF_001544215.1 Enterococcus durans NBRC 100479 = LMG 10746
CCGGAAATTTTCGATTTTTAGAAAAAAAGAGCAAAAGAAAAAGTCCTTGTTTACCAAGGACTTTCGCAGGTTGTACTTCAACAGGAAGTCTAAAAACTTGCCTATCTTCTGATTTCTTTGATACGAGCTGCTTTTCCGTGTAATGCACGTAAGTAGTACAATTTTGCACGACGTACTTTACCGTAACGAACAACTTCGATTTTTGCAACACGTGGTGTGTGCAATGGGAATGTACGTTCAACGCCCACTCCGTTAGAAACTTTACGTACTGTATAAGTTTCGCTGATTCCAGCACCACGGCGTTTGATTACAACACCTTCAAATAACTGGATACGTTCACGTGTACCTTCGACAACTTTCGCATGAACACGTACAGTGTCACCAGGGCGGAAAGCTGGAATGTCAGAACGTAATTGTTCTTTTGTTAATTCTTCGATTAATGGATTCATTGATCTTTTCTCCTTATTCCAAACATTCGTATGAGCTTTTTCTCACAGCGGAACATCGTAATAGTTAAGTGCTTTGCACTCACCATAAAATACTAACATATTACGATTTTCATGTAAAGGATAATTTTATTTTTTCCCAGTTATATCTGCTATTCGTTTTCTTCTTGTTTGATTTCTTCTAATAATTTGAGCATTTGTGGCGTCATTTCTAGCTGTCCCAATAAATCTGGACGGCGCAGATAGGTTCTTCGTAGTGATTCTTTTAATTGCCATTCTTCAATCAACTTGTGGTTGCCGTTTGTCAAGACTTCGGGTACTTTCATTCCCTTGTATTCTGCTGGGCGAGTATATTGCGGATGTTCCAATAGACCGGTTGAATAAGAATCCGTTTGAGCAGAAGTCTGGTTTCCTAAGACATCTGGTAATAGCCGTACCGTAGCATCGATCATTACCATCGCACCTAGCTCACCTCCGGTCAATACATAATCGCCTAATGATACTTCATCTGTGACTAGACTTCTGATCCGTTCATCATAGCCTTCATAGTGACCACAGATAAATACTAAATGTTCTTCTTGTGAAAATTCTTCGGCCATCTTTTGATCGAATTGTTTTCCTGCCGGATCTAATAAGATCACTCTTTTTTTTGTTTCCGGCGCAGCTTCCTCAATTGCTTTGATATTGTCATAGATAGGTTGGACTTTTAGTAGCATTCCTGCCCCACCACCATAGGGATAATCATCGACGTTCTGGTGTTTATTGTCTGAATAGTCTCTAAAATTTGAGATATTGATATCCAATAATCCTTTATTGACTGCTTTACCAATGATCGATTCGCCCATTGGTCCTTCAAACATTCGCGGAAATAATGTTAATACATCAATTTTCATCGTCAATCAGTCCTTCAGGGATTTCTACGCGTACAATACCATTTTTCGTATCTACTTCTTTAACAACCGAATCGATATAAGGCAACAATATATCTTTTTTCTTTTGACGTTGGACGACCCAGACATCATTTGCTCCTGGTGAAAGGATTTCTTTGATTTTACCTAACTCTGTTCCATCTTCATCGATGACAGTTGCTCCAATGATTTCATGGTAGTAAAATTCATTTTCTTCCAACTCTACTGTATTTTCTTTTGACACTCTAAGTATCCCATCGCGGTATTTTTCTACGTCATTGATCGATGGATGACCTTCAAAACTTACGATATCAAAGTTTTTGTGTTTTCGGTGGCTTTTGACCGTTAATTCGATCGGTGCTTTTTTTTCTTGAAATAAGGTCAGGACTGCACCTTTTTTATATCTTTCTTCAGGAAAATCCGTTGTTGAGATGACACGGACTTCGCCTTTTATTCCTTGAGTATTGACAATTTTTCCTACATTTAAATATTCAGTCAACTTGTATCCCCTTTTCTTTTTCTTATGCAACGTTTATCCGTTTTTTCATTCAGTATAAAAAACAACGTATTACGTATCTGTTTTATTTTAGCATGTGGTTATAGGCAATTCTACCCTTCTTTTTACTTTCGTCATGCCCAAGATCATAAATTGGCATTTAATTCATTGAAACAGCCATTTCTAGGGCGGCTAATGCGTCTTGATGTGTGACTGTAAAGACATTATTCGGTTCTTGCCAAATGACCTGTGTAGCTTGATTGGATGAATCATTCATATCGACTATGATTTTTCCATATTTTTCAGGTGCCGGTAGAGTGGCCTTTTCTAAATAATTAACGATTTTTTTTGCTAAAGGTAGTGGATCTTGTCCTTCGATGTTGCTTGATCGCACTCGGATACGCCAGTTTCCTTCTTGCCATTCAAGATAATTCGATCCAGCTGCTCCTTGTTGATAGGCAATGATTTGATGGCCGAGATCGACTTTTTGCCCATTCTTATCAATCGTAAAAGGTTGCAACACATTGATGGTTTCTTGGCTTGAAGCAAATCCGTATTGATAAAGATAAGTGGCGATCGGTGTTTCTTGATTCAACGCTTGTGCATTTAGCGCGAGTTTTTCTGGCAACGCATAGTAGAGGACCGTGTATCCTTGCTTTGATTGTGCTGCAGCGAGATTTAGATTCCCTGAAGAAATCGGGATGACCTGTGGCATTGGTAGCGTTGGCTGTTCGGCTTTCAATTGCTCAAAGGCAGTTTTTTGGGTCTGATTTGTTCCTGTCGTGGCATCTGAATGTTCTTCTTTACCCTTGGCACTTTCTCCTGTAGAGGTTTCTGCAGTCGTCTGTGTGCCTTGTGAATGGCTCTGATTGTAAGCTTGAGTTGATTCTTGCGTTTGTGTTGTTCGATCAGCCGAGGTTTGACAAACGCCTAAAAACAGGATAGCTGGTATAGCGATCCACCATTTTTTCATATGTATTTCCTCCTCTTTACTTTAAGAATACGCTCTCTGTAGTCTTTTGCCAATCAAAACCATGTATAATAAAAAAGCCGTTTCGCATGAACGAAACAGCTTTTGATTATTCCTTATTATCGACGATATTCAAACGCACTTTTTTTGGTGCATTTAGCCGCACACCATAGACGATCGTCCGGATTGCTTTTGCAACTCGGCCTTGTTTGCCAATGATACGACCAATATCTTCGGGAGCCACGGTTAGATTGTATTCGTAAAAATCATTTGATTCAACGACTTCTAACTGGACCTGTTCAGGATGAGTGACTAACGGACGAACGATTGTTAAGACTAATTCGCTTAAATCTTTCATATCCGATCACCTTATTTCTTTGAGAATTTAGCTTCGTGGTGTTTTTGCATAACGCCTTCTTTTGAAAGGATGTTACGTACTGTATCAGAAGGTTGTGCACCTTTAGACAACCAGTTAAGAACTAAATCTTCTTTTAAAACTACTTCTGCAGGATCTTTCAAAGGATTGTAAGTACCTACAGTTTCGATGAAACGTCCATCACGAGGAGAACGTGAATCAGCTACTACGATACGGTAAAAAGGACTCTTTTTAGAACCCATACGTTTTAAACGGATTTTAACTGCCATTATATATTTCCACCTCCATTGTTTTATTCACAAGATGTAGTGTAACAGTTTTTTTTTACCCTGTAAAGCTTTTTTTCTTTACAGCTGCAATTTTTTAATACTTTGCTATGATACACCGAAATCTTTCCCCCTGTAGATAAACAAATGGACTGTGAGACAAATCTAAAAATCATTCTTGCTATAGGCTCTCGAATAAACGGCAGATACTATTCGCTGAAAACCACATGCTTCCTAAAATTTTGCTTCTTTGCTCAAACAATCAACTTTCTATCGTGCAAGATCTGAACATGATACAGGTGCACACGAAACGCCATCCCCCAAGTATGAATACAAAGCGCAGAAACAGCAAATGATGAGCGGCATAAGCATAAATGATAGAGCCAAATTTTCTATAAATAAAGTAGTAGATACTTTTCTTCTCTAATAGAGAAATGAGTGCATTCTTCCAGTAATCAAAAGGAAGTAAAGGAAAGCTACCACCCCCTTGAATTCCCCTTTTGTTGATAAAAATACTGGCGCGTGCCCCCAATGATCATCACCCCAACTACTAGTAGCAAACCGAATAACGAGACTTGGATCTTTAACTCACCTGTCTTGGGATACATTTTGATTGCAGTCTTTCCCCCAATGACTCCTCCTTGATTTGCCGGATTTTTATCTGGAGCAACACCTGCAAAGGCGATGGAGTCCACCTTGTAGCCAGCTGAATTTGTTGCGGATATTACCGATGAAAGCTGAGAATTTTTATTATAGAAAACCAAAACGTTAATGTCATATATCTGCTCTTGTGCTTGGATCAAGTTCTTTTCAACTGGTGCCAACGTATAGTGGTAGTTGCCTGGTTTGAAAAATGCAAAGTGTAGCGTCAAGCTTTGCTTATCACTGATGGAAAACAGTCCATTTTTCGCTTCTTCCGGATAAGTTGCATTTTCATCCTGCGTAGAAAGTCGATAGTTGATTGTTTTCCCTTGAACATTTTGTTGAATCAAAACTGGAAGAGTTACTTCTTCTGCAAATACATCTGGCGTTAAAAGAAACACACTTAAAAGTCCTAAAATCCCTATCAGTAAAGCATTAATTCGTTTTATTTTCATATTTCCCTCCTTTCTCCCGCTTTTTTCTTTGAGTAATGAGCATCACATACCAGAAGAGCAAGACTAGAAACAATAAGATAAACAAGAGTAAGCTCTTTTGACTTTTCAAACGAAATGAACGTAAGTAATTGACGGCCTTCCCGGTGAAAGTATTCTGCTGAGTCTTTGTTTGAAGCTCCTTAGGAATAGCGATCTTTTTATCTGTGATCACACCAACCAACACATACCGTCCGTTCGTAGCGTCTGTTGAACATGTGCTTAGCAGGACTAGCCTGTCTTCAGGACGAACATTCAGTTCGCGATAGGATTGTGACTTTTCTTTTACTGCGTCGAGATACCTCTGACTATTTTCCCTTCCTGTTACTGGCGTCTGATAAATCTGCGCGTCAAACGCATCAACGTTTAAAAATGCGAAGAATTTAACTCCGTGATCCTTGCCTTGAAAATAGAGATTCCCAAAGGCGTGTTCCTTAAAAATTTCTGATCTTTAAACTTATCCAGATCACCAAACATGGCAGACTCCGCCATATGATGCCCATAGATAATCGAGTTGAAATCGGAAAAATCTTTTTTATTGCGATAATCCATAAAGATCGAACCTGACATTTTGTAATTCCCCAAAACATCCGTATTCAAATATTATTCATTATCGCCGCTTTGTAGGACTGGGTAATCGATTTGGGTGCCATAAACATTTAGCCAAGCAAAAACATCCGGATTTTTCTTTTGTAACTCAGAAAAGCTTGGTGCGTTACTTGTTTCTGGTTTAAATGTTTGATACTCACTAGATTGACCATTTAAGAGAATCTTTTGGTTGTCCCAAATACTAAACATACCGTAGCTGAACATCAGTAACAAAAGGAGAACAGCGATAAGATCAATGAATTTATCTAGCAGACCGATACATCCTTTTGTCACCCAAAACAAATGTTTTTTCAAACTAGACTTGTTCTCCATGTGAAAAGTTCTCCTTTTGCTTTTTTCTTAAGAAATTTTATGCATCTTGATGACGTTTTTTAACGATATAAAAGGCCAAACCTGCGAATCCTGCTAGAATCAAAGCGATATAAGGGAAGTTATTCAATAGGATCCCAGTTGGTGTAATATTTCCACCATTTTGAGTATTCGTATACGCAACGGAATTGTCCCCTTTTGTTCCGAGTGCTCCTGCTGCTTCAAGAGTACCAGTAACTGGTGTTTCCCCATTGAAAGTAGCTTCATTTGCTTCATCATAATCAGCTGTATCTGCTTCTTTGACATTTACCATAGCTCCAGCTGGGATCTTTTCAAAATAAGCAATTTCGCCATGTTTTAGCTTGAATGTAGCGGGTGTTCCAGGAGTAACTTTTACCTTATCTACATCGTCGTTTGTCCGTTTGATATTTAATTCATAATCTTTTCCAGCTGTAAGTTCATTTGCCTCAATATCCAAAGTGTAATCAAAATCGAGTGTGTTATCTGCCATTTGCCCTTTAACTTCTTTACTGATCCAGAATGGTGCCGTTTTAGGATCATTTCCGTTAAAAGGTTTGTCTGAGGCTGTCACAGTATAGATATTTTTAAAGTTGAAGGTTTTATTTGGTTCAGGTGTTGGTACCACTTGATCCGGATCGACAGGAGTATCTGGCGTTGGTGTAACTGGTGTTGGATCAACTTTATTGGCATTTTTGTCTGTTACTACGACTTTTTCCACCTTATCTACCGTATCACTTGGCGTATTATTGCCATCTTTATCCATTGTTACCCAAACTCGTAAGGTGTAGGTATTGCCATCGTAAGTAACTTCTTCCTTCTTATTCGGATCTGGCGCAAAGGTATTTGTATCATCTGCTTCTTTAACTGTGTATTGATAAACACCTGCTTTAGGGAAAGTTACTCCCCCAATAACGTCCGTACTTTGCTTCGTTACAGTATTCATACCATCTTTATCATTTGCAGCTTTCATATCTTGTTCCGTAAATTTGATTTCTTGTGATGTTAAGTCTGGTACGGTCACAGATCCATCCGCTTGATCAGCCACACCATTTCCTGAATATGGATAAAACCCTACGCCTGTAAACGTAAAATCAAACTTCATGTCAGGAATCTCCGCTAAGTTCGATGCGGGAGAAACTAAGGTCTTGGTGAATCGGACATCTTTACTAGTTGGTGCTGCTGTATCCGCAGCGTAAGCCTTTATTCCTGATAGTCCAAGTGCCAAGCCAACTAAACCAAAAGTCAGTCCGATTTTTTTCATTCTTGCATTTTTCATTAAAATTCCTCTTTTCTGTTTGTTTTTATAATTTCATAGGTTCCGTCGTCTTAAATCCCACATTAGTTTTCCCATCGTATCTTTGATTTTTACTGGTCCATAGATCCTTGAATCTTGTGCTTGCTGCCGATTATCTCCCAATAAAAACACTTCACCTTTTTTGATTGTGATGGGAAAAGTGATGCCCTGTTTATAAGGCAACGTATCGCCATTGACAAAATCCTTTTCCAGCCCGGTTTGCAGTGACCCATTGACAACTAGTCCTTTGGCAGTGATATCTACTGTATCACCAGCTTTGGCCACTACTCGGCGCACTTGCACCGTGTCTTTTACCTTTAAAACAACTGAATCCAACAGGTCATAGTTTTTATCCAAGCGATAATACATAATGATATCTTCTGGCTTGATGCTTGGTGACATGCCAGTTTCTTCCACTTGATGTAGTCCGAAAACGAATACAAAAAGCGACCAAAACAGTGCGATGATGATGAATATTTTCAAAACGAGATTCAAAATATCCTCAGTTAAACTAGGTTTTGTCCCATCTTTCCTTGTGTTTTCGGTTGTACTTTTTTCGATTTTATTTTTTCTTTTCTTGTGGAATTTTTCAATCATCTGTATTTCCTCTTCTACGACCTTTTTAGCAACATCACTAATTTGTTCAACTATTTAATTCGTTTCAATTTTCTGAAAACAAAGAATGCTAAGCCTGCAAGGGAAACAACTACTAACGGTATCAGTGACTGATTGTTCAAATTGATTCCTGTCTCAGGTATTTTCTTATAAACGACCTCAAATACTTGTTTGTGGGAATCTTCGTTGGTTGACGACAGTTTTGAATCATCAAATGTCTTGTTGGCTTCTAAAGCTTTAGCTAAACAGTCATAAGTTGTACCGTCAGGACCCGTTACCGTATAAGAATAGCCACCTCGGACTAGCTGATCATCAGTTTTATCAAAGGAAATCTCATCCCCTGGTTCCCCTATCACGGGTTTTTCAGCTTGACCATCGATCGTTAAGACAGCTGTTTGTTGTGCCACGTAAACATAGTTCAAATCATAATATGCGGAGCTTGTTCCTTTACTAGGCATTAATCCTTCACCATTGATCGCAGTTAGAACATCAGACCAATTCGTTTTCTGGAACTCAGCCTCATCAAGTGTTACATACTTGCCATCTACCATTTTAATAAGCTTCGAGTTCTTGATTGAAGGGATGAGCCCGTTTATGACCGGATCTGGCGGGGCAAAAAATAGCTTTCTACCATCAAGGTCCTCTTGGTAATCACTATCTTTTATCTCCTTGCCATTCTCATCAACGTAATGGGTTCTAAGAACAAGTACCGGAAAAATGTGAATCGTGGCAGTTGCAGTAATGTCTATCATCCCAAACTTATACCTTGCTGTTACCGGAAAGTCCCCTGCTTTACTGGTATCGACTAGAGCATCGTCATAAACAATCGGACTATCAAAAATCAACCACGGAGAATCCACTACTTGACCATCACTTAACGTCAGTCCAGGAAAATTATCTACAAAATCAGCACTTTCATGTAATCTGAAGTAAAAGTCCTTCAAAACCCCAGTTTTAGGCACTACATACACGTAAGTCAAGGTGTATTCGGTGGTTTGCACGTTACTATAATCGTACTGGCGTGTTGCATCCTCGAGTGCACTGATGACCGTCTTCCAGTCTGAACCAAACTTCGTTAAGCCGGTATCTGATTCTACGACCTTTCCATCTTGTTTGATCTCATAGGTTGAATTTTCTATACTTGCTAGATTATGATTATTTACCATATAAGGGGTTGCACCTTTAGATTGGATTTGTTTATTATAAGTATTTCCGAATATGGTGTCTAATTCGTCAAGTGTTTTCTCACCCAATAGGATGTGATCATACAGCCCCGCTACTCTCTTCCCAGTATCGCTTAACCAGTTTATCTTGATATGGAAGGTTGGTTCGATAGTAATTTCTGTTTTGACAGTAACACTTTTTTGAATTTCATCAGAATTATAGGTTACAGCAACCTCATACGTTCCTTTTTTACTTGTATCCAAACTACCATCCGGCTTAATTACGTCGCCAGAAATAGTAAAATTTTTGTAATCAAGGTTTCTGCCTATTCCATCACTGTAACTAACCCCTTGAACAATTTGTTTGAGCAGATCAGCTTGGGTCGTAATTTTATTTTGGTACATACCGCCATATTGGAACACCGTGTCACCTACGCCATAGCGGGCAGTCCGCTGATCAATAGGCACAATAGCAATTTTTGCGGTGGGTTTCAACCCTTGATAGACTAAGGTCAAAACTGAACCATCTTTGATATGACCGCTGCCATACTTAGCGTCATTTATAAGATTTCGAATGCCCTCAAATAGTGACCCATCATTTGCCGTTGTACTTGCTTTCAAGTCAGGAGCAGGCGCATTAGGCACAGTCAGTGTAGATTGGTCTAATTTGAAGGTATATCCTGTAATATTGGTCACTTGCCCATCTAACCTGCCAGCTTTCCCATTAAAAACATCATCAGAATTGGCTTGTAGATCCGCGTTACTTACTTCTGATAATGCAGGGGGATTATCTAGAGGATTGCCATCCGTATCCACGTAATTGATTTTTATCCTAAGTGCCTTTACAGTAATTGGCGCCCCATCTTTACTTATCTTGAATTCCGTAGCGCCAAGGCTAACTGTCATCTCACCATCTTGGGAAAAGATATCACTACTAATCAATCTATCGGCTGTAAATGTATACGTATAATTATTCCCGTTTTTTTCTGCACTTCCTACTGGCAAGCCGGCAACAGCGTTTGCACTCCAGATTTGTGCAGCTGGCGGATTTACCGGCGGATCATATATCACGATTTTGACATCATCAGTTTGGGAAAGGCAACCGTCAACTAAGTAACCGCTGACATCGAATTTAATCGTTACGTTACCGTCTGTATAAGTCTCTGGTACTGTGAATGGAACTCTCGTTTCAGTAGTGGCTGCTTCAACGGTATTACTTCCTTCTATACTGTTGATGGGAGTCGCCAGCGATAACAACAAGGCGAAAAGAAAACCAAACGAAACGAGTATTTTTATTTTGAATCTATTCCAAATCTTACTCTTAACATAATTCGGAGGACTACTATGGCGCATTTCACGCTTATTCATCATCAAATTCCTCCATTTCGGATCGTTGATTGTGTATCATTTTGATTCTTTTACATAAATAGTTACTATTTTCATTCATAAAACAACCTTCAATCATTATCCGCCCCCTTTATCATCGAATCGTTTAACTCCCGACCTCCTTTGTTTGATTTTATAAGGAGAGTTTACCATGTATTTTTTTACACAAACTATCAATATGAGTGAGCAGGCGTGCCAATATTGATAGTTTTTATTTCAAAAAAAATGAGAAAATAGCGTTTACTTTAAATACAGGTAGCAACAAAATAATTGACCTATGTCTGACTGTCAGGGAGCAAAAAATCTACTTAAATGTTTCACAGAGAAGAAACTAGCGAGAAACTCACTTTTTTTCGTATGTGGTTTCAAATCCTCAACTGCAACTGATAAAACGATTTCGCCATCATTTGAAAATACAACCTCATTATTGCTTTGTTCCACATCAGCTAAAATAGGTGTGGAAAAAAGTTATTTGTTCTTTTTCTCACAACAAACTGGCGAAGATTTCTCTATAGCCAATTAGATCAAATGATAAAGTAGGTTCATCGTAAAACAATAGTTTAAATTCATTCAACAGTGTTTGTGTGACGCCTAGCCGTAACTTCATTTCTCTTGAGAGAGTTTCTCTTATCATCTTGATGGTATACATCGATTACTGTTGATAGTTCCAGTTTTTTGGTATTTGGCTTTGACATACTGGTGATTTTGTCCACATAAAGGAGCATTTCATCTAAGGAATCGAAACCAAAAGTACTATTCAATACTTTTTAACCAACCGTTGACTTTTTATAGCCAAGGGTTATTATTTGCTCCAGTTACTTATTTTTTGTAAGATAAATATAGAAAGATAAAGGGAGGAATTATTGATGACTAAAAAAATTGGTTTCTTTGTAGGAAGCTTAAGAAAAGATTCATACAATAAAAAAGTTGCAGAGGCTTTTGCAAAATTATTACCTGAAGGATATGAAAGTGTCTTTGTAAAAATCGATGATCTGCCTTTTTATAATGAAGATCTTGAAACACCTGAAAATGCCCCAGCGGAATGGACTCGTTTCCGTGAGGAAGTAAAAGATTTAGCTGGCGTTGTTTTTGTGACACCTGAATATAACCGGTCTGTTCCTGCTGTTCTAAAAAATGCTTTAGATGTCGGCTCACGTCCTTATGGCCATAGTGTTTGGGATAACAAACCTGGACTAGTTGTTACTGCTTCACCTGGTGGTATCGGCGGTTTTGGTGCGAACCATCATCTGCGTCAATCATTGGTATTCTTAAATGTGCCAACATTACAACAACCAGAAGCGTATATCGGCAATATCGCTAACCTAGTTGACGAAAATGGTAACGTAGTTGAAGGTACTTTGAACTTTTTCCAAACAATTTTAGATGCGTATTTAGCTTTTGCTAATAAATTAGCTGATTAATATTATCTACTAATTATTTGACTAACCGCCTGTCAACATTCGTGCTTATCACAACTAATAAGAACGAGGCTGGCTGCGATAAAAGAAAAGACCACTTAATCACAGAATAGTTGAGGAACCAAGTTCAATTGTTTACGATGCTCCTCCTATTCCTATGATTATGTGGTCTTTTTGTTCTATACATACTCGTGAAATGGCGTTCGAGACAAAAGTCGTTTCGATTTGAGAAATTGGAGAGAAAAACCTGACTTTTGGACGCCGTTTATTCGAGAGCCTGTAGCAAAACTGATTTTTAGCTTTGTCCCACATGCGCTACTGGTTTTTGATATAGTGCAGTTCGATGAATTCACCAAACCGTTGGCTATCAGTCAGTTTTAGTCGTTCTTCATACTTTCCTTCTTGAAACAGGCGAATACCGTTTCCTAAAAGCACTGGAGCAATTTGAATATACCATTCATCAATCAGCTGATGTTCAATCAACGGTCTTAATAATGTGCCACCACCAACCACCCAGACAGTTGTGTCAGGATTCTTTTTCAATTGTTCAACAACTCCTACTGGGTCTTCGTGCACAACCGTTGCATCTTCTAATTTCAGTTCCTTGTTTGAGGAAAAAACGATGTTGCGTTTATCTGGATAAAGCGCATCTGTTTCCAAGTATTTTTTTGCTTCCTCATATGTCCTTCTTCCCATGACCGTCACATCTATTTGTTTATAGAAAGCTTCATACGTCGTACCGATACCTGTTGGAGTATCGAAGAGCCATTGCAGGCTGTCCTCTTTGGTCGCGAGATAGCCATCTAAACTGACCGCACCATAAAATAGTATTCTCCCCATCTCTTCCTCCTCTATTCCTTGCATGCTACTTCCTGTTTTCTAAAACAACCATCCACATGGTCATTGATGATGCCGACTGCTTCTAAGAACGCATAGAGCGTTGTACTACCGATAAATTTAAACCCTCTTTTTTTCAACTCTTTTGCCAGTTTGTCAGATAACGGGCTAGTCGTTGGAATATCTGCTTGTTCATGATAAGAAAGATTGATCACTTTCTGATCCGTGAATCCCCATAGATAGCCTGAGAAGCTACCAAATTCCGCTTGGATTTGTTGAACAGCTTTTGCATTAGCGATGGCTGCTTCGATCTTACGACGATTGCGAATGATTCCTTTGTTTTCCATCAATTCATTGATTTTATCTTCTTGGTATCGTGCTACTTTTTCAATGGCAAATGAATCATATGCCTCATCAAATGCTTCGCTTTTATTGAGGATCGTCTGCCAGCTCAGCCCCGCCTGATTGATATCTAACATCAATTTGCGAAAAAGCCTCTGGTCGTCATATTCGGGGACACCCCAAACGGTATCATGATAGATCCGCATACTTTCTGTCTGTTCACTCCATGCACATCTTTTTTTCACTAGGTTCACCTCTAATAATCTTATTTTTATAAAAAAAGAGAGGACCACGTGGTGATCCGATCACTCTGAAGTCCTTCTTCTCTACTATTAATTACGTTTATTTACGTTTTTTCTTTTTCTTTTTGTTTTTCTTGATCATACGGTTCATCGCCATTTTACCAAGTTTTCCTTTGACGCCCGTGCCAAACATTTGGTCCATGCCAGGGATATTCATATCTCCTTTAGACATTTGCTGCATCATTTTACGTGATTCTTTGAACTGTTTGATCATACGATTGACTTCGACCACACTATTCCCAGAACCTGCGGCGATCCGTCTGCGGCGGCTTGGATTCAATAAATCAGGGTTTTCTCTTTCAGCTGGTGTCATTGAATAAACCATTGCTTTTTTGCGTTCCACATCTTTAGGATCGACTTTGACATTTTCAATGCCAGGTACTTGATTCATTCCTGGGATCATTTTGATGATATCTTCCAGAGGGCCCATGCCCATCACTTGATCCAATTGTTCGATAAAATCATTGAAATCAAATGAGTTTTCCCGCATTTTCTTTGCAAGTTCTTCCGCTTTTTTCTCATCATAGTCCTGTTGCGCTTTTTCGATCAGCGTCAACATGTCACCCATTCCAAGGATACGGCTTGCCATACGGTCTGGATGGAAGACTTCTAAATCAGTTAATTTTTCTCCAGAACCAACAAATTTGATTGGTGCACCAGTCACTGAACGAATCGAAAGTGCCGCACCACCACGAGTATCACCATCTAATTTAGTGATGACTACCCCAGTGATCCCTAATTGTTGATTGAAACTATCTGCTACATTGACAGCATCTTGACCAGTCATCGCATCGACAACCAGTAAAATTTCATTTGGCTTAGTTAGTTCTTTGATTTGCTTTAATTCATCCATCAACGTTTCATCAATATGCAAACGTCCGGCCGTATCGATCAAGACATAATCGTTTTTCTTTTCTTTGGCTACTTCCATCCCTTGACGGACGATTTCGACTGGACTGACCTCTGTGCCCATATCAAATACCGGTACATCTAATTGTTGGCCTAATACTTTTAATTGATCGATCGCTGCTGGACGATACACGTCTCCTGCAATCAGTAATGGACGTGCATTTTCATTTTTCTTTAAATAATTGGCTAATTTACCGGTAAAAGTCGTTTTCCCAGCCCCTTGGAGACCAGCCATCATGATAACTGTAGGGATCTTAGGAGACTTGTTCAATTCCACTGTTTCTGAGCCCAGAGTGATCGTTAATTCTTCATCAACGATCTTAACGATTTGTTGTGCGGGTGATAGACTATCCAGCACTTCTGCGCCAACTGCCCGTTCTCTTACTCGTTTCGTAAAATCTTTTACTACTTGCAAGTTGACATCGGCTTCCAGCAAAGCAAGGCGGATTTCCCGCATCATTTCTTTGACGTCAGCTTCTGATACTTTTCCTTTTTTTCTTAATTTACTCATCGCCTGTTGCAGGCGCTCTGTTAAATTCTCAAATGCCATATTTTCTTCATTCCTTTATTCTTCGATTTCTTGGATCTGTTTGATCAAATCAAGAAGGGTCTCATCTTTTGGATAAGTTTCCTTCACATAAGTAGTCATTTTTTCTAAAAATTGTTCACGAACGATATAGTCAGAAAAAAGATGCAACTTTTTTTCATAATCTTCTAAAATTTTACTTGTCCGTTTGATATTATCATAAACGGCTTGGCGACTCACTTCATACTCTTCCGCTATTTCTCCTAATGAAAAATCGTCTGCATAATACAATTCCATATAGTTCATTTGCTTTTCGGTCAGAAGGGTGGAATAAAATTCAAAAAGTGCATTCATTCGGTTCGTTTTCTCGATTTCCATTCGATTCACCTCGCATTTCCAACCATTCTTCATCTGAGAGTACGGTCATTTGTTGTTGGATAAAATAGGCAGTCGCTACCCCCATGCCTTCTTCAAGAGTTCCAGTAAAACAACCATCATAAATAAGATGGACCCCGCATGAAGGACTTTTCGCTTTCATTATGACGGTGTCTATTTTATGTTCACGTAATTTTTGGTAGGCTTTAACTGCGCCTTCTTGATAGGACTTTGTCACATCTTCACCTGTCACCGTCACAACCTTAGCGTGGCCATGCCAAACAGCCATACCATTCCCACCGACAATTTCTGCGGGAGGTCTCGGTGTGGGCAATCCACCCATCATTTCTGGACAAACCATGATCGCTTTTCCTTCATCTACCAGTTTTTTTAATGCAGGAACAGCTTTTTGCTGACCATCATAGCGGCAGATTAGACCGCCTAAACAAGCACTGATACCGATCATCGTTACTTTCCTCCTTATCCAACAAGTGCCTTCCCATTATACCATTTATTCAGTGAGTAAAATAGTACTTACTATTGATTATATGCTAAAATAAGAACAGCCGAATAGCTGAAGCTTTTCTTGGATCATGGTTCCGACCGTTCAAAAAAGTAAGCAACTTGAAGCGGCAAACATTCAACAAGCTTTGCTTGTTTAGATAAACCAAACAGACTGTTCGCAAAAGGAGAATTTATGAAAAAAGTATTAGTCGTAGATGATGAGCCTTCGATTGTCACATTACTAACCTTCAACTTGGAAAAAGAAGGCTACAAAGTTATTAGTGCAGATGACGGACAAATCGGTCTTGATCTTGCTCTTGAGCAATCATTTGATTTTATTATTCTGGACGTTATGCTCCCTTCCATCGACGGGATAGCAATTACTCAAAAACTAAGACAAGAAAAAATCGACACACCGATTTTGATACTCACAGCGAAAGATGACCAAGTGGATCGAATCATTGGACTAGAAATCGGCGCCGATGATTATTTGACGAAACCATTCAGCCCTAGAGAAGTACTAGCGCGGATGAAAGCTATTTTCCGACGGGTCGAACCTCGGAACAACCAAACAGTAGAAGCAGAACCTGAGTACTTGTCGAGTGGACAGATCACAGCTGATCTAACGAATTATCAGGTGACGGTCGATGATCGTCCAATTGAATTGACGCCAAAAGAATTTGAATTACTTGTTTATTTTATGAAGCGAAAAGATCGTGTGATCGATCGTGATACATTACTTGATCGCATTTGGAATTTCGATTTTGCTGGTCAAAGCCGGATCGTAGATGTTCATGTCAGCCATTTACGAGAAAAAATTGAAAGAGATCCGAAACATCCCAAATATTTGATCACTGTTCGTGGTTTTGGCTATAAGTTTCAGGAACCAAAGATATGAGTTGGAAAAAATTATCCGAACGGGCATTCTTTCTTATCCTTTTGATTGGGCTCTTTTTTGGTGGTTGGCAGATGATCTCACATTACTTTCAACAACAGATCATCGAACAGCAAGAAAGTTATCTGATAAAAAAAGCACAGCTGTTGACCCAACAACTGGATGTAGAAGATTTGACTTCTCAACAGAATAAAAATGTTTTAACAGAATTTGTCCATCAATCGAACGAACGGATCACGTTGCTGGATTCTAATGGAAAAGTCTTATTTGATACAACGGATCAATCGTTGGATCAATCGAGGGATGACCGTCCTGAGATCAAAGCAGTATTGAATGGTGGGACACTTGGCACCTCATTGAGAATGAGTACGACATTGAATGAAGAACTGCTCTATGTAGCATTACCAATCAAAGTAAACGGGCAACTTGAAGCAATTATTCGAATCGCAGAACCAACGAGTGGCTTCTTACCTCGAACAGAAAACTTTCGTCGGTGGGTCTTCTTCTTTTTCTTGATTTTTTTCATTGTCTTAACTAGTATGATCTATTATTTGGCTTATCAGCGAAATCAACCACTCAAGACAGTTTTACCAGTCTTGAAAAAGATGGTCAACAATCCCGATAAGACGGAAATCATTATGCAAACGTCCGATCAGTGGGAAGAATTGTATCAAACGATCAACGAGTTAAGTGAACAAATGAGTAAAATGTATCGTGCGTATACCACCACTGAAGAACAATTATATTCACTTTTGAACGAATTGATGATCGGTGTCTTCCTCATTGACTCAGAATCCCGATTACGTTTGCTTAATCCAAAAATGCAAAACCATTTAGGTGTAAGTCACTTTCGCCCCAATAAACGCTACACAGAGATCATCCAAGAACCAAAATTGATCCAGCTGATCCATCAAGTTACCCCGACTGAACCGCTTGTACACAAAGAAATCACGATTTCTGAAGGACAACAAACGTTGGACATCAGCCTTCGCTATTTTAATAGTTCAGAAGAAACCGGACAAATATTGGGGGTCGCGTATGATCTAACTAAAATCAGACGTTTGGAAAAACTTCAAAAAGACTTTGTTGGAAATGTCTCTCACGAATTAAAGACTCCAGTCACTTCTTTGATTGGTTTTACTGAGACTTTGCTGGACGGAGCAAAAGACGACCCGAAAACGTTGACGGACTTTCTTTTGATCATGCAAAAAGATGCCATCCGATTAGATAAGTTGATTCGAGAAATCATCCAACTGTCAAAAGATGAAGAAACACCTTACGAGACACAGACGATTTATCTGGATCCTTATTTCCACCAGATCATTCAAAGCTATCAGCCAACGATCGAGAAAAAACAGTTGACCATCCAACTGTTTGGGGAAGATGTATCATTCACTACGCAGACAGATCTATTGTATCCGATCATTAAAAATCTAGTCGAAAATGCCATCCAGTATTCAAAAGAATCAAGCACGATCATCATTCGCTATCAAGTCACGAACAAATTAACCTTTTCAGTCCAAGATTTTGGCATTGGTATTGATAAGGAAGATCAAGAACGGATTTTTGAACGTTTTTATCGAGTGGATAAAGCCAGAAGCCGACACTCAGGTGGAACTGGTCTAGGCCTAGCGATCGTAAAAGATTATGTCAATCTATTAGGTGGGGTAATCCTAGTAGACAGTCATCCAGGGACTGGCTCTACTTTTACGGTCACGATCCCCGCTTTACAATCAAAATTTCCAAGTTGAATCGAGAGCGGAACAGAAGTATCTCTCTCCGAGAAATAAGAAGAAATTCACGAAAATTGCTTTTCAAATTTTTGTGAATTTCGGCTTATTTCCGAAGGAGTTGCTTTTTGCTCCCGACGTTTATTCGAGAGTCTATAGCAAAACTGATTTTTAGATTTGTCCCACATTCTCTTCTTCCCTTTATCTCACTCGCATTTATTCTTTCGGTTCGTCAAATTTGAACCGAAATAAGTCCTTCAACCACTCTATAAGCGTTCGTTTTCTTTGGTCATTTTTCAACCGACTGTATTTTTCGATCAGTTGCGACAGTTGTCTAAAAATAGATTCTGCTGCAAAAAACAAAATGATCAGTAACAAAATAGAGACTGCGGAGATTGCCGATATAGAAAATAGTTTATGGAGAAAAATAACTGAAAAGACGATTCCTCCTGCACAAAATAAAATAATTCTCCCTCTAAACCGATTCAGTGGCTGACAGATTTTATATAGAACTAAAAAACCAACGGCCGTCAGCAACATCGTAGACGCTGTGGAAACGTCTGTTTTATTGAGCTGCAAGCTCACACCGCTCACGACTAAGGCACCCACGACCATCATATCAGTCAAACCACCAGGGATTGCTTTTTCCATCACATTGAACATGAATTTTCCTTCAATCCGGTTCTTGTTTTCTTCAAGTGCAAGTAAAAAGGATGGCACACCAATCGTGAATAAACTAATCAATGTAATTTGAGAAGGTTCAAGTGGATACGTCAGTGCAAATAAAATAGAAAATACGGAAAGCAAAAAAGAAAAAATATTTTTGACTAAAAATAAACTAGCAGAACGCTCAATGTTATTTACCACACGACGTCCTTCTGCTACGATCTCAGGCATTTTTGAGAAATCAGAATCGAGTAACGCAACTTGTGCTGCTTGGATCGTTGCCTCGTTTCCTGAAGTCATGGCAATACTACAATCTGCTTCTTTCATCGCCAAAATGTCATTTACGCCATCACCTGTCATTGCTACAGTATTTTTTTCCTTTAACAGTTGCACAAATCTCATTTTTTGTTCTGGTTTCACACGCCCAAAAACGGTATATTCCTCAACTGCTTTACCATATTCTTCTTCTGCTAACTGAGAAACATCGATATATTTTTCAGCATTTGCGATTCCTGCTTGTTTGGCTACGCTAGAAACAGTTTGCGGATTATCCCCTGAGATCACTTTGATCGCTACACCTTGTTCTTTAAAATAAGCGAATGTTGCTGGTGCTTCTTTTCGTATAGGATTAGTGATCAGAATATAGCCTAATGGTGTTACCTCTGCTTCTAAGACCATTTCTGTGAGTTCTTGTGGATAGGCTCCAAAAACCAACACGCGATAGCCCTGTTCAGTATAGTGACTGAATTCCTCTTGATATTTTGAAAACTGATCCTGTAAAACCATTTCTGGAGCCCCTAATACATAGGTTCCCTCAGAAAAAGATACACTACTGAATTTCTGTACGGAAGAGAATGGCTGAACTGTTCGTACCTCTTGATCTGTGTAGTCCGTAAAATAATCTTGGATGGCTTCCATCGTCACATTATCGCTGGCCATCGCTTTTGCGTAATCAGAAATCAGCCCTTTGATTCTCTCGCTGTTTTTTTGCGCAGTTTCATTTTTTGCAACAAGCAATTTTTGAACAGTCATCCGATTTTCTGTGATCGTACCTGTTTTATCGACACATAGGACGTTTACTCTAGCTAATGTTTCAATACTTTTCATATTATGCAAAAGGACTCGTTCCTTCGCTAATCGGCTGGCACTCATTGCTAAAGCGATCGTTGTCAACAAATACAAGCCTTCGGGGATCATACCGATCAACGCTGCTTCCATTGCTACGATACTTTCTTTGATCGTATCCTCGTTTACAAAATAGCTTTGTCCAAAGAGGGTAAGACCTAAGGGAATGATGATGATCCCGATCCATTTGATGAGTTTATTCAAGGAAGCGATCATTTCAGATTGTTCCCCTTCACCCATTTTCTTTGCTTTTACTGTCAGTTGCGAGATGTAAGAATCATATCCAACTCTTTCCAATTGAACATAGGCCTTGCCGGAAATAATAAAACTTCCTGACATCAAAGAATCGCCAATCTCTTTAGTGATCTCATCTGCTTCACCTGTTAATAAACCTTCATTGACTTGCAGTTTTCCTTCTAACACGGTGGCATCTGCTGGTATTTGTTGCCCCGTTTCAAGAAGTACTACATCATCTAATACTAACGATTCAATATCGACCTTCTTTTCTTTTCCCTCTCTAATGACCGTTACTTTGGCAGCAGACAATACGGTCAAATTGTCCAAGATTTTTTTTGAACGGATTTCTTGGTAGATGGCGATTCCCGTATTCGCTAAGATCACCGGTAAAAAAGTGAGATTTTTATAAGATCCGACTAAACATAATAAAATGGCTAAAACCATAAAAATCAAATTGAAATATGTGAATGTATTTTGAAAAACAATTTCCTTGTTACTTTTAAATGAGGTATCTATCGTCTGGTTTGTCGCATGATCTTGTATTCTCTCTGCGACTATTTTTTCTGAAAGCCCCTCATGATAATCGGGGGCGTAACGGGTAACAGGATTTTTCTCTTTTTGATCGAATTCATTCTTGCTTCTTTTTCTGAATTTTTCCATGATTTTTTACCTCGATTGTTATTCTTATGAATACAATAATACAATCATCGAAAAAAAGCCTATGAAACGGCTGATAAATGTCTTTCATTCCTGTTATATGCCAGTTAATCAAGCAAAAAAAGCATACCTATCAAGGCACACTGTCACTTATATTCTACGAAGTAAAAAAGCTGGAACAGAAGCCACTCTTTATGAGTGAGATACTTCTGTTCCAGCCTTGGGGTAACTTATTTTAAATTTCCTTTCGCATCACGTTCGACTTTCATTGAAGTGATCGGCAGATAACCTAGTTCTTTGACTGCGCCTTGTTGAACATCCTCTTTCATCATGTAGTCTAAAAACTTCTTCACTTCTGGGGAAGGTTTACCATTTGTATACATATGTTCATACGACCATATCTTCCAACTGTTGTCTGCAACGTTTTCTTCCTTAGGTTCTACACCATCAATGCTTAACGCTTGTGTCGTGTCATCCAAGTAAGAAAATGCTAAATAGCTGATCGAGCCTGGCGTTTGGGCCAAGATCTGGCGAACTGTGCCAGAAGAATCTTGCTCCTGTGATTGGATAGGAGTAGCGCCATCTAAACCCCATTTTTCAAATGTTGCTCTGGTACCACTACCATTTGCTCGGTTGATTACACTGATTTTTTCATCTTTTCCGCCTAGATCTTTCCAATTTGTGATTTTACCTGTAAAGATGTCGATCAATTCTTGTTTGGTGATATTTTTTACACCAGTATCTTTGTTGACGATCGGTGCCATTCCAACAACAGCAACTTTGTGGTCCACTAGCTTGCTGGCATCGACACCGTCTTTTTCTTCAGCGAAAACATCGGAGTTACCGATCGTGACCGCTCCGGCTTCAACTTGGCTCAAGCCTGTTCCGCTCCCACCACCTTGGACAGAAATCTGATAATTGGGATTTTCTTGCACGAAACTTTCTTGTGCCGCATCAACTAAAGGTTGTAAAGCGGTTGAGCCCACCGCAACGATTTTTACTTGTTCATTTGAATTGCCCGAACTATTCTGTGCTGCGGAACCATCTGTATTTCCAGAACCTGAACCACACCCAGCTAAAAGAAAACCTAGGACACCTAAAGAGAATAATACTTTTTTCATTGATATACCCCTTTCTTATTTACAAGTAAAGTATACCAATGTACTGTAAATCCTACGTGTGGATGGTGTAAATATCCAGTTAATTTATGTAAATTTCCGGTAAAACGAAAAAAACAAACAGAGTCCTCATCGACCATGTTTGTTCCTGTGCTTATTTATAAGGGCGTACTAATCAGTATCATCCGCGCTCTGAAATCATCTTTGTTGTTCGAACTTCCGTGTAAAAATAAAAAAATGCTGCTAAAAAGAATGAGAGAATTGCTAGATAGAAACTTGGCTTTATTGTTAAAAAATACATTGCTGAATAAGCAGAATCTTTTAACCCGCTTTCACTTAGCCCATTAGGACCAACGATGATCCGCGGCAACATCGAGAAAAACGAGGCAAAAACCAACATGCAAGAAAAATGGAGCATATGCCAGTTATAAGCTTTAATGAATTTATTTGAAAGCAGCAAACTCACACTGATCAAAAAATAAAACATCGTTAAAAGTGGAAAATTCTTTGATACGACAAATCCGCTACCTTGGATCAATCCTAAAATCTCTGCCCCTTGTACTACCGCATTTACCCATGTAAAAGGTGCCAAGAAAATTGGGAAAAACCAAAAAAACAAATACAAACGTTCAACTTTTATTATCTTTCTCATTCGTTTCCTCCCATACACGATTTTCTTTCACCATACTATAAGCGTTTTCTCTAAAAAAATTAGGGGGAAAATCTTTTTTTTTAGAGATAACGCAATGAGAGTTTGTTCATTTAACCATCAAAATATGAAAAAGGAATTGCTTAATTTTATTTTGATCTTAAAATAAAGTTGTGGGGGAGAATCGAATACACAGGTTTGGAGGACAAACATCATGGTAAAATATCTAAAAAAATGTATTTTACTCCTGTTTTTAGTTCCGTATATTTATTTTGCATTGTTGCTAGATTACCGCTATCATTCTATATTTGGATTGATTTTTCTAATTTTTCTGGCATTTTATACTGGTTTTCTCATGCAGAAAAAAGACCAACTCTTTCTTTTGATTCCAGGGAACATCGCTACGACTGTGACTTCCTATTTAGCATGTCTCCATTATACAGATTGGCACTTTTTTTATCAGCCATTTAGCCCGACCAAACTTATCCTGCTACTAGCTGTCATTTATTTGATTCCACAAGTGATGGGTATTTTTTGGGCACGGATATTTACTCAAAAAAAGCAGAATATAAACATATTTAAATAGAATATAAAACAAGGAGGAGACTTTCGTCATCGATCGTCTGCTCCCTTTTTTAGTGTGATTTATTTGTATACTGCGGCTTCTTCTGACACTTTTAAAGTATATCCTATGACAGACTGAATCCTACCTATATCTCATGCAGATACACTTTCTTGATCACGATCTTGTCGAATAATTGTGACTGACTATCTTGTTCACCAATGATTTCAGCAATCACTGTGCGGTTATTTGATTTCTTCCGTAACTGGTAATTTATTTTCCCAGTCGCATTCAATTCATTTAACATGTCTACTACGCCACCAAAACCTGTTTTCTTTGTAATGAATCCTAATGCCACCATTCGTTCATCTAAATTTTTAGCGGAGACCGTTACTCCAGTGATCAAAGAATGTTTTAACTTTTGAACTAACTCCTCTAACCCTTCTGTTGTTGAAACAACTGACGTGGACTGATCGGTAAAGTTATCCAGTACTTGTTTGCTTTCTTCATTGATCCGTACTTCCTCTTTCACCGATTCTCGCAAGTCTGCTAGTTCCTGTAACAAGGTTTCGTACTGTTCTTGAGTCAGCATGACACCTGCAACTTTTTCTCGGTTGAATATATATACCCCAGTTTCGGCTTTTCTCGCCTGGTCAAACACATCCATCGGTGATCTTTTTACCTCTGTGATCGAAGATGTGGGTACCTCTAATTTCTTTAAATCCAATGGACATCCTCCTTTACTACTCTGTTTCATTATAGCATATCCAAAACATCCGAAGAAAATATCCTTCAATTTTTTGTATCGATCCAGTAATCGATATCTGAAAGTAGTCGGTCGATGCCAAAGGAAGATTGGTAGAAATAGGTTTTTTGATCCTTATTATTGACCAGCGGGAAAAAATGATCCGTAATGATCAATTGTGCATAATTAGGCGGTGTTGCTCTCGTACATACGTGGATCGCTGTTCGTTTTCGGTGTCTAAGTGTTTTGTCTAAAACAGCTGCCAGTCTTCTCGCTTCCTCATGGTCGTAACGAAAAAAAAAGACGATCTTCACTTCTGGCGGATAAAGTTCCAAATAGCCACGCTCTTGTAATACTTTTAGTAAACACAAGTCCCACTCACTTGCTGGATAATCGAGTGCTTGTTGTAAAGCTGTTCGAAATTGACTTAGTTTCTCTTGGCAATTCGGTATCTTTTTCAGAAATTCATGATATGTTTGCAATTCTTCCTTGACTGTATGTTCATGGATACCGATCGTATAGCGCAACCATTCTTGATAAATCACCCGTGTGATGCTTTTTTTATTCGTACTTTCATATTCACTGGTTAGCCAAAATAAAGAATCTAGCTTTTCAGTGACGATCATCAATTTACGGTAATCCTGTGTTTCTTCGATTTTTTCCCAACGTTTCTCGATGATGATATTACAGCTCAAGCGCAAAATACATCGATATATTTTTTCTTTGTCTGATAAGTGTTGTTCTCTCAAAAATAGCAGTTCAGGAAACATCTCAAAGAATACCGTCTGATTTTCATTTAACAGTTCCACCTCTGAGACTTCTTTTCTTTGCTCCAATAGTTGAATAAAAACTTCTGAAAAAGACCGTTCTGTATCTTCAACATAAAAATGTGGAAAATCTCTTAAGAAACAAAAGATCAGATAACGGATCTTTCGTTCAGCACCATAGATTTGTCCCTTTTTATATGAAAAGGAAAGATGATATTCTCCTAACCACTTCCGTAAACGTTCCTGTGAAGAACGATCATAGACCTGCTGATATTTTTTTTGGAGGATCAAATCTTTTAATAAACAAAAGGAAGAAGACTGGATCAAAAAATCAAATAATAAATAAGGTTCGCTGTATCCTTTGTTATAGACCAAGCAAACACTTTTTTTCTGCTGGATCAATTGGATTGGGATATCCTTTTCCTCTAATCTTTTTAAATAGCGATCGATCGTTTTCACGTCTACCATTAACTTTTCGGCTAGATCGGCTTTTTTCCAAGTTAGATCCTTCATCTGATGGATCAATAAAAATAAATTTTGTACATTTTTTGTTAATAGTTTTTGCCATTTCATTGAAGCTACCTCACTTAATCCATTTACTCTGATTCATAAAAAAGAAAAATTGCAAATAGCTAGTTTCTATATATAATGTACGAAAAAAAACAAAAAATTATTTTTATAAACCATTAATTTATTTTTAATTTTATTATACTTCATTCGTTCGCGTTGTAAGAGACATTGCTTGTCGGAACGATACCCTTCCATTAAAATATAGAAGTAGAGTAGCAAATTTCATGAGAAGGAGATGAGAGAATGAATAACCAAATCCAGTCATCCAAAGAAAAAGTGGATCAACTGATTCTTGAATTAGAAAAAGCAATTGTTGGTAAACGTTCGACGATTCAGTTAATGGTTGTCGCTTTATTAGCAAATGGGCACGTCCTATTTGAAGATATACCAGGTGTCGGTAAAACTTTACTTGTCAAAGCTTTATCTCAAGCAATCAAAGGTAACTTTAGTCGCATCCAGTTTACACCGGATCTCCTTCCCAGTGATATTTTGGGATTTTCAGTCTATAATTCTCAAAACCATTCCTTTGAATTTCGACCGGGACCAGTTTTTACGACAATTCTCTTAGCTGATGAGATCAATCGAACCACGCCAAGAACTCAAGCCGCACTTTTAGAAGTGATGGCGGAAAGACACGCAACGATCGACAATCATACGTATCCTTTAGATCCGCATTTCTTTGTTTTGGCTACCCAGAATCCCATCGAATATGAAGGAACATATCCTTTACCTGAAGCCCAATTAGATCGCTTTTTATTTCGATTAGAGATTGGGTATCCTTCATTTGAAGAAGAGCTCTATCTATTGATGAATGAATATGAGCAGAATCGGCAATCCTTATCTGTTGTTTTAAGTAGTGAAGAATTGACCTCCTTAAAAGAAGAAGTGAATCAAGTCTTCGTAGACCCTGCTGTTGCTTCTTTTGCCTTACAACTCGTGACAGCAACCAGAGAACATCCTGAAATCAAATTAGGCATTAGTCCAAGAGGAAGTCGAGCATTTATTCATGCAGCGAAAGCCTATGCTCTTGTACATGGCCGGACATATGTCACGCCAAAGGACTTCCAAGTATTGGTTCCTTTCGTATTTGCTCACCGTCTGATGTTTCATGATCCTTCATTGAGCAAAACACAGATCACTGAGCTTCTCAACGATATCGTTTCTCATGTTCCCATACCAGTGAGGTGAGCAAATGACAAAACTATTCAATTACCTGACTAACTCCTTGTTGCTCGGTATCTATTTTTTATTTGTGGGGTTTGCTATTCTTTTCAATAATTCATTGGGTTGGTTCCTTGCAACTTTTACCACACTTTATTTGTTATGGAGTTTTCTTTCATTAGGTTCACTTTTACGAAAAATAGCAGTCTCTAGTTCTGTTCCAGACTTCATCAACCGTGAAAAAGCAACTGTCACAACTGTTTATTTTTCGAAAGCACGAGCCTTTTCTATTCCCTTACCTCGTTTGACTATTCGCTTTTCTGAGAACTTCTCTCCCCAACAGGAAACGATTTTTGTCCTATCAAAAAAGAAGCAAGGCGTGCAAACGACCATCAATTTGCCAAGTCGGGGAACTTTAAAAACAGCCCCGATCGAACTGATCGCTTATGATCCTTTAGGGTTGTTTCGTAAAAGTATCAAACTGGAGATTCCTTTCAATACCACCGTTCTTCCCCGGTTTTGTGAAGAAGAAGCCAACCAACTATTTGAACAGTTGATCCACGATCAAAGGCAATTCCCCCAAAAAGGTGGAGAGGAATTGAAAGAGTATCGACCTTACCGCTATGGTGACCCAGTGAATCGGATCAATTGGAAATTATCGGCACATAGTCAAGAATGGCTTTATCGTGAAACAGAAGAAAAACAGCCAATGAGCGAGATCAGCCTATGTTTTTGGGGAGTACATGACCCATTTTTCGAAGAAACATTGGATATCTATTATTCTTTTTACCAATTAGTTAAAGATAAAAATCCGGAAATGATCGTTTTAGGAAAGGATCATTTTAGCCAGAATGAACCAACCAATCAATTATTTGCCAAATTACAGCCATTTCCTGTGACTGATGAAAAAAAGGCAACCGCCTATTTAAAAGATGCTCATAGCCCGCACCTTATCATTTTTACGCCTAGACTTTCCGACGCACTCCAAGCATTTAGTGAGGCAAACCCTAAAAATACCACTGTCGTTTTTATTTATTTCGAAAGCAATCACTTAGTCATTCAACATAAACAAGCTCGTCTAGCTGTCAAGGGAGGTACGAAAGATGACTGATAAAAAAATACTATGGCTTCGTGGGATATATTGTTTTTTTATACTTAGTGTCCCAGTACTTGTTTTTCTATCTGCGAATCAGTTGCCAGAGTATTTGACCCTTGTTTTGATCATTGGCTTGATTGCTGCCGTCACTGCTGGTTTACGTTCAAAACTACTGCGACTACCTTTTTATATTATTTTGGCTATTGGTGCACTTGTTCGTTATTTTCCTGAAACACCATTTTCTTTCCGTTGGTTCTCACAGTTTTACGCACAGATTTCGTTAGAGCTCGGGCAATTGTTTCAGGGAGAATTGAACTATTTTCCTGCAAAAACTGCTTTTTGTCTGATTTTATGCGTGATCTATCTCGCCTGTCTGCTAGTGATCGATTATGACCTATGGCCGATTCCTTTTATACTTATAACTGTATACTTTATGCTGTTGACTATTTTTAGGGATTTCGATCTATTTGAAGAAATGATTTTTGTCGTGGCTGTCTTATGTATCTATTTGATTTTCAGACAACTGTTAGTTACCCTTCCTAGCAATAAAAAAGGCCAATTTCTATTACTTACAAATTCAACTTTACTTGTCCTTTTAGTTATCAGTGCGACACTTCCTTCCTATTTACCGACATTCAATCAGGCGTTAGAAGAAAAAAGTGAACCAATCAGGGACTATCTCAACCAAGAAGGGCTCTATGACAAAATCAACAACTATCAAGCTACTGGTACCGCTAAAACTGGATTCAGTGAAAATGATGAGCAACTTGGTGGCCCTCTATATGATAACAACGATGCCGTTTTTACTGTTGTACAACCTGAAAGCAACTACTGGAAAGTGGAAAACAAGACTGATTATACTGGTAAAGGATGGAATGAAGATCCAAATGCTCCTCTTACTCCAGTGGAAAATATACCTTATGGACTTCAAGAATATCAGAAAGCTGACGCAACACCACAAACTGCCCAGCTATCTTTGAAAAGTCAAGCCTACATTCCTTATCCTTATGGGAATATCCAATTGACTACTCTGCCTGATCAAAACGAGATGCCCGTCTATTTTTTGCAGCAATCGAACCGTTTCATTTTAACTGGAGCCAAAAAAGATACTACGGTTACCATGGCTGTCAATAAAATTTCCACTTCGCCTGATAACCTACAAGCTATTCAGATCTCAGCCAATGATAAAAAGCGACATGAAAGTTTTCTGCAGTTGCCCTCTTCACTCCCTGAAAGAGTCAAAAATCTAGCAAATGAACTCACAGATGGACTTGCTACTCCTATTGAAAAAGTAAAAGCAATTGAAGATCACCTAAAATCGTTAGGGAACTATCGGTATTCAAAGATCGATGCACAACATACCCCAGAAAATCGTGACTATGTGGACTATTTTTTATTTGATACGAAAGTAGGTTATTGTGACAACTTTTCTACTGCTATGGTGGTTCTCCTTAGAGCAGCTGGGCTTCCTGCTCGTTGGGCCAAAGGATTTACAGGAGGCTATCAAACGGGTACAAAAGATGATAACAAAATATATACGATTTTAAACAGCAATGCACATTCTTGGCCGGAAGTTTATTTCCCTGGCTTTGGTTGGCTCCCTTTTGAACCTACTCCTGCTTTTTCAAATCCAGCAACTGCTGAACAGGAAGTTCCAGAAACATCCAGTGCGCCGCTTGCTTCAGATGTAGCAGAACAAAGCAGTGAACCTGAAGATACGCAACGTTCCTCTTCAGAAACAACAACCACTACTGAGAATGGTACAACTGACACATTGAAAAAAAATAATAGATTTCTGTTCTTTGCGCTATTTTCTGTTTTAGTGCTTGTTGTTCTCGGGCTCTATCGCAAAAAATTATATTGGTTCATTTATGTTCTCTGTCTTCACTTATTTATCGTCAACGAACGGCAAGCCTATCGTTTTCTGCTGTGGGGATGTGAGCGCCTGCTACCTAGAGCACCAGAAGAAGATCTCGTATCATACAGTATGCGCTTTGAAGCGAACTATCCACTGGATGATCGTTTCATCAAATTAACGACACATTATGAAGCATTCCTCTATGGCAGTCATGCTACCCCATTTGATAAAACAATGTATCACGCTGTTGCGGATGCGATCAGAAAACAGATATAACTAAATCATGAAAAAAAGACAATTCCTATTCTAGCTAAAAGAAACCATCTCTGCGTAAAGTCCATTTGATTTCTGCTATTTTAAGAATTGTCTTTTTTGATTTTCTTTCAGTTTTTTACTATTTCAGCGTTAGTGCGTTCAAAGCAACAACTACTGTACTTAGTGACATCAATACTGCACCCACTGCGGGACTTAAAATAATTCCGATTGGGGCTAAGATTCCCGCCGCTAAAGGAATAGCAACAATGTTGTAACCGGCACCCCACCAAAGATTCTGGATCATTTTTCTTCTTGTTTGTTTTGCCAATTCCAAGAAATGTAAAATATCTTTAGGGTCACTGTTTGTCAACACAACATCTGCCGAATCAATCGCGATATCCGTCCCAGCACCAATTGCCATTCCGATCGTGGCACGTGCCAAGCTAGGAGCATCATTGATCCCATCACCAACCATGATCACTTTTTTGCCTTTATCAAGATATTGTTGCACGATTGCTTCTTTGTCATCAGGTAACAATCCACCATAATAATTCTCAATACCCAAATATTCTGCTACTGCCTGTGCGGCTTTTTGATTGTCGCCAGTCAACATGACAGGCGTGATATTCTTTTCTTTAAGGGCTTGGATAAATTGTTTTGCTTCTGGTTTTATCACATCACCTAGAGCAATGATTGCCGCCAGTTGTTCTCCAATAATCAAATAACTTATTGTATTTCCTTGTTCTTCATAAGGTTTTACTCGGCTTGCATCAACTGATAACCCCAAGCGCTTCACTTCTTTTTCATTGACGATCTTCACTTTTTGGTCTTCAACATCTGCTTCTAGACCAACACCGCTTAGATTTTTTTGGTTCAACGCTTCATATGGGGCAATATCCTTTTCTTTTAGATAGTTCATGATACCAATCGCTAACGGATGATTGGCTGCGGATTCCAAAGCACCAATGTATTTCAGCAATTCTTCTTTTGTATAGTTGTCAGTTAACACTTCGAGACCTGTCACTGTAAATTTGCCTTGAGTCAATGTCCCTGTTTTATCCAGCATGATGACATCTAAGTCATTGGCTTGTTCCAATGCATTGCGATTTTTTAAAAGCAAGCCATTTTTGGCTGCAATCGAGGTAGAACGAGCGACTACTAAAGGTATCGCTAATCCTAACGCATGTGGACAAGCAATAATGAACACCGTAACCATTCGTTCTAGCGCATCTGGTAAATTCTCTAAGAATAACCAAGCAATAAAAGCCAAGATACCGGCGACTAATGCAACATAAAAGAGCCATTTGGCTACTTTATCTGATAATGATTCTAGCTTAGATTTTTCACCTTGGGCTTTTCGTACCATGTCCATGACTTTCGCTAAATAACCATTTTCGCCAGTTCCTGTTACAGTGATTTCAATCGTACCATCACCATTGATCGATCCACCAATAACTTGGTCGTCTACGCTTTTCTTCACGCCTCTAGATTCACCAGTAACCGCAGATTCGTCCACGATCGTTTCACCTTTTACGATCGTACCATCTGTTGGCATCTTATCTCCGGCACGAACGATCAGATGATCCCCCTCTTTTACTTCTTTAAGAGAGACAGTTTCTTCTGTACCGTCTTTTTTCAGACGTTTAACAGACTCAGGAAGTAATTCAGCTAATTTCTGCAATGCATTACTAGCATTTGAAACAGCGTTCATTTCGATCCAATGCCCCAACAGCATGATGACGATCAATGTGGCTAATTCCCAGAAGAAGTCCATTACATGTGCTTGCGGATTGATCAAATTTGCGACAAATGAATAGACACTATATACATATGCAACAGTAATCCCCATAGCAATCAAGGTCATCATTGCAGGACTTTTTTGTTGGAGTTCCATTTTCGCTCCACTTAAAAATGGTTGTCCGCCGTATATAAAAAGGATTGTCGCAAGAACTAGAACTACCCATTCAGACCCAGGAAATGTAATTTGGAAAGGAAATTCCATTCCCATCATCGGTGAAAAGAGAATGATCGGAATAGCTAAAATAAGCGATAACCAAAATTTTTGTTTGAAATTCCCCATGTGCATGGAATGGTCCATTCCGCCCATACTTCCATGATCCATGTGATCGTGGTTCATATTTCCATGGTCCATTTGTCCATGGTTCATATTTTTATGGTTCATGTGTTCATGGTCCATACCTTCATGATTCATGTGTTCATGCTTCATACCTTCATGATTCATGTGTTCATGCTTCATACCTTCATGATTCATGTGTTCATGTCCCATTTGTCCATGATCCATTTCTTCATTATCCATACCTTCATGGTTCATGTGGCCATGATCCATTTCTCTATGCTCATGTTGTTCATTAGAAACCTGTTTTTCTGGATGTGTTGTTTTTTCTTTCATCTTTACCCTATCCTTTCTTCGAATGTGTCATCCTCCGATTCAAACTTAGGGAGTTTAGCAAAACACTTACAGAACTAAAGGCCATGGCGCCACCTGCAATGATAGGATTCAAAAAGCCGAGTGCGGCAAATGGAATGCCGATCGTATTATAAATAAATGCCCAAAATAGATTTTGCTTGATCTTCTTCAAAGTGGCTGTCGAAAGAGCAATCATCTGGCTGATCGAAGTCAAATGACTATTCATCAAAGTGACATCCGCAGCTTCCATTGCGATGTCCGTCCCACTTCCCATAGCGATCCCCACATCTGCAAGAGCTAACGCTGGCGCATCGTTGATCCCATCACCGACCATTCCAACTTTTTCTCCTTTTTTCTGAAGGCTCTCAACGTAGTTCGCTTTGTCTTCCGGTAACACTTCTGCGAAAATATGTGCTGGATCGATTCCAACTTGTTTACCGATTGCTTGAGCTGCAAGTTGATTGTCTCCTGTCACCATGTAAACTGCGACACCATTGTTCTGTAACTGTGCGATTGCCTGTTTGGCGTCATCTTTGATTTGATCCGATACAGCGATCAAACCAAGGACTTTTTTGTCATTTGCCAAGAACATGACTGTTTTCCCCTGTCCTTCTAATTCTAACGCTTGTTCTTGAAATTCATCAAATGAAAGGGTCATTTCTTCCAACCGCTTTCTGGTACCGGCAAAATAAAACTGTCCATTGATTTTCCCACTGATGCCAGCTCCTGGATGGGCAGTGAAATCTGTGATTGGCTCAGCGATCATCCCTTGAGTTTCTCCGTAAGCGACGATTGCTTTACCTAAAGGATGTTCAGAAGCATATTCTAATGAATAAAAGAGCGAAGCTACTTCTTCGTTTCCCAAAACATCTGTCACTTCTGGCGTACCGCGAGTGATCGTGCCTGTTTTATCTAAGATGATACTGCTCAAATGTGCCGCTGCTTCTAATGCTCCGCCGCCTTTGATCAAAATCCCATTGCGGGCGCCGACTCCTGTACCTACCATGATCGCTGTAGGTGTAGCTAGACCAAGCGCACAAGGACAGGCGATCACTAGAACTGAGACACTATGGATCACGGCAAGTTGCCAGTCATTGGTCATAAATCCAGTAATCAGTAACGTTAACACTGCAAGCACTAAAACAATCGGTACGAATATCCCTGAGATCCTATCAGCGATCTTTTGGATGGGTGCTTTGCTTCCTTGAGCATCTTCGACCATTTGAATGATCTGTGCCAAAACTGTTTGCTTCCCAATTTGAGAAACTTCCATTTGGATCAAACCATTTGTATTGATCGTCCCTCCAAAGATAGAGTCATTTTCCTTTTTCTCCACTGGAACACTTTCGCCTGTCAGCATACTTTCATCGATGGCACTAGTCCCTGAAATAATCTTTCCATCTGTCGGTATCTGTTCCCCTGGACGGATCACTAGGATATCTGATAGATTGACTTCATCAATTGAGATTGTTTGTTCCTGTCCATCTCTTAACACTTGAGCCGTCTTTGTCTGTAACGACATCAACTGTTTGATTGCGTCACCTGTTTTGCTTTTCGCTGTATGTTCTAAATATTTACCTAACAATATCAACGTAATGATCATACTGCTGCTTTCAAAATATAAATCGGTGGAATGACTTGGAAAAAAGCCATTGTAGACACTTAAAGCAAAAGCCGCAGTCGTTCCGATCGCGACTAAGACATCCATATTTGGTGCCTTTGTTTTCAATGCATGATAGGCACCTTTATAAAAACGCCATCCCACATAAAATTGGACTGGAATAGCTAAGATAAGTTGAACGATCGGCCGATGAAAAAAGTGGACGATCTCACTATTGTTCCCTAACATCATCGCGATCATTGCCAACATTAGCGGCAACGTCAATACTGCACTGAAAATCAGGTCAAATTTCATTTTCTTGCGATAAGCCGTTTTTTCTTCCGCAATCTTTTGTTTATGTGCATCATCGTACAAGATTGCTCCATACCCGATATTTTCAACACTGCGAATCAGTTTTTCTGTTGACGTTTCTTTATAGGTCACACTAGCTTTTTCAGTAGCTAAATTAACAGTTGCAGATACAACACCCGGTTGCTCTTTCAATTCTTTCTCGATTCGAGCAGAGCAATTCGCACAGGTCATCCCTGTGATAACAAATGTATCCATTTTTGTTTGGGCATCCATCAAATCACCTCAGATTGATAGCCTAATGCATTGATCGTCTGGCAGATTTTTTCCGGTTGGATTTTTTCTTCATCATATTTCACGATCCCATTTTCTTTTTTTAGATTGACTTTTATCTTTTTTACGCCATCAAGTGAATGAACGGCTTCTTCCACACGTTCGACACAATGGTTACAACTCATTCCTTTAATTGAAAATTCTTGTTTCATCATTTATTCCTCCTTATTGATGTTCCTTACAATGGCATTGGCCAGGGATACAGTTGCATGCAACGGATGCGACTGGCTGTTTTTTATTTAATTGGTCTAAGATCATCTCGATATCTTCTTGCGTCAAGGTTGCTTCTTCCACTAAGTCAGCAATCGTTGCCCCGATCCTTTTTGCACAGATATGGGAAAAAAGATTCTCAGTTGCACTGCGAACCGTTTCCGTCTCCGAAACGGCAGGATGATAAATAAATTTTTTCCCCTCTTGTTCTGTCCAGACCGCTTCTTTTTTCACCAGACGTCCCAACAAAGTTTTTACTGTGGCTGCTTTCCATTCCATGGATTCTGCGAGTATCTGCGTGATTTCTTGTGCTGTCGATTGACCAAGGGTCCAGATGACTCGCATGATCTCCCACTCAGAGTCACTGATCTTGATTGGGGAAGTTACTTCTTTCATCTCATCACTCTTCCTTTATGTTTACAGATGTAAACTTAAGTACAAATATAGATTACAACCGTAAACGTAAAATGTCAAATGGTTTCTCCTATTATTTGCTCAATTTCTTTAAAAATACTGTTTGCTCCCGTTTGTTGTGCAAAATAATCAATTTTTTGCTTGCACCTAGTTGATCAATACGATTTAATAACCGCGGTTCATTTTTTTCTTATAATGTAAAACAAATGAGAGAAATTCTATATATTCGCTATCTAGTTTTTCACTAAAGGTGTGAGGCATATCTGGTCTTGTTGCTTTGTTTCTTTTTCTTTTGATACTTCTTAAAATCACTCGGTAGATTGCGAGGAGTGTGGGGACTTTTAGTAATATGATCTGATCTGCTTCTTCGATTCTCTCTGTCGCTGTACCGGTATAGTTGCCTTCGATGATCCATGATTCATTTTCAGCCATGAATTTTTTTGTTCTGCTTTGAACCATTCTGCAGCCTCGTCACTGTAATCTGTGGTATGCCATAACAAGTCTAGTGGCAACAGAGGTCTATGTGTGATCGTTTGCATCTTCCTTGCTAGTGTAGATTTCCCAGCACCGCTTTGACCGATAATCATTCGCTTCATTTACTCTCCCCATTTCATTCATCTTTTTTTCTATCTTACCATAGGAAAAAAGAGAGGCAAGGCATCCTTATGCCTTGTCTCTCTTTATCCGTATAAACGTTTTGTTCTTATTTTCAGCTTATTTCCTGTTCTTTCAAACGATTGGATATTTTTCTCCATCCATGAATAGACTCACGTTCTGTTCATCATACTTGAGTAACAGGTTCTTCTACTTTATTTTTATCTCTACGTGCAATTGCAGGTAAGATCATTCCTAATAAAATCAAAATGATCGGTGTCACGACGTTTGAGACCAACTGGAACCACCATGCTTTTGGATCAGCTGCATACTCGACTTTTGGTACCATTCCCAAAATACAAGCAAATGCAGTGAATGCAAAACACCAAGCGCCAAAAATAAAGCCGATTTTTGGATTTTTAACAAACTTATATTCAGAAGTGAATTTCTTATACGCTTTATTCAACATCATATAAGCTAAGAATACCCATAAATAACGCATTGGCATGACTACTGAATTCAGGTTCGTCAACCATTTGACTAGTTCATTCATATCCTTGATCCCAACGATCGGTAGTAAGATGATGATACCGACTAAAATCCCAGTTAATAAATAGCCGTTGACTAGTGTTCCTTTGCGGTTACGTTTGCGCAACCAATTAGGTACAAAGTTTGGATCAGCATCAGCTAATAAGATTTTTAGTGGCGCATCGATCGAAAAGGCTAATGCAGAAATCTGACCGACCATATTTGTCAATGCGTAAATGATCATCAATACATTTCCTATACCATAATAATTTCCAAGGATCTGGAATGCACTATATGCACCATTTGCCATCAGATCTTTAGGGATATTGTCACTAGCAAAGAGCATCCCCATCGCTACTGAACCTAAGACCGCACACACGCCGACCATTGCCGCTAAAAAGATCATCCCTTTTGGAAATTCTTTTGCAGGGTTACGTGTTGAATTGACATATGGAGAAATTTTTTCTGCTCCGCCAACCGCAAATACTAACATCGAAACTGTCGTGAAATAGCTAAAGTCAAATGTAGGGATGTATGTTTTGACTTCATTCATATGAGGAGTCGCAAACTCCATTGTTGGATTGATGAATGGTGCTGTAACAGCGAGCAAGATGAATAATAAAGACATCACGAACATAGCTGTACCAGCCAAACCACCAATCACTTTTAGTGTCGATAGTCCTTTTGTTGAAAGATAAAGGAAGGCTAAGAAAATGATCAACGAGATGACCGCCACCATTTGGACTGACATCGTATTGACGATATTGCCATTTCCTTCAACTGCCCAACCAGCTGCAATCAATATTGCTTGTGGTTTTTGTGCCAAATAAGGAATATGGACGACCCAATAAGTCCAAGCAGCATAATACGCCAATCGTTTATTCGAGGTCGTATTCTCTACCCAAGAGCTGACGCCCCCTTTGCTATCTTTGAAGGCGGAGCCAAGTTGTCCAACAATTAAGGCATATGGGATAAAATAAATAGCAAGAATCAATAACCAAGAGGTAACAACGGAAATCCCTTGTTGCGCATAATTGTTGACTACATTCCCAATACCCCACACCATGTTGAATGCAATTAAAGCCACGGTAAACCAACGTAATTGTTTATCGTTCATTTGTTCTCTCCTTTTTGATTTTAATAGGTAAAACTAACATCCACATGTAATCATAATAAAACTCTTACATTTTTACAATATAATGTTATTTTAATTGTGGATTATTTTAGCAATTACACATTTTTCTTACATCTTATTATCATTTTTCGAGGTAAAACCCTTTTAAAAAGGCACATTTTATGAAAAAAGCTTTCCTTTTTTATAGAATATTCTGAAAAAATCAAATCAACGAAGTTATTTTAATTGTTTTTTTTACAGAATAGTTGCTATGTGTTTTTCTGACATGAGCGCAACAAAAAAACCTCTATTTGATCGAGAAGACTCGAAAAAATAAAGTTTTTTTATCCGTAAGTGGATTGAGTATTATTTGACGCGTAAACATCTCATTGCATTTAAAACGGCTAAGACAGTCACGCCAACATCCGCAAAAACAGCATCACCCATTGAAGCGATTCCGAATGCGCCCAATAACAGAACAAGCACTTTGACACCAATGGCAAAGAGGATATTTTGTTTGACGATTTTCAACGTTTTTCTAGATAAGCGAATTGCATCAACGATTTTCGAGGGTTCGTCATTCATGATGACCACATCTGCCGCTTCGATCGCTGCATCGCTTCCCAAACCACCCATAGCAATTCCAACATCTGCTCTCGCCAAAACAGGTGCATCATTGATTCCATCACCGACAAATGCGGTTTGTTGTGTTGCATTCTCCATGATATTTTCTAATTTTTCGACCTTGTCTTGTGGCAGTAATTCACTGTATACCTTATCTATCCCAAGTTTGTGTCCGATATGATCAGCAATATTTTTGGCATCCCCAGTGAGCATCACCGTTTGTTTGATCCCTACTTGTTTTAGTTTGCGCAATGCTTCTTGCGCATCAGGTTTCACTGTATCTGCAATCACCAAATAACCGACAAATTCACCATCCAGCGCTACATATAAAAGGGTACCAACTTCTTCACTCTTCGTGCTCTTGATCTGGTATCTTTCCATTAACTTGTGATTACCGACCAAAACAAGTTTTCCATCTATCTGCGCCTTGATTCCTTCTCCTGCCACTTCTTCTATTTCTTCTACTGGCAATAATGAACCTTCATAAGCAGATAAAACAGCTTGTGCAATGGGATGGGTAGATAATTGTTCAGCACTTGCTACGTATTGCATAAATTGTGTTTTCCCAAGAGTTGTTTCTAATTTTTGAACAGAAAAATCACCTTTTGTCAAAGTCCCGGTTTTATCAAAAACAATTGTATCTGTGTGGGCCAATAATTCTAAGTAATTCCCACCTTTTACCAATACCCCGATTTTACTTGCGCCACCGATTCCGCCAAAGAAGCTTAATGGGACAGAAATCACTAACGCACAAGGACAAGAAATCACTAGGAAAGTCAACGCACGATAGATCCAATCAGAAAATTCTGCCCCAGATATCACAAGGGGTGGAACGACAGCAAGTACTAAAGCTAATCCTACGACGATTGGTGTATAGTAGCGAGCAAATTTCGTGATAAAATTTTCTGCTGGTGCTTTTTTACTGCTTGCGTTTTCAACTAATTCCAATAGTTTACTAATCGTAGAATTCTCATACGTCTTTTCGACCTTGATCACTAATGGCTGATTTTTATTGATAAATCCACTTAAAACAGTTTCTCCAGCAAACACTTCTTTAGGTACAGACTCTCCAGTCAGTGCCGAGGTATCAACTAATGATTGCCCTGTAAGGATCGTTCCGTCTAATGGCACACGTTCGCCAGGTTTGACTAATACTTGCTCTCCAATCACTACATCTTCGGGTTGCTTTGTTATCAACCCGTTTTCTGTTTGGACATGGGCAACTTCTGGACGGATCGCCATCAATTCACGAATCGATTTTCTCGATTGGTTCACTGCAAATCCTTGGAAGTATTCACCAACTTGATAAAACAGCATAACTGCAACTGCTTCTGGATATTCTCCGATCAGCATTGCTCCGATAGTCGCAATCGCCATCAAAAAATTCTCATCAAAAATTTGTCCTTTGATTATGTTCCCGACTGCCCGTTTGATGATATCAAATCCAATGACTAAGTATATCAACAAAAATCCGATAAATTTGATTGGTTCAGCTGGTGACCACAGGAACAAAATCAGCAAGCCGATAGCAGAAAGGATGATACGTAGCAATGCACGTTTTTCATGGTCGTCTTTTTCTCCCTGAACTTCTTGCTTTTTCTTAGTGATCTCTTTCATCGAAACATCTGGTTCTACTTCTTTTACGACTCTTTTCGTTTCGTTTTCAATTGTTGCTAAATCTTTATCACTCGCTTCGATCGTCAGTTTACATGTCGTAAAATTGACAGTTGCTTGCTTTACTCCTTTGATTTCATTCACTTTTTTCTCGATTTTCATCGCGCAATTGGCACAATCTAATCCATCTAAATAATAACTCTTCATTTTCCTCACTCCTCGCATTTACATATGAGTAACTCTTCATAAGTAATTATATATGAATGAACACTCATGTGTCAAATGGAAAATGTCCTTTTAGAGAAGTGAACAAAAATATTTTTCAGATTTTATCTTTTTTCAAAAAAAATGACCATTTCTGAATATCAAACTATCTATTCAAAAAAGAATATGACGTTCAAAGTAAATCAATAAAAAAATCAGCGATCTTTCTTTTCTTTGCTGCAAGTAGCCAGTATTTGATAAATTCAGTTTGGACCTTTTCTTCTTCTTCGATTGCGATAAACACTTTTTCAACTAGTTTTCCAGAACGTATCCCCACTGTTTTGTCTATTTGAAAGGCCTGACCGAAGGCAATCAGCTTTGGTGTCCCATTTGACTGTTTCACTTCCGCCACTACAGAGATCCTAGTAGGATTTTGGAGATCATACTCCTTTATTTTTACAGTAGGTACTCCTTTGGCAGTTTGAAAAAGCAAGTTGATTTGTTGAAGATCCTCCGCTTTTGCTTCTCGTATTTCCATTTGTTTCACCCTTTATCAAAGATTCACTAACATTTCAGGTACGACAAACTCTAACCAACTTTGTGCAATGATCTCATGTCCGGAAAGTGTAGGATGTACGCCATCTTCTCCTGTATATTTGCTGAATCCTCGAGTAATTCCCAACGCATTCAGTTTTCCATCTAAGGGAACAAACACCAGATGGTATTCTTCCGCTAACCTACGAATGATCTGTATTTTCGGATCAAGGTCCTTGCGCCAATTCTGACGATCAAGTGGCTCTGGTCATACAAAAGGCTCCATTAATACAACCTGCTTTATCCCTTTCTCCAATAATTTTTCGATCAAGTAACGGTAATCTTCTTTAAACATTGTCATTGATTGCTTCGTTGCAAACGTAGTTGGATCATTCACATTATGCCACGTATCATTGATACCGATAAGAATCGAAACGATATCTGGTTCAAGGTCCAAACAGTCTGTGTCAAAACGTGCTCGTAGATCAGCAATCTTATTTCCATTGATGCCTTTGTTAAGAACATCAAATTCGATAGTTGGAAACTGTTTGCTCAATCGTTTTGCTACCAACAATGGATAACCATTACCTAAATCCTTTGGGTCATTATACTCTCTACCACAATCAGTAATACTATCACCAATAAATAAAATACGTTTTTTCAAATTACTTTCCTCCTATTGTGTCTATTTATGCTTTCTTTCTTGTGTATGATCAATCAGCATACTTTTCAGGCTTGGCTTCCTTCCCCCCCTTAACGTATTCGCTTACATTCGTATAAAAGAAAAAAACACAGCATCTAAAGCTTAGATTTCACCTGGGAACAATAAGCAATATTGAGAATGTGTCTTTTCATTCCTATTCCAACACGCTGTTTGCAATTGCTCTTTTTTTGCTGTCTACACTAAAATAACTCTACAGATTTTTCTTCCAAAGTTCCATGCTTCGATTAGATTTTTGCATTATCGTTACGTTTAACTTGTTAATCAGGCATCGCCATTCATTTTGACTATCTTACACCAACACAATCGTATTATACCATCATTTTCCAGAGACAAATATGCAATTCTTTTTTTCAACTATTTTACTTCTTCGTACTTGGCCATTTCCTTGAGAGACAGTTTGATTTTTGCTATCTATGAGGAATATGTCAATACTAAAAAGGACCCCACAAACATTCATGATGAATGTTCGTGGAATCCTTCTTTGGGTTTAGCCATTGCTTTTCCTGTCGCTTCTAGTACTTTACTGTATCAAAATATCTAGGACAGCTAGCTGTTTTTCTATGGATAAATACGGTTCAATAAACGTGGGAATGGGATTGCTTCACGTACATGATCAATACCGGCAATCCAAGTCACCGTACGTTCCAAACCTAGTCCAAATCCAGAATGGGGAACAGAACCATATTTACGTAAATCAAGATACCAAGAATATTCATTTTCATCTAATCCATGGTTTCTGATTTGTTCTAATAAAAATTCGTAATCCGTTGCCCGTTCACTACCACCGATGATTTCGCCATAACCTTCTGGAGCGATCATGTCGGCACAAATAACAACATCATCTCTTGTTGGATGTGGCTTCATGTAGAAAGGTTTGATTGCTTTCGGATAGTTCAAAATAAAGACAGGTTGTTCAAACGAATTTGCGATGAATGTTTCGTGTGGTGAACCAAAGTCATCGCCCCACTCGATGTCATCGAAGCCGTTTTTCTTCAATAATTCGATTGCATCATCGTATGAGATACGTGGGAATGGTAATTTTGTATAAGTTTTCAGTACTTCTTTGTCTCTTTCCAAGACATCTAACGCATAGTCACAGTGATCAAGAACATTTTGCACTAAGAAAGCGACATATTGTTCTTGGACTTCTAGACTTTCTTCCTGATGCATAAATGCCATTTCAGGTTCGATCATCCAGAATTCAATCAAGTGACGACGAGTTTTTGATTTTTCCGCACGGAAAGTTGGTCCGAATGAGAATACTTTTCCAAAAGCCATTGCAGCAGCTTCCATATAAAGCTGTCCGCTTTGAGATAAGTAAGCTTTTTGATCAAAATAGTTTGTTTCAAATAGATCCGTTGTTCCTTCTGGTGCAGAACCAGTCAAAATCGGTGGATCGATCTTAACAAAATGATGATCATTGAAAAATTCATACGTTGCACGAATGATTTCATTTCTGATTTGCATGATCGCATGCTGTCTTGAAGAACGTAACCATAAATGGCGATGATCCATCAAGAAATCTGTGCCGTGTTCTTTTGGTGTGATAGGGTAATCATGACTTTCACTGACCACTTCAATGTCAGAGATCCCAATTTCGTAACCGAATTTCGAACGGCTATCTTCACGGATTTCACCTGTTATGATGATCGATGTTTCTTGGTGCAAGTTTTTCGCAAGTTGGAAAACTTCTTCTGACACTTCACTTTTTACGACTACTCCTTGGAAATAAGCAGTACCGTCTCTTAATTGTAAAAAGGCGATTTTTCCGCTTGAACGCTTATTGGCTACCCAAGCGCCGATTTTTACTGTTTCTCCCACATGGTTTTTCGAATCGATGATTTGAATTTGTTCCACGTTGACTCTCCTTTATCATTTCCTATTTTTAGGATTAATTTTGACTTTTACTCTCAATGAATCGGGCAATCCGTCTCACTGCTTCTTCTAAGGTTCCTAGATCTGCCGCATAACTCATACGCACATTTTCTGGCGCACCGAACCCTTCACCAGTTACCAAAGCAACGCCAGTTTCTTCTAATAGATCTTCTACCCAGCGAGTGACGTTCTCATATCCACAAATCGCCATCGTTTGTTTGACATTCGGGAATAAATAAAATGCACCTTGGGGCTTATTGATCGTTACTCCAGGCAAGTTAGAAACAAGCGGATATATGATATTCAAACGCTCTTCAAATGCACTTCTCATTTCCTCTACCGTATCTTGAGTCCCTGTCAAAGCCTCAACTGCCGCGTACTGACTAACTGCAGTTGGATTACTGGTCGACTGTGAAGCAATAGCGATCATTCCATTGATGATCTCTTGGTTACCTACAGCATAACCGATCCTCCACCCTGTCATCGCATATGTTTTTGACACACCATTGATGATGATGGTTTGTTGACGAATTGCTTCTGATATCGTTGCAATTGGAGTAAACTCATTGCCATTATAAACTAATCGTCCATAAATATCATCTGCAACTATCAAAATATCGTTTTTGACAGCCCATTCCCCAATTGCTTGAAGTTCATTTTTCTCATAGATCATTCCTGTCGGATTTGACGGGGAATTGATGATGATTGCTTTCGTTTTTGCTGTGCGTACTTGTTCGAGTTGAGAAACAGTTACTTTAAAGCCGTTTCTCTCTTCGCCTTTGACAAATACTGGCTTTCCTTCTGCTAACTTCACTTGTTCTCCATAACTGACCCAATACGGTACCGGAATGATCACTTCATCTGCCGGATCCAAAATGGTTTGGAATAACGCATAAAGTGCAAATTTAGCCCCATCAGTCACAATTGTTTGTGAAGGTGCATAATCGACACCATAATTCTGTTTGAGATAGGCGACGACTGCTTGACGCAATTCAGGGATACCAGCGCTTGGTGTGTAATAACTAGCTTTACCATTTTTGATTGCCTTGATGGCTGCCTCTTGAATGTTTTCTGGCGTAGCAAAATCAGGTTCCCCAACAGTTAAGCTCAAAATATCCCTACCTTGTGTCTTCAACGCTTTCGCTTTTGCTGCTGCTGCCAGCGTAACAGACGGTTCTAGCCGTTGAATTTTTTCTGATAGATTCATCTAACTCATCCTTTACAATTTAGATATCGGTAATTGTTTTTACTTCTTTTCCTGTGTCAAAAGCAATTAGATAATAATTCAATTCATTATGTGAATTTTCTCCTGTGATTTCCCAGACTACTTGATCATCGTACATACCAAGAGTTGCTTTTTCGACTTGGATATCTGGATGAGCATCCGCAATCTTTTGTTTCGCTTCTTTTTCTGTCAGCCCGTCTTTTTGAGCTAAAACTTTTACTTTTTCACCCGATTTTGGAATGACGACCACGATTTCCTGGCCTTTATCATTTTTACCTGTCAAAGAGAAATACGTTTTTTTACGTGTGAACCAATAAAAACGATCAACTTCCTTTAGATCGGCATATTTTTCGGCAATCTCAGTCGCTTCTTTTTTCGCCTGCATCATTGGACGACTTGAACGTAAATAGAAAATCGAACTAAATACGATCACTGCTAATAAAAAAATGATCAAGCCAAGTAAAACGCGGTTGATTATCTTTTCTTTTGCCGTTTTTTTCTTTTTGTTTTTCTTTGGTGATTTTTTCAAGGATCGTCGCTCCTTTTTTTGTTCGCTATCATTCATTATAGCAGATTTTTGATATGAAAAAAGAATGTCACAGGAAGTTTATTCTTCGTTTTTGTTTAAGAAGTGATGGATATCATGGCAAATCTCTTCCATGGAGTCTTCCTTGATCGTGATTTTTTTAGGCAAAGCTTGAATGATCCGCGCCCCATATTTAGCAGAAAGCAAGCGCCGATCCAAAATCAGCAGAACCCCGCGGTCTTTTTCTGAACGAATCAAGCGACCTAATGCCTGTCTCAGCTTCAAGGCTGCTTTGGGGACCGACTCCTGATAGAAGGGATTGAGTCCTTCTGATTCAAGATACGCATTTCTAGCCTTTACCATCGGACGCAAAGGATTATCGAAAGGAAGTCGAGTCACTACTACGATTTGTAACGCATCTCCAGGTAGATCGACGCCCTCCCAAAAGCTGTCTGCACCAAACAGTACGCTCATTTCCGATAACGTGAACCGTTTCAAAAGTTTTTGGCGACTGCCACCAAAACCTTGTGCCAGAATCTCTCGTCCTTGCTCCAACATAGTCAAATGAATCCGTTGGTACACTTTTTGTAAAATATCATGTGAGGTAAAAAGGACTAAGATCGGACGCTTCTCTTGTGTAATCAGCTCCATGAGAGAATTTGCCAAATAATCAACATACTGCTGACCGCTCACTTGATTGATTGCCGGAGCATCTTTAGGCACATAGACTCTAGCTTGTTGTTCATAATCATAAGGAGAAGCAATCACTTTGAGTGGTGTTCCTTCTATCCCCAAGCGCTTCGCTAGATAGTGACGATTTGGCCCGACTTTTAATGTACCACCGATATATAATATTCTTTCATAGCGAGGATACCAAGCGGTTGTTTCTAATAGAGCTGCCTGGAAATCATGCAAATGAAAAATCGTTTGCTGCGGATTCTTACCGGGTACGAACCAATGAATCAGATTCTCATGCCAATCTTCTAGCCATTTTTCCATAAAAAATCCTTGTTTTTCCATTTGATCAAACAGCTGATAGAAAGTCGCCAAATCGATCCGCATCTGGTTCGTCCAACTTTCTTGGATGATTTCTAGACTGAGGCGCATCTGTATCTGCAATTGTTGGATTTCGCGGTAAAACAAATGAAGATGATCAATTGCCATGCTTGCTTCTAATGGAAGCTGATCAAGCATATCTTTGGTGACCATTATTTCTTCTGGATATTCGCCATGGGTCTCCTTAGGTGCAAACTCATTCAATCCTTCTGCCAGAAAAATCTGTGCTTCACATAATGCACTTAATTCATCTCGGTAAATCTCAAGCCTGCGACGCATGTCATGATTCTCCGGCAAATAACTTTGAATGCGGTCAAACAATCGTTCTGGATCTTCAAATTGCTGGATTTGTTTATAAAATTGAGCAATACTTAGACGCTGGTCGTTCACCTTTTCTGCAATGTCTGGTAAATGATGCGCTTCATCGATCAATAAATAAGGACTTTTCGGAAGTAAAGGTGTTTTCCTTTGTGTCTCTTGGACTAAAAAAGCATGGTTCACAATCAAAAAATTGCTCTGCTGGACTTTTCTTTCTAAGAAACGGACAAAATCTTGTTCATAGAAAGATTGATTACGTGCTAAAAAGTTTGTTCCTCGATGCGCGATCTCTGAGAAAAAAGCATGATTCAGATTCGTCAGATGTAATTCATCTAAATCACCCGTTGTTGTTTGGGTCAACCAGACCAAGACCGACATTTGATAGAGAGCATATTGTTTTTGCTCCTTTGGTGTTGCCAGTGTTGCCTTGAATCGTTGGAGATCGATATAATGCCGGTAACTTTTGATGATAGTCGCTTGGATCGGTTGCTCCAATAACTGATTCAACAAAGGGATATCTTTTTCCATGATCTGCTGTTGTAAAACAAGCGATACTGTACTGATGATTGCTGGTTTTTCTGGTGTTGCCAGATAACTAAGGGGTAAGAGATAGCCAATTGTTTTGCCCATTCCTGTAGCAGCTTCAATCATCAGATTTTTAGACTCATCTTTTGTAAAATGGTCATACACCGCATTCATCAAACGATTCTGCTCTTTTCGATACATCAATGTTTTGCCAAACATCTTCTCTTTGGCCTGTTTCTTCCTTGGATAGACCTTTTTGCCATAATGCACATCTGTGTAGAGCTCTACTTCTTTTTTTCGCAAAGCAATGCCATCGATGATTTCCCAGTCTTCCTTCAATCTAGGAGGATTCTCTCGCATTTTATCGGTCACGTGTTGGATGAATCCAGCTGTATCCATTCCTGTCTGCCCGCTTAATTCAATGATTTTTTCTAAAGTGATGATTGGCAGCTGCTGCATACGCTCTTCGATCAGTAAAAGAAGTTGCGCAGTCACTTCTGCATCACTGTCTGCCTGATGGGGATTTTCGTGGACAAAACCTAGACTCTCCGATAAATCAGAAAGACGAAAACTTGGTTCACAGGGCAAGAAAATTTGTGCCAACTCAACGGTATCGATTCCTGGAATCGTCAAAGCTGGTGTATTGCAACGTGTCAATTCTTGGTTAAGAAAATTATAGTCAAAGTATATATTATGTGCGACAAAAATCGTGTCAGCTAATAAATGATAGATTGTTTGTGCAACATCTTCGAAATAAGGTGCTTGCTGCACACGCTGATTTGTAATCCCAGTTAAATGTTGGATTTGTTTAGAAATCTTTCGGCCTGGATTAATATCTATCGAAAAACGAGAAGTGATTCGACCACCTTCAATCATGACACACCCAAATTGGATTATTCGATCTTCTTTTGGATTTGTCCCAGTTGTTTCGATATCAACAACTGCATAAGTTTTTGGTTTCAAAATAAATACCCCTTCTCTTTCCTTTAAATATTCTCTTGCGATTATACTACAAACCTAAGAAAATTACTTTGACCCTCTCCTTTCTTTTAGTAAATCATCATAAAGATGGGGAGCTTCACAATGGATAAAACAGTTGCGCACGACAAAAAAAGCTCGGAAAACTAATTGAATAGTTTCTCCGAGCTTTATAAATTATATAGGTTGATTAAGCTTTAACAACGTTAGTTGCTTGAGGGCCACGTTGACCTTCTTCAACATCGAAGTTTACTGTTTGGCCTTCTTCTAAAGTTTTGAAGCCGTCGCCTTGGATAGCTGAGAAATGAACGAATACATCGTTACCGTTTTCTGCTGTGATAAATCCAAAACCTTTTTCTGAGTTAAACCATTTTACTGTACCTGTTTCCATAATAAAAATCCTCCTTGTGTATCAACACATATTTTGCAATTACTTGAATGGTGTATGTCTGGAAGATGTTTATTTGAAACAAGCTACCACAGATTACCGAACAAAAACTACATTCTTACTATATCATACCGTTTACAAAATTACCAGAGTTTTTCCTTATTTTTTTGTATTTATTCTCTTATTTAGAAGATATATTTGCAAATAAACGAGCGTTTTCTCGAAATCACCCCTATAAGATTCAGAAAATTTCTATTTTCTATTTTCACTTTTGCAAAAAATTTCAATTTATTATCTGAAAAAAGGATGAACGAACTTTGGAATTCTCTAATGATCCACATCATTTTTTAACTGATAAAAATTAGTATGCGCATCTATCACCTCTCAACTGTAAGGTGTCGTTTTTCTGAGAAAAGTATCTTCCCCTCGCAAAGCCAATGCGACTAAAGCACAAAAATAATGAGCGACAGGCAAAAGTTAGGAACACTTTTGTCTCTCGCTCAAGATGAATCCAACGGCTGAACCAGAGGAAACTCCTTTTATCGGAGCTATACACTTCTATCAACGCCTGACCATTCATCTACTTCGATAGTTTTCACTCAATAACGTAAGATCGCAACTAAACTCTTTTCGTCTGGTGCATCTTTTTGTTCAAGGATAAAGACCTGACCACCGTTCGTGATCACATTATCTGCTAGTTCATTCAGCACCTGACGGCGGTCATATTCTGTTTCTGGATCTTCGCCAAAACCATCTGCTAAATTAGATGTAGCAATGAATAAATGGGATATTTTCCCTTCTTTTGCTGCCGGTATAATATCAACGAGTTGATCAATGAACTTTTTATCAAGCAACTTATTGTAGTCACTTGCTTCTTTGACAGCTAATTCTTGCGATAGTTTTTTTGCGCCTGCTTCAATTTCTTTTAATGAAAGTTGTGCAGGTGAAGCTGAGATCACAACATCGGAACGATAATAAGGGTTCTTCGCCACTTTTTTGAACATCGTCTGATTTTCTGGTAATGCAAATAAGAAGATAGGCCATTTCTCTGGATTTTCAAATGTATCTTTCAAATAGTCATCGACTGCTTGATAATAATTGACCCAATCAATTTCGACTTCTTCATCTTTAGGATTTACTCCATGGAACGTCGTACCTTCACTACCATTTGATGCGTAGTTCAACCCGCCTCCTGTTAGTTCAGATCCTAAAGCAGTGACGACATCTTTTGGTGCATCTTCAGGCAAAGCCACTTCTTTGACTTGTTTATTCGTTACTTCGTACAATTTCATCGAATCACGATTCAATCCTAATAAATAGTATGAATAGTTGAAATGTCCATTTTTGATGATCGCTAATAAATAAGGTAGATCACTCACATAATACTGGTCATCTACAGGAATCCCCAAACGATGGATAAACACTTGTTCTGATGATACTATGACAGCTACACTCGTTGTGGCACTACGCCAGAAAGACGGATCGTCCAGCAAACTAGTAATTTTTTCTTGGAATGGGGACCAATCATGCTCAGAGTATTTCTTTTCAAAGCGCTTTTTCGCTTCCTTTGCAAAATTCTTGAATTTGATTTGATCTTTTTCTACGTCTTGATGCGCAACATGGGTGTTTAACATAATCGTGACAAACGGTCCTTTGGTACCTTCTGAAGTCAATTGTGATAATAATTCTTTTTCTTTTTTTGCCATAAACGTACCCCTCCTAAAAAAATCATTTCTTTGTATCTGTAAATAAAGTCTACCACATCCCATTTTATCAATACAATAAAACGAATCCCTACCAGAGAAATACCTGATCGAATTTTAGTTGTGTTGTCCTACTTCATATTTTTTTCATACTTTCATCAATTATATGCTCATTTCCTTAACAGTAGCTTCAAACTCTCTTGCTATACTATAAAAAAACAAAATAGAACGAGGTGATCTTATGCAATTATTCATGATTTTTAGTTTGGTCGCACTCTCAGCAGGCGCCCTTTTTGCAGCATCACGCCTAACCGAACCCGAAGTACAGCCAGTCAGAGTTCGTGTCAGTGAACCCAAAAGATAACTTTCTCTGATTCCTCATTAATAAGACTTGTTCTTTATAAGGTTTTTTTCAGAACCATTGAAACCTTTTGTTCTCTCTGATAATATTCTAAGTTGTAAGAATCAATTTAAAAATGAGGAGAACAAAGATGTTCAAAAAAAATACCCGTTTTATTGTACTATTAGCAAGTCTTATCTTATGTATCACTTCTTTCTTGCCTAGCGCAACTGTTCAAGCAGACGACGCATTTAAAATAATTGCCAAAGCTGCCTTTGCCGTAGATGCAGAAAGTGGAAAAATCCTTTATGATCAGGATGGCGAAAAAACGATGGGAATTGCTTCCATCACAAAGATCATTGGTCTATATATCGTACTTGACCAAATCAAAGAGGGTAAATTATCTTGGGAAGATAAGGTAGCTATTTCGGATTATGCAGAAAAATTAAGTGTCGTGCCGGATCTATCGAATGTTCCTTTGCATAAAGAAAATGATTATACAGTGAAAGAACTTGTTGACTCAGCTTTCATCCAATCAGCCAATGCTTCTATGGTTGCTTTAGCTGAAAAAGTTGCAGGCAGTGAAAGTAAATTTCTTGAGCTAATGAAGAAACAACTAAAAGATTGGGGTATCAAAGATGCAACGATCGTCAATGCATCAGGTTTAAACAATTCTTACCTAGGTGAGAATCGACCTGAGAATACTGGTGAAACAGATGAAAATCAACTGTCTGCGAAAGATGTCGCTATTGTTGCTCGTCACCTTATCTTAGATTATCCTGAAGTCTTAAAAATCACGAGTACCACCAATCAAACATTCGGCGAAAACACACAGTCACCGGTTGAAATGGTCAATTGGAACTGGATGCTACCTGGTTTTGTAAACTATCACGAAGGTGTCGATGGATTAAAAACTGGCACAACTGATTTTGCGGGTGCATGCTTTGTCGGAACGATCAACAAAGATGGCCGACGCATCATCACAGTCGTTTTAAATGCAGATAACCATGAAGAAAATCCAAGTGCCCGATTCAATGAAACGTCACGATTGATGGATTATTGTTATGACAACTGGTCAGAAAAAGAACTTGGAAAAGCAAATGCAAGCATTCCAAGCCTAAAAGACATCAAAGTGAAAGATGGAAAAGAAACCTCCGTCAATGTTGCGCTAAAAAGCCCTGTAAAAGTCTGGGTCGAAAATGGAATGGATACTGGAAAATTAACGATTACTCCAACACTTGATAAAAAGAAAGTAACGGATGATCAAGTGAACGCTCCTATCAACAAAGGCACTACAGTTGGCTCAGCAACGATCCAATTAGCTGATGACAAATTAGGCTATTTGGAAGCAAATCAAGAGCCTTCGACAGACATCATCACCACTTCTACTGTTGAAAAAGCTAATATTTTTGTCATTGGTTGGCGCCATGTCACAGATTTTTTCAGTAATTTATTTTAACATCATGAATAGTCACCAAAAAGAGGTCGAGACAAAAGTCGTTTAGGTGTGAGAAACTGAAGAGAAAAACGAGCAATACGCTTTTTGTATTGTTCGTTTTTTTTGTGTCTGATGGATATTTGCTTTGCAAAACTCCGAGCAACAAAACTGTAGCTCTCCGAGAAAATCAACTAAATCTTGGTACACTGCATGAGTACATAATGCGAAGTATGTGGGTTTTCTTTTGTCCCTTCTGATTCCTTTGGTATAATCAGGTAAATGGAAATTTCGGAGGAAATACGTATGGGTGAAAAGCAACAATTATTGCGAGATGCAACGGTAACGCCAACCGAGGAATTAATCTCTGCTGGACTAGGAGAAGCAACTATACTATACGAAGAGTTCATTAGGAATATAAAAAGCCAAGGAATCACTCTTATGGATTGGCGGTTTTATAATGATGGAAAAGCTTGGCTATCAAAAGGTGAATACAAGAGGTTGGGACAGAAGTGTTTAACTCCGAGAAATAAGAAGAAATTCACGAAAATTGCTTTTCAAATTTTTGTGAATTTCGGCTTATTTCCGAAGGAGTTGCTTCTGCTCCCACCGTTTATTCGTTTTTAAAGAATGAGACAAAAGTGTTTCTTACTTTTGTCCCACTCTCAGAAAGTAAAACCGATCTTCTGGCTTTCTATTTGGGACGGATTTTTCAAAGTATCCTTTCATTTTCCAGAAAAAATGAGGGAGAAATTAGTCACGCTCTCTTTAAGTGAAGGAACCAAAGAGAAGATAAAAACTCTTCAAGCAAACGGGAATCAAAGGAAACATCTTTCGGTTATCTTTGATGTTGATCATCTGGAACAATTGGCTGATATCTATCAACTAGCGGAATTTAAGAAACAGAATGGATAGTCTTCCTTAGATTCTCAGCTATCATATACCAGCCAACTTAATGCAATTTTTTTATGGCCATCGCATCTTTGACTGTTGATTACTCGTTTAAGATCAACGAAACAGCCTTGCAAGGAAATTGCTCGAGATAAAAAGGGAGGTTGATCTTTATCGCTATCTTTTCAAGAAAGCTTGGTCTCAGTTTTAAGAGTGATTGCTGAAGACAAAAAAGAAAGTACTTTATTGAAGTGTCCCCGCTAAACTTTGGAACTGGGGTCTTACTTCATTGTTAAGTACTTTCTTTTTCTTAGTTATCACAATAATTTATTCGATTTATCCATACCTACAGTGATCGAAATGACTTCTGGATGATCCATGATCGTTCGAACCAATTCTTTTTCAAGCATACTCGTTTTTACTTTTACTATATAGTGTAAGGAGCAAGTTTCTTTATTGATTTTTACTTTTTTTAAATTGCAGTTTTCTGTATATTCTGCAATTTTTTCTTCAATCATACTCGAAAGAAACAAGGATTTAGAAACTTTTAGCTTGATCGTTTTTTCAGTATTAAAAACTGTATGTTTATTTTTGATTGGAAGCGTGAAGATGATGACTTGGATAGCAGCAACTATACTAGACACGAATAGTGCATAGACAATATACCCCGTCCCTGTGGCTAAACCAATCGACGTTGCCCAAAAAATACTGAAAATATCTCTTGAATTCCCTTGAGCAGACCGGAATCGCACTAAGTTAAATGCGCCCAGAACAGCGATCCCCGTGCCTAAGTTACCGTTGATCAACAAAATGATGGTATGTACTAAAGTAGGTAACCCAATCAAGGCAAACATGAAGTTTTTTGTACAGTTGTTTTGATACATATGGGTGTAAGCAATCAGAATGCCTAGCAAAATCGACACCACCATACATAAAAAGAAATCATCTAGTGTGAGTTGAGAAGGCTCATTTTTTAAGACACTATTGAACATAGAGCGGGTCCTCTTGGATATATCTTTTATAGACTTGTTTATATTTAGAAAATTTTATCTCTTTTTTGCCCATCCTATCCAATCCTACCTGTAACCATTCAGGTATTTCTCCTGTCGTTTTTACTTCCATCAGCACATCGATTTCTGGTGCTACCAGATTGTCTTCTGTACAGTGTTCCCAGGTCGTTAAGTTCATTAGACGGTAATGGATATTTTGATCAAAAGTGATTGGCAAATCTTCTGAATCTCTATTTACAAATGCTTCTCTTAAATAATAGATATATACTTTGGGCTCCAATGCCAACCTTCTGAACAACCACTGTATTTCATTAAAAATATACTCTTCTTCTAAATTACTGAATGTGGTTTCTGCCAACTCGATATTTTCCAACATATCATCGAGCTCATGATGCGCTAATTTTATTCTACGTTTATCTGTCATTCCTTGAAACTTTCTTTTTATCTCTAAGTAGATAGGCGATATGTCCTGAGGATCTCCATATTTTCTGATTCTAAATTTTTCTCGATAGGACTTTTCTGTAGTGATTTCTTTTAAAAAGTGATGATCGTTTGTATCAAAATACAAGGAAGAAATAAAATGATCACTATATTTATCCCGAACTACCTGTTTTGGAAATAGTGTTTTCAAATACTTAGCTTGGTCATAAGTTAATGCAAATTTTCTTTCAATACGTTTAAATCTTTTTTTGTTCATATACTATCTCCTATAAAATACTTTATCTCAAAATAGAATTACTTTCGATTATATTTGTGACAGTGAATGTATAAAAAAGCGAGTAGATAAATACTGATTTTTTCATTCTGGCCTACTTGTTCCACGTTTTACTATGTATACTTCTTGTCCATCTTGTTTTTTCCATCAAATCATCCAGTTCATTCCTTCCACAGATTTTGTTGCCGTTAACATTTTATTATGCAACTGGTTTGTTGCTTGACCGATATTTTCCAATAAAAAAAATATCGTTTTCGCATTCATTTTTAATGTTACAGTTATTTGTATCTACAAAAGTCTTCCTCAAGATCGAGGTCTAAAAAATCTGTTAATTTGAAGATTTATGTTTTCGATAAAAGCTTTTTTCAACATAATTCGTTATAATAGAAACGTCGTGAAAAAACTGATTGACTATTTAGTAACTCAATTATCTATATCCGCTGTATTTACTACTAAATGATGCTATCTTTTTTAAGAAAAAATTTACAAATCGAAAGGAGTTCATTCAATGAATCTTACTAGAGACCTGATATTTTTAGTTATCTATATTTTAGGAATGTCAGGCATCCTCTATTGGCGCAAGCGCCAAAGCGATCCCGCTCTATTCTTTTATTGTGGGACGTGGACTTTTATGATGATGGTCACTTACTTCGTCGTTTTAGAAGTTTTTTATCATACATTTTATTTTTTGATTCCATTGCTATTTTTCAGTATTTTTGCATTTTTCTATTTTAAGGAGAAACGTAGGTTAATGAATGGCGTACTTTTTAATACGTTTTTGATTGTCTTTGGTGGTTATCTAGGGTGGCTACTAATAGAGACGCAAAATATCTTTATCGATGGGTTATTGGCTTTGATCGGGATACCAATATTAATTCTTTTGGCAATCGGTATCTACATTTTGATCATTTTTTTATTTTGGAATGGTGTTGTAGTCATGAAAAAAGAATCCCGTTCTTTGGCCAATCTTTTGACCCTCTTGTTAGGAGTCGCTTTGACTATCTTTTTGATATTGGACTATACATTAGTCCGTTGGCTCCCACAATGGGCAAATGCTCTATTTGCTGTCATTCCGTTTATTTTTGCTTATCTACTCATCGTTTTCTTTAATTTTATGACTGTTTCAATTTTGTATCAGTTCAACCGTCCAAGGTATAACCAAGATTATATCGTTGTTCTCGGCGCTGGCTTGATTGATGGTGAACGCGTATCTCCCCTACTTGCTAAAAGGATCAATAAGGCGATCGCATTTTATTGGGCACAAAGTAAAGCAACTTTGAATCCGCCAGTCTTGCTCATGTCAGGAGGAAAAGGAACCGATGAAAAAGTAGCTGAAGCCATTGCAATGAAACAATATGCTTTAGAAAAAGGGATTCCCGAGCGTGATATCTTAGTAGAAACGAATTCCACAACGACGCTAGAAAATATGCTGTTTTCAAAAGAAATAATGGATCAGCAAATGAATGGGCCTTATCGCGCAATTTTTACTTCAAATAATTACCATACCTTTAGAGCTGGACTATATGCGCGGCAAGCGAAACTCAATGCAAACGGAATCGGTGCAAAAACTGCACTATACTACTTACCGAATGCTATCTTAAGAGAATTTATTGCCATCCTTGTCTTACACAAAAAACGCCATCTTATCATCTGTGGCTTGATGATCGGCTTTGCAGTATTTTCTGCTCTTATTCTCAAATTTGCTCAATAAAAAATGGAGGCCTTGCGGCACTCCATTTTTTATTTCTCTTTTTGTCGTGAGATTCTTCCAAGGATCGGTAAGAACAAGATCCCTTTTTTCACTTCAACTTTTTGCGCAGAATAGATTCCACTATTCCCTGAACACATAAAGCTAATCAAACAGATCATAAAGAAGTAGCTGGCTGCTTGACCTCCAAAAAGTTCGATCCCCATAACAAAGCAAGCAATCGGTGTATTCGTTGCTCCAGAGAACACCCCAATAAACCCTAATCCTGCTAAAAAAGGTACTGATACATGAAGAATGGGTGCTAATGTCGCACCTAAAGTTGCCCCAATCTCAAACAGAGGGGTCACTTCGCCTCCTTGGTACCCCGCACCAAGTGATAGAACGGTAAAGCCAAGTTTCCCAAGAAAATCATAAGGATGAGCACTTCCATTAAATGCATCTTGTAATAAAGGTAAGCTTAATCCGAGATATCTTTGCGTCTGTAAAATCACTGCTACGAGTACCACGACTGCTCCTCCAATAAAGTTGCGTAAAACTGGATGGGGGATCCTCTTTGCATACCAAGCTTTTAACCAGACGATCGAACGGCTAAAGAGCCAGCCAATGATACCAAATGCAATGCCCGCAAGCAACAGTTTGAAGAAAAGTGAAGGGTTCCATGCAGGAATCGCCCCCATTTGATAATGGGTATGCTTGACATTGAAACTTTCCGTTACAAAGTTCGCAAAAAGTGCTGCAAAAAAGCTTGGAAACAGTGCTTCGGTTCTCACTTTTCCGATTGCCAATACTTCTAATCCAAACAATGTCCCAGCCAAGGGCGTCCCAAATACTGAGCTAAAACCTGCGCTGATCCCACTGATGACAAGAATCTCACGCTCGATTTTGTTCAATTTTAGCCAACGAGCAAAGTTCTCAGCAAGTGCCCCGCCCATTTGGACCGCTGTGCCCTCCCGACCAACAGAACCACCAAAAAGATGCGTGGTAATGGTGCCAAATAAGGTCAGTGGGATCAGCCGTAATGGAATCTTTTCATTTCCTCCATTCCCTTGATCGATCACTAAATTGTTTCCTCGGGAAGAATTGCCCCCATACGTCGTATATAGATAAGCAAAAAGTCCCCCACTTATCGGCAAAAGAAAAAGTAACCAAGTATGCTCCAGCCGAATAGCTGTCACATCAGTCAAACTAGTTAGAAAGAATGCGGATAAACTTCCCATAAAAATACCTAAAATTGCTGTGATCAATAACCATTTGATCATATAGATGATCACCTTCAATGGATCAGGTAATCGATTTTCCATTTCATTTCCTCCTCAAAAAAACGCCTACTAAAAAAAGGGGTACCCCGTTTCTTTAGTAGGCGTCATTAGTTATCTTACGATCAACGTTTAAAGGCGAACACCATCACCTATTCACTTCACCAAATAAGATAGCATATTTTTCAGAAAAATACAATGAAATCATCGCTCACGTTTCACTCGTTCTGTGAATTCGTAAAAAGGAGCTAATTGTACCAACTGCTGATTACATTGGTCACTATCATGACAAATATAATTTCCTTTTTTCGTGTATGTTCCATCTGAACCAGTTTTTGTGGTAGAAAGAAAGAGTGAAACATTTGAAGTTCTTTGACAAATCGAACAAATTCCTTTGTTGATTGTAGGAGATAATGTTCCACTGATCCCTTTTAGTTTTTCTTCTTCATAATAGATCATAAATTTTTTCTGGCTACCTGGATCGTTCCAACCAATATAAGTATGTTCCCTTAAATCCAGTTGATTCCAATCTGGTTGTTTTAACTTTTTCACTTTTCGGAATAATTTATCGATCTGCGGTTTTGTCGGTTGTATGAATGGAAGAACGATCACTTTCAATTCCTCTAATAGTCGTTCTGCTTTTTCTTTTTTTAGAGTGACGTCTAGTACCTTTTCCATAAATTCATTTACAGCTGTATTTGGATGACCAAGTACCTCGTGGATCTTTTCCGCAGCTAATGCTTGGACTGTTTGGACTGTCTTTGGATCATTCACTGAACTATAGGCGTTTAACAGCTGCTCGACTTCTCGCTTGATAAAATAATATTGATATGGTTTGATTGTTTTTTCCATGACTTTGAGTCCTTTCTTCTTTCAAAATCGGCTACTTTGAAGAAAAAAGTGATCTTTCTATCAAAGTGCCTCTAGATAAAGCCCTCAAACTCTTTTAAATAAGATACACATCGCATCTTATCATCACCCCCTTTATTTTTATGTTGGTTATGTACTTTTTCATCTCAACAAAGTAAACAGTAAAAAGACCAATTAGTCAATGTCTAAACAAAAGAAAGTGTAACAAATCTAAAAATCAGTTTTGCTATAGACGCTCGAATAAACGGCTTTTATCTCGACCTGAATGTCTAAACAAAAAACTCGAGGATTTTTTTCAAAATCCTCGGGCCAAATACTTAGTTAAATACCTTAAATCGATTGTTCTTTACCGAAATATCGTTGCCATTTTTGTTTCATTGAAGCTGTCATTGGTTGGGCTGCTTCTTTGACTGCACAATATTTATCCACAAAAGTAACGATATAACCTTCTTTATACTTAGGAGGGGCAATCGTTGCTCCCCACATATGTTTCAAAATAATATCACGCTCTAGATCTGAAAGCTCCGTGATTTTTTCAGCATTTTTCACCGCGATCCTTGGGTGAACATACGCATGTGTCCCTTCATCGAACTTCGTCGTACGCCAATCGTAGTAAAATAAATCATGTAAAAGGCCTGCTCTAGCAGTCGCTCTTGCATCACCGCCCCATTTTTTCGCTAATTTGTAGCTATAATAAGACACACTGATTGAATGCTCTAATCGTGTCGAGTGGACATGTTGCGTGTAATTTGCTAATTTCTTTACTGCATCAGTTTCTAATAGATCTTTTATATAAGACATATATTCTTCGTCTTCACGCCATTTTTCTGTCATAATTATCGATCTGCCACCTTTTTGAATTCCATTTATCTTTGAAATTGAACTTAGTATACCACTAGTGTTCGTAATATTCTAGTGAGGTTTTCGCAAAATGCAGAAAGCTTAATAGTTCCTTAACTATACGGAGAAGTGATAAAGCATGATGCCCGCTGCAACTCCTACATTTAAAGACTCCGCATTTCCTTGAATCGGTATATACACATTTTTATCCGTTAGCGCCAGCACTTCTGGACGTACGCCTTGACCTTCATTCCCCATCACGATCGCATAATTTTTCGTTGTCTGGATGTCATTCAGGGACACTGCTTCTTCATTCAGTTCTGTTCCATAGGTTATAAATCCTTGCTCTTTAAGGATAGGCAATAGTTTTGTTAGATCCTCTTGGATGATCGGTAAATGATAGTTACTCCCCTGCATGCTTCTTAATACTTTGGTACTGTAGACATCAGCCGTTCCCTTACCTAGCACGACACAACATAGACCAAAAGCATCGGCTGTGCGGATCATTGTCCCTACATTGCCGGGATCTTGTACGTTGTCGAGCAACAACCAACCACCTTCAAAATTCGGTATCTCTCTTTTTTCAGCTTCCACCACTGCCATGATTCCTTGCGGAGTTGGTAGATCTGAAACAGTTGCCATCACTTCTTCTGATACTATTGTAACAGAAAGCGCCTGATTTTCTTCAAGCCAACTAGACCACTCAGTCAGACCGCGTTGCGTAACAAAAAGTTCGTTGACCTTCGCATTTGAGGCAACAGCCTCCTCGATCAGGTGAAACCCTTCAAGTAGATATTCCCCTTTTTCTTCACGATATTTTTTCTTATGTAATTTTTTTAATTCTTTGATTCTTGGATTTTTTGCTGATTGGATCTCTTTCACATTTTTCACCTCAACTTATTATACCATGGATTAGATCATTGCACTTGTTCAGTAGCAAAAAAGTCGGTATCATTAATTTAAAAATAAAAGAAAGAACGGTGAATAAAATGAACAAAATCAAGATGAACGTGCAAGGACGTGTACAAGGCGTTGGTTTTCGCTATATGACAAAAATCGTAGCGGATCAATTAGGGATCACCGGAACAGTTAAAAATGAAGATGATGGCTCTGTTACGATCGAAGCCGCGGGAGACGATGAGGCAATCAAAAAATTCGTGGAAGAAGTCAAACGATCACCAAGCCCCAGCGGACGTGTCCAATATGTGGACCTTCAGGAAAATCCGATGATGGAGGACAGAAAAAAGTTTGTTGTAATAGGCTGACCTTCTAGAAATGAATAGGAAATGCCAGAAAAACCGGACTGTCTGTATGTAGATCGAAAAAGTTTGTTCCTCTCTCCATCCTAGATCGACAAAAAAATTCTTGTTAGCGAGTTTAGTAACCAGTGATTGGCATACGTAAAAGCGGGAGGACTTCAAAAATTTTGGTTCAATAAAATGGAGTCTATAGTATTTTGTGGTAGTGGAAAATCGACTTTGATTTTCCACTACCACTTTTTCGTTGTCAAATCCTGACGCTGCCCAGTCAACAAGCCAACTTTCGAAAGGATCATTTTCCCTCTTTGTTCTAATGGATACCCATCTTTCGAAAGGATCATTTTCCCTTTTTGTTCTAATGGATACCCATAGCTGTTTCAAATATCCAGTTTTATCTAAAAATTTAGTTTTGCCAAACGATCAAAGGCTTCACCTAAGATTTCCAATGGCTGAGTCGCTGCTAGTCGAATATAGTTGTCCCCGATCGTTTCCCCAAACGCTTTTCCAGGGACAAAAAGTACGCCGCTTTTTTCTAAAACTTCCTCCACAAACGTTACTGAATCGAGCCCACTCTTACTGATATTAATAAAAGCATACATGCTTCCAGAAACAGAAGATAAAGATAAGTAAGGGATTTCTGCCACTCTTTTTTCAACATAGGCTAACCGTTCTTTGAATACTTCAACAACTGGCGGTACAAGCTGTTCATAGTGCTTTAATGCATAGATTGCACCTCTTTGAGAAGCAGTCGGTGCGGAATAAGTGATGTTTTCATTGATCAACCCAGCAATTTGATTGATGTATGCTGGTGCGATCATGTATCCTAAGCGCCAGCCAGTCATCGCAAACCCCTTCGATACACCACTGACAGTGATCGTATTATCGGGCGCAAATCGCGCCATCGGTACGAACTTCTCTTTAAAGGCAAAGTCTTCATAAATCTCATCGGAAATGATATAGAGTTCATTTTCGATTGCGACTTCAGCGATTTTTTTCAACGTGCTCTCAGAAAAAACAGCTCCCGTAGGATTATTCGGCGAATTGATGACGATCACCTTTGTACGATCCGTAATCGCTGCTTTTAAATCTTCCACATCCAACTGGAAGCCCTTTTCTTCATAGGTAGGAACAAAAATAGGCGTGCCTCCAGATAAAATGATTTGTTCCCGATATGGTGAAAAATAAGGTTCATGGATGATGACCTCATCCTCTGGATCTAGTAATGCCTGTAAAACTAGATACATCCCGTGCATTGCTCCGACTGTAGCTCGAACTTGGTTGCATTCAACGCTCAATCCATATTTCTTTTGATAAAAATCTACGACCGTTGACAAGAATTCTTTGCTGCCATCAGGCGCAGTATAATTAGTAGCACCATTTTTTACATCTGTATAAGCTGCTTCAATAATCGTCGGATCAGTGATCAAATCAGGATCACCAATCGATAAATCAATAATATCCTCTTTTTCCTTTGCCAAAATAGCAATATTCATCAACAGATTTTCTGCTGGTTGCTGAAACCGGCGTGCAATCTTACTTTTGTCCATCTTACTTCCTCCATCTTTGTTACAACACTTTGTTCAAGAAATCCTGTGTTCGACTATTTTGCGGATTTTCAAAAATCTCTTTCGGTGTTCCCTCTTCTTGAATGATGCCGTCAGCCATAAAAATCACACGATTGGCGACTTCTTTAGCAAAACCCATTTCATGAGTGACCACGACCATCGTCATCCCTTGTTTAGCTAAATCCTGCATGACGGCCAACACTTCACCGACCATTTCAGGATCAAGTGCAGATGTAGGTTCATCGAAAAGCATCACATCAGGATTCATTGCCAATGCTCGAGCAATTGCTACCCGTTGTTGCTGTCCCCCAGATAAACTGGTAGGATAACTGTCCACTTTTTCCTTTAGACCAACTTGGTTCAATAATGATAGAGCATGTTCTTTTGCTTTTTTAGGGTCTTCTTTTTTTATTTTTACAGGTGTGATGGTCAAATTTTCAAGTACATTCATATGGGGAAACAAATTAAAACTTTGAAATACCATTCCCATTTTTTGACGAATTTGATTGATATCGCTGTCAGGGGCTGTAATGTTTTGTCCCTTAAAAAAGATTTCACCAGAAGTTGGTTCTTCCAGCAGATTCATACAACGTAGAATTGTACTTTTCCCACTTCCTGAAGGGCCAATGATCACCACTACTTCTCCTTCTTTCACAGAAAGATCAATTGATTTTAAGACTTCATTCTCGCCAAAACTTTTTGACAGTTTTTTTACATTAAGCATTCAGACCCATTCTCCTTTCAACTAAAGCTAATATACGGGAAATACTGAAGGTCAATACGAAATAGATCAAAGAGACCAACACATATGGTAGGAATGGTTTGAAGCTAGCACCTTGTACCACGCCCGTTTGAAAGATCAATTCCGATACCCCGATGACCGAAACAACTGAGGACTCTTTGATGATCGTGACAAACTCATTTCCTAGAGCTGGAAGAATATTTTTGATGGCTTGTGGGAAGATGATGAAACGCATGGCTTCTTTCTGGTCCATTCCTAAAGAACGTGCAGCTTCCATCTGTCCTTTGTTGACCGCATTGATCCCAGCCCGAACAATTTCAGCTACATAAGCAGCACTATTCAACGAGACAGCAATACAACCTGCTACCAGTTTCGATAGATCCAGTCCTAGTACTCCTGTTCCGAAGTAAACGATAAAGATTTGAACTAAGAGAGGTGTTCCCCGTACGTATTCGATATAAATAATGGCTAATGCCTTTAAAAATTTATTCTTACCCAATTTCATCAGTGCGAGCAAACTACCAAAGACCATTCCAAACAATACACCCACAAAAGCTAATAAAATAGTGTATTTTGTTCCAATCAAATAATACGGACCGTATTTTTGAAGAAAGGACTGATCATCTTGGAACATCAATTGATTCGCTTGTTTTTGATAATCTTTCAGCAAGCCGTCGTCATTGATCGTTTTGATTGACGCATTGACATGATTTTTCAGTTCTGGTGTATTTTTTGACATCGCAATAGCTGTGGTTTTTTCGCCTTGCGCAAATTTTACTGGAGTCAAAGCTACTTTCTTATTTTGTTGGGCATATGCTTCTGCAACTGGTTGTTCCAGCACAACACCTTCAACTTTTTCATTCAGCAAATTATTGATCAGATCAGGAACTTTTTGCAGGGAGGTCAACTCTGCGCCAGTCAGTTCATTTTTCACTAACTCCTCTTGTGTGGTTTGCTTTTGCGCCCCAACGGCTAAGCCAGAAAAGTCGGCTGTCGTCTTAAATTTATTTTTGTCCTCTTTACGAACGAGTACTTTTTGCTGTACCACGAAATATGGGTCAGAAAAGTCAACTTCTTGTAAACGTTCTTCAGTCACCGCCATACCAGATATAACTAAATCGATCTTGCCAGTTTTCAAAGCACCTAATAATGCGTCAAAACCAAGCTCTTCTACTTTTAGTTTCACACCCATATCCTTTGCGATCTTTTCGGCAATGGATACATCAAAACCAACGATTTTGTCCTTACCATCCACATTCGCATGGAATTCATAGGGCGCATAGTCTGCAGATAGGCCAACGACTAATTCTCCACTTTGTTTTATCCGCTCGTAAATTTCATCTTTTTCTGCACCTTGTACTTTTACTGGTAAAAAAACCAGTAGAAACATCAGCGCCACTAATAATATGTTCATTCCTTTTTTCATCCATTTGGCCACCTTTGAATAATAATGTAATGAATAAAGCTATAAAAGAATAAATATTCATAAATAACTTGCTAATATACTAGCATAACTATTATAATAAAAAAAGATTAATTTAAAAAAATAATGGAAGAAGTTTTTTATATGACAAAAAATTTAATTGTTCGCGGAGCCCCTCAATAGTATGAAATAAAAGAAAACGCATGGGACTCACTCCATGAACACCTTTACAAAAGGCATATCGACAACGTTTTGATTCTCCATGGAAAAACATCTTGGAAAGCAGTAAAAGATGATTTCCCAGAGTTATCAATAACAAATATTTTTGAATATTATGGTGGAGAATGTACCGATCCACTTGATGACAGTTTTGTTTCTTTATGCAAAAAGAAGGATTTCAATGGTATTATTGCAGTCGGCGGCGGGAAAGTAGCAGATCTAGGAAAATTGATTGCCTATAAGGCAAACTTACCAATCATCGTCTTACCTACCCTAGCTGCGACGTGCGCAGCTTATACCCCACTTAGCGTGGTCTATAATGAAGAAGGAGTGATGCTTCGCTATGATATGTTCCCTAAAGCAAATGATTTAGTGTTGATCGATCCAAAGATCATTTTGCACTCCCCTCGTGAGATGATGATTGCCGGTATTGGTGACACCTTAGCAAAATGGTATGAATCTCACGCAATCATCTCTCAGTTAACGATCAAGCCTATTGAAGTCCAAGTAGCGGAATTTGCAGCGTTACGATGCCGTGAAATCCTTTTAGAGAAAAGTGCAGAGGCAATGGAAGCGATGGACCAGCAAAAAATCAATCAAGCTTTTATCGATGTCGTGGAAACAAACATTTTATTGGCTGGTATGGTTGGTGGGTTTGGCGATGACTACGGCCGAACAGCTGGAGCTCATTCCATTCACGATGCGATGACCGTACTCCCTGATAGCCATCAGCAACTTCATGGAAACAAAGTGGCGTACGGTATCCTTGTACAGCTGATGATTGAAAATAAATTAGCAGAAATCGAACACCTACTGCCTTTTTATCATCACTTGAACTTACCAACGAGTTTAGCTGATATGGGTTTACATTTAACAGAAAGTGACTATCAAGCTGTAGCTGAACGTGCATGTTTACCTGATGAAATGATCCACTTCATGAAAGAAACGATCACACCAGCACTGGTTGTCCAGAAAATGAAAGAGTTAGAACAAGTGACACAGAGATAGTTAGCCCCTTATACCATGGCAGTCAGCTTTTTTATGGATCGGCTCAATGGTCAAAAAAACAAGAAGTGGAAAAAATTGACATTCCACTTCTTGTTTTTGCACTAATATTATAATTTCAAGGAAATATCCGTTGCTCATCTTATTTTAGAGAACGGAGGTGCTAAGTATGCTTTATACTGAAGTATTTTTAGCTGGATTCTTCTTTTTAACATTAAGCGTCTTTTTTGATCCTCCAATCGGTTATTTCTATGAAATTTCTATGAAGTTGATTGAATTATGAGCGCTTTTTTAGTATAGTTAAGCTTGTGTAAAAATTATAAAAGAGGAAGTATTTTATGAATAAATGGAAAAATTGGTTATTGGGCTCTGGGCTTGTCACGATCATGCTTTTCTTGTCCGGTTGTGTCCGCATGGATTCAAATGGTAACCCTGACACTTCAGGAATCATTTACCGTATATTGGTTCACCCAATGGGACAAGCGATTACATATTTAGTGGAAAACTTTAATTGGTCCTACGGATGGGCTGTTATCTTGATGACAGTCATCGTTCGTATCATCATTTTGCCATTAGGTATTAGTCAATCGAAAAAAACAATGATCCAATCTGAAAAGATGCAAGCATTGAAACCACAAGTTGAAGCTGCGCAACAAAAATTGAAAGCTGCGACAACTCGAGAAGAACAAATGGCTGCACAAACTGAAATGCAACAAGTTTATCGTGAAAATGGCTTAAGTATGACTGGTGGTATCGGTTGTTTACCGCTTCTGATCCAAATGCCGATCTTTTCTGCGCTATATTTCACTGCTCGCTATACAGAAGGCATCCGTGAATCAACCTTTTACGGGATCGACCTAGGTAACCCTAGCTTAGTTTTAGTAGCAATTGCCGGTATTGCTTATTTACTTCAAGGCTATATCTCAACTATCGGTATCCCTGAAGAACAAAAGAAAACGATGCGTACGATGTTGATCGTATCACCCGCTATGATCGTCTTCATGTCGATCAGTGCCCCAGCTGGTGTCACTCTTTACTGGGTAGTCGGTGGGATCTTTAGTTGTCTACAAACATTCATTACGAATGTCATCATGAAACCAAGATTAAAAGCGCAAGTTGCGGAAGAATTAAAACAAAATCCGCCAAAACAAGTGGTGACGCCTCGTAAAGATGTCACACCTGCTGAACCTGCGAAGCAAACAAAAAAACAAGTACAAGCACCAAAAAACAATGCGAAGAATGGTCGGAATGCTGGTAAACAGCAAAAGCGTAAATAGTAAAAAGTTATTTGTAACTGAATAGCTTCTTCAATCGACCAAGATCACTTCTGATCCTATGACGATAAAAGCCAACGTACTGTGAAATATAGAAAACTATATTTCGCGGTACGTTGGCTTTTTTATACACGGCCTCTTTATACATCCGTATTTATATCCAGTTGTATCAACATCAAAGAAGTTGTGCTTGATTATTCTTCTTCATCGTCTCCCATGCCAGCAATCACTTGGTTCACTGAAACGATACTCTCACGACCCGAGCCAATAAAATCTGGTTCTGCTCCAATCATTTGCAAATTGATGAATTCGATGACCATCGGCAAATTCATGCCAGCATATAGTTCGATCGTTTCACCTTCCATGATTAGCTTGGAAACGGTATTTGCAGGTGTCCCACCCAACAGATCGCAAAGTACTACGTAATCTTTCAATGGTGCTGTAACGGAGAGGAATCTTTCTTTATACGTGTCCGCGCCATCTTCAGGCAATAAAGGGATCGTATAGATATTTTCTTGTGGTCCCATGATCATTTCTGTACTGTTTTTTAGCTCTTCACAAAATTTGCCATGACTAATCAAGACTAGTTGTCTACTCATCTTTCCAATTCTCCCTTATTTCGAAATCACACCTAATGCAGATAATGCTACACATACGATCAATACGATGAATATTGCTCGAGTAGGTGTCATATTTTTCTTACCTAACATCCAATAAACGCCACCAACGATGCCGGCTGGTAAAAGTTTAGGTAAGATCATATCGATATAGTTTTGCATATTCAACGTTACATCCCCAATCGTTGGTGCACATGAGAATTTAACATTGATCATGGTTGCTACTAATGCTCCAACCATGAAAACTCCTAGTAAAGTAGCCGCATCTGTCAATGCAGTCAAGCGTGATTGCATCGTGGTAACTAGAGAAATCCCTTCTTTGTAGGCAAATTCTAGTTGTTTCCAACGAAAGACCATGACAGCGACCTGAGCAAGGATCCAGATAAGGATACCCACTGGATTACCATCTGTTGCCATATTTGCGGCTAAAGCTCCAAATATGGTCGGGATCAATGCCGCAAATACAGAATCACCAATTGCAGCGAAAGAACCCATCAACCCTGCTTTCATCCCAGAAACAGTTTCCTTTGAAGAAACTCCTTCTTTTTCTTCGATAGCAAGATCGATCCCAGTAATGATCGTGTTAAAGAAATTAGACGTATTAAAAAATTGCGTATGTGTTTTCATCATTTCTTTTAATTCTGGTGTGTCATCACCATAGATTTTTCTAAGTTGTGGCAAGATAGTATACAGATAACCTGAACCTTGCATTCTTTCATAGTTCCAACCTAATTGGAAAGTAAACAAACTTCTACGATTGATCTGCTTAAAATCTTCTTTGGTCAATTTATAATTAGATTTCGTCATCTTCGATTTCCCCCTCATCAGATTGTGATTGCTGACTTACTACTGGATGTTGGTCATTCTTTTGATCATTCTTATAACTGATTGTTGCCAGTGCTAGACCAATCAATGCCACAGCAAGCATTGGTAATGAATTGAATGTTCCTGGGAAATCTTTGACCACGCTAGCCACACTTGTTCCTAACAATTGGACATTCGAGAACACTGTTGCTAATAACGCTGTGATCGTAAATCCTAAAATCAGATAAGAAATGTGTTTCTTTACTGGTAGGTAGCGTAGTAAAATTGCAAACCCGACTGCTGGTAAGACTGCCCCTGCAACAGATAAGCCATCACCTAGCCATTTTAGGTCGCCATTTAAAACAGCCACAACATTTTGGACTAAGCCACCACCGAATGCTAGGGCCAAGAATACAGGAACCATTCTGGAAAGTGCCCAAGGTAATGCCCCCATCAAGAAGTTCCGTTCAATTGCTTTGTAATTCATTGTTTCCACATGTTGATCGATCCGATGTGCAAAATACGTATTCGCAAAGCGTGCCAAAATATCTAATTGGATCATCAAACTTGCTACAGGAACCGCGATGGCCGCAATCGCTTGTTCTGGGTTCATCCCTAGAGAAATGGAGAAAGCTGTTGCTAAGATCGTTCCAGAGTTGGCATCGATTTTTGATGCACCACCAAATGTCCCTACCCCTAAAACAGTCAACTGCATACTTCCACCGATGATTAAACCTGCTTTTAAATCACCCATTACTAACCCAGCATATAATCCTGCAAAAACTGGGGCGCTCATTGAAGAATAAATCTGTAATTCATCTAAAATTTGATACCCTGCATATAATGTTAATAATAATATCTGCCACCATTGAATATCCATGAATCATTCCTCCTATTTGATTAAAAGACTCATAAAGTCTTCTGCTTTGTCATTTGGCACCATTTGAGCGATCAAATGAACGCCAAGCTGATCTAATTTCTTGAAGACCTCTACATCCGCATCTACGACATTGATTGATTTTGTGATGGAACGTGTTTCATCTGTTTGTGACATATTGCCGACATTTAATTCTTTGATCGGTACACCTTTTTCTACTAGCGCTAAGATACGATCTGGTTTTTTCGCTACGATCAGCACTCGTTGAGAATCATATTTACCGG
>NZ_BCQB01000013.1 GCF_001544215.1 Enterococcus durans NBRC 100479 = LMG 10746
TTCCACATCTAAAAATAGATAAATCAAAAGATGAGGTATCTACAGAAGATGAATGGATATTTTAAATTTAAATAGAGGGTAGGGGTTGAAAAAGTTGAGTAAAACAGAATTAGAAAATGACAAGCAACTCAGACGAAAAACAAAGGATAGAATCGGAAAATCAGCAAATTTGATCATTACGTTGATCATGGTTATTGGCCAATTAAGTCTACTCACTGTTTTCAGTCAAAATACACAGGCTGCTGATATCGGAAAAGAAGTACCAATCACTTATTCAAATGAGAAATTGTTGCAGAATGGGAATGTAGTTCCACCAGATACAACATATACGAGTGATAGTGAGACATTCGATTTGGCATATGATTTTTCTATTCCTAATTCAACCGGAATTAAGTCAGAAGATTATTTCTACTTGTCAGATATTCCTAGCGTCTTTAAATTATCTGGTCCGTTAGCCTACAAAGTACAGGTGATGGATAAGAACATTGGAGATGTGATGGCTGAGGGGACATTTGATGGCAACGTACCAATGAAATTTACGTTTATCAAGGATATGCCAGCAGAACAAATTACGGGTTCGATAAAATTGAAGCTAGCGATCACCTATGATGGAAGCGGTAGTTCTTTTGATTTCAGTGGTCATCATTATGTAATTAATAAGAGGGCATCTACTGTACCATCTATAATTAAGAGTGGAGACCCTTCAAAAGTAGATGCTCTAACTAAAGATGGTAACTACTATTACCACTCAGATACTAAAATATTGACTTATGTATGGTGGGTTAGTTTGAGTCACTATAAGTTATCACCAGGTAAGTACACAATTGAAGATAGTCTTTCTACCCCGTTTCTTACTTTAAATAAAGACAGTTTTTATCCTACAAGTGGGCAACTTGGATAGGCTACAATTAACTAGACAGAAAAATTAAGGTGTGTAGACTAGAAGAAAACATACCAGGAGGACTTTTTATGTCTAAGAGAATACGAAGAACTTTTTCACAAGAATTCAAGCAACAAATCGTCAATCTTTACTTAGCTGGAAAGCCACGTGTAGAAATCATTCGAGAATATGAACTAACGGCTTCAGCATTTGACAAATGGGTAAAGCAATCTAAAACGAGTGGTTCATTCAAAGAAAAAGATAATCTTACGCCTGAACAAAAAGAATTGTTAGAACTACGTAAAAGAAACCAGCAATTAGAAATGGAAAATGATATTTTAAAGCAAGCAGCGCTGATATTCGGACGAAGAGACAAGTAATCGATGCGAATAAGCATCTTTACCCTATATCAGCGATGTGCAGAATATTAGGTCTATCACGTCAGTCCTATTATTATCAATCAAAACCAAAGAAAGACGAATCAGAACTTGAAGAAGTAGTCGCTGAAGAATTTATCCGCAGCCGAAAGGCCTACGGCTCAAGAAAAATAAAAAAAGCCTTATCAAAACGAGGCATTCAGATCAGCCGACGAAAAATTAGTAGAATCATGAAAAATAGAGGATTAAAATCGAGCTATACTGTTGCTTATTTTAAAGTACATCATTCTACTTGCAATGAAGCCAAAACGACAAACGTATTGAATCGTAAATTCTTAAGAGACAACCCATTAGAAACGATCGTAACAGACTTGACTTATGTACGAGTCGGGAAAAAATGGAATTATGTCTGTTTCATTTTGGATCTGTTCAATCGAGAAATTCTCGGCTATTCTTGTGGAGAACATAAAGATGCCGTTCTAGTAAAAAAAGCATTTAGCCGTATCAAACAACCTCTGACAGAGGTTGAGATTTTTCATACTGATCGTGGAAAAGAGTTTGATAACCAAGCTATTGATGAATTATTAACAACTTTTGACATCAATCGATCATTGAGTGATAAAGGCTGTCCTTTTGATAATGCCGTAGCTGAATCAACTTATAAGTCGTTGAAAGTAGAATTTGTCTATCAATACACATTTGAAACCTTACAACAATTGGATTTGGAGTTATTTGACTATGTCAATTGGTGGAACCACCTTCGGTTGCACGGTAAACTTGGCTACGAGACACCGGTTGGTTACCGTAACCAGAGATTGGCGCAGCGAATCCTTGATAATGAGCTCGGATGTGCTAACGCTAGCGAGGCAGTCTAACTTTAACTGTTAGCTCCTGCCGAAGATCGTCACATCCGAGGAGGCTCATTGTCAAGGACAATCGGAATAGCATACGGAAAGAAGTTCTGCACCTTATAAAATTTGTCAAAAAAACTGTTGCCATTCCAACTTCATGTGAGAGAGGACGGTTCAAGTCCTAGTATTAATTATGCTATGGGCACAAAATCACTCCTTGATTCGGTTGATGATGAGGGGAATGGAAAGTTCAAGATCCACGTTACGATTCCAGAAGGGAATACAGATGACTTTGGGATTAATTACACAACAACGATATCTGTCGATGATCCTAATTTTAGTTCTTTGATTACTCCTAACGGGAATAGTTTAGAAATCAGCGTAACAAATAACGCAACCCTTTTTGATAGTAACCATACTAAAATTAATGATGCGCACGCTACTTTTACTTTTGATGCTGGTGGGATGGGACTTGGTGATTATGCGAATAAAGGTCAAGCAAAAATCTTTAAGCGAGATGCAAATACGGATGCACTTTTAGCTGGTGCGACTTTTGATTTGAAAGATGCCAACAATCAAACAGTTAAGACCGTTACTACTAATGCAAGCGGTTCAGCGACAGTTGCTGGCTTGACTGCTGGAAATTATAGTTTTGTTGAAACCAAGGCGCCTGATGGCTATAGTTTGAATACTACATCGGCGGCAGTAACTGTTGAAGCTGGAAAAATAGGGACTGCGGTTTTCAAAGATGTACAACAAACCGGTAGTGTTGTTTTAACAAAAAAGGCAGCAAAGGATGGAACAAAGTTGCCCAACGCGAGTTTCAATTTACAAAAGGCGGATGGAACATTTGTTAAATCAGTTACAACGGGTGTTGATGGGACAGTGACAGTGGATCATTTGCTAGCAGGTGATTATCAATTTATCGAAACCAAGGCACCCAATGGATACACATTAGATGCCAATCCTATTCCATTCACGATCGAAAAAAATCAAACAACGGCTAAAGAAGTTACTGCAACCGATGAAGAAACATTGGGTTCTGTCGTGTTGAGTAAGGTGGATGCAGATACTGGGAAAACTTTACCCGGAGCGATCTTTGAATTGGATACAGCAGCAGGAAAACGTGTCAAAGACCAATTAGTTACGGATAAAACAGGTGAGATTTTTGTAGATAAACTTTTGCCAGGTGATTATCAATTTATTGAAAAAACTGCACCAACTGGATATACATTAGATAGTCAACCAATTGCCTTTACAATCGAAAAAGGGCAAACAACAGCTAAACAAGTAAAGGTTACTAACAAAGCAACGCCAGGTTCTGTCGTTTTAACGAAAAAAGATGCTGAAACAGCTGAAGTATTGCCTGATGCGGTATTTGAATTACAAAAAAGTGATGGTACAACGATCACAACAGATTTGACGACTGACGCATCAGGAAAAATCTCAGTAGATAGCTTAGAGCCAGGTGACTATCAATTTGTTGAAACGGTTGCACCAACTGGATATGAAATCAATAAAACACCTGTTAAGTTTACGATCACAAAAGCACAAGCAACAGCGTTACAAGTAGTAAAAACAAATCGTATGATTAAAGGAACGGTGGTTTTAGATAAAGCGGATAGTCGTACAGGAACAAAATTGGCTGGGGCGACTTTCAAATTGATCAATAAAGATACCAAAACAACAGTGATGGAAGAAATGACAACCTCTCAAAGCGGCCGCTTAGCCGTTCAAAATTTACGTCCTGGGCACTATCAATTTATCGAAACCAAGGCACCAAAAGGGTATGAACTTGATGCCAAGCCAGTAGAATTTACGATTATGCGGAATCAAAAGGATACTCTTTATCTAACAAAGATAAACAAAGCGATAAAAGGTTCGGTTCGTTTGGAAAAACGGGATAGTCAATCGAAGAAATTACTAACAGGAGCGAGCTTCAACTTGTTGGATGATCAAGGTAAAATCATTAAAAAAGATTTAGTCACGGATAAGAATGGTGTAGTTGAAATTGCCGGATTGGATGTAGGTCACTATCAATTTGTTGAAACTAAAGCACCTAAAGGATATGAATTAGATGCAAGCCCAGTCAACTTTACTTTAGACAAAGACTCTTCAAATGTGGCAGTTACAAAATTTGATACGAGCACACCAGTGGTACCACATAAAGCCGAACAACCAAAAACACCTGCTAGACCAGCAGCAAAGAGCAAATCAACAGTTGGAAAAACAGTAGCGAAGGCTTCTGCTAAACCAGCAACACACAGCAAAGCAAAAGTTGTTGGAACAGCAAAAGCGCCTAATAATGCTACCTACAAAGCCTATCCTAAAACAGGAGAAGAAAAAAATAGCATCGTTCCTTTAATCGGTGGAGTAGTAGTTGTTGGTATAGGTGTCTTTGGACTAATGAAGAAAAAAGTTAAATCTGGAAAATAAGTAAATTTTTCGCAAAATCGAATATAAAAAGTGACCGTTGAAAGGTGTGAGTAAAGTCCACTGGTTTAAATGTTTCGAATTTGATTTAGTGGGCTTTTAGGTATAAACGTTGCATGATTGAACTTCCCCAAAAGAACTATCTCTATAATTATGTCTAGAGCAGTCAATTCACACCTTTTGTAAAGTATAAAATGTCAGATGAACTATCTAGAGGATATCAATTATTTGTATGTAGTACTTAAAAGAACATGATCGAAAAATTACAGAAGAAATTACCTTCTTAAAGGAGATAGTTTCTTCTGTAATTTAGGCTCAAATGATTCATTCCTATACTAAATGGATAAGCTAACCAAAAATTTGGTATGGGAAACAATAAATTTTCAAGATGGCTTCTATTTTCGGTTCATCAAATAAGCTGATAATTGAATAATGGGAACAAGAGCCCAACCTCGGTTCGAATATAGCAAAATGAATAAATATACCTTTAAAGAGATTTAAAATGTTATTTAATTCATTTTATTACGATTTAGGCTAAAAAATCAGGTAAATAGTGTTAATATAAAGGATAAATATTGGAGTAACAAAGTGAAAAAGGGAAACATATGTAAATGATTTAGCTATATCGATAGAATAGGAATATTGTCACATTTAATTTTCAGAAAATTTTGGAAATAATATGATGACAACTTGTTGGGGAGGTTTGTATGGATATTTATGATTTACTTGATAATAGCGAAACTATTCAATTGAAGATCCTAAGAAAGATCTTCAGTGCGGGGGAGAAAGGGGTTGCATGTGCAGAAGTCAGGCGTTCTCTAAAAATAAACGCAAACACGGTATTGGAAGCAGTAGGGTTATTCAATGATTTTTTTAAAGAAACTTATGTTGATCGTAAGGTGGCCATAAATTATACGTCAGAGACGGGTCTTTTGACGTTGGATACCGAAGAAAATATCGACTTTTCTGAAATTTATAGTACATTTCTAAGAAGGTCAATAAATTATCAAATCATTCAAAAAGTTTCTTTTGAGAGTTCATCGATTTCTCAACTGGCTGTTCGCTTGTATCTTAGTGAAGCGACGATCTTTAGAAAAATAAAACTTTTGAACTCAAAAATTGAAGAGTTTCAACTCAAAATAAAAAATGTAAAAATGCATGGAGACGAGATACAGATACGATACTTATTGTACAGTCTGACTGTCAATGCGTATACATTTAACCAGCACCTTCTAAAGTTTCAGGAACGCACACATCCATTTGCGGATGCATTTATCAATACTTTCGAAGTGCTTAGTAACTATAAATTTTCCATCCAAGGAAAAATAAAATTGCGAATATGGCTAGATATCACGATAAAAAGAATAAGACTGTTAAACGACACTTCGATGGATGCAAATTATCTAGAAGTTGAGAATCAAGCGCTGTATAAAGCAATCAAGAAAAGCTTTCTCTCCATTTTGGATCATTATTCATTACTGATCGGAGAGGATGAGATAATGATTTTGTATTCTTTTATGGTATCTTTCGAATTGTATGATTCAAAATATTTACCGCTCGGAACAAAGGAAATCAAATCGAATGGAAAAGTAGCCTTACTGGATAAAGAATTTTTAAGACGAGTCCATGAAGTCTTTCCTCATTACGAAGAGAAAGTAACCATTGAAACAAGGCGCGAAATTGAGTATTCGTTGACGAATCTGCATTGTAAAATCACGAAATTTTGTGGTTAGTTCTACTATTTTTCAGGAAAAAGCATTTCTCACTTAGCGAACATGGAGATTTATCAACGATTGCTGACTATTTCAAACAAGTTGGTTGCTTCCATTGAAGAGAGTTTTTCTGATTTTATTACTGCAGAAGTATTGTCTCTTGTTTATCGAAGATACTTCAACCTCCTTTTAGAGATCCTAAAGAATTATTCAATAAAGATACGTATAGGTGTTTCTATCCATAAAGATTATTCTATCAAAGAAGGTGTCTTTTTTCGTCTAACCTACTTGATGCATTATTTTTTTGATGTTGAGATTGAAGAAGCAGCTGAACAACAAAAATACGATCTTTTGATTACAGATCTGATCGTATCTACAGAACGATTTGCTCATGATTATTATTATCTGTTGACCGATATTGAAACAACCTATGATTCTGATCGTATACAGAAGATTCTAGTAAAGATATATAAGAAGAAGGTTTAGTGAATGAAATGTATAATCATTGGTGGTTCTCATGCAGGTGTGGCTGCTGCTAGAGCATTAAAAATTTTAGATCCAAGGATAGATGTAACGCTGATTGAGAAAAATCAGACGCTTGCTTTTATTTCTAGTGGCATTAATTTGGTTTCCAAAGGTATTATTCAAAAATTAGAAGAAGCGCATAACTATTCTCCTAAAGAGTTAACGGACTTAGGAGTAAAGGTTCTTCTAAGTACAGAGGTACTGAAAATTGAAAAAAATGAGATCAAGGTAATCTGTACAATGATAAACGATGGTTCGACAATTACCCAAGAACTACCTTACGACTTCTTAATTGCCGCAATTGGGTCGACTCCTGCGATACCCCTCAGCCTTACGAGTGAGAAGAAGGATATATTGACGTATAAAAGTTTTAATGAATCTGCGTTTGCGTTAGACCGCATCAAAAAAGCTAAGAAAATTGCATTGATTGGGCTTGGTTTTGTGGGGATGGAATTTGCAGATACTTGGATGAAAGAAAAAGAATTATTTTTAATTGATCGAAGAGACTATCCACTTGCTGGCTATTTTGATGAAGAATTCATTCGTCCCATACTATCCAATATTCCGAATAATGTTACATTCAATCTGAATACTACTGTAAAGAAAATTGATAAAGATAAAAAGACGGGTACGTACACGCTAACTTTTCATAGTAACGAGAAAATTTCCAATGTCGATTTGATTGTATCTACCAGCAGTTCCTTACCTAATTCGCAGCTACTGGAAGGGCTGGTTGATTTGAATTTTGATCATACTGTTAGTGTAAACGACTATCTTCAAACATCTATAGAAAATATTTATGCAGTAGGGGATTTGCTTGAAAAGCCACTGTTCTCAACCCAACTAGAAATTGGTGGGGTGTTTAAACCACTTGTTTCGCAAGCCCAACGTAGTGGTTTTGTAGCCGCTTATAATATTTATTCCAATAATCAGTTACCATATCAGTCTTCTAATCGGACAATTGCAACAACATTTGGAGAGTATTACTTGGCAAGTAGTGGAATGACAGAAATAGATACGATTATTTATAAACGAAAATGCGTGTCTGTTACTAAAGAAATCTCCGTTGATGGTGGAGAAACGCTAAAATTACAATTGATGTTTGAAAAAGGAACAAATATTTTATTGGGTGCAGAGCTTTTGACAACATCAAAAATTTTAGTTGAATTAATCAATTTGTTATCTTTGATGATCCAAACAAAAATGGATATATTCGATATCATTCAATCCGATTTCTACTTCCAACCAGAATTTACTTCCTATGCAAGATACCTTCAGCAAATTGCCTTAGAAAGTTTACCAGCCATAGGATAGCTTTCATTATGAATTTCATGCCCACCGACCACAGTGTTCATAATAGTAGGCAAGTTTTGGTATACATGGAGAAGGAAAACTAATGGATGCGGTAAATGTTCAATTAACTGAGAGAGATGCAACTCTTTCAAGATAAAAAAAGATGAGGCCGCTTCTTGGCTCAGAGAGATAAGAAGAGATTCACGAAAATTGTTTTTCAGATTTATGTGAATGTGGGCTTATTTTTGAAGGATTGCTCCTCGTACCGTCGATTATTCATTTTAGAGAGATCGAGACACGTTTAGGTTTGAGAAATTGGAGAGAAAAACGAACAATACGTTTTTTGTATTGCTCGTTTTTTTTTGGAATTTCCGAAAAAACTGACTTTTGGATGCCGTTTATTTGGGAGAGGCTGGGAGAGAAGTGTTTAACTCCGAGAAATAAGAAGAAATGAACGAAAATTGCTTTTCAAATTTTTGTGAATTTCGGCTTATTTCCGAAGGAGTTGCTTCTGCTCCCACCGTTTATTCGAGATTCTGTAGCAAACCTGATTTTCGGATTTGTCCCACATTCACGCTCTTCTATTTCTATATTGTTCCCTATTTTTCGTAAGAGAACGTAGATGATTCCCAACAGCAAATTATTTTAGATATATAATAATTAGTGTTTTTTAATCGTATATGCACCTATTATACGCGTATTTTAATGTAAGCGATTACTTAATTCGTTAGAATGAGGTAGCTGATATATCAGAGTGTTCTGTTGATTTAGTTAAAAAGAAAATGGAGGGGCAGTATGAGTGATATTATTATAGGTATTTTATTAGTTATTTCGTTTTTCTTTATGGTTTGGTATTGTGTGAAGGGTTACAACTTGATGGTTGGTTTAGCGATCATGGCAACGGTTTGGATGAGTTTGGCGTTAGTAGGTAATTACTTTTCTCCTAACCCAGCAATGGAAGGTCAAGGATTGATCGATGTATTGACACATATCTATGCAACGGTCCTGCAGAATATGCGAAGTCGATTTTAGTAAATGTATTCTTTGGTGCTTTCTTTGGTCGAGTGTTGGTGGATAGTGGTATAGCAGCTACATTGATTCGAAAAGTAGTGGAACTTGGTGGAGATAAACCACGGATCACGATGAGTTTGCTTTGCATCGTAACTGCTATTATCTTTATGTCTATGACAGGGATCGGACCAGTTATCTCGATTGCAGTAATTGTTTTACCTATCTTGATGTCATTAGGGATTTCGGCTCCGATTGCATTGTTTTCATTCATGGGTTCGATCATGGCAGGGATTTTTGCTAACATTGTGAACTTCAAGCAATATCAAACGATCTACGCTGGATTCAATCCGGCAGCAGAAAGCTATACGTATAACGATTATTTCCAAATCGGAATGATTGGTATGGTTGTAAGTTTGATTGTTGTTTTAGTTGTGTCTAATATATCAATGAACAAAAAGAAACGTTACGCAATGGCTGCTGAAGTGCAAAGTGATGGCGGTGATGCACCGATGATTTCTTGGTTAGCAGTACTTATCCCAGTTTTAGGTGTCGTGTTATTAGATATTCCAATCATTTTAGGATTTATGATTGCTGGAATCTGGGCATTATTATTTACTGGAAAATTACGTGGAGGATATAAAGAAATCTGCCGTCAATTTGCTAAATTATTTACAGATGGAGCGACAGATGTTGCGCCGATGGTTGGCTTTTTAATGACTTTGGCGATGTTCAATAATTCTGCTGCGTATGCTTCTTCTTATTTCTCAGCAATTTTTGGGGACTTTATTCCAAAAACGCCTTTAGTTTTGGCTATAGCATTTGCTATATTGACACCACTTGGATTTTTCCGTGGGCCTTTAAGTTTAGTGGGTTCTGGTTCAGCCATTCTAGCAGTTGTTTTAGCAGTGAATCCAACAATGCCCGTTGCCTTCTTATTCCCGCTATTTGCAACAACGACGATTGCGCCACAGCATTTAGATATTACGCAATCATGGGTAGCTTGGGGCTTAGGATATACAAAAGTATCTTCAAGAGAGTATATGAAAAAATCAATTCCAACTGGTTGGATAATTGGAGCAATTGTCTGTATGATCACGTTCTTATTGTATGGTAACTTCTAACAGATTGTGACAATAGAAATGAAATGGAGGAATGACGGATGAAACGGTTTGTACGAATGGGGATCGACGTTGGCGGGACACATACAAAAGCGGTAGCAATCGACTATGCCACACATGAAATTATTGGGAAGTCTTCAGTGAAGACGACACATGATCATTTGAATGGGGTGGCAGCAGGAGTGGTGCAGTCTTTTCAAAACTGTTTACAAGAGAATCAAATCAGTCCAGATGATGTGGTTTTCGTGGCTCACTCGACAACGCAAGCAACGAATGCATTGATTGAAGGAGATGTAGCTAAAGTTGGAGTAATCGGCATGTCGAAAGGCGGTCTTGAAGGATTTTTAGCCAAAAGACAAACACGATTGAACGATATTGATCTAGGGAACAAGAAAAAAATCGAAATCGTCAATGCTTTTTTACCAGTAAAACATTTGAATGTGGATCGAGTGGCTGAAACGATCTCTAATTTAGAAAAAGAAAAAGCGGAGGTACTAGTATCTTCGATGGCCTTTGGGGTAGATAATGGTGAGCCAGAACGTGTTGTTTATGAAGCTGCTTCTTGTAAAGCCATTCCAACAACGATGGCATCTGATATCACTAAATTATATGGATTGACTAGAAGAACGAGAACGGCAGCAATCAATGCCTCTATTCTGCCTAAAATGCTAGATACTGCTACTTCTACAGAGAATTCAGTGCGTGAAGCAGGGGTCAATGTTTCTTTGATGATCATGCGTGGTGATGGGGGCGTTATGGAAATCAACGAGATGAAAAAACGCCCAGTATTGACAATGCTTTCTGGACCAGCAGCTTCTGTGATGGGGTCATTGATGTACTTGCGGGCATCCAACGGAGTCTATTTTGAAGTGGGGGGCACGACAACTAATATCGGTGTCATCAAAAACGGCCGTCCGGCAATCGATTATTCGATCGTTGGTGGGCATCCAACCTATATTTCTTCATTAGATGTTCGAGTGTTAGGAGTAGCAGGTGGTTCGATGGTTCGCGCCAATCAAGCAGGGATCATTGATGTAGGCCCACGTTCTGCGCATATCGCAGGTTTGGACTATGCTGTATTTACACCGACAGAAGAAATCAAAGGACCGAAAGTAGTATTCTTTTCACCAAAAGAAGGCGATCCGGCAGACTACGTCAAAGTCGTGATGGAGGATGGCCAAGAAGTAACGATCACAAATACTTGTGCAGCAAATGTATTGGGATTAGTGCAAGAAGAGCATTTTTCTTATGGGAATGTCCCTTCTGCCCGTAAAGCGCTACAAGCTTTAGCAGATTATTGTCAAACTACAGTAGAAGATATTGCGGAACAGATCATGGCAAAATCGTATGCTAAAATCGAGCCAGTTATCTTGGAGTTAGCTGAAAAATACCATTTAGAAAAAGATCAGATCTCATTGGTAGGTGTAGGCGGCGGAGCTGCTTCACTGATTACTTATTTTAGTAATAAAATGGGTGTAAAATATTCGATCCCTGAAAATGCGGAAGTGATTTCGTCGATCGGTGTTGCATTAGCGATGGTACGAGATGTTGTAGAACGGATCATCCCATCTCCAAGTAAAGAAGATATTCGTGCATTGAAGAATGAGGCAATGAATAAAGCAATCGAATCAGGCGCAACACCGGAATCAATTGAGATCCACGTTGAAATTGATCCTCAAACATCAAAAGTCACAGCTATTGCTACGGGTTCGACAGAAGTAAAAGCAACTGATTTAACAAAAGAGATCACGCTGCCAGAAGCGTTGGAGTTAGCTGCTGAAGATATGCGAGTTTCTACAGCGGAAGTCGAGGTAATAGAAAGCACACCGTTCTTTTATGTGGTGGGTGAAAAAAAACGTCCGAAAAATGCCGGAGCGATCCGTATCGTCGATCAAAAGGGATTTATCAAAGTACAGCGAGGGAATGCTGCTTGCTTAAAAACGACTGCTGGCAATTATTTATCTGCGGTAGAAAAACTATGGGAAGAGATGGCAGTTTATCAAACGGAACTGATTGCTCGTCCAGAATTTTATCTCTGTCTGGGGGCAAGGATCTCTGACTTTACTGCAACGGATCTTGAACAGCTACAATTGTTGATGGATCTGGAAATCTCTACTTTGGAACCAGGGGAAGAAGTGATTGTCGTTGCTGGAAACATCAAGCAAACATAAACTAAATCGATTGCTCAATGAGTTGTTTACTATCTCAGAGGAAAGTTGGGGGTATTATCAATTCCAAAGAGATATTTTAAGAAAAAAAGTCTCTTTAGAGCAACGAAAAGAATTTATTCAACAAGCAATCATGTGTGGGAAACAAATGGCACAGGCATTGCGAAAAAGATATCCCCATAAGAACATCATGGAGCTTTGTGGAATATTAGGTACTAAGGTAGTGCACTGTAAATCAGAAACAACAGCTGAACGTGTAACTTTTGCCACCTATGACAAAGAAGAGGGTATCCGATTGATGTTGGAACCTATCCAACGGTTTGTACAAGAAAGTGATCATCCAGATCTAACAACGACCAAAATCACTGATTCGATTTTGGCCCATGAATTATTCCATCATATCGAGATGAGTGATCCATTGATCTATACACAACAAACGAAAATCGAACTATGGCATATCTTTTCTTACAAATATTATTCAACGATTCGTTCCCTGAGTGAAATCGCCGCAATGAGTTTTTCACAGGAAATCAATCAGTTTGGTTTTCATCCATATATATTGGAGGTAGCGATGGTTTGGCCGTACGATCCAGAGCGGAGTGAAAAATTATTTGCAGAAGTACAAGAGATTGAACAAAGAAAAATCGAAGCTTGAAATAATAAAAAGGTAGCTAAACAGGATAGTTCGATTTTGGCTATTAAAAAAGACAGTTACTCTCAAAATTAGCGCTGCTATTTTGGGATCATCTGTCTTTTTTAGTGATTTTTTTGTCTGATAGTATTTGCGAGCTAAAGAGGTGGATGTGAGTTTTTAAGATTTGATGAACCATCTAAAGGGAAATTCAATTGTTCAATGGAATTGACCGATTCTCCTTCTCACATCTCTTGATCTAATCTTTCTCAAAATAATCTGGGTAAGCCTGTCGTACATATTCCTGTTCTTCAATGATCATATGCATATGCATGCTGCAAAGAAAACTCACTTCATCAAGGTTATGATCGATCATGGATTGAAGGAGTGTTTGGTGCTCATCTAAAACACGACCCCAACCCAGTTCTGTAATACTCAACCGTAACCATCTGAATCGGTCAAGATGTGTACTATAGCTTTCGATCCAATCCCAGATTTCTGATTTTTCAGCAACTTTATAACAGGTGCGGTGGAACGCTTTATCTAAATAGAAAAATAATTTTTTATCTTGGATCATGATTGCTTGGTCTGTTTGTTCCAAAATATCTTCTAATGTCAATTGATCCTGTGGGGTCATTTTGGCGCTGCATTCTTGAAGAATAGGATTTTCTAGCTTTTCTCGAGTATAGAGAGCTAAGGATGCAGAACGAATGTCGATCTTTGACACGAAGGTTCCAGATTGTGGGATCGTTTTGATCAATTCTTGGTTGCGTAACTGGATCAACGCTTCTCGTATCGGTGTGCGACCGATGGCAAGTTGTTCTTCTAAGACTTTGTCTGAGATTCTGCTTCCAGGTGCTAACTCAGAATAAATAATCTGCTTACGTATTGTTTCGTAAGCCTGTTGTTGTAAGTTTGTGCCAGCCATAAATGCTCCTTTCTACACAATGTTTTACAAGTATTATAACATAAATCGTTTACAGGAGAGAGAGGAGCGAAATAGGTCCAAACAAAAAAAGCATGGGACAAAAGTAAGAAACACTTTTGTCTCATTCTCTAAAAACGAATAAACGGTGGGAGCAGAAGCAAATCCTTCGGAAATAAGCCGAAATTCACAAAAATTTAAAAAGCAATTTTCGTGAATTTCTTCTTATTTCTCGGAGTTAAACACTTCTGTCCCAACCTCACAAGAGACTCAATTTTTTAACAAAATGATCAATCAGGTCGTATCTCATGCAGTTGTTTGACACGGCCGCCGATCTGTTTAGCAAATGCTTCAGAGTCTTTTTTCTCTTTGAAAATCAACAAGTTATCAGGGTTCTTTTCTCGTGTGCGGCAGCCAGTTTTATCAATGTAACCATGCAATACTTTGACAACATACATGATGATCACCTGCTTTTTTCTCTTTATTATACAAATTGTCCTATATAACACAAGAAAAAAGTCTCTGATTTTCTTAAATAAAAGGAAAGTTTTTTGCGTAGAGAGAAATCATTCGTTCGCCAACTGCGCGTAGTCTTTGAATAGGTGATCCAACTGTGTATCAAAACGACTGAGTTTGACTAATCGTTGCGTATCGGCAGTTAAAAAGCAATGTTTGCTTGAGCCAGTAGTTCGTAACTGATTATCTGCTAAACCATAGATTTCATAGGTGAAATCTAAGCGAGTGCCCGTATACTTCGCGATTTTCGGTAAGATACGGATGGGTTCGCCATAGCGGACCATTTCTTTGTATTGGCAAGTGACCTCAAGTACGGGAATGATCAGTCCTAATTCTTCGATTTTTTTATAACTGAACCCTAAATAATCGAGTAATGCCACACGTGATTCTTCTAACCAACGAATGTAATTGCTGTGATGGATGATTCCCATCTGATCAGTTTCATAATAAAAAGGTTCTCGAATATATCCAGTAAACAGTTCCATAAAATAACTCCTTGATCTTAATTTTTTTGACTGAAATGATGCATCCATTGTGGTAAGTGCTGACTGATTTGCGTAGGGAGCACAACGTATTGTGATTTGGCTAATTGATCTCCGATATAGCTATGAAGATAGACAGCCGCTGCGATTGTCTGGTCATTCTTGGGGAATTGGGCGAGAAAACCAGCAATCGTACCTGCCAAAGTATCCCCCATTCCACCAGTTGCCATTGCAGCAGAACCTATGGTATTTTGATAAATCATTTTTTGACCATAAATAGTCGTCTGGTGACTTTTTAGTACGACAGTCGTTCCTAGTTCCCGCTGTTTCATGCTATTTTTTTCTTTCGTTTGATCAGCGATCGCTAATGAGGTAAGTCTCTGCCATTCCATTTGATGTGGTGTGAAAACTGTTTGTTTAGGATAAGGAAGTTCTAGCTGTTCCTTTGCAAATAAAGTTAGAGCGGAACCATCCATGATCAGCCATTGTTTTTTAGTTTGATGGGCTAAAATCAACTCAAGTAGATCGAAACTTTCAGGAGTAGTGCCGAGTCCGGGACCTATCAATAAAATATCAGCTGTTTCAAGTACGGAAAGAATCATTTTTTTATCATGCCAATCGACACACATTGCTTCTGGTAAATGGGCATGAAGGGGGGCGTGATTTTTAGGAGCGGTGATGACAGTTGTCAAACCAGCGCCGCTATTGACTGTAGCTAAAGCGCTCATGATGATTGCGCCGCCATATTGTTCATTGCCGCCAATCAAAACTGTCCGGCCGTATGTCCCTTTATGTGATTCAGCTGGACGTGGAGTAATGACTTGTTGTACCAAACGTTCATCTATTATCATCGAAATGCCTCCTTTCTTGTATTATAGCGTAGATATTTTTGTTGGAACACTCTTTGGACTAGGAATTGTCAGATTTTTTGAACTATTTTTTTCTTCGATTTATGGTATGATGAACAGGTAGACTTAATGAGTGGAGGATTAACTTTATGACAATCAATTGGCAAAAAGAAGTAGAAGCACGTAAAGAAGACTTGCTTGAAGACTTAAAAAATCTTTTACGTGTCAGCAGTGAACGTGATGATTCAAAAGTAACACCGGATGCACCCTTTGGACCTGGTCCTCGTGATGCGTTGAAACACATGTTAGCATATGGCGAACGTGATGGCTTTGCTGTCAAAAACGTGGATAATTATGCAGGACATATCGATCTTGGTGAAGGTGATGAAACATTAGGGATTTTTGGCCATATGGATGTTGTACCTGCTGGTGACGGTTGGGATACTGATCCTTATGAACCAGTAATCAAAGATGGCAAAATCTTTGCGCGTGGTTCAAGTGATGACAAAGGCCCAAGTATGGCAGCTTATTATGCAATGAAAATCATTAAAGAACTAGATTTGAAATTGTCTAAAAAAGTTCGTTTCGTTATCGGTAGTGATGAAGAAAGCGGCTGGGGCGACATGGCTTATTATTTCCAACATGAAGAAGAACCTGATTTTGGTTTTTCTCCTGATGCTGAGTTCCCGATCATCAATGGTGAAAAAGGAAATGTATCACTTGCTTTGAGATTCCAAGGCGATAACGAAGGTGACTACGTATTGAAATCCTTTGTTTCAGGCTTGCGTGAAAATATGGTCCCTGGTACAGCTACTGCAGCTCTTCAAGTACCAGATGCGGATGCAGCGATTGCGATGGAAGAAGCATTCTATAAATTTACTGAAGCAAATCCAGTTAGCGGTTCGATCGAAGCAGACAATACGTATGTAAAAATCGACTTAATCGGAAAAGGCGCTCATGGAGCAAGTCCTCAAGCAGGAATCAATGCAGGGACATTCTTAGCTCTTTTCCTAGATAACTATGAATTTATTGGTTCAGCAAAACAATTTATCCATGTTGCAGCAGCGTATGTCCATGAAGATTTCTATGGTGAAAAACTTGGCGTGGCATATGAAGATGAAAAAATGGGTAAATTAACAATGAACGCTGGCTTATTTGCCTTTAAAGAAAATGGAACAGAAGATGATAACTTCATCAACATGAACTTCCGTTTCCCACAAGGTGTGACTGTTGACGGCTTAGAAAGTGATATCTTAGCAACAGTCAAAGAAGAAGGAGCTTCAGTTACTCGTGGTGCACGTGTAATGGAACCTCACTATGTACCAATGGATGATCCATTGGTTGCAACATTGTTACAAGTCTATAAAGATCACACAGGTGAAGAAGGTTATGAACAAATCATCGGTGGCGGAACTTATGGACGTCTATTGAAACGTGGTGTTGCTTACGGTGCGATGTTCCCAGGCTACACAGATACAATGCACCAAGCAAATGAATTTATGAGTTTAGACGATCTATTCAGAGCAACGGCTATTTATGCAGATGCTATTTATCGTTTGGCAAAATAATCATTGATTAAAAGCAAAAAGAAACGAACCGTCACGGTTCGTTTCTTTTTTTGTGCATCAAGTTGATGTCAGTTTATTCGTTTTTTCAAGAGTATGCCAAGTGTTACAAAAAATGTACCAATAGTAGACAAAAAAATTGGTGAACTTGTTTCATTTGTTTTTGGCAAGGATTTTGCAGAGGCGTTTTGTTGTTCGCTAGCTACTTTTGCCGTACTAGTTGCTTGTGGTGCTTCACATGTTGCTGATTGAGAAAAATCTGTTCCGACATTGTTCAACGTTTCTTTGATCCGTTTGATGCTTGCTTGTAGATCTATTTTTTTAGAGTCAAAATCAGCCATGACTGCTTTTGCGTCAGTGATTTTTGAATGGATGTCTGCACTAGCTGTTTCGATCTCTGGTTGGACATTGTTTATGGAAGCAGCAGCAGACTGCCCGAAAGCATCCAATTCATCTTGGAGTGCTTTTGCTTGTTGGATCTTTGCATCTATATCATTTTTGGCAAGTTCAGCTTTCGCTTTTGCACCTGCTAGATCTTGTTGGATTTGTGCGTGATCTTTATCAGCTTGGTCTTTTAATGCAGATAAGTCTTGCTGGATTTGTTGATGATGTTCAGCTAATCGATTTTTGGCTTCTTCTAAGGCCTGTTCGATTTCTTTTCTACGATTTTCTAAATCCTGTAATGTATCCCTGCTTGAAGAAGTCTCTGTAGCCGAGCTATCGGTTTCTGATCCAGTGCTGGAAGTTGTTTCGCTAGTTGACTGACTGTCCGTAGTAGCTGAAGAAGAATCTTCCGCAGTAGTTGTAGTTGTTTCTATAATTTGACTATCAGACGTTGTATCTGCTTGTACTTCTTGTTGAAGGAAAATGCAACTGGAAGTCAATAAGGCTAGTGATACAATAACTATTTTTTTCATAATTTCCCCACTCTCGATACTGTTTACTAACTTATGATTATAGTAAAAAAGGCAACAAATAACTATGAACAATCTTAGGAGTTTGTCTAATTATTACCAAATCATGTTAATGTAAAAAAATTTGTTTTTAGTATTCAATGCAGAGAATTCCTCTCTTATGATTGAAATCTATGAAATTGGTATATAACATTACCGTGTGATTTTTTTACTTTTTTTTCTTTTATTATGCTGTTTAAACAGTGTTTTTTATAAATTTAAAAAAATCTGTTCATTTTTATTTTAAAGTGGTATACTCATTTTATTAATTTTTAGATAATTTCTTGAAAGTTTTCAAAAAAGAAATATTTTTCAAAAATTATTGCATTTATTTAGATGGATGATTGTTCTAGGAGGAAGAAAATGAAAGCTTATATGCAACGAATGGGACGCTCTCTGATGTTACCAGTTGCCGTTTTACCAGCAGCTTCATTGTTGGTGGGAATTGCAAACTGGATCGTTGGAATGGGTGTCAGTAATGCTGGTACTACATTTTTGATGAATGCAGGATTAGCAATTTTAAATCACTTGGCATTATTATTTGCCGTAGGATTAGCTTTAGGAATGTCTAAAGATAAGGACGGTTCGGCAGCACTTGCAGGATTAGTGGCGTACTTAGTTCCACAAACGGTCTTAGCATCTGAATCTGTGCAAGGACTATTAGGTTTGGAAAAGCTGAGCGATGTGAATCCTGCGTTCAGTACAATGGATAATAATGTATTTATTGGGATCATCGCCGGATTGACTGCAGCAGCGATGTATAACCGATTTAGTCAAGTTAAATTACCGATGGCGTTATCGTTCTTTAGTGGGAAACGATTAGTGCCTATCATGTCAGCATTAGCAATGTTGGTTATATCTGCCATTCTTTTATTCATCTGGCCAAGTGTTTATGATGTATTAGTGGCATTTGGTAAAGGAATCTCACACTTAGGCTTTGTAGGGGCTGGGTTATATGGCTTTTTCAATCGCTTATTGATTCCAACAGGACTTCACCACGCACTGAACTCGGTTTTTTGGTTTGATGTAGCTGGTATCAATGATATCGGGAATTTCTTAGCAGGTCAGCAAGCTTTAGACAGTGGTCAAGCAATCGTTGGGCAAACTGGGATGTATCAAGCGGGCTTCTTCCCAGTCATGATGTTCGGCTTACCTGCTGGAGCATTAGCAATCTATCAATGTGCACGACCAGAAAAGAAAAAGCAAACTGCTTCTTTGATGTTGGCAGCAGCTTTTGCATCATTTTTCACTGGTGTGACTGAGCCTTTGGAATTCTCATTTATGTTTGTGGCTTGGCCATTATATGTTTTGCATGCTGTTTTTACTGGTATCTCATTAGCTGTCAGCGCCTTTTTCCATTGGACGGCTGGATTCGCTTTTAGTGCTGGTTTTGTAGATTACTTTTTATCGCTGAAAAATCCTGTAGCAAATCAACCTTTGATGCTTTTAGTCCAAGGAGCTGTATTTGCGGTTATCTATTACTTCGGCTTCCGCTTTGCTATTCAGAAATTCAATCTGATGACACCAGGAAGAGAAGAAACAGCGGGAGAAGAAACACCAGATATTGCCACGGGTGATGATAAATTTGCTGTTTTAGCAACACAGATCTACCAGGCGTTAGGTGGAAAAGAAAATGTACGTGTCATCGATAACTGTACGACGCGTTTGCGCCTTCAAGTCCAAGACACTGACAAAGTCGATCAAGAAAAAATCAAACAGACAGGTGTCCCTGGAGTGAAAGTGATCGACAAAACAAATATACAAGTAGTCGTAGGTACACAAGTCCAATTCGTTGCTGATGAAATGAGTCGTTTGCAACAAGGTGGAACAAACACAGGCGAATCTGTAGCTAAGCCTATGATCGTAGAAGAAAAAGAAGAAAAAACAACTTTACCTGAAGAGCAGCTAGCTGTATACGCGCCTTCGAAAGGTGAATTGATTCCAATCAGCGAAGTAGCTGATCCTGTATTTTCTGAAAAAATGATGGGAGACGGTTTTGCAGTTTTACCTGAAGCGAATGAAGTATTTGCGCCTATTTCTGGAACGATCTTAAATGTCTTTCCGACAAAACATGCGATCGGTATCCAAACAGATAATGGACTCGAAGTATTACTGCACATGGGGATCAATACGGTCGATCTTAAAGGCGAACCATTTACGCTTTATGTTGAAGAAGGACAACGAATTGCTCGCGGACAATTGATTGCGGTAGTTGATTTAGAAATGCTTGAAAAAGCAGGTAAAAAATCAGATATGATCGTTGTTTTCACAAACGGAGCAGCAGTCAAGGAACTGTCTATTCGCTCAAATGCACTCGTGCAAGCCAATGAAGTGGTTGGACAGGTAAAAGGATAATTTTAAGAAAAAAGTGCGAATGACGAGCCATTTCTGGCTGTATTCGCACTTTTTTGTAGTATCAGGCACCATAAGCGTGGGCTAAAAGTAAGAAACACTTCTGTCTCATTCTTTAAAAACGGATAAACGGTGGGAGCAGAAGCAACTCCTTGGAAAATAAGCCGAAATTCACAAAAATTTGAAAAGCAATTTTTGTTGATTTCTTCTTATTTCTCGGAGTTGAACACTTCTGTCTCAGCCTTTTAGCGTCTAGCGGTTTAACTTAACGGCTGTGCCACTGCAAGTAACCATTAGCATACCATTGTCGCTACCTAATACTTCATAATCCATTTTGACACCGATGATTGCGTCTGCTCCAAGGGATTTTCCACGGTCTTCCATTTCTCGGAGGGCTTCTTCACGAGCAGTCATCAACTCGTCTTCATAACTTTTTGAGCGACCTCCAAAAACATTGCGTAAACCAGCACCTAAGTCTTTCAATACATTGATCCCTGTGATTACTTCACCAAATACGATTCCTTGGTAGGACTCGACTGTTCTATCTTCAACACTGTTCGTTGTTGTAATGATCATTCGATCACTCCTTTCTTTAAAATCAGTATACCAGAATATATGGCAAGAACAGAGAGGAGTGGAAAATAAAAATCAAAAATGTAGTGATAAATACAGCGCATCATTTCCAAAAAAAGCCGATTGTATTATATACTGGGAATGTAGGAAAAAACGGGGGATTTACAGAAGCTTGTTTTCGAAAAAATGAAAACGGAAACAAATATACCTGAAGATGAAAGAAGGCGAACGTAAATGAAAAAAAGTATTTTGCTTATTTCCCACAGCCAAAAGGTGACAGATGGTCTGAAAGAAATGATTGAACAAATGCAAAAATCGGAGGATGTCACTATTTTTTCTTTGGGAGGGATCGATGGTCAGATTGGTTCAGATCCAATGAAGATCATTGATGCAGTCGATCAGTCAAAGGATGCAGAAGCGTATCTAGTTTTTGCGGATATCGGCAGTGCGGTACTAAATGCTGAAATGGCCAAAGATATGCTAGATGAGGAAGTGCAAAAAAAATACTACCTTGTTGATGCACCTCTTGTGGAAGGGGCATTTGCTGGTGCAATTACTGCAGGAGTGACGGATGATCTCACGCAAATCATAGCAGAAGCGAAAAAAGCCGGACAGAAAGGTTGGTCATAAAATGAAAAAAATCATGAATGAAGCGGGAAATATCGTAGAAGAGATGTTGCAAGGAATTGTGAAAAGTTACCCGGAACTTATCCATCGTGTAGCTGATTCCAGAGTAATAGCAAAAAATGAAAAGGTCGAACAAGTGGGGTTAGTTTCTGGTGGTGGAAGTGGCCATGAACCGGCACATGCAGGCTTTGTCGGAAATGGGATGCTAAGTGCTGCTGTTTTGGGGGATGTCTTCACTTCTCCAACGCCAGACCAAGTACAAACAGCCATCAACGAAGCAAATCAGGGAAAAGGCGTTTTGCTGATCGTGAAAAATTATACTGGGGATATTCTAAACTTTGATATGGCCAAAGAAATGGCTGCGATGGATGACATCCAAGTGGAAAGTGTTGTGGTCGACGATGATATTGCGGTAGAAAATAGCACCTATACTGCAGGAAAACGCGGTGTGGCTGGTACGATCCTGGTCCATAAGATTTTAGGAGATGCGGCTAGAAAAGGGCAATCTTTAGCTGAGTTGAAGGAACTAGGGGATAAAGTAGTGCAGGCAATCAAAACGATTGGTGTCGCTCTTCGCGCTGCTACTGTTCCGGAAGTAGGTAAGCCAGGATTTGAATTGGCAGAAGATGAGATCGAATATGGAGTCGGCATTCACGGTGAACCTGGTTATCGCAGAGAAAAATTGCAACCATCCAAAGTGTTGGCTAAAGAGTTGGTTACTAAAATCCTAGCTGATTATACGGAAAAACCGAAAGAAGTCGGCGTTTTAGTCAATGGTATGGGTGGCACACCACTAATGGAACAATTTGTTTTCATGAATGATGTTTTAGCTTTGTTAGAAGCAGAAAATATAAATGTGACTTTTCATAAAGTCGGTAATCTAATGACTTCTCTGGATATGCAAGGACTTTCTTTGACGATGATCGATTTGAAGGATAAAGACTGGCGAGAAGCATTGATAAGTGACGTACAAACAATTTCTTGGTAAAGGGTGAATGACAGATGGATGTAACGGTAAAAGAGATACAAGAATGGTTGATGAAATTTACAAAAGAAATCAATGAAAACAAAAGTTATCTTAGTGATCTAGATACGCCGATCGGTGACGGTGACCATGGAAATAATATGGGGCGAGGTGTTTCCGCATTTGAAGACGCCTTTAAGAAAGAGGAACCGACAACAATCAGTGACACCTTTAAAGTTCTTTCGATGGCAATGATCTCCAAAGTTGGAGGAGCTTCAGGTCCGCTATATGGTTCAGCATTCATGAACATGATGAAAGCGACAAAGGATGTTGACATCATCAATTCACAAGAGCAATTAGGGAAAATCATCGAAGAAGGTACAAATGGGATACAAGCAAGAGGAAAAGCTGAAGCAGAGGATAAAACAATGCTAGATGTTTGGTTGCCTGTTACGGAAGCATTAAAAAACAATCAGCTAACCGCAGACGTCATCGAAAATGCCAAAGAACATACTAAAAATTTGGTCGCAAAAAAAGGACGTGCCTCTTATTTAGGGGAACGGGCGATTGGACACATTGATCCAGGGGCAGCTTCTAGTGCAATCTTATTCCAGACATTACTTGATGTGATTCATGGATAGAAAGGGCTATTTATAAACTGTATAAGCCTAACTTTGAACGACAGCATAAACTGTTGCAAAAGTTAGGCTTTTTGTTTGCTTTCGTGTGTCTACCTAGAGTTTTTTTTGACAGAGATATTTACCAAAAGTTAAACGAAGAAAGTGAAAATCGAGAAGAAAAAATCACTCTTTAGCATGGAAAAAAGAATTTGATCCTGATTAAAATAACGAAATAATCAAAGATGACTTGTGCAAAACAGAGGTGAGACCACTGCTACTTTTAGCAATGGTCTCACCTTCTGTTTTACTGGTTATTGTCAGGTCAAAACTTTTTTTGCAACCTGTCTGCGGTATTCAAGAAGCTGTTTTTCTCTGTTCATTCTTATTGCTTGATGCAGGCCAGCCTTTTCGCAACCTTATTCACGGTGTTCAAAGAGCTGACCTTCAACAATAAGTCAAAAAATCTCAAAATATGGGAAGCTATTTCGAGATTTTCATCCTTATTGCTCAGGTCAAAACGCTCTTTTCACAACCTTTATCCACGGTGTTCAAAGCTCAACTCCTTGAAATAAGTCTGGATTTTTCAAAACATGGAGAGCTGTTTCGAAAAATCCATTCTTATTGTCGGCGGAGCTGAACGGTCTTTTCACAACCTTATCCACGGTGTTCAAGAAGCAACTCCTCAGCAATAAGCGCTAGATTTCCAAAATATGAGAAACTATTTTAGAAATCTAGTTCTTATTTGCTCGGAGCTGGGCGCTTCTTTCACAACCTCTATCCACGGTGTTCAAAGGCTTGCATCTTCAACAATAAGCCTAAACAGATGAAAAACATGAGAAGCTGTTTTTCTCTGTTCATTCTTATTGCTTGATGCAGACCAGCCTTTTCACAACCTTATCCTCGATCTTTTTGGTCATACACTTCTTTGATGTTGATAAATTGATCAAGTATTGGATTTTCTCCTTTTAGGTCAGCTGCGAAGCGGATACCGTCAATGTTGATTCTGGCGTTACGGTAGTAGTCAGTTCCTAGTTGTCCCCATGCAGGAGTTGAGGCATCGACATTGCAGAAGATATCAAATCCTTGTTGTTTCAAGTAAGCAAACTTTTGATTTGCTTCGGAATAAGGTTGCCAATCGCTGATGTCAGCACCGAATGGATAGATCAGGATATTTGTTTTGCCTAAAATAGGTGCAACTTCATTTTGCCAACGTTCGTTATCTTGTTGGATATCGGCTAAAGAAGCTTGTGTCATATTCAAGTGTCCCCATGTGTGGGAAGCAAAACTCCAACCGTCTTTCTTTAATTGATCAGCAACTTTTTTGGCTGCTTCAATTTCTTTATTTGTTTTTTCGTTATCACCGTATTCGGATTTTGATGTACGGTAGCCTAGTACACCATTATAGCCTGTTAAAGCTAATGTTCCTTTGGCGCCTTGATAAGAAAAATCGGGATGTTTTTTAATGAATGAATCGATCAGGGGAACCATATCATAGTCACCAACAGTTTCCTTCTTATTGTCGATATAAATATTCTTGATTTGGTTCTGTTTATCGACAATCAACTTACTTGGAAATCCTGAATTGTCCATGTATTCATAATAGCTGACATCATCTTGCGAAAGAATTAACGGTTTCTTTCCTTCTGGAAGAGAAACACCTGTAAAGGTCAGTTTTCCATCTGGTCCTTTTTTGACTAATCCATTTAGATTAACAAGAACATAGTTATTTTTATATAACTGGTCAATGGTTTTATTGAATTCGGAAATAGTGACCATATAATCTTTATATCCTTGGGCTTGTTGGGTATGAAAAGCCTTAGCTGGATCAACGATCAGACTATGAAAGAAGACGTGTGAGATTTTGGCTGGGTCTTCCCATTTTACCAAGGATTCTTTTTCTTTTTTCAAGGTTGCTAACAATTGTTGCGCTTCTTTAGCGTCGTCTTTTTCAAGTAAGGCGATGGCTTCATCATAACGATAACTTGCAGCAAGCTGTTTCGTCGTTTGTTTATCTTCAACAGGTTTTGAGCTGCTGCTTGAGTGTTGAGTTGTTTGACTAGTGTTTTCTAATTTATTGTTTGTTGCTGCTTGTGTAACAAAAAAGATACTTACACCTAGAATAATAACAGTGCATACAGAAGTGACAGCCAATATGATTTTTTGTGTATGTTTCATTTTATCGTCCCCTACTACTTTTTGATTTCAAAAACCCCCGTAAGCTTTTCTTAACCTTTTGAAAAACTTCCCATAACCATTGTAACGAATATAGAAACAAGTGTAAAAGAAACTTTTGTTTTTTTTGATTTTTATCTTATTTTCTTTGATTAGAGCGCTTTTTATGAGAAGTACTATTTTGTAAAAGTTATAAAGTGAGAGAGGTGAAAATGTTCGGATTTTCGCTGTTTTTATTTCCAAGAAAAACTAAAATAAAAAAAATTTTACTTTTTTGTTGACAAAGAAAAAATGCCGTTCTATGATAGACACATATTAATTAGATAACAGGCAATGATCAAAACGAAGTAGTTATTAAAGCCAATGTTTCAGAAAGCTAGTGGTTGCTGAGAACTAGTACATGCTTTAAAGCGAATTACATTTTAGGAGCCTATGGCAGTGATGCCACGCGACAGCGTTAAATGTTCGAGTGATATGTTTTACTACAAAACATATAAAATGGGTGGTACCGCGAAATTTCGTCCCTTGGTTAAGATTAACCAAGGGATTTTTTGTCGTTTCCACTTAGTAGTACAAATGAAGCATGCTAGCAGGTTCCTGCTTTCATAAAAAAATTATACGGAGGGCATTAAAATGAATATTATCGATGAATTAACTTGGCGCGACGCCATTAATCAACAAACGAACGAAGAAAGACTTCGTGAGCTCGTTGATGAAAAGAGTATCTCACTTTATTGCGGTGTTGATCCAACTGGAGATTCTATGCACATCGGACACTTGATCCCATTTATGATGATGAAAAGATTTCAATTGGCGGGCCATCATCCATATATTCTTATTGGTGGCGGAACAGGAACGATTGGTGATCCAAGTGGACGTAAGACAGAACGAGTGTTACAAACAATGGAACAAGTGCAACATAACGTAGATGCACTATCAAATCAAATGAGAAAATTGTTCGGAAAAGATGCAAATATTACATTTGTGAATAACTACGACTGGTTATCAAAAATCTCATTACTTGAATTTTTGAGAGATTACGGTAAAAACTTCAACATCAATACGATGTTGGCAAAAGATATCGTCGCAAGTCGTTTGGAAGTAGGGATCTCATTTACAGAGTTTACTTACCAAATCCTGCAATCAATCGACTTCTTACATTTACACAAAACATTCGATGTTAAATTACAGATCGGTGGGGCCGACCAATGGGGCAACATCACAGCTGGATTGGACTTGATCCGTAAATTAGAAGGGCCAGAGGCAGAAGCGTTCGGTTTAACGATTCCGTTGATGCTTAAAGCAGATGGGACTAAATTTGGTAAAACTGCAGGTGGCGCAATCTGGCTTGATCCTGAAAAAACATCCCCATTTGAATTCTACCAATTCTGGTTGAACCAAGATGATCGTGATGTAGTGAAATACTTGAAATTCTTTACTTTCTTGACACAAGAAGAAATCGCTGAATTAGCGAAAAAAGTAGAGACTGAACCTGAAAAACGTGAAGCACAACGCCGCTTAGCAGAAGAAGTGACGAGATTCGTGCATAGTGAAGAAGACTTGAAAGAAGCGCAAAAAATAACAGATGCATTGTTCTCTGGAAATATCAAAGAATTAAATGCAGCTGAAATTGCACAAGGGTTTGGAAAAATGCCAAACGTAGAAATTTCAAGCAATCCTGAAAATATCGTGGAACTACTTGTTTCCACAAAAATTGAACCATCAAAACGCCAAGCGCGTGAAGATGTTTCAAACGGAGCTATTAGTATTAACGGTGACCGCGTTACCGATTTAAATTTTGTCATAAATCCATTTGATGCATTCGATGGTAAGTTTGTGGTTATTCGAAAAGGTAAGAAAAACTACTTTTTGGCCAAAGTAGTTGATTAGAATTTAGTAAATTTTTGCCTTGAAAAAGGTTAAGACTATTACAAGATTCCAATTTTGAAACCCATCCTAAAAAGGAAACGCTGGTTGTCGTTAATACAATCCTTGCGAGGGAATTTACTTTTGTAAATTCCCTCGTTTTTTTTAATTTTTTTAAATGTGTAAACAATTTAGACAATTGGCGTTTATGAAATTTCTATTAGAAAAACGATTGTGATTTAGTTTACAGAAATAAAAAACAGGTGTAATGTGGGTCTCGACAAAATTTAAATATTTTTTTTAGGAGGGTTTCACATGGAATCATTGTCAAATGATCTAAACCTTAACGCCCTATTTATCGGGGACAAAGCTGAGAACGGCCAAATCTATAAAGCTTTGTTAAACGATTTAGTGGACGAACACTTAGGATGGCGTCAAAACTACATGCCCCAGGACATGCCTATCATTACGCCAGAAGAAAAAAGCAGTGCAAGTTTTGAACATACTGTGAACCGCACGAAAGATGTTTTATCAGAAATTTCAGCACGTATGCGTACTCATTCCGTACCATGGCATAATGCCGGTCGCTACTGGGGCCACATGAACTCTGAAACATTAATGCCATCTTTACTAGCGTATAATTTCGCAATGTTATGGAATGGTAATAACGTCGCTTACGAGTCTTCTCCAGCAACAAGTCAAATGGAAGAAGAAGTAGGATTAGAATTTGCAAAATTAATGAGCTATAAAGATGGCTGGGGACACATTGTTGCCGATGGCTCTTTAGCAAACTTAGAAGGACTTTGGTATGCACGTAATATCAAATCTTTACCTCTTGCGATGCAAGAAGTAACACCTGAATTAGTTGCTGGTAAAAGTGATTGGGAATTAATGAACATGTCTACAAAAGAAATCATGGACTTGTTAGATAGTGTTCCAGATAAAATTGATGACATCAAAGCACATTCTGCACGAAGCGGGAAAAACTTACAAAAATTAGGAAAATGGTTAGTACCACAAACAAAACACTATTCATGGCTAAAAGCTGCCGACATTATCGGTGTTGGTCTAGACCAAGTTATCCCTGTACCAGTTGATCACAACTATCGCATGGATATCAACGAACTTGAAAAAATCGTTCGTGGTTTAGCAGCTGAAAAAACACCAATCTTGGGTGTTGTCGGTGTAGTTGGTTCAACCGAAGAAGGAGCAATCGACGGAATCGATAAGATCGTTGAATTGCGTCGCGTACTAGAAAAAGACGGTATTTATTTCTACTTGCATGTAGATGCTGCTTATGGCGGTTATGGCCGTGCGATTTTCTTAGACGAAGACAACAACTTCATTCCTTTTGAAGAATTGAAAGACGTACATTTCAAACATAACGTCTTCACAGAAAACAAAAATTATATTTTAGAAGAAGTTCACAGTGCATATAAAGCAATCGAAGAAGCTGAATCTGTAACGATCGACCCACATAAAATGGGGTATGTTCCTTACTCAGCCGGCGGTATCGTTATCAAAGACGTACGCATGAGAGATGTGATCTCTTACTTTGCAACATACGTATTTGAAAAAGGTGCAGATATTCCTGCTTTACTAGGTGCATATATCTTAGAAGGTTCAAAAGCTGGTGCGACAGCTGCTAGTGTTTGGGCTGCTCACCATGTATTGCCTTTAAACGTAACTGGTTATGGTAAATTGATGGGTGCTTCAATCGAAGGGGCACATCGATTCTATAACTTCTTGAATAACTTATCATTCAAAGTTGGCGATAAAGAAATCGAAGTACACCCATTGACATATCCAGATTTCAATATGGTTGACTATGTATTCAAGGAAAAAGGCAACGACGATTTAGTTGCAATGAATAAATTGAACCATGATGTGTATGACTATTCTTCATATGTCAAAGGAAGCATCTATGGAAATGAATTCTTGACATCACATACAGACTTTGCCATCCCAGATTACGGAAATAGTCCATTACAATTTGTAAATCAATTAGGATTTTCTGATGAAGAATGGAACCGTGCTGGTAAAGTAACTGTCTTGCGAGCAAGTGTTATAACACCATACATGAATAAAGAAGAACATTTTGAAGAATATGCTGAAAAAATCAAAGCAGCTCTTCAAGAAAGATTGGAAAAAATCTACGCAGATCAATTATTAGCAAGCGAAGCAAAATAATCGAATAAGGTGGCTCTGATTCCGTCTGAAAAAGACGGGGTCAGCTACCTTTTGTTTTGAGATTGTCTTTGAAGAAAATCGCTTCAAGCAATAAGTTCAAAACAGCTGAGGTTGTGGAAATAATTGAAATTGACTAGAAAAAAAGCATTGCTTTTTTATTTTTTGATGCGCGCTGAAGTTCGATTTACCAAATACCTTTGTACGTTATAACAATTTTTAATCAAGCAACCTCTTTGCTTTCGGTTATTGCGACTTGCGATTACTTTGAAGACACCGTTTTTTATCCAAAAAAACAAGGAGAGTGTCAAAAGTGAGTAAATCACAAGTAAGTAAAATGGGTCTAGGGACCTTTGTCGGTCTGACGATGGCGTTATGTGCGACAGTTCGGAGTATTCCGACGTTAGCTGCAGTTGGTTGGACATTGATTTTTTATTCGATTTTTGCAGTGTTATTCTTTGCTGGTCCTATTTCAATGGTTTCCGGTGAACTTTCAACGATGTTACCTCAAGAAGGTGGCCCACAATTATGGGTAAAAACAGCGCTAGGAAGTAAATGGGGATTTGTAGTTGCATGGTTACTATGGGTGCAAATGTTCCCAGGGATGGTCATGGTTGCTTCAACATTAGGCCCATTACTAGGAAATACTTTTGGAAATGTGGAACTTGGCAATAATCATTTATTTGTATTAGCTTGTATTTTAGTTATTTATTGGATTATCACTATTTTGAATTTGAAGTTTGATATGGCCAAAGTTGGTGGGAATATCGGTGTCTGGTTAGGCGTATATATCCCAGTTGTGATCATGTTTGTTTTAGGCTTGTTTGCAGCATTCAAAGTTGGTTTGGTATCAAATGGCTATTTAGGTGACTTCTCTTGGTCAAAAGCTTTTCCAGACTTACAACACAGTGATTCATTGAAATATCTTGCAGGTATCACATTTATTTTTGTAGGTATTGAAATGAGTTCTGTTTATATGCCACGCTTAAAAGATGCTACAAAGAACTATACAAAAGGTGTCTTTATTGCTTTGATCGGTTTGGTACTTTTAAACGTGATCAATGCGATGTTAGTTGCAAATGTTGTGCCAAATGGAAAAATGGAATTGGCGAATATTACTCAACCTATCTTGATTTACTGCGATATCCTTGGCTTACCATCGATTATTGGGAACATCTTTAGTTTCATGGTATTCATTGGGGTACTTTTACAGTTGTCAGCTTGGGTTACTGGTCCATCAAAAACCATCATCCAAGTAGCACGAGAAGGATTCTTACCACCAAAATTTGGCTTCCATAAAGAAAATAAATATGGCGTTTCTAGAAATGTCGTGTTAACTCAATCAATCGTTATTTCAATGTTTGCCTTACTTTATGGAGTAATGGATGATGTAAGTGCCGTATTCTTGACGTTAACAAATGCAACAACAGTTATTTATTGTATCGTATATATCTTGATTGCAGTTTCCTTGATAAAAATGAGAAAGAGTCACCCAGAGTTAGAACGTCCTTATCGAATTGGTAAAAACGGAAATGGCTTAGCTTGGGTCGTTAGCTGCATGTTGATCTTTTCGATCATTGCAGTTGTCTTCTCAACTTTAGGAACATCAACATTAACAGATGCGTTATTGGTTGCGATCATTGCAATCGTGATGTTTGTTATTCCTTTGATCATCAATCGATTCAAAAAGGATTCATGGGGAACTGAAGTAGAAAAAAGTATAGAAGAATAGTGTAATAAGAAGTTGGAAAAAACGTTTAAACTGTGAGGCTGGGACAGAAGTGTTCAACTCCGAGAATAAGAAGAAATTAACGAAAATTACTTTTCAAATTTTAGTGGATTTCGGCTTATTTAAGAAGGAGTTGCTTTTACTCCCACGCTCATTTAGCTCCAAGGAACAAGCCGGATGGTCCGAAAATAGCTTTCCCTATTTTTGGGATTGTTCGGCTTGTTTTTGAGAGTGCTGTTTTTTAAAGAAATGTTTATTCTGAGCTGAGGGTTTGAATATGAAAGCTGTCTAGCTCTTTTTACACAAATAACTTTTTAACGATCAGTTAGTTGTAGGGAGTAGCACCAAACAAAGAGATTAAACAATGCAGATCTCTTAAGCTGGTGCTTTCCCTCAGATGATTCTATTACAAGGTTGGTCCTACCAAATGAACAGTTTGTTTTTCATGGTAGGGCCTTTTTTACAAGAAATGGGAGACGTACAGTGAATAAAAAAATAGCGTTAAAAGAGAGTATAGCTGTATTAGTTGTGTTATTAGCGATATTGGGTATATTGATCATCGGTTTTCAATTATCCCCACATATCCCGATACTTACAGCTTTTATGTGTTTGTTATTTTATGGTCGGTTTAGACGATTCTCTTGGGATGACATCCATGACGGAATTGTAAAAGGGATTACACCAGGGATCATCCCGATTTTGATTTTTCTTTTGATCGGTGTCTTAGTTGCTTCATGGATATTATCTGGAACCATTCCGACAATTATGGTTTATGGATTCCAATTGATTTCTGTCCGCTTCTTTTTACCAACGGCATTTTTAGTTTGTACGATCGTTGGTATCACAGTTGGCAGCTCATTCACGACGATTTCAACGATTGGGATCGCATTCTTAGGTATAGGACATATTTTAGGTTTTAATGATGCGATGACAACGGGTGCTGTTGTTTCTGGAGCGTTTCTAGGAAATAATTGTTCACCGTTATCTGATACGACAAACTTAGCTGCTGGGATCGGTGAAGTCAATTTATTTGAACACATTGCCGGAATACGGTATACCGACTTGCCAGCGTTTGTGATCGCTATGTTATTTTATATTTTTCTTGGTCATAGTAGTCACACAGCTGATCTTCAAGCAATTACTGAGATGATCCAAAATATGAAAGCTGGTTTTTGGATTTCTCCATGGACACTGATTCCATTGCTTGTCTTATTCGGTGGAGCAATCAAAAAAATACCAGCCATCCCAACGCTGCTCACTGGTTCGGCTACGGCAATTGTCTTGGCATTTATCCACCAGCCTGGATTGACGATCCAAGGAGTAGCCAATATTTTGATGAATGGATATGTTGCCCAAACAGCAGATCCAAAAATCAATGAGTTGCTTTCTAGAGGTGGCATTATGAGTATGCTTAGTTCTGCAAGTTTGATATTACTGGCTCTCGCATTGGGAGGATTGCTGATCAAATATACGATCGTAGAGACGATTGTCCAAGAATTACGAGAAAAGATGGATCGTCCGTCACGCTTGATTGGGTTTACAGCTTTAAGCTGTATCGGGATCAATCTTATCGTCGGTGAACAATATCTTTCAATTATTTTACCAGGAGAAACATTCAAACGTTCCTTTGAGCAAAGCGGTCTAGATAAAAAATATCTGACGCGAACATTGGCTGATGCAGGTGCTACTGTCAATTCATTAGTGCCGTGGGGAGTAAGTGGCACATTTATCATGGGTACGATGAAAGTCAGTGCGTTACAGTATTTACCATTCGCGTTCTTTGCGATCTTAGCGCCAATTTTCACTATTATTGGCGGGTTCTTATTGAATCATAAGAAGGAAAAGAGCCAGATAGGAGTAAACTAAGATAGACAAGTAATTCATTGTTGCTGCGGTAGTTACTTATATTTAGGGAGTTGAGTCTGTTGGGTGACTTGGCTCCTTTTTTATTTTTTAAAACTAAAGAAAATATGTACAAGCATGGGAACTATAAATTAAGAGAGAGGTCGAGACAAATCTAAAAATCAGGTTTGCTACAGACTCTCGAATAAACGGCGAGAGCAGAAGCAACTCCTTCGGAAATAAGCCGAAATTCACAAAAATTTGAAAAGCAATTTTCGTTAATTTCTTCTTATTTCTCGGAGTTAAACACTTCTGTCCCAGCCTCTCTCAAATAAACGGTGTCCAAAAGTCAGGCTGTTCGGAAATTTCAAAAAAGAGGTTGAGACAGAAGTAAGAAACACTTTTGTCTCAATCTCATCTTTTGGTTATTCTATCTTTTCATTTTAATTTCTACCAGTTATTGCTTGGGGTTCAGTGGCACAACTGTTTCTCTCTTGATCAAGTGATGAGGGATGACTAGGCGCACGCCGCTACTGATCTCGTTATGGATCAATTCTTGTAATTTTTGCATGGCTACTCGCCCTAATTCGGAAATATCGATATCGATACTTGTGAGATAAGGATGAGTCAGTGTAGAAAAAATCGAATTATTGAAACTGATGATCGATAAGGTTTCTGGAATAAGATAACCGTACATTTGCGCTAATTGCATCGTGCGAAGTGCAAAAATATCATCGATTACCACAAGTGCTGTAGCACCGGCGTTTTTTAAGATAGTGTCAAAGGATAGATAGTCTTCTGCCTTTTCGATCACGACGCTAGGGTGAACATCTAGTCCAGCCATCATCATCGCTTTTTGATACCCAAAATAGCGTTCGAAATAGAGGCTTTCGTGGGTCGTGTTCGTAACGAAAAGAATCTGTTCATGCCCATTTTGGATAAGAAAATCAGTTGCCTGTTTTCCCAATAGCTGGTTGTCGTTATCAACGTAGATGATCTCATTTTCATGCTGATAAGGTTGACCGATCAGGGTGAAGGGGATCTCGTTTTGATACAAATAATCGATGACTGGGTCTTCGCTATCAGAGTACACTAAGACAAAGCCATCGACTTGTTTTTGTAAGTGCATTCTTTGGACATTTTCTAATAAGACATCAAAATTTTTCGCTGTTGCAATGGCTGTTGTCATGTCGTGGTGACGTGCTTCTTCATTGATTGCATCCATGATCTCTAAGTAGAAGGGATTACCGATTCGTTCTTTAGAATCAAGTGGCGGCAATATCACGCCGATGGCACTAGAAACCCGTTTACCTAAATTTCTAGCAGTGATATTCGGTACATAGCCAAGTTCATCCATGATTTTTCGGACTTTCTTTTTGGTTGCTTCGGAAATACTTGGATGGTCATTGATGACGCGCGAGACAGTAGAGGTAGCTACTCCCGCTTTGTTTGCAACATCTTTTACCGTAATTGCCATAATTTAAACACCTTTCTTCTAAATAAAAATCTCTTCTTTTCTGAACTATTCGTAATCAAAACAAGCAACTATTGAGTATTTGCTATCTGTTCATTCGGTAAAATAGTAAACTGATAGGTCGTATGATTGACCTTTTCTTGGCCAGGGTACAAAGCGATCGAACCGAGTTCAGGTAAATGGACTAGATCCGGAAATTCTTGTGGCTCGATAGCTAAACCATAGTTTGAATGCATATGTTTCCCGTTGATCATAAAATCAGCTTCAAAACCAGTCGTAGAAAATAATACCACACTTCTATTTGTTGTTGCTATAGACAACTGGCGTCCAGATTGTTTTTCTGAAAGACACAGCACCTTTTTTGAACGTTTCGGTGTAGTAAGAACAAAAACGTCATCAAGTCCTTCTGGATAAGCGTTGAGAATTTCTTCGATTGTATGTGGTTTCTTGAAATTGATCGGTAAATCCGCTTGAGTGATTTGTTCGCCTGTGGGTAGTTTATCTTCATCTAATACCAATAGACTTTCTGCTTGGACAGCCAGTTCATGTGTATCAATGTCGCGTTTACCATTCCCAGAAAGGTTGAAATAGGCATGATTGGTTGGATTGCAGATCGTCTCGACGGGACTGTTCGTTTTTGTGATCATTTCCAGGCTATTCGCAGTTAGCTGATACGTGATCGTTGCTGTGATAGGACCAGGATAATCGGAAAAAGTGTCTTGTAAATAAAAGACAACGCCGATCGACTGTGGATTTTTGAACACTTCGACATCCCAATATTGGAAAGACCATCCATTTGTTCCTCCGTGGATATGGTGGTTGCCGGCGTTTTTTTCAAGTTGATGATTTCCCCATGTAGCATTTCGGATTCTGCCTGCTACGGGACCGACTGTGGCTCCAAAGAAACTTTCATCGGTTAAAATATCTGAAAGTTCATCATAAGAAAGTAAGACGTTTTCTAAATGTCCTTTGTTATCTGGAGCAAAGATTTGGTGAAGTCTAGCGCCATAATTTAGAAGAACGACGGTCAATTCGTCGTTCTTCAATGTGATTTTTTTTAATTCAGTGTTGGGGATAGGAGTCACTGAAATAGAAGGTTCAGGCATTTGGCTGCCACGTTTTTTTCAAGTAATCGAAAGTCAATGAAGCTGTATCAGGTACGATTGGAATATCCTCCCCAAGATCTTCTGAACGTCCTACGCCGATAGGTTGCGCACCACTAGCAATGATCGCAGCGATTCCAGATTTTGCATCCTCGATTCCGATGCAGTCACGAGGGGTCAAACCGATTTCTTTCGCAGCAAGTAGAAAAATATCTGGTGCAGGCTTTCCATTAGCGACTTTTGCCGGATCAGCAATCGCATCAAAGTAGCTTTCTAGACCCATCTTGGCAAGTAGGAAAGGACCATTTTTGCTTGCAGATGCTAGTGAAATCTTGACATTGTTTGCCCGTAAGTCTTTTAATAATTCTAAAATCCCTGGAAAAACATCTTTTGGTGTGATCGATTGGATCATTTCAAGATAATACTCATTTTTTCTTTTCGCTAATTCGAGAAATTCTGTTTTTGAGAATTGCTCTTCTTTTTTTCCATGAGCAAGAAGGAGAGTCAGAGAATCTTCTCTGCTTACACCCTTCAATTGTTCGTTGAATGACCGATCGAAGGGAATACCGATCTCATCACCTAGCTTTTTCCAAGCACGGTAATGGAATTCAGCGGTATCTGTAATGACCCCATCTAAGTCGAATAATACACCTTTAAACATTCGCTTCACCTTCTCGTAATGGAATAGTCAAATGATCAGTAAGGACATACGCTTTTTCGTAGACTTCTAGCGGTAATGCTTCGCCAGATAAGAGGTTCAATGTTACCTGTTCATTTGAAACGGCGACAAATAACAAGCGGCCGCGATAATTGATATGGAATGAATAAGCAGACCATGTTTTAGGTAAGAATGGTGCAAATCTTAATTGTTCATGATCTGTCTTCATTTGCGCGAATCCTTGTACGATAGCAAGCCAACTTCCTGTCATTGAAGTGATGTGTAAGCCATCTTCTGTATCATTGTTGTAGTTATCTAAATCTAAACGAGCAGTGCGTTGATACATTTCAACGGCTTTGTCTTCCATGCCTAGTTCAGCAGCTAAGATAGCATGGATACTAGGAGATAGGGAAGACTCGTGGACAGTCATTGGCTCGTAAAAATCAAAGTTGCGTTGTTTTTCTTCTTTTGTAAATGAATCATTGAAGAAGTAGATACCTTGTAAAACGTCTGCTTGTTTAATGAAGCAAGAACGAAGGATCTTGTCCCATGACCAATGCTGATTCAATGGCAATTCACTTGCAGATAGTTCCGCTGCTGGTTTGAGATCCTTGTCTAAGAAAGTATCGTGTTGGACAAAAATCCCTAATTCTTCATCTACTGGGAAGTACATATTTTCAGCAATTTCTTGCCAATGTGCCAATTCATCGTCACTGATTTTAGCAGTGCTCTCTTCTTTGAACTTCAAATAATTTTCTCGTGTGTAACGTAGTACCCAACAAGCAATCGTATTTGTGTACCAATTGTTGTTGATATTATTCTCATATTCGTTCGGTCCTGTAACCCCGTGAATCATATATTGATTGTTTCGTTTAGAAAAATGGACTCGGTCTGCCCAAAAGCGAGCGATTTCTGCCAAGACTTCTAAACCTTCATTTTTTAAATAGTCGATGTCACCAGTGTAGTTAGTATAATTATAAATAGCGTAGGCAATTGCGCCATTTCGATGGATTTCTTCAAACGTGATTTCCCATTCATTGTGGCATTCGACACCTGTGAAAGTGACCATTGGATATAACGCGCCTTTTAGGCCTTGCTGTTGTGCATTATGGATTGCTTGTGGCAATTGGTTATGGCGGTACTTCAAGAGATTCTTAGTGACTTCAGGTTTCGCTAAAGCGAGGTACAGAGGCACTGCATAGGCTTCAGTATCCCAGTAAGTTGCACCACCATATTTTTCGCCAGTGAAGCCTTTTGGTCCAATATTCAAACGTTCATCTTCGCCATAATAAGTAGAAAATAGCTGGAAGAGGTTGAAACGGATTCCTTGTTGTGCTTCATCGTCTCCTTCGATGACTACATCTGCCAATTCCCATCGTTTAGACCAAGCGGCTGTTTGGTCCTCTTTTGCTTGGGAATAGTGAACCTTCAATTCGTTGAATTCTTTAAAGAGATGTGTCGCTTGTTGCGCTTCAGGGATATCTCGGCTTGTGAAAACCAATACTTCTTTGTCGATTAGAAGTGTTTCATTTTCTGTTAAGTCAAAGGTGAATGAACCTTCGATTGCTAAGGTGCCCTCTTGGTAGCTTGGCGTATATAATTTTCCATCAACGTAGTGGCGCATCCCAGCGGTCACTGTAAATTGCTCGATCTCAAAATTATTCGGGATCGTTTTAGTCGTTAAGTACGCTATTTCTTCCTTGACGCCATGATCGATGTCATTCCAAAAGTGTTCATCGTAATTGCTGTCTTCGTTTTGGACATTGCCATCTAGCTTAGAAATAACTTTTACAGTTCCATTTCCTTCCAACATTTCAATGGTTAAGCGAATATAAGCGGCTTCATTTTTGACAATACTTAAAAAGCGCTCGAATGAAAGACGAACTTTGTTTGAAGGGGTAGTGACTGTATAACTACGTGTCAAAACACCGTTTTTCATGTTTAATTCCCAATAAAAATCTTCAGTAGTAAGTGTAGCTAGATCAATCAGCTGATCATCGATAAAAAGATCCATAGCGATAAAATCGACTGCATTGATTACTTTTCCAAAATATTCAGGATAGCCGTTTTTCCACCAGCCAACACGTGTTTTGTCAGGGTACCAAACACCTGCTAAATAGGTTCCTTGGTGATGATCACCAGAATATGCTTCTTCAAAATTTCCGCGCATACCCATATAACCGTTACCGATACTGGTCAATGATTCTTGCAAGCGTAAATTTTCTTTATCTAATTTATTCGTGCTGATTTTCCAAGGGTCGATCTGAAATAACCGTTTAATTTGTTTCATTGTTCTCCTCCTAGACGTTGTCGTTTATACGTCCATAATAAACGCAACCGATTGCGTAAGTCAACTAGAAAAGTGAAATTAAATTTTGAAGTGGATGAAAAAACAAAATAAAAGCTATTGTATCAATATTTACTACTATAATATGAACAGAAAAAATGTATAAAGAACGATTGAGTACTTACTGAAAAAGCATAAAAATACGAAATAAAGCATTTACAAAAAAAGAAACACACGCTATAATAACTAATAACGAAACCGATTGCACAAAGGAGACGAGGAAATGAAAAAAATATTTAGCTTTGAGTTTTGGCAAAAATTTGGAAAGGCTTTAATGGTCGTTGTGGCAGTTATGCCAGCGGCAGGTTTGATGATCAGTATCGGTAAATCGATTCCGTTGATCAATCCTGATCTTGCACCTTTAGTTACAACGGGTGGCGTGATCGAAAATATTGGTTGGGCAATTATCGGAAATTTACATCTTTTATTTGCACTAGCGATAGGTGGTAGTTGGGCAAAAGAACGAGCAGGGGGAGCATTCGCTGCGGGGATCTCATTTATATTGATCAATCGGATCACGGGAGCAATTTTTGGTGTGACTAATGAGATGTTGGCAAATGAAGACGCATTTACGCATACCTTGTTTGGCACGAAAATCATGGTCAAAGGGTTCTTTACCAGTGTATTAGAAGCACCAGCGCTAAATATGGGGGTATTTGTTGGGATTATTGCAGGGTTCGTTGGGGCGATGGCCTATAATAAATATTACAATTATCGTAAATTACCTGACGCATTATCTTTCTTTAATGGAAAAAGATTTGTTCCTTTTGTAGTTATTTTGTGGTCAACGATTGTTGCCTTGATTCTTGCTATTGTATGGCCGAATGTCCAAGCAGGGATCAATAACTTTGGATTGTGGATTGCTGAGTCAAAAGAAAGCGCTCCGATTTTAGCACCATTCCTATATGGTACATTGGAACGTCTATTGTTACCATTTGGCTTACATCACATGTTGACGATCCCAATCAATTATACGCAGCTAGGTGGTACCTATGAGATATTATCTGGTGCGCAAGCGGGAACACAAGTATTTGGACAAGATCCTTTATGGTTGGCGTGGGCGACTGATTTGGTCAACTTGAAAGGCGCCGGCGATATGTCGCAATATGAATTCGTATTGACGAACTGGACACCTGCTCGTTTTAAAGTGGGACAAATGATTGGTTCTTCCGGTATCTTGATGGGATTAGCACTAGCGATGTACCGTAATGTTGATCCAGACAAAAAGTCTAAATATAAATCAATGTATTTTTCAGCAGCACTTGCAGTTTTCTTAACAGGTGTAACCGAACCATTAGAGTTCATGTTCATGTTTGCAGCTGTACCTCTTTACATTGTTTATTCCGTGATCCAAGGGGCAGCTTTTGCAATGGCAGATATTCTACCTTTACGTGTCCATTCATTTGGGAACATTGAACTATTGACACGTACACCATTAGCGATCAAAGCAGGACTAGGTATCGACTTGCTCAATTTTGTTATCTGTGTCATATTATTTGGAGTATTGACGTATTTTGTGGCAAACTTCTTGATCAAAAAATTCAATTATGCTACACCAGGACGTAATGGGAACTATGATAACGACAGTGAAGAAACGCCGTCAGGTTCTGCAACTAATGCAGATCAACAAATCATTAAGATCATCCATTTATTAGGTGGGAAAGAAAACATCAAGGATGTAGATGCTTGTATGACTCGTTTACGTGTCAGCGTCGAGGATCCTGGGAAAGTCGGTTCAGAAGAAGAATGGAAACGTGCTGGAGCGATGGGCTTGATCGTTAAGGACAAAGGTGTGCAAGCCGTGTATGGACCAAAAGCGGATGTGTTGAAATCGGATATTGAAGATTTACTACAATCAGGCGCTGATATTCCAGAGCCAACAGTTGAGGCAACAAATAAAAATAAGAAGAATGAAGAGAAACATGTTTTAGGTATCGAAAAAGAATTATTCACTGTAGCAACTGGTGAGGTAATTGCTTTAAAAGATGTGAATGATCCAGTCTTTTCACAAAAGATGATGGGTGATGGCTTTGCTGTTATTCCTGCCACTGGAGAAGTGACGGCACCACTTTCTGGTAAAATCGTGAGTGTCTTCCCAACCAAGCATGCAATTGGCATGCAAACAGCAGAAGGAGCAGAAGTTTTGATCCATATGGGACTGGATACTGTTCAGATGAGCCAGCCAGCATTTGAGATCTTAGTTTCTGAAGGCCAAGAAGTAGTAGCAGGAACAACGATTGCTCAGATGGATCTAGATGCAATCAAGAACGAAGGAAAAGAAACGACGATCATAGTAGTCTTTACAGATGACAAAGTCAATGGGCTGACCATCAATAAATTAGGAGACACTGAACGAGGAACAGTGATCGGGAAAATAAACTTGTAAAGAATCTCAGAAGTTCATGTGTGTATTTCATATCGAAAGAATGTGTTCGATGTGTGTAATCCTAGAAGTAAGCCGATAATCCCGAAATTGCTTTTCCTATTTCAGGGATTATTGGCTTATTTTTTGAGTGAACTACTTTGGGGTCTCTACCTATATCTATATGGATTCAGAAGGTGGGAGCAATGTTTCGGCCCATCCCATTAAGAAGGAGAATTATATGAAAATAATGACGTTGAATACGCATAGCTGGTTAGAAGAGGAACCACGAGAAAAATTAAAACAGATCGCTCAAAAAATCTGTCATGAACAATATGATGTGATCGCATTGCAAGAAGTCAATCAAACGATGGACGCAAAACGACTAACCAGTGAGCAGCTGAAGAATTTTAGTCAGGTGCAGGAACAAACGCCTGTCCGCTCGGATAACTTTGCCTATTGCTTGATCCAGCTCTTAGCAGAACAAGGTGAAACTTACTATTGGAGTTGGGAAATGAGTCATATCGGCTATGCTATCTATGAGGAAGGCAATGCGCTTCTTTCCAAACAACCACTAATTAGTCAAACGCACCTAGTCTCCGAAACGAAAGAAAAAGAGGATTACCATACTCGAAAAATATTAGTGGGTCAAACCTCTGTCAAATCACAATGTATTACTGTAGCAAGCTGTCATTTTTCTTGGTGGGCAGATGAAAAAAGCGGATTTGCATTTGAGTGGAAAGAATTAGAAGCAAGTTTAGCGCCTCTTACAACACCACTGTATCTATTAGGGGATTTCAACAATCCTGCTGAAGGCAGCGGGTACGATTTAGTGGCAAAAAGTCAGTTGCCTATTCGTGATGCTTATCCAATCGCTCAAAAAAAACAAGCTGAAGCAACGATCGAAAAGAGAATCGATGGCTGGGAAAACAATAAAGAGGGGCTACGTATTGACTATATTTATGTACCACAAGATTGCTTTGTTACAAGTTATCAACGTATTTTTGACGGGGAAAATGGCCCGATTGTCAGTGATCATTATGGGGTAGCAGTCACGTTGGAGTGAAGAGAAACGAAGGAATATTGTCACAGTAAGAATATGAGACAAATCTAAAAATCAGGTTTGCTACAGACTCTCGAATAAACGGCGGGAGCAGAAACAACTCCTTCGGAAATAAGCCGAAATTCACAAAAATTTGAAAAGTAATTTTCGTGAATTTCTTCTTATTTCTCGGAGTTAAACACTTCTGTCCTAGCCTCTCTCAAATAAACGACGTCCGAAAGGCAGGTTTTTCGGAAATTTAAAAAAAACGAGCAATACAAAAAATGTATTGTTCGTTTTTTTTTCTCTGATTTCTCATAAACGATTTTTGTCTCGACCTCATTTTTTTATGAATGTATCCGACTTCTAATAAACATGATGAATAAAATCAGCCAACCAATGAAGGTCAACCCGATGATGAAATAAAAGAAGAGCGGCAAGTCATAATACAAGGTGATCTCATTGATACCATTATGCTGTTTGACGATTGGCGTACCGATGTCTGTCAATTCATAATCTGTCAAAGGTTTGCCGTTTTGCAACAATACTGTACGGTCGTAAACAATGACTGGTAAATGGACTGTTTTCTGACCGTTATTTTTCCACTTGATCGTTAAACGTCCGTCAGGGTGTGTTTTGATGAAGGTTGTTTCACCTTCTAGTATTTCTTCATTGTAACGATCGTATTTATTGGCTGTGGTGTCTTTATAAATCGGTAAATAATCAGGTGTTGTCTTTTGGAAGACGAATAAGCTCGTTGACATGTCTTGGCTGTAAAATGTTTTTCTGGCTTGTTCTGGTGTATCGAATAAATAAGTGTGGCGGCTGACAAACGTCTCAGATTCCCATCTGTCTAAATGTTTGTATAAGTTTTGAAGCGTTTGGGCTGAAGCAACCAGTAAAAACAATACGCTAAGTGTCCGATACCACGTTTTCTTTTCCCATTGATTCAGTGCAAGTGCCAAAAAGAGTAAGAAGAGTAACGTAAATGGCACAAAAAAGCGAAATGGAAATTGGATTAAGCTGATAAAAGGCACCTGTTTTTCTACTAAAGTGGTCCAAGGAATCAGACTCGTTGATAGTAAGAAAAAGACGATACTTGAACGAAGTAGTAACTTAGTGAAAGGATCATATCTACGTCGAAACAGTAAGAATAATAAGAAACCAATAAATAGAATCAATGAGAAGATTTTGGGATAGGTCAACCAGTAGCTTCCATCCAAGTTGATTGCTTTTTGACTCATCTCACGATTCACGAAAGGCGGCAGTATTTTGTTGCCACTATAGACTAGGGCTAAACCACCCCAAATATTCGCAGTCAACACGAAATAGAGCAAGACTGATTTTCCTAATTGCAACAAAGCTTTTCCTTTTTCATTCTGATCAAAGAAATAGTAAAGATAAAAAGGAACATACATCAGTGCCAGCATCACAGAAGACAATAAATGGATCTGAGTCATCAATGCAATCGAGGCAGTGACCTTAAGAACGGGAAAGCGTCGGTGGACAACAAAATCCACCATTGGAATCATACATAAGGGATAAAAACAAGTACCCCAACTAGTAAAGCCTTGATTGACAGCCCAATATTGGATCGAATAAGTTGTCATGAACAAAACAGAAATAGGCACACTTACCCAGTTTTTGACGTGAACATATTTTAGTAAAGTCAGCATCGACCACCCAGAAATCAGGAAAAGAATAAAATTAGATAAAATTTGGTAATGGAACCAACTACCTGAGAGTAAGACGATCAATCCTTGGAAATAAGCAAATAATGGACCATAGACAGCATTTACGATCCGTCCACTTTGTTGAAATCCATACATAGAAGGGAAATAATGGAAATCCCAATTGGCGAACTGTTCGGCTGCATCGTAGAACCGATTGTAGTGAAATGGGGCATCCGCTCCAATAACTAACTTATGTGTAAGGATATTTGGCAGAATAAATAAAATTGCGAAAAGCAAAATTGTCAAATACGGAACATATTTTTTCAATTTTTCATACTCCTTTTTATAGATTAGTTAGCTTCATCATAAAGCTTACGGAAAATTGAGGCAAGAAATTAGAAAATATATGAAAAAGCTTATGAATGTTACAAGAAATTATCAAGTGATTTTACACAGAGAAGAAGTGTTTTTTTATCAATAAAAAATAAGAATCGGCTTTTCGTTTTCATTTATCCATTAGACATTTATAATAAAAGAAAAAGGGGGATGAAGGTGAGTCTGAGTTGAAGAAAAAAAGATTAGTCTTTCAGGTGTTCTTGCTAATATGTATGTTGATAGGTTTGTTGATCACCCTCTATCCATTCTATAGCGACTCGTTGAACGGTTTTATCGATCAAAAACGAATTGAGCAAGCACAACAAATATCTATAAAGAAAAAAGAAAAATTAAAAGTACAGATGCAAGAAGAAAATCAACAAAAGGTAGAAGCTGGTCTGGCTCCCGGAGTTGATCCCTTTGACAATCAACTGACCGATACACATTCATCTGCCCAGCTTATCGGAGCAGTCAATATTCCAAAAATCAACGTGAATGTTGCATTATATGATACCTTGAACCAGCGAGTTCTTGAAAAGGGAGCAGGTGTATTACAGGGCACTTCTTTTCCATTGGGAGGTGTGCCATCCCATTCTGTGATTTCTGCTCACAGTGGTCTCTCAACGAGGCGACTATTCACTGATTTAGGAAAGTTAAAAAAAGAAGATCTTTTTATTTTAACTGTGTTGGGAGAAAAGTTAGCATATAAAGTTAGCACTATCCAAGTAGTAGAACCTGATGATACATCTGGGATCAAACTGGAAAATGGGAAGGATATCGTCACGCTGTTGACTTGTACACCGTACATGATCAATTCGCATCGTTTATTAGTCACTGGTGAACGAGTTCCTTATAATGAAGAAGTCCAAGCAATAGAAAATGATGGAGCGAGAAAAAGTCAACTGATCCATCTATTGATTCTTTTAGGAGTTGCCTTACTTGTTGGAATGATCATTTATAGTATTTTTCGTACAGTGTATCGTTTCCTGTTGAAGAAACGGCTATTTGATTTTACATTCATCTTCACGGATAAGAAAGGGACCCCGATAGGCAATCAACGTTTTTGCGTGAAAAAGAAAAAAGCAGTCCTCCAACACGGCGTTCCTTTGGAAGGGGTTACGAATGAAGAAGGCCAGCTTACTTTTACGCAGCTTAAGGGGGATTCTTACTGGCTAGTTCCTATGGAGAAACCAAACCAACGAGTGAAATTTGGAGTCACACGCTTGAACCAGCAACAGATGCTATTTATAAAACGACACAAAAGAATAAGGACTTTGGATAATGAAGCGAATCGTTATCAGATCAAAGAATAAACGAGTAATCTTAAACTTTTACTGACTTGATTGTTGGGATCCTGACAAAAATATCAGAAGAGTAAAAAGAGGTTGCTTCTGCTCCCACCGTTTATTCGTTTTTAAAGAATGAGACAAAAGTGTTTCTTACTTTTGTCCCAAGCCCTTTTTCGAGTAGTGAGATCAAAGTGATTTTTACTTTTGATCCAACCACACTACATAATCGCTTATTTTACACGTTTGTAATTTTCGTCAAAGTATCTGCCTTCACGGATATCTGCAGGCATACCTTCATAAGGTTCTTCGCTGATGACATCTTCATTATCTACGCCAGCATCGCCCATGTAAGTGATCGTGGCAAATTCTGGTACCAATAATTTTGGATAAGTTTCATATTTTTCACGAGCAGCTTCCATTTCAGCGATGTGTTCATTTTGGAAAGTTACAGTGATTTCTGGATGTTCTTCGACCCATTTAGGGAAGAAGATCGTGCCGTGTAATTTCTTTTCATTTGGCATAAAGTCTAATGCAACATCTGTACCTGTTGGTTCAGTCCAAGTAATTTTAAATACCCCATCAGTTAATTTTACGATGTCAGCTTCTTGATCTTTGACCCAGCGTCCTTTAACCATCCCACCATGGATACGGTAATCGACAGTATGGTCATTTTTTGCATACCATTCATATTCCCAACCGTTGTCATATGTGTAGATAAAATGTGTACCGATAAAATCTTCTAATTCTTTAAACTCTTTAAATTCTTTCATGCCTAAGCATCTCCTTTTAATTTAAAACATGTAATAAACTACATGTTTTTGATTACTCATTTATGATAGAATGAATTGAATGATTTGTCAAGGAGGAAGACTGATGGCGAGGAAAAACACATTGCGCTATATTTTATTAGGGTTGCTGAGCAAGAAAAGCATGTCAGGATATGAACTGAATCAATCATTTAAAAATGAAATCGGTGAGTTTTGGCAAGCAAAACATAGTCAGATTTATCCAGAACTGGCAAAAATGGAAGAACGGGGAATCATCGAACATGAAGTTGAAATAACTGGTATGAAATTGGAAAAAAAGATTTATCGATTAACAGAAGAAGGAAAAATATTATTAAACGAATGGATCCATACTCCTACGAATGAATTACCAGTCAATCGGGATGAATTTGTGTTAAAGCTGTACTTTGTTAAAGACGTCAATGATCCGGCACTGAGAGAGATCATTGAACAGCAAAGAGATCTCCATGAAGAAAAGCGTGTCCACCTATTAGCAAGAAAAGCAGTGATATTCCCTACAGAAAAGGAAAAACATGAGAACTACGGGCATTATCTGATTCTTTCACATGCAATCAATCGTGAAACAGAATATACCAATTGGTTGACCAGTGTATTAGAAGAAAAATGAAAAAAATGTAGCTGATGAGAAAGCCACATCCAACAACTGGAGGAAGGCTAGGCCATCAACTACATTTTTTTTGACTTCTATGAATAAAGGTCAGTTATCAATTGTTTTACATCTGTTTTTTCACCCACAGGCAAAACTTTATACGTTAGTTCATCTGTTTCTTCATCATGAATGATATAGATCTGTGCATCTTCTTTTTTGAAATCTCCAATCAAGAGGACGGTATAACGTTCATCAATCAACTCGATTTCCTTGATTGCTTTTGAGAAAACCTTTCTGACGTGATGCATTTTCTTTTGACGGATCGTTGCTTTTTCCGCGGCTTTCATCAAAGTATAGCCTTCATCTAAATAAAGTTTGATCATTTCAACTTTTACGACTGTTGGAAAACGATATTTTCGAGGACAATTGCTATCTGCTGCGATGGAGTCTATCAATCCTTTTTGTTCCCAATAACGTAATTGTCGAGGAGAAACCCCGACGAGTTCACTTAATTCACTAATTCCGACTAGTAATTGATCATTTTCTAACAATCGTTTGAGAGAAGCACCAACCATTTTAGTCACTCCTTTTGTCCTTCCTGTTTCCTCCATTATACTTTCATTAACTTATGTGTCAAGTAGGTTGACAAACACAAAAAATAGGACTAAAGTATTCTAGTGGTTTCAGAAAAAATTCAGAAAGAAGGAGAAATATGAGTAAAAATCAACCCGTAGATATTTACGGCAAACCATATAATCGGACACTTTTAGTTGTTGTCTTATTAATTGGTACGTTTTGTACGGTTTTGAATCAGACATTATTAACAACAGCTTTCCCTACATTGATGAAAGCTTTCGATATTTCTGCTTCAAGCGTACAATGGCTTACAACCGGATTCCTATTAGTTAACGGAATCATGATTCCAATCACAGCTTGGTTGATCAATAAGTTTAGTTCAAGAAACTTATATCTTTCAGCTATGTCCATTTTCTTGATTGGAACAATTACTTGTTTTGTTGCACCAAACTTCAGTACATTATTGATTGGACGTTTGATCCAAGCATGTGGTGTAGGGATCTCAATGCCTTTATTACAAAACATTATGTTATCCATCTTCCCACCAGAAAAAAGAGGGTCAGCAATGGGGATGTCTGGGATCGTTATTGGACTAGCGCCTGCCTTAGGCCCAACTTTATCAGGTTACATCATTGATAATTATCATTGGCGTGATCTTTTTGGTATGGTTTTACCAATCGTCGTTTTAGTTTTAGTGTTGGCATTCTTCTTAATGAGAAGCGTGATTCCTCTATCTAATCCAAGTATCGATATTTTATCAGCTATTCTTTCAACTATTGGATTCGGTAGCTTACTTTACGGATTCTCAAGTGTTGGTGACGCTGGTTGGGGCAGTGCCAAAGTAATTGGTTTCTTGATCGTAGGTGTCGTATTTATTGCATTATTCGCATGGCGCCAACTTCATTTGGAAAATCCATTCTTGGAACTACGCGTATTCAAATCGTCTACCTTTACAATTGCGGCTGTATTGGCTGGAGTAACAAACATGGCCATGGTGGGTGCTGAAATGGTTGTACCTCTATATATCCAAAATATCCGTGGTGAATCAGCATTCCATTCTGGTTTGATGCTATTGCCAGGTGCTTTGATCATGGGGGCAATGATGCCGATCACTGGAGCCATTTTTGATAAATATGGAGCAAAACGTTTAGCGATTATCGGGATGTTCATCTTAACCGCTGCGACAGCGCCGTTTGCATTCCTAACAAAAACAACACCAGTCTTATATATCGTCGTTCTTTATGCGATCCGCATGTTCGGTATCTCAATGGTTATGATGCCAGTTACTACATCTGGTATGAATGCTTTACCAAATAAATTGATCAGTCATGGTACGGCAGTAAACAATACGTTCCGCCAAATTGCCAGCTCGATCGGTACAGCTATTTTGATCAGCGTATTGACGAATGTGACAAAAGACAACCTTCCAGGTAAATCAGTATTGAACAGCACACCTTTAGCTTATAAAGATCAAGCAATCAATGCGACATTATCTGGTTACCATGCAGCCTTCATTGTAGCAATCGTCTTTGGAATCATCGGCTTCTTGATTGCCTTTGCATTGAAGAGAAAAGAACCTGTTCAAACGAAAGCGGGAGATAAAGCATGATAATCGCAGTATTGATCATTAGTTTAATCGCCTTTGCAGCTACAAATGTATTTGCAAAAAAATCATGGCAAACATTCCTATCGTTGGTTTTTGGTTTGATTTTTGTTGCTTCATTGGGTTTGATCGTTGCTAACCTTTCGAACCACTTCGGAATGGAAAGAGTAACAGAAACAAAAACAACGAAAATCGTTTCTAGTGCAAAATCTGACAACGCTAATATGCTTTTATATAAAGCATTAGGGGATGGAACAGAAAAGGTTTATCTTTACCGCACCGATGAAGATCAAAAGGAACCAAAAGCGACTGGTACCGATAATGAAACAAATAAAGTAGAACAAACAAGTGGTGAAGCAGAGAAAGTATCGAAAACCACTTATTGGGAATACAAAAATGACATGTACAAATTCTGGTTCAATCTAGCAGATAACAATCATGAGTACGACAAACGTGTCAATACATTCAAGATTCCAGCCGACTGGATCGAATTAAGTACAGATCAAGCAGCAAAATTAGCTGAACTAGTGAAACAACAACAAAGCACAATGGCAAATGATGCTAAAGCTTATGTGCAAGAAGGCATTGTTAAAGCGATGACTGAAAATCCAACGATGAGTCAAGAAGAACAAGCAAAATTAACAAAAGACTTAGCCGCAGATTATCAAAAACAAGCTTTAGCGAAATTAGTAAAAGAAGCTAAAGGAGAGTAATCTCTTAACAAAAGGTACAATTCAAAAAGAGGGACTACTTCAAAGTTTCAACAAAAAAGCCGGATCATTTCAAAGATAACGAAAGTTATTATGAATGGTTCGGCTTTTTTGTTACATACTTCAAAGATCCGTCCTTTAGCGTTGGGAGCGATAATCTATCTCTTTTTTGGTATACTAAAATAAAAAAAGTAGGAGAAAGCAATGGGAAAAACATATTCTTTTGAATCACTTATTTATTCTTCTGAAGTTGGTAAGGGAGGCGCATACGTTGTTTTTCCTTATGATATCAGAAAAGAATTTGGCGCAGGACGAGTCAAAGTCCAAGCAATGTTTGATGGAGTTTCATATGAAGGTAGTATTGTGAATATGGGTGTGAAAAGGGAAGATGGCAGTATTTGCTATATCTTAGGCATTCGAAAAGACATTCGCAAGAAAATCGGAAAAGACATCGGTGATCGTGTAAATGTAACAATAGAGCTGAGAGAATAAAACTGTAAACTAAAAAACAGATTGGTAAGCAACTGAACAGTCAGTATTTCTGTTTTGGTCTGCTAGTGCCAATCTATTTTTAGTTAGGATGGTTTTTCTCCATTGGTATAATAAAGAGGTTTTTCGTTGTCGAAATGGTGGTTCTGCATCCAAGCTAACATTTGCTGTCCCAAACTTTCTGCCATGGAAAAAGAGGCATGGATCTGTGCATTCGTAATGTGGTCGACATGGACACCTGAAGTGATAACGCAATTCCCTGGTAGTTCATCTTTAATGATAGCAAGGAGTGATTGTGCTAAGACATCATCTTTATGGAAGCGACCATCATTACTAGGGAAACGAATCGTTTGCGCTTTTGTCTCTTTAGAAACAGTGGTGACTGTCCCGATATGCGCTACATTGCCACCAGTAATCGTTATCAGTAAATCTTTGCCGATAACTTGTACATTTGCTTGCATCGTAAAAGCTTCTTGTGTGACTAAAAATCGTTTGATTTTCTCCATCTTACTCACCTTGCCAACGTCTTGAGGTGTCATTCTCGATACCAAATTGATCTAGTAATTTCATTGTATGATGATCCACAAGGTCTTGGATCGTTTCAGGATGATTATAAAAAGCAGGGATTGGTGGAATGATTTGCACGCCAAGACGTGCTAATTTTGTTAGATTTTCTAGGTGAATCGCATTCAACGGCGTTTCTCGAGGAACGAGGACTAATTTTCTTTGTTCTTTCAATGTCACATCGGCTGCGCGAGCAATCAGATTCTCTCCTAAACCAATAGAGATACCTGCAATTGTTTTCATGCTCGCAGGAACGATGACCATGCCGTCTGTTAAAAAAGAACCACTTGCTACAGCTGCTCCTAAGTCTTTGTTCGAATAATGATAATCAAATAGGTCTTCAAATTCATGAAGCGTCATATCTGATTCCAATTTTAAATTTTCTTTTGCCCAAGTGCTGATAATACCATGTGTTTCGACTAATGGATTTTCTTTTAATTTTTTTACAAAATTGATTGCATAAATGATACCAGAGGCGCCACTTACACCAACTACGATTTTTTTTTTTTCATTTGGATCGTTCCCTTCTGTTTTTTAGTATTAAAGGAAAATACCAATCGGCTCTCTCATCAAACAAGATCAATGAGAAAGAACCAATCGGTAAGGACTCTTAAATGACGCATCATCAGACTTAGTTTAAATAGTCTTTCCAGTTATCTACTTCTTTGAATTGCGCACGAATAAAATGCTCTTTCATGTCGAATGGCACGGTGCCATCGAAGATTGTTTTTGCGCTCATCCCGCGGAAGCGTATAACGCCAGGATTGTATTGTGGTAACTCTGAAGGGTCGCGTGGATGATTTCTCATGCCAGGAATCACGATGATATCTTTGTCTCCTTGGAAACGAGTGTTGAATGTCCACATAACGTCGTTCATATCAAAGATATCAACATCTTCATCAACTAAAATAACTGTTTTTAATTCTTTGAAGGCGGACAATGCAAGGATTGCTGCTTGGCGTTGGATTCCTTCGTCAGCTTCATTTTCTTTGCGGATTTGCATGATTGTCATCAATTTGCCGCCTCCAGCTGGTGGATTGTAAACATTGACGACTTTGCCAGGAATTGCTTTATCCACAAGTGCTAGAATACTTGCTTCAGTAGGGATGCCAGCCATAGAAACATGTTCTTCGCTTGGACCAATCGTTGTTTGCATGATTGGATTATCTTTGCGGTGAGTAATGGCTTTTACTTTAACGACATTCACAGCCGGATTTGCATCACCTGTATAACCAGGAAACTCGGGCATTGCTTTTCCTGAGTTCGTGTTGATATCTTCTTGCATTGTTTGGTTAGGCATGATTTCTGCTTCAATAATGAATTCTGCGCGGGCAATTCCGACTTCGTTTACTGCAACACCGTCAACGAGTTGAATGGGTTCATTACGTAAAGCACCTGCACACCATAGTTCATTGTAGCCAAGAGGAGTGGTAGGTGGTTCAAAAGTTGTTCCGATGGCAATTGCTGGATCTAATCCAATATTGATCGTAATAGGCATTGGCTGATTCAATGCTTCGAATTGTTTTTGGAAATGACCGATGTGACGTCCGCCAGGCATGATGTACATGCCAATTGTATCTTTATCTTCCAAAACCATGCGATGGATAGTTACGTCACTCATTGTTTTTTCAGGATCAGAACCTAAAACAACGCCCATTGTGATATATGGACCAGCATCTTCGGGTGTATTTTTTGGAGCAGGTAAAATGTTGCGGATATCAAAATCTGCGTCTGTTGCAAGGTGGACAACTTCTTGTGCAGGGGCATCCGCTTTGTCTACTTTCACAGGTTTAAGGGGATGCTCAACGGCATCTTTTAAGAAGCGTCCCAATGCACGATAATCATGGTGTAAGATTTGACCAACACGTTTGCGGCTAGCCATTGTTCCGATGTTTACTCGTTTTCCAGGAAAGCCTTTGATGTTGTTGAAGGTCATTGCAGGTCCTTCTTGTGTGGGACGTTTGACCGTACCGCCAGCACCAATATAGCGATATACACCAGATAAATCTGCTTCTGGATCAATTTCAAGATCCGTTTCATGGTATTGTCCAGGAAGAGTTTTTAGTTCTTCGATGACTTTTCTTAAGTCATAGGGTTGTTCTGTCATTTGTATTTCCTCCTTTTTTTCTTTCCTTCTTTATAGTACGAGCCTTAGGGCAGTGAAACAATTCAAGTTATGAAGATTTCTATTCCATAGTGGAATGGATACGTATTTTTATCATTCGATAGTCTGTGATATAATCAAAAGAAAACGATTACAAAAGAGTGGAGAGGAAATGACGAAACAATTTCCAAAAGCAGTACGTGCTGAAAATCTAGCGAATGTTTTAAAAGTTGAATTTGAGGATGGCTCAACGAAATTCATACGTACGCATTGGGTCGGAGATATGACAGATTCCTTACAATTCGGAAAACGTGGTAAAGGGAAACGAAAACTTCTGTTAACAGTTAATCGAAATATGTGGATCGGTTCGAATATCACTATTGAAGATGATGGAACAGTGGTTCTAAATGGAAAGGATCGCTATACACCAGAAGAATTATGGTGTGACGGAAGCAGCTCAATGGCAGAGTTATAGTGAACGAGTTAGAAAGTCGGGAGGTGAAAGAAGTACGTAACGTTTTTGAGAAGTAATAGTTTAACAAAAGAATAGAAGCACAAGTTGTAAGAAGAAACTAAAAATAATGGAACTATTAGATAAACATGAGAATTCAAAAATATAGAGTAAAATACTGAGATAGTAATAAAAAAAGAATAAATGGTATACATTTATAAATATATTCTTACTGAAACAAGTTAAAAAAATATATATTAGTTTGGTTCCTTTTTTTAGTATTATCAATTAAAATTATCATATCAAGTTTTTGAAAGGAGTTTATTTATAAGGATAGGTATACCAATCCGTGTTTTGATATGGAAGAATCTAGAGCATTGTTTTTCTAGGAAATGGAAAACTATAAAAATGTCTCTAAATATGAATAGTTATTATTGATGATGATTTTAAGAATGACACGCTTAAAGTAATGTAAAAGCCTTAGCTACTTTCATTATATCTTGTTTTAAAGAAATTAGATGCTTCTTTGACACTTATTAATGTCTATCATTCGCTACAAATATATTATTTGTCGATGTAATTACTACATTTAGAATTTATCAGTAATTACATTGGTCTTTTTTTAAACAAAGAAAAAAGACTGATTTACTTTTGCAAAAAATTCAAAGGAGTATGGTGATATGCAGTTAAATAAAAATATTTTTTTTCGATTCTTTTCATGTCTAGTTCTTCTATTTATACTGTGGACAATTGCAGCAAGTATTTTTTCTCCCAGAATAGGAATGATTTTTTCCTTATTTAGAAATAATTACTCTTATAAAGTGATTTTAACAGTAAATATTATTTGTGTTATTTTTTCTTTATTGATATATTTTTTGATTATTCAATGGTTGAAAAAAAAGAAGTTTCCAGTTCTAAAAAATAAATTTACTTATGTATTTTTAACTATCGAACTAGTTCTTTATTTTGTCATGTTATTATTATTTGTAAAATATATAGGTTTTAATCAACCTGTGGATGATACACGAATTGTATTGAATTATTTACAGCAACTGAAAGACGGTGCGAAGTGGGGTTATGATTATATGTACTCGAACCCACAAAATTTACTCTTGATGTATATCTTTATGGGTGTACAAGCGCTTTTTGGCCAAAGTTACTATGCGTTAATCGTGGTATTTTCTATTATCCATATATTAACGATAACTTTTGTTTTTCTAGCACTAAAAAATATAAAAATAAGTAATTTTATTTCATTGTTTGTTGTTCAGTTGCTTATCTTTGCGTTACAAATTACTTTACATGTTCCAGTTGCTTATACAGATATTTTGGCACTCTTTTTTGTTTCATTAACATTTTATTTTATGACAAGGTATATCCAAAGTTACAAAGACAAAAAAAATTGGACTTTAAATCTTATCTGTGCGCTCTTATTTTGTACTGTAGGCTTTATTAGTAAGGGCACGGTTTTAATACTAGTAATCGCAATTGCATTATTTTTAGCAATTATCAATAGAAAACAGTGGAAATTACTTGGATTATTACCGTTCTTATTTTTATTTGTTGGAAACTTTGGATGGAAACAATTTATAAACAGTCAACATTTGTATCCAGATTCAAATTATGGACAGCCCAACACGCACTATTTAATGATGGGTATTAATAATGCACCTATTCCTGAAGGGTTAACAACGTATGAAAAATCTACATGGGTCGTAGGTGCATATTCAACTGCTGAACAGCAATTTACTTGGCACCTGTTTTTAGAAAATAAAGAACCAAAATCACAAGTACAACAAGAACATTTAAAAATCATTAAGGAACGTTATGCAAATTTAAGTATAAAAGAGTTACTAAAGGCAATGAATAATAAGGTATCAGTTACTTGGGGATCAGGAGATTTAAAATCTTCTTTTGAAGTCTACTTAGGTACTGGGAAATCTAAAAAGGCAGCAAATTTATTTTCAAGTAAGGTTACGGGATTGATCTTGTACTCTTGGATGATGACGATTCAATATTTATTGTATATTGGTGTGCTCTTGGCCTGTATTTATTTGTTCAATTCTAAAAGTAAAATAGCTTTATTATGTATGATTTATATTACCGGTTATTTTACATTCTTGCTATTTTGGGAGGCTAGTCCTAGATATGCAATGGGAATTTTTGTTCCAGCAATTTTATTGATTGGTGTATTACTAGAAAGATTTTCAGTTAAGGACAAGCAAGTGTAATTCTACTTAATAAATAATGTAAAGTTTAAAAATAATTCTACAGGAAATGTGCGCTTAGCTATTTTTGAGCTAGGGATTGTTTGAACGTTTTTAAAGAGTTAGGGATATAAATCATGACGAAATATCTAGATGCTAGTCGACTTGATTGGCATTTAGATTATTTTTTTGTACCAAAATAAGAGTATATTTGCTAGACCTCTAAATAGAGAAATACTTCCAGATTGGTAATTCCTTATTGATTCAATGAAGTGATTATCTCTGTGTACAATTTTTCAACATGCAGCATACCGTACTCTTTTTTGGGAATGATTATGATAGGTCTTGTAGGAAATTTTTGTTAGATCTCAGCTTTTGCATATCCAAAAGTAGGAGTCAATAAAAGAGTTAATAGACTCTCCCTTTTTTTCTTTCTATCATAAATTAGTCCAAAAGGATAAACGGTTTTTCAAAGACTGATCTTTATCTAAGTGTATGTTGATCTAAAAATACATGTGTCGCTTTACGATAGTTGAAGGTTGTTGGTCAATTTTAGAGATGAAAGTATTTTTTGTAATCCAGAATCACTTGATCAATTCGCTGAGTACATTTTTTGAAACATTTGCTGTTACATGATACCCTTCAATTAGGGTGTTAGAAAAGAGGGAAATGAATGAGAGTCGTGATCGTTGGTGGTTCCTTCGCAGGAATCCACACTGCAATGGCACTGCGCAAGCATTGTCCGGATAGTGAAATCATATTGATTGAAAAACAGGCGAAGATAGGTTTTATCCCCAGTGGAATCAACTTGCTTTTGAAAAAAGAAATCACTGAGGAAAAGCAGCTTTACTGGATGACAAAAGAAAAAATGGAAGCGTTCTACAATGTGGATGTGCGAATCAATACAGAAGTGGCTTCGTTAGGGACAACGACGAACACGCTTATTTTGCAAAACGGTGGCCAGTTGACTTTTGATCACTTAGTCATCGCTACAGGGTCGAACCAACAATTCAAAACGATCAGTACAGAAAGTGAATTGATCCGTTCGGTGAGAGATGCTCATTTAAAGGAACCTTTAGAAGAAAAAATCGCACAAGCACAAAAGGTAGCTATTGTTGGTGCCGGTCAGGTGGGTATTGAACTGGCGGAAGGATTGGTGGGTCAAAATAAGCAGATCCACTTATATGAAAGCCGAAAAAATTTGTTGTTCCGCTATTTTGATCCTGAAATGGTTGCCCCGTTACGTGAAGAACTGGAAAAAAGAAAGATTCCTGTCTTCTTGAACGAGCAGGTCCAATCGTTGGTGGAATCTGAGTCAGTGACAGTCACTACGGATCAGCGAAAAGAACGGTATGATCTGGTTTTATTGGCAAACCACACAAGACCAGATAACCGACTTTGGCAAGAAAAATTGAAACTAAATGATGACGGAACGATCTGGGTGGATGATTACTTACAAACTTCGGCAAAAAACATTTACGCAATTGGTGACACGATCCAGGTGAATTTTCGTCCGACAGAAGAAAAAATGTACGTGTCACTGGTAAATAATGCGATACGCACGGCACATGTCGTTAGTCGAACGATCAGTGGTAAACCAACGAAAGATCCGGGAACCTATCGTCCAGTGGGCAATCATTGGTTTGGCTATTTTCTAGGAAGCGTAGGGATAACAGAAGAAGAAAGCATTTTTTATCCCCAACAAATCACAAAAGAGTATCTAACAACTCAGGTTTCTGCTACGGATCATCAGCCAGTAAAGATCAAGATCATCCAAAATGAACAGCAACAGTTAGTTGGTGCGCAGCTTCAAAGCAAAGGCAATATTTTCCATCTGTTGGATCAATTTACGCTAGCAATCGAAGAAAGCTGGACATTGGAACAACTTGAGGAACACGAATTATTCTTCCAACCGGAATATCGGATGCCGATCCCTTTTACAAAGGTGGTTGAAGACACCCATGAAGATTGAACAATTATTGGAAAAAAAAGAACAGTTACAAGTCTTGTTGTTGCGAGAACTTGTGTTGCAAGGTGGCAAGGCCTCTAGCAGTGAACTAAGGGAGAAAGTGAATCTTTCTAAATCAGCCTTTGACCAGTATCTGGAAGATATTGAATGGATCGGCTCGATGATGCGCAAAAAAGTAGAAGTCAAAAGAACAGAGTTTCAAGTTATCCTTGAGTTAGGTGATGACACGAGTTTAGAACAGATATGTCTATTCTTGCTTCAACAAAGTTTGAAATTCAATTTGCTCACATATCTTTTAGAACATCAACAAGCGTCGATCGTTCGTTTAGCTACTGCATTCAATATCAGCGAATCTTCTGTTTTTCGCAAAATCAAAGAATTGAATCATTTATTGAAAGAATTTTCTCTTCAAATCAAAAATGGACAAATCTATGGGGAAGAACTACAAGTTCGGTACTTTTATTATGTCCTCTTTCAATTCATCCCAGAATCTCAACGACCTCTTTTCTTACAGAATACACCGGAAAAACGACCATTGATCCTAGGGTTGGAACGTTCGGTAGAAACAACTTTTTCAGCGGATGCATCAATAAAAATTGCTTGTTGGTTAGGAATCACGAGGAAACGACTAATGAGTGAAAAAACGACTTTCAAAACGTTGAAAACAAGAAAAACACTTTATGAGAATGATCGGTTGTACCAAGTGATCGATCCAGTCCTTTCGCTTTATCTAAGTCGAACTGCGGCTGACTTGAGTAATTATGAAACACTCATGTTCTACAGTTTTTTTGTGTCATTTGCAGTATTGGATGAGGAACACTTTTATCAGTATGATTTGACGCGCAGCAAAAAACTGCCGACTGCTGTCTTGGATACATATATCCGAGAAACAATGTTGTGGCATTATCGGCCCAGACGTCTAAAAATAAAGGAAGAAAAGGCTGTGGGTTATCAACTGTCACAAATCAATAATGAACTGTATTTTTTTGATGGGCATATGCTGATCTACGATCAAGAACATCTATTGGAACAACAAAAAAAGATGTTGGGACATTCCCTCAGTCAGTTACTAGAACGGCTAAAAGAAACAACCATTGAACAATTTTCTTCTAAAAAATTTGACGAGACACAATTAGAATATTTGATGATCCAATATGCGAATGTTTTGATGATGATCGATTTTTACATTGCCAAGTCTGTCAAAATCGGGATCGATATCGACACATTGCCGATTTATCGAATTGCGTTCCAACAATTTTTACTTAGAGAACTTAAAGGGATCAGTGGAATCGATATTGAAAATGTGCGTGCAGACAAATCCTATGATCT